>JANQLM010000065.1 GCA_028280635.1 Halieaceae bacterium | reverse complement strand
GCTGACGCGGATCTGCGAAGAGGTTGCTGATCAGCGCCAGGGTGGACGGCATCAAAGTGGCACCAGCCACGCTGATATCGATGGCGGTAAAGCGTCCCGTCAAGCTGCAGTGGACCCGTGAGGATGACCTCAAGCACGATTTCTACCGGCCCTGCGGGCTGCACCGCCTGCGTGCGTCACTGGACGACAGGGGCCGGCTGACGGGCTGGCGTCACCAGCTGGCCAGCCCCTCCAAATACTATCGCCGCCCCAATGTCGAAGCGGACAAGATGTGGGAGGCGGAGCTGTACCCGGACGATCCGCCGCGGCGACTGCTACCCAATGTGCAACTGCAATACTACTCCATGCAATCCGGCGTGCCGCGGGGCTCCTGGCGCGCCCCCGCCCACTATGCCAACGCTTTCGCCGTGCAGAGCTTCCTTGACGAACTCGCTCACCGCACCGGGCAGGACCCCCTGGCCTACCAGCTTGCACTGCTGGGCGAGTCGCGGGAGCTGCCCTACGAACAACACGGCGGCCCGGTGTTTGATCCCGGCCGGCTGGCCGGCGTGTTGAAGCTGGCCGCGAAAAAGGCCGGTTGGGGAAAGTCCCTGCCTAACGGCCGGGGGCGTGGCATCGCCGGCCACTTCACCTTTGGCGGCTACGCCGCCTACGTGGTCGACGTGACGGTCGACGGCGGTGAGCTGCGCATCGACCGCGTGGTAGGCGCTATCGATTGCGGGCTGGCAGTAAACCCCAACGGCGTCATTGCGCAGATGGAAAGCGGTGTGCACGACGGCATCAGTACCGCACTGCGGCTGGAGATTACCCTGGAGAGAGGCCGCGTCCAGCAGGACAACTTCCACAACTATCAGCTCGCCGGTCTCCGTGACGCCCCGCGCATCGTGGAGACCTACATCGTCGACAGCCCACACCCGCCCTCGGGTGTCGGGGAACCGCCGATATCGCCGCTCGCGCCGGCGCTGACCAACGCGATTTTCGCGGCCAGTGGCCAGCGCATTCGCGACCTGCCGATCGGCGATCAGCTCAAGGCCTGAGGCTTTCCAGGTAGTTCAAGCTATCTGACCAGCACCGGCGATTTCCCACCCAGGGCCGACCCGTGCGCTGGCGATGGGAGGCTTTTGCTATTATCTGCCGCCTCAATCAACGTGGAGATCAGGATGCCGGAAGCAGTGATTGTGGACGTGGTTCGCACCCCCATCGGGCGTGGCAAGCCGGTAGTGGGCGACCTCAGCGGTATGCACCCGGTGGCCTTGCTGGCGGAAACCTACAGGGCTCTGGTGGAGCGCAACGGGCTTGCCTATGGCGACGTGGAGCAAACCTATGCCGGCTGCGTCACCCAGGCGGGGGAGCAGTCCAACAATCTCGCCAAGAACGCCTGGCTGCATCTCGGCGCCGAATACACCGCGGGCTGCAGCACGGTGGATACGCAGTGCGGATCCGCGCAAACCTGCACCCACATTGTCTCCGCACTGATCGACGCCGGGCAGATCGACATTGGCATCGCCGCCGGGGTGGAATCCATGAGCCGGGTGGGCCTGGGCGCCAGTGCCATGCATGGGCCAGGCTATTTCATCACCGAGGACTGGCCCTGGGACCAGGCCCAATCCCAGTTCGAGGCCGCCGACCGAATCGCCGCCAACCGCGGCATCAGCAAGCAGGATTGTGACGAGTTGGCCGTGCGCTCGCAGACCAACGCCATACGCGCCTGGGACGAGGGCCTGTTTCCCCAGGTGATCCCGGTGCAGGCGCCGGTGATGGGCGACGGCATGCAGCCCACCGGGGAAACGAAGACGGTAACCCGCGACCAGGGTATGCGCCCCACCACCATGGAGAGCCTGGCCGACCTGCGCATTCTCAACGAGGGCGGTGTGCACACACCGGGCACTTCATCACAGATATCAGACGGCGCAGCCGCGGTGCTTTTTATGAGCGCCGACGAGGCAAAGGCCCGTGGACTGAAGCCCCGCGCGCGCATCATCCAGGGTGCAGTCGCTGGCTCTGACCCGTATTACCTGCTGGATGGCCCGGTGAACGTCACCGAGTTGCTGTTCAGGAAAACCGGCATGACTATGGCTGACATCGACGTGGTCGAGATCAACGAGGCCTTTGCCTCGGTGGTGCTGTCCTGGCAGCGGGTGTTCGACGCCGACATAGACAGGGTCAATATGCGCGGCGGCGCCATTGCCCTGGGCCACCCGGTGGGCTCCACCGGTGCGCGCCTGATCGGTGAGGCGCTGGTCAACCTGGAACAGCAGGACAAGACCACCGCGTTGGTGGCCATGTGCTGCGGCGCCGCCAATGGCACCGGCACCATTATCGAAAGATTGTAGGTCGCCGGAATCTGGCGCGCTTCGGCAGGACTATCGAAAGACTGTAAGCACGGGAAGAAACAAGCATGGGTGATTTGAGCGGCAAGGTAGCCATTGTCACGGGCGCGGGTCGCGGGCTGGGTCGCGAGGAGGCGCTGCAACTGGCGCGCCAGGGCGCGCGGGTGGTGATCAACGACATCGACCGCGACGACGCACGGGAAGCCGCCGAGGCGACTGCCGAAGAGATTCGCGGCTTCGGCGCCGAGGCGCTGACCTGGCACGGCGATTGCGCCGATACCGGCGACGCCAACGCCCTGTTCAAGGCCGCCCTGGATGCCTATGGGGACGTGAACATCATGGTCAACAACGCGGGTTTCTGCCGCGACCAGACCATTTTCAATATGGACGACGAACAATTCGACTCCGTCGTGAAAGTGCACCTGCGCGGCCACTTCGTGAACATGCGCAACGCCAGCGGCTACTGGCGCGGCAAAGCCAAGCAGGAGGGCAGCGTCTATGGCCGCATGATCAGCACCTCTTCCGAGGCAGCCATCTTCGGCAGCGCCGGTCAGCCCAACTACGCCGCCGCCAAGGCCGGCATTATCGCCATGAGCATGGGAGCCGCCCAACTGCTGATGAAGTACGGCGTCACCTGCAACGTGATCATGCCGCGGGCTCGCACCGACATGACCAACTCGGGTATTACCGCAGAGATGTTTGCCGCCCCGGAGCAGGGTTTTGATGCCTTTCACCCGGCCAACGTCGCGCCGCTGGTAGGCTACCTGGCCTCGCCGGAGGCGGGACATATTTCCGGGGAAGTCATGGTGGTGTGGGGCAACCAGGTGGATGTGCTGGAACGACCGCGCTTCGGACCGCGCTTCAACCACCCCGACGGCACCTGGTCTGTTGAGGCCCTGCACGAGAGCCTGTCCAGCCACTTCAACACCGAGCACACGCCGGTGCTGGATGGCTTCTCCGTGCCGCCCCAATAGGCCACTACCAAACCGCTACAGGCAGTTCCACACAACTACAGGCCGACGGCGCGCAGTGGCGCCAACGGGTCATGACGGCGCGCGATCAGGAACATGCTGGCATAGAGCACCAGGGCCAGTAGCAGGAAAGCGCGCTTCCAGGACTGCCCCGGCGCCCGCTTCAGGGCGAGGCTGCCGGCTACGATGTAAGCCACCAGCAAACCCAGCTTTGCCAACAGCCAGCCGTTGGCAAACATCGCCGCCGGCAGGCTGACCACCAGCAGCAGAGCCGCCGCCAGCAACACCGTGTCGACGCCATAGCTGAAATAGCGCGTGGGCGCGGCCATGCCCCAATCCATCCTGAGCTGCACGGCCAAACCGCGCAGGGTGAACAAAGCGCCGCTGAGCAGCACGGCGCCGACGTGGAGGTGACGCAGGCCGGGATACCACTCGGCCAGCGCGACATCCGCCGCCAGGGTCAGGAGGCCTCGGCCAGGTCTTGCTGATTGCGCTTGTAAAGCGAGCGACGGGGTTTCGCAAACACCCGCTCGATCATCGGCAGGAAGGTCTCCAGCGGCTCGCTAGCGTAGTCCTTGTCAAAGCTGTTCTGGTCGTACTTCTCGCAGAATTCCGCGCAGGCATCGAAGTACTGATGGTCGCGGAAGGCCTCCCGCGCATCCCGGTCCAGGCCCACGTGATGGAAGAAGTAGTAGCCCTGGAAGATGCCATGGTGCTTGACGATCCAGTGGTTTTCCTCTGAGACGTAGGGCTCCAGGAGCACGGCCGCCACGTCGGCATGGTTCGCCGGGCCGAGGGTATCGCCGATATCGTGCAGCAGGGCACAGACCACGTATTCCTCGTCGCGTCCATCGCGCAGGGCGCGGCTGGCTGTCTGCAGGCAGTGCTCGAGCCGGTCGACCGGGTAGCCGCCGTAGTCACCGCGTAGCAGTTCCAGGTGGCTTACCAGGCGCGCCGGCAGACCACGCATAAACTCCCTCATGTGCTCGGAAATCACGCCCCAGTCCTCCTTCGAGGCCTCGGTCATGGCGCGGAAATCAGCCTGTTTTTCAGTCATGGCAATGTCCTCCTGCTTGGACGGCTAAGCCTATCAAGGTCCACCCCGAATCGGCCACGTCAATCGATCCACTGGCGGTGGCGGGCGTAGTAGGCGAACCAGGTCAGCAGGCAGGCGATGGCGAACACCATAAACGGCAGCGCCAGGCCCTGCGGGCCGAAGGCTTCCAGGGCATTCCCCAGCGCCAGCGAATGGAAAATCTGAATCACGATGCCCACCAGGCAAATCAGCAGCATCGGCAGCGCCCACTCCTTGCGCAGCAGCAGGGCCACACAGCCCAGCAGCCCGCCCAGCACCGCCGCCGCATAGCCCGCGGTGGCCCACAGCGGACGCTCCTCGAAGTAGATGCGCTGTACCTCCGGCAGGCCGCCCAGGTCCATCATGAACATTTCGTGCAGGAAGGCGGCGACACCTGCCAGGTTCCACAGCAGGCCCAGCGCGCTGACAATCCAGAACCAAAGCGGCGGTTTCTGGCGCATAGCGTTCTCTCCGTTATTATTTTTCTGCCATGGTGCGACATGCTCACCGGTTGGACAAGCGGCGAATTTGCGGCGAGACTGCCAGCCACCGTCAGCCAACGCAAAGAGACCCGTTCATGCGCAAAGCCCTGGCAACAACGACATTGGCCCTGCTGATGCCGCTTACAGCCCTGGCCCAGGAAGGTGTACACCCGATCTTCGATTCAAAATTCGAACTGCAGATGGGCATCCAGTACACCGACACCAAGGCCGACGTTGCCGTGGTCGTGGACCCCCTGCCGGAAACGTCTATCGACCTGCAGGATATGGGCATCGACGATACCGCTACCGTGTTTTATGCCGGCGGCCGCTGGCGCTTCGCCGAGCGGTGGACCACCACCTTTACCTACAACAGCTTCGACGAAGAAGGCGGCGGCACCATACAGGACAGCTTCAACTTTGACGGCGAGGTCTACCCGGCGGGGGCGTCACTGGACAGTGAACTGCGGCTCGATGCATATATCCTCGACGTGGCCTACAGCGTCGGCAAGGGGCGCAACTACGAATGGGGAGCCGGGCTCGGCCTGCACAGCTTTGTGTTTGAAGCCGGCCTGACCGCGCGGCTGACGGCAGGCGACGAAGTGCTGGACTTCAGTGACAGCACCGACAGCATCCTGGCGCCAGTGCCCAACGCGCGGTTTTTTGCCGACTACGCCTTCGATGCGCGCAATGCGATTCGCTTCAATGCAGGCTGGTTGAGCGCCAGCTATGAGGACTACGACGGCCGGCTGGTCTACGCCTCGCTGCGCTTCGATCACAGCTTTGGCGGTAAGTTCGGCGTCGGCGTTGGCGTGCAGTACACCGACGTCGAACTGGAGCATGACCCCGGCGGCCGCTCACGGGAGGAGTACGAGGTCGATCTGCTGGGTGCCATGGCCTATCTCAGCTATCGCTTCTGACACCACCAGCCCAGGGTACTACCTCGGCCTGCCCGCCTGGGGCTTCCCCGGCTGGACCGGGGAGTACTTCCCGCGCCCGGGCGCCGGACAGACCACCCTGGGGCACTATGCCCGGGTGTTCAACACGGTGGAGGGCAACACAACCTTTTATCGCGTGCCCGACGCCGACACGGTAAGCCGCTGGCGCGAGGCGGTGACTGGCACCGGCTTTCGTTTCAGCTTCAAGATTCCCCAGGTCATCACTCACGAGCGCCACCCGGACTGGCGCCAACTGTCAGCATTTATGGAAGTGATGGAGCCACTGGGCGAGCACCTGGGGCCCTTCCTGGTGCAGTGTCCGGCGCGGCTGGGCCCGGACGACATCGGAGTCCTGGAACGGCTGTTTGAGGCGTTACCCGGAGAACACCGTTATGCCCTGGAGCTGCGGCACCTGGATTTCTTTCGCGAACCCGCCCTGGTGGAGTCACTCCTGGAGAACACCGGAGCCGGCCGGGTGATGTTCGACAGCCGGCCCATCTACCGCGGTGATAGCCAGCATCCCGAGGTGCTGGCGGCGCGCCACAAGAAACCCGACGTGCCGGTGCTGGACACAGTCTACAACGACCTGGTGTACGCCCGCGTGGTGTTGCACCCAGACCCGCAGCAAAACAGCCCGTATGTGGAGGAGTGGCTGACGCGCATGACGCAATACCTCGCGGCGGGCTACGACTGCTACTTTATGGTGCACTGCCCCAACAACCAGCGCTGCCCGGCCTTCGCCGAGGAATTCCACAACGCGCTGCGCACCCGCTGCTCTCTGGCGCCACTGCCACCCTGGCCCATGCCCCGCCAGGATGCCCTGTTCTAGGCGGTCGCCTGCGCGCCGGCCTGTAGCTTCAGCAGTACCGCGGCCGCCAGCAACACCAGCCCGATCGCATCGACCAGGGCGACCTTCGCCAGGGCAGCGTTGTAGCCGCCCACCGACCAGGCCAGCAGCAGGAACCCTGCCATGGATAACCCTGCCAGCACCACGGCCGGCCACTGCAGCGCCGGCAGGAACGCGGCATAGACAATAAAACCTCCCAGCACACCAAACAGCAACGCCCGGTGGCGCAGCAGGATTTCCAGGTCGGGGCCCGGGAGGTCGATCCCGTAGCCGGCGGCAATCCGCGCGCCCGACAATACGCCGACCATCGGCAGCAAGTTAATCAATCCCACCGCTACCAACAGCGCCGCGATCAGCTTGTCCATGCCCTAGTGACCTTTGGCCATGCTGTCGAAGAAAGCGCCGGTGGCGGCATCCGTGGGGTAGAAGGATTCAATGCGTAGCTCGTCCGCGGTGACATCCTGCGGCGTCCCGAGGGTGGAGATTACCGAGAACAGGCTCAGCCGCAGGTCATCGACTTCCAGCACCAGTGGTATCACCGGCTGCAGATTGTAGGTGGCCGGGGTGATGTCGCCATCTACGTCGGCGAACTCCAGCATGCGCTCAAACAGTGACTGTACTGCCGGATCGCCGGAGGCCGCCGCCTCGACGCGCAGGCGCCGGCTGAAGGAAGGGCCCATTTCATCCCAGTTGGCGATATAGCGGCGCAGGCCATCCGGGTGCACCGCCAGCAGGGCAATATTCAACTCATCGCCGAAACCAATCTCCCGCTGCACGGCGGCCAGGTCTCCACCCAGGTCCAGCATCAGCCCGGCGGCGCGATTCATGCGCTTGATATTCCACAGGCGGTCCACCGCCATCGCCGGCAGCGGCTCATGGTGGCCCAGCATGCGCTCCACCGCTTCCAGCACCGGCGCCATGCCGGGGTCCTCCAGGCGGGACTCGCTATAGATGGCGTTGAAGCCCGCCGCCTTCAGCAGTGCATTGCGTTCCCGCAGCGGCACGTCCATGGCTTCGGACAGGCGGATCACCATTTCCCGGCTGGGCTTGCTACGCCCCGTTTCCAGCCAGCTCACGTGCCGCTGGGAGACATTGGCGGCCAGCGCCAACTCCAATTGCGACAGTTTGCGGAACTGTCGCCACTGGCGGCATACCTGGCTGAAATCCTGGGCGATCACGCTCATGGCAGGTCTCTTCTCGGGACGTCTGATCGGGCATTCTCCGACAAGCCCGGCTAGTGATCTATAACCTCTGAGGTAATTGCCGCACTACCTCCCCAGGGGCCAAGCTCCGCCAGAAGCAACAGCCACACCAACCCGGAGCGCGTTATGACTCACCGCAAACTGTTCGCCATCATCGTACTTATTCCTTTTAGCCTGCTGACCGTGTACGCGGTCATGGAGGTGGGCTACCTCGGCATATTTGATTACCACCGCCACAGCCCCGCGGGCTGGCAGGTGTTTACCGACCTGGTGATTGCCCTGCTGCTGGTGTTCGTGTGGATGATCCCGGATGCACGGGCGCGGGGACGCAACCCCTGGCCCTGGGTGGTTGCCACCCTGCTCTCGGGCTCGTTCGGGCCGCTGTTGTACCTCGCCACGGAAAAGAAGGCTACTGAAACGTCAGGCGCGGTCGAGCCCGCCACCGCGGCCTGAGACCTCTGCCGGTTCACGCCAGGAACGCCAGCAACTCCTCGAGCCCTGGACTGTCAGTGGTATCGACATTGATGGTATCGACCTGCTCATCCGCGGCCAGCGGCTCCTCGCGCTCGAGCTGCAGTTCCAGCACGGCGATATCCGCCTCCGAGGCATCACCACGGCGGGCCGCCACCCGCTGGCGCTGGACTGCCATCTCCGCCTCGCAGTGCATGATCGCAAAGGGCACGTTCAGCCTCTGGGCCAGCTTGCGAAAGGCCTCGCGCTCCTCGCGCTTGAGGAAGGCCGCGTCCACCAGCACCGGCCAGCCCGTATCGAGCAGTGCTTCCGCCTGCGCGAGGAGGTGCTGGTAGGTCTCGGTATTGGCCGCCAGAGAATAGATGCCGGCATCGCGATCAGAACCGCTGGATTCCAGCGGCGCAATGCCAAACAGGCGCTTGCGCTCAACATCCGAGCGCAGGCGTACCAGCCCGGCCGCCTCCAGCAGGCGCTGGGAAACAAAGGTCTTGCCCGAGCCCGACAGGCCGTGGGCGATCAACAGGCGCGGCCGGGGCGCGGCGGTATAGCTGTCGGCGAGTCGCAGGTATTTACGCAACTCCGCCCGCATGGCGGCGTCTTCATGGTCTAGCTGGGCCAGCCGCAGGCTCTCCACCTTGGCGCGTACCATGGCCCGATAAACCTGGTAGAACCGCAGCACAACCAATCCGCGGTAGTCGCCGGTGTGTTCGAGGTAGGCATTCAGCAGGCGCCGCGCCAGGGGAGCCAGGCCGTGATCGTCCAGGTCCATCAGCAGGAAGGCCAGCTCGCTCATCACATCGATCCAGCGCAAGGACGGGTTGAACTCCAGGCAATCGAAGGGCACCACCTCTCCCCGCCACAGGACGATATTGCGCAGGTGCAGGTCGCCGTGGCATTCACGCACAAAACCGCCCTCAAGCCGCGCAGCAAACTCGGCCTCAAGCGTCCTGCAACAGGATCGACTCCAGCGCTCAAGGTCCTCAAACATGGGTATAAAATCCGAGGCCTGGTGTGGCAGGTTTGGGGCAATCTGCTCGAAATTCTCCAGTACCGGGTAGGCCGTCGCGGCGGCGGTACCGTAGTCGCCAGCGGTGTCTGCCACCGCCGCCCTGTCGTGAAAGCCCGCCAGCACCTCGGCGGCGCGGTCGATATGGGCCGCGGTGACCTCACCGCGGCGGGCCAGTTCATCAAAGCCGGCGCGGGTGTCGAACTGCCGCATCTTTACCGCGTAGTCGATAGCCGCGCCGTCACCGCCCAGGCGCGGCGCCGCCGGCGTGCCCGTGACCGGCAACACCTCCAGGTACAAATCCGGTGCCAGCCGGCGATTGAGGCGCAGTTCCTCGCGGCAGCAGTGTTCGCGCTTCTCCAGGCTGGAGAAATCCAGGAAACCGAAATTCACCGGCTTCTTGATCTTGTAGGCCAGCTCTCCGGTGAGGAAGACCCAGGCGGTATGGGTTTCGATCATCTTCACTTCGCCCACCGCATGGGGCCAGGCGGCGGGATTCATAAACTGGGAGACATCCAGGGGTGGCATGGGGGGTTGGGTTGCCTGGGCCGGTAACAACGCCGCAGGTGTGCTCAGTCCGCTATTCGTTCCGGGAAGGTGACGGAGAGAATGTACTCGGCAGCCACCTCCACGTCGTAGTCCGTGAGCCGGGAATCGCCGCCACTCGCAGGCATGGCGAGGTAGCCCTGATCTGCGTGCTCCAACAGCACCGCTTCCCACAGGCTGGAGCGCGGTTGCCAGCTCCGGGTATCGCCAATGACCGGGGCGCCGCCTTCGCCGTGATCGTGGCAGCGGGCGCAGGCGAAGCGATAAATTGCCTCACCGTCCTGGATGCGCTGGGAGGCCGGCAGCTTCTCAGCCAGGGCCGGCCCGGCGGGGATCGCCAGGCAGGCGCCAACAAATAGGCTCGTTATACGCGGCATGTTCAGGCCCCTGGGAACCATTGGGTGATGGCACCACGATAACAGAGCTGCCAAGCGGTGGCTTGATCTGGGTCAGTCCCCGGAATGCTCCCGCGCGAGGGAGGTCTGTACTGCGGACCAGGTGGCGACTGCATAGGGCACCAGATAGGTAAGGCCCACCTTCAACAGCGCTGTCATGTCCAGGCCGCCGCCGAGCAGGCGATCACCGTGGTTGATCAGCGCCAACAGCGTGCCCACCACCAGCGCCACCTTGAGGCTGCGCAGGACGATCGCCCTTTGACAGGCGAGCTGCCACCCGCTGAGCGCTTTTGGTCTTGAATCTGACATTTGGGGTCCGCCTGAGCCTTGCACGCATGTTTCGCCCCCCTATCTTGCACCATTTATGCTCCGTTCTGGACAGGCATTGATGCTGTATCAAATTTCTCCCAACCGTTGCCGCTAAATGGGTCTACGCCCAACTGGCGCATGATGTAGGGAAAGTCCACCATGACCCAGTTATCGACGATCCTGCCGTCCACCACTTTCCAGAAATCCATGTAACGGATCTCCACGCGCTTGCCGGTGGGTGCTATACCCATGAATTCGCCGCTGTGAACAGCTTCCTGGCGGCCGAAGGCGGCGCACCACTCACCCTGTGTAATACGCGCCTCGTCAATGCAGACCTTGTCCGAAAACGCCGCCTGGAACGGTCGCTGCCAACCGTCCTGAAACTCCTTCAGTCCCTGCTTGAAACCGCAGCCGGCATTGCCCATCCAGCGGAAATCCGGGGTGAAGAAGCGGCCCATACCCTCAATATCGTGATCATTCAGGCCGTCCACCATGGCATCAATAGTCGCCAGCGTTTCATCGGTTTTGCTGAGGTCATTGTCGGCCGTCAGCTCGGCCTGTACCGGGCGTGAACCCTTCATAGTGCTGTCTCCGTTGGCTTACAGCGCGGGAGGATTGGCCTGGCGGTCAACCGTGTACTCCCGCATACGACGGAGCACGTCGACCCCCAGCTTCTGGTAGACGTCCAGCAGATCAACCAATACCCAGTTTTCTCGGATCTTGCCGTTCTCACAGCGCCAGAAATCCAGACTGGTCATGCGGATGCGTTTACCGGGCGGGGCAATGCCCAGCCAGCCGTCGCCGCCCACCGTCATGTGCATGGCATCGAAACCGCAAAAGGCGACGTAGTCACCATCCCCGAAATAGCACTGCGTGTAAGGCTTGCCGCGGTCGCTGTCGGTATCTGGCAGGCCGCTGCGAAACGGAATCTGGTGCCAGTTGCGGAATCCCGTGATACGTCGATTGGAGCCGATGCCCGCCGGGCCGTACCAGTTCATTTTCGAGTGCCAGTACGGGCCCGGGTCCAGTTCACCGATGCGCCCGCCGGCGAAGTCACCCAGCCCTTCCAGCATGCTTTCCACCAGGGCGAGGCTGGCGGTTGAACGATCTGCATCATAGGCCCCGCTAACGATCCCGTCCTGGGTGGCCGGGCCGGGAACCAGCATCTCGCGACCAAGGCTGGGGCTCATGGGCCAGGCCCGGGCCTGGATCATCAACTCGGGGATATCCCAGAGGCCGTGCATGGCCACAATCTTCTCGTCTTCCACCCGGAAGAACTCGCAGTAGCGCATGGTCATCAGATGCCGTGTGGCGGGGATGTCCAGCCAGGGGTGCTCGAATACACCGGTGTAGTAGCCACCGCAACCCACCCAGCACTCATCGTCCTGGGGGCCCGCCACAACGATATAGTCGCGTCGCTCAAGGTCCGGAACGGAACCCAATAACGGCGCGTACGCCTGCTCATAGAGCGCCCCGGGGCCGGTCATGGTGCCCAGGGGGAATGCCAGCTGGATAAAGGCATCCGGGGCAAAAATAGCCTCGAGTTGCCCCCGCAGTTTCACGGCGTCGAGATCGTAGAGAGCACTGCGAAAGCGCCCGATGAATTCCCTGTTTTTCTGGTGAACGGACATGCGAAGCGCTTAGCCGTAGCGCTGCACCCGCAGGTCGGCCTGGGCCTTGTGGCCGGCAAAGCCCTCCAGCGCACAGAGACGCGAACAGTACTCACCGATTTCCACCGTCGCCTCCGGGGACACTCTCTGGTAAGTGCAGGTCTTGATGAACTTGCCGACCCAGAGGCCACCGGTGTAGCGCGCCGCCTTGTTGGTGGGCAGGGTGTGGTTGGTGCCGATGACCTTGTCACCATAGGAAACGTTGGTCTCGGGGCCGAGGAACAGCGCACCGTAATTCGTCATATTGTCGAGGAAAAAGTCTGGGTCCTCGGTCATCACCTGCACATGCTCGGAGGCGATCTCATCCGCCACTTTCACCATCTCCTCGTAGGATTCGCACAGGATCACCTGACCGTAATCCTCCCAGGCGCGGCCGGCAATATCAGCGGTCTCAAGGGTCTGCAGCTGCTTCTCAATCTGGGCCATGGTGTCGTGGGCGAGCTGCTCGGAATTCGTCAGTAGTATGGCCGGTGAATTGGGGCCATGCTCCGCCTGCCCCAACAGGTCGGTCGCCGCCATCTCACCGTCACAGCCGTGCTCGTCACAGATCACCAGGGTTTCCGTGGGGCCAGCCAGTAAGTCGATACCCACGCGGCCAAACAGCTGCCGCTTGGCCTCGGCGACGAAGGCATTGCCGGGGCCCACGATCATGTCTACCGGGGCGATGCTATCTGTCCCCAGCGCCATGGCGCCCACCGCCTGCACACCACCGAAGCAGTAGATTTCATCCGCGCCGGCCAGTGCCATGGTGGCCACGATAGCCGCGTTGGGCTCACCGTTAAAAGGCGGGGCACAGGCAATCACTCGCGGTACACCGGCCACCTTGGCCGTGGCCACGCTCATATGGGCTGACGCCACCAGGGGGTACTTGCCGCCGGGGATATAGCAGCCCACGCTGTTGACCGGCAGATGTTTGTGACCCAGTACCACGCCAGGCCGCGTCTCGACCTCGACATCCAGCATGGACTCGCGCTGAATGCGCGCAAAATTCTTGACCTGCTCCTGCGCAAACTTGATGTCTTTGAGCGTTTCCCGCGGCAGGCTGTCGATGCAGGCCTGAACCTGCTCTTCACTCAAACGGAAGCTTTCCGGTGACCATTTGTCGAATTTCTCTGACAGCTCGCGCACCGCGGCGTCACCACGCGCCTGGATATCGGCAAGAATGCCCTCGACCGTTGCCCGCACCTGGGCGCTGTTCTGCGCCGCCTGTTCCTGTGAAATGCCTGTCTTGAGATAGGTAGCCATTGTGTGTCTCCCCCGGCGCCGATTGCGGCCCGGCTAGTACGCTGTTGGAAAATTAGCCCAGCTGTTGCAGAACGTCTGGCGCCCACTCGATGTCAGCATGCAGATCGCCGGACGTCGCGAGATAGGCGATGCCGGGCTCGGTACCGGTATTGCGAAAACTGCGCCAGATGCCGGCGGGAATCGATACGGTGTCCTCCGGCCCCACGCTAAAATGATCGTCACCCAGCACGACCTCCCATTCGCCGGCGCCAATAGTGAGGACCTGCTTGACACCGAATCGATGGGTGAGGAAGCCATTTCCCGGGGCCGCTTCGACAGCCCCCAGGCTAAATGAATGTGGATTGAGGACATGCGCTCTGGCCGGTCCCAGTTCGTGGCAACCCTCGCCGATGATGGCGTGGTACCGCTTGGCGCCACCCGCCAGACCGCAATCTGCGAACGCTCCCGGCAACCCCGCAAATTGCGCAACGTTGTACACCCGCGCGGACATCTCAGCGGGGCTGGTGCGGTTGAACTGCAGCAACTCCGCTTCCGAGAGTGGCTGCAGCAGATCCTCACTGGCCGGCATTTCATCGCCGGCGTTGACGTCGACCAGACTGGAATCCTTGCGCAGGTAAAACCCGAACTCCGCGGCGCCCTCAATCACATCGTTCGCCCAGGTGACATGGCCGGGGTCATCTTCACCGAGCCAGGACAGCATGAAATTGTTGTCTGAGCCAACGCTCTCAAAGGCCCTGAAGGTACCTGTGGGAATACTTATTACATCTCCAGGCGACAGCACCGCTTCGCCATCGGTGCCGTCGTAACCCCAGAAAAAGCGCCAGTTGCCGCGGCACACCAGAAACACTTCAGCAGTGGTGTGGGAGTGCAGGGAGTTAATCTTGCCAGTAGGCAGTGACACACCACCGACGTTGAAGCCATGTGGCTCAGCGATGTGCACCACCTGCTTTTCATTCTCTGCGACCCCGGGGCCAATAATGCAGTAGTTCATCTTGCCCTCGCGACCGGGCAGCCGGGTATCGACGAAGGCCTCCTCGCAGGGGATGTAGTCAGAACTGCGCACCACGCGGCTTGCCATGGATGCATCGGTCATTACTTGGGTCCTCAGGGTCTGTACGCCCGACAACGCGTTAGGACGTGCAGCGGGCGACGTCATTTTGAATTCGAATGCAATTTAGTCTAGCCCCAGATCACGCCGCCGGCAATAGCACCCATCATCCAGACCGAAATTGCACTATGTGCTGATTATATATGGCGCCTACCCTGATAGGCGGTGCCCTGAAACTGGCGCTACAAATCTACTACGCCGTGCAAATTGACAGTTGAAACCGTTTTGCATACGAAGTACATTCGGGTCAAATTGCATTCGACGTACATCCGCGATTCAGTCGTCTGGATGGTTCGGGTAGCCGGCAAAGCGACGAAGACTCCACTGTAGAGCGCAAGTCCGGCAGGTAGGTAACAGGTAGGTCAATACGAATAAATACAACCCTTGAGGGACACCCCATTTACGATGCGGAGGCACATCATGACGACACCCGTCCGGAAGATTCTTGCAACCCAAATAGGCGCGCTAGCCCTGGCAGGCACCCTGCCCAACAGCGCCCTGGCACAGGGCTTCGCCCTGGAAGAAGTAATCGTGACCGCGCAGAAGCGCGAGCAGAACCTGCAGGATGTGGGTGTATCGGTAACGGCACTGGACCAACGCGCCATGCAGCGTGCAGGTATTACTGACATTACCCGCCTCGAGCTGGTCACCCCGGGCATGAGCTACGGCTTTATTGGCTCGGACGCCAAGGTCGCCATGCGCGGCGCCAACTCCAACAATACCTTTGGCGACAACTCCTCTATCGCCGGCTTCTTTCTCGACGGTGTTTACCGTCCACGTGCCTCTCAGCAATCGCAGGCCTATTTCGATGTCGAGCGTGTCGAAGTGCTGAAGGGGCCCCAGGGCACCCTGTACGGCCGCAACACCTTTGCCGGCGCCATCAACCTGTATACCAACAAGCCCGATACCGAGGCGCTCAGCGGTGGCATCCAGGCGAGCGCCGAGCGTTTCAGTCGTTACACCACGGAAGGCTTCATCAACGTGCCGATCAACGAGGATGCGGCAGTGCGCCTGGCATTCAATACCCGCGACAGCGACGGCTACATCGAAAACGACGGACAGGGTGAAGACCTCGGCCAGGATGAGGCCCGTAACTTCCGTCTTTCCGGTCTATGGCGTACCGACACGCTGGAAGCGGTGCTGCGTTACAGCAACGTGAGCCAGGAGGGGATTGCCGACGGCATTTTCTCCGCTGAAGGTATCTGCCAGCCAGTCAACGAGGACGGCATCACCGACGCCTTCGGCCGTTTCACCAACTGCGAGAACCCCTACCCCAATAACAGTGGCGACTCACGCTTCAACGAGCCCTGGGAAGCAAATTCAGACGTGGATGCCGAGCGCGACAACCAGGAGCAGAACGTCACGCTGGATTTGAAAGCCGATTTCACCGACCGGATCTCGGCGCGGTTCATCACCAGCTGGACTGACTGGGACAGCGAGTTCGACTGGGACGGCGACTGGTCCAACACCCCGGGCTATGTGTTTTACTGGGACGAGGAAACCGAATCCGTTACCAATGAGCTGCAGTTCCTGTACGAAGGAGATGCCTTCAAGGCCACACTGGGCGGCTATTACTCGGTGGACGATATCGATTTCGGTTTCTCCCAGTACCGGGTATCACCCCCCCAGGAGAGCTTCAGCGACTTTGCTGACTACCAGGAAATCGAGACCACCACGACCGGTATCTTCTTCCAGGGCGAGTACAGCGTTACCGATTACGTACGTCTGATCGCAGGTATCCGCTACAACGAGGAAGACAAGGATACAGAGACCTTCTCCGGCTTTTCCACGGACGAAGACGGTAACCCGCTGCCGGGCGTGAACCCTGATGGCCTCGATGGACGTCCGCGCGATATCTATCGCTATGAACTGCGCCCGGAGCGCTCTGCAGTGCAGAACTTCGATGACACCACTTATCGTCTCGGCGTCGAGTGGGACATGAATGAAGACGTCATGTTCTATGCGAACTGGTCTACCGGCTTCCTGTCTGGCGGCGTGAACGCCGATGGCAGCGCCTTTGAACAGCAGGAGTCCGAGGCTTATGAGGCCGGTATGAAAAGCCGTTTCTTCGACGACACCCTGCAGGCGAACGTCGCGATCTACTACAACGAGTACACCGACCTGACCACCCAGGAACTGGTCGATGTAGGCAACGGCACCTTCCAGACCCGCACGGTAAACGGCGGTGAGATCGAGACCCTGGGCCTTGAGGCCGATATCACCTGGATTCCCGACGACCAGTGGATTATCACCGCGGGCCTCAGCTTGATGGATAACGAGTTCGGCGACTTCGGTGCCGCCAACCCGTTCGTACTGGCCAACGGCGTTGAAACCAACTTCCTGGACCTGGAAGGCGACACTCCACCCTGGGCGCCGGAGATCACCCTGAGCCTGAGTGTGGGCTACGACATCGACCTGGGTGACATGGGTCGCGTTGCACCCTTTGTGCAGTTCTACTACTCCGACGAGTACAACACCGATGACGTGGTGACCTACAGCACCCAGGAGCAGGATTCCTACACCAAGACGGATATCCGCGTGATCTGGACCAGCCCGAACCAGAACATCGAAGCGGAGGCCTTCATCGAGAACATCGAAGATGAAGACGTCCTGGCGCGCACCAACGTCGGCGGCTTCGACCTGGTACAGACCAGCTACCTGTATCCGCAAAACTACGGAGCAAGATTCCGCTACAACTTCTAGCGACCCGCCACGGGCCGGCGCGATACACTGGCGCCGGCCCTTGAAGAAAATCCAAACGGCGGGGTGGCGACACCCCGCCGTTTTTCTTAGCCACCGGGAACAATAACAATGGCGGACTTCGGCACACTCAACTGGTGCATCCTGCTGGTGTACATCGCGGTCAACCTCTACATCGGCTACCTGCTGGGCAAGAAAGTGGATTCCGCGGAAGATTTTTTCCTCGGCGACCGCTCAACGCCCTGGTGGGCCATCGGCATCTCGGTTCTAGGCACCTATG
Source organism: Halieaceae bacterium (assembly GCA_028280635.1). Classification (GTDB taxonomy): domain Bacteria; phylum Pseudomonadota; class Gammaproteobacteria; order Pseudomonadales; family Halieaceae; genus JANQIO01. The sequence continues at coordinate 13,031 of JANQLM010000065.1, read as the reverse complement.
TAAGTGCCCTGACCTTCCTGGGCGCGCCGGCCTGGGCCTATACAGACGGCCTGTCCGTCATCGCCATTCACCTCAACTATCCACTGGTTATCTTCGCGGTCGTTACCTTCTTCCTGCCTTTTTTCTTCAATAGCGGCGTGGCCTCGATCTACGAGTATCAGGAGCGACGTTTCGGCACCACCTCGCGCACGGTCATCTCCTCCATCTTCCTGGTGTCGCAGGCGCTGACCTCCGCTGCCGTGCTGTATGCCACTGCCCTGGTGCTCGAATTCATCACCGGCGTCCAGGTGGAGTGGGCAATCGTCATAGTGACCGTCATCGCGCTGGTTTACACCGCCATGGGCGGCATTACGGCGGTGATCTGGACCGACGTCATCCAGGCCAGCATCCTGCTGGTGGGCGGTATGATCATCACCTATGCCCTGCTCACCGAGATGCCCATGCCGCTGGGCGATACCCTGCAGGCGTTGAAGGCCGAGGGACTGACGCGGGCGCTGGATTTCAGCGGCGATTTTTCCCGGGTCACCACGATCTGGTCCGGCGTGATTGCGATGACCCTGTTCCATATCACCGTGTATGGCACCAACCAGATGATGGTGCAGCGCACCCTGGCGGCGAAGAACATCGGCGATGCCAAGAAGTCCTTCATGTTCATGGGTTTTGGCGCTTTCTTCATTTACTTCCTGTTTGTGTTCCTGGGCATCCTGTTCTACAGCTACTACGGAGGCAGGGAGTTCGAGAACGGCAATACCATCATTCTCGAATTCGCGGCCAACTACGGCCTGCCGGGACTGATGGGGATCATTGCCGCGGCCGTATTGGCTGCCTCAATGTCCAGCCTCGATTCAGCCTTCAATTCCATGGCCACCGTGTCGATCGTGGATTTCTACAAGAAGTTCTACCGCCCGGAAGCGACTAGCGACGAGTGCCTGAAGATGTCGCGCATCTTCACGGTGATGTGGGCCGCCATCATCATCGTGCCGGCTATCCTGTTTTCCAACAGCGAGGGCTCGATACTGGAGGTGCTGAGCAAGGTGGGAAGCTACTTTGTCGGCGCCAAACTCAGCATGTACGCGCTGGGCTTCTTCTCCAAGCACACCACCGAGCGCGGGCTGCTGATCGGCATCGCCGTGGGCTTCCTCACCGTGGGTTATGTGGCGAACTATACGGACATTGCCTGGCCCTGGTACTGCGCCATTGGCGCCAGTGTGAATATGAGCGTGTCCTGGATGGCGAGCCTGCTACTGGATGGCAAGCAGGCCGACTACTCGCCCTACACGGTGCACGGCCAGCTCAGGCAGTTCAGCGAAGGCACGCTGGAGGCGAAGGATGGCGGCTGGTACCGGGTGCCCGGCAAGGTGGATGCTACCAGCTATTGGCTGCTGGTCTTCTTCGCGGCCTGCCTGGTGTTCCTGTTCAGCTTCGATGCGCTGATCTGAGGCTCTCCAGCCGCGCAAATACATCGAGTCCCTGCTGCTTGAGCCACCAGGGCAGGTCGATGATGATCCAGTTTTCCGCCAGCTTGTCGCCCGCCCGACGGTAGATATCCACGACGCGCATATCCACGCGTTCGTCGTTGCCGGGTAAGCCCATGAATCCGCCCACCGGTCGGTGAGTCAGGTTTGGCCAGCCGAAGAAACCACCGTAGTTGCCTTCTGCGAGTCGGCACAGGTGCCCGTTGAAAACCTTGTCCTGTACCCCCTCCCGATAGGGATATTGATGCTGGTGCTGGTAGCGTCGAATAGTGAGGGTGGCGCCGATCCCCGCGGGACCATACCAGCCCATATCGTTGTGCCAGGTTCTCGCCAGATATTCCGGGGGGCAATGGTCTTCACCGGTTTGGTTCAGGTTATTGAGGTCCTGAACCATGCGATCGATAAGCGCCAGCGTCGCCACGCCCTCCTCCGGATCACAGGCGCCGTGCAGCAGTCCGTCCTGGGTACGGGGCGACGGAAAGATTCCCGGCGCGCCGGTGCTGGGGGGCAGCGGATTGACCCCCGCCTGGGCCATCAGGTCGATCATGTCGCAGAAGAATGCCGCGCGCGTGATCTTGCCGTCTTCAATGCAGTGGAAATCCGCGTAGCGCAGCGTGGCGATTCTACCGGTCGCCGGGATGCCCAGCCACGGCTCATCGAACAGGCCCATGAAGTGGCCCAGACTGATCACCCATTCGGTGTCATCGATCTCACTGGTGCCGGCCATAAACACAAAAGGACGCCGCTGCAGCGCGGTAAAGCTTTGCTTGAGCGGCGAATAGACAGTGGCCGCGGTTTCAGCACCGTCCAGCCTGCCAAAGGGATGCACAGCGTAAAGATGGAAGCCCGGCGCCATGTAACTTTGCAGCAAATCGGCGACCGCCTCGGGTACTGCCTTATCGAGCGCCTCATGGAACTGCCAGACCAGCGCTTTGGCGTCCTGGTAATCGCTCACAGGGCGGCCCCCGTCTCGGTTGGCAAACCGGCACGGACGGGGTCGGTAACAGACGGTGGAATCACCGTCGGGACAGTGGAAAAAACCATGCAACCTCCTCGCGTGCGATGAGTTTGCATTCGGATGCAAACAGAATCAAGATACGCGCTGAATTTCTTCTACCCTCAAGCGCGAACAGCGCAGAATGGTCACCCGCTATGGATCCCCAGCACTACAACAATGCCCCCGCCGACGGGGAGCCCAAAGGCCTGCAGGGCTTTGATGCCGAGTTCAAGGACATCGTCGACTACATCCTGCGCATCACCTACCGCATCTGGGAAGGCAAGCAGGTAGGCCTGTGCCACGACTACTATTCCGAAGACTGCCCCGTATATACCCTGGCGGGTTACAGCGAAGGCGCCGAGGTAGTAACACAGAACACCATTCGCACCCTGGGCGGCTTCCCGGACCGCACCCTCCATGCCGACAACATCGTCTGGGGCGGCGACGCCGAGACCGGCTACCACAGCTCGCACCTCATCAGCACTCATATGACCAACCTGGGTCCCAGCGAGTTCGGGCCAGCCACTGGCAGGGAGGCCACCATCCAGGTGATTGCCCACTGCGTGTGCAAGGACAACCGCATCATTGAGGAGTGGCTGGTGCGCGACAACCTGTCGCTGGCTCGCCAGCTCGGCATAGACGTTGACGCCTGGGTGGCCCGGGCTGCCGCCGAGCCGCTGGACCCGGGCAGCAGCTTTGGAAGGTGGCTGGCCGGCGAATTCGAACGCGTCAGCGCCCTGCCCCGGCAACGCCAGGCCTATCCGGCCGAGGCCTCGGCTGACCCGGAAGCCATGGTCAGCGCTGCTCTCAACAATATCTGGAGCGCCCGTCTCGTGGGCGACACCAAGCTGCTGTATGCCGAAGACGCGGTATTGCACGCCTCCGCCCGCGACGACATTAACGGCACTACGGAGATCGCTCGCTTTTACATGGATGTGCTGAGCTGCCTGCCCGATGCCAGGGTCGCGGTGGACTACACCTGTAAAAACAGCATGCTGGACGATGCCACTTATGTGGCCGCCCGCTGGGCCCTGGCCGGCAATCACACGGGCGGAACACTGTGGGGCCCCGCCACGGGCGCGCCGGTCTTTATCCTTGGTGAGAGCCAGTACAAGGTCGTCGCTGGCAAGGTAGTGGAGGAGTGGTTGGTGTTTGACGAGCTGGCTGTACTCACCCAGGTCGCGCGCGCACGCCTGGGCTAGCACCGGCATGGCGCTGCCCGAGTTCATCGACGCCCACCACCACCTCTGGGACCTGGAGGCGGTGCACTATCCGTGGTTGATGGCCCGGGGCGTCAAGCGCTTTTTTGGTGACCCCACCCCAATCCAGAAAAATTACCTGCCGGAAGACTATCTCGGTGAGTCCGCCAAATACCGACCCAGGGCGTCCGTTCACATTCAGGTCGGTGCCGAAGACGGCCTCGAAGAAACGCAATGGCTGCACAGCCTCGAAAACTGCCCCGCTGCCGTGGTCGCCTTCTGTGACCTGTCAGCGCCGGACGTGGAGTTCCGGTTGGATGCTCTCCTCGAGTATCCGCGGGTGCGAGGTGTGCGACAGATCGTCGGCCGGCACGTCGCCGAAGATGGCCGGCACGGCAGTGCTGCCTTGCTCGACAACCCAGCGTGGATCGATGGCCTGCGGGCGCTCGCCAGCCGTGGCCTGTCCTTTGACCTGCAAATGATTCCACCGCAGATGCCCGCGGTGCTGAGAGCGCTAAACCAGGTACCCGAGCTCAAGGTCGCCCTCTGCCACGCGGGCTCTCCCTGGGATCAATCCGCGGAAGGTCTCAAAAGCTGGCAAAGAGGCCTGGGGCGGTTGGCATCGCTGCCCAACACCGTCTGCAAGATTAGCGGACTGGGCATGTTCAACCCGGACTGGACCGCGAACGATCTCAGGAAAATCGTAGACCCGGTGATAGAGGTGTTTAGCTGCCAGAGGGTAATGTTCGGCTCCAACTTCCCAGTGGATAGTCTCTACCGCGACTACGGGGCCTACTGGCGGGTCTTCGACCTGCTCACCAGCCACCATTCCAAAGAAGAGCGAACAATGATGTTTACGGGATCCGCAGAAACGTTCTACAGGCTGACAGCCTGAGTCGGGTGCCACCTGCAAGCGGACTCCTCGTTTCTCCGTTGTTTCTCTGGTTCTTGATGTCTTGTCCAATAGGGAAGCAAACCCCGGCGCGCGTCACGGTAAGCGCCCTTCACGAAACACGCCCAATCCAACCTCGCCAGGTAAACGCTGTGTAAAACAGTGTAACGTCCGATAAACCAGCGTCCCGCAGGATTTGTTCGTCGATCTCGGGATCGAGTGTTGCGAGGTTGCCGGAGATAGTTTCGCGCGCGTTTTCGGCTTCTTGCGGGTCGACGCCCGAGGCAACGGCGAACTCCCGGTGCCTGGTGAGCCATGTATCTCGCTGTTTGGCGGCCTGAGGAAAACTGCAATGTGCGACCACAAATGGAGAGCCGGGCTTCAGCCGGCTGACAATCTCAGACACTGTGTCCTGGCGTTCGGCAGCGTTCAGGAAGTGGAGTGTTAGCAGGCTGGTGGCGGCGTCGAAGGGCCCCCGGGGTGCATCTTCAGCATATCCGTGGTGAAGCGTGACCCGCTCGTTAAGGCCGCCCAGTCGCCTCCTCGCTTCATCAAGCATGGGCTTCGCCGGCTCAACGCCCAGAAACGTCCATTCAGGGTTCTCCCCGGCAAAAGCTTCAATCTCCAGCCCCCCGCCTGCACCGTGTACCAGAACACAGGCGTCAGGCGGTGCATATTCTCGGATAAGAACGCCGGCCATACGGTGCACCGCATGAAAGCCTGGCATGAATCTCGCTGGGCCTTCAGCGTATCTGGCGGCGTGTTCAGGGTCTTTGAATAACTCCAGGAAAGGGTCTGACTTCTCAGTCATTTGGTTCGGGTCTCGCCAAACAAATAATCACTACCAGTTATACGGCGCCAAGGCCGACAAGGCCCATATCCGCACGCGGTGTACTTGCGGTCACGCTACCCGCCCTTCACCTTCTCAGCGAGTTGCTTCGCCCCCTGCAAAATAAACCCGTGATCCGAAGCCAGCAGGAACAGGCTGGCGCCCGCCTCGATCCAGCGCGGAACCTCGTCGACGTCGCCAACGAACATGCCGACAGCCCTGCCTGCCCGTCGGCCCGCGTCGCAGATACGTTGGACGGCGGCCACCACCCCCTCGTCCGCGGGCGACTCGGCGCCCATCGCGACGGTGAGATCGATGCGGCCTATGAACAGGCAATCAACACTGTCGACCGCCGCGATTTCCTCAATGGCTTCAAGGGCCTCAAGGTCTTCAATCTGGACGATCACCGTGGACTCGGCGCCGCTGTCAGCGAGGTGTTTGGCCATCGGTTTTGAGGTGTAGCCAGCGGCGCGGGTGGAGCCGGCGTAGCCGCGGCCACCGGCACCGAAGTGCGCGGCCTTTGCCACAGACGCTGCCATTTTCGCGCTGGTGACGTGGGGAATGACGACGCCGGTGGCGCCACAGTCCAGGGCGTTGAGAACGTGTTCATCGGCTGCGGACGGCAGGCGAACCAGGGTCGGCATTTGTGCAGCGCGAGTGGCTGCCAGGCAAGCGTCAATGTCACCGCGATCGAAGGGCGAGTGCTCGGCGTCCAGGCACAGCAAGTCCAACGGTGTCAGGCCCAGCACCTCACACACCATAGGCGACGGGGTTTTTATCCAGGTGCCCACCAACAGCTCGCCGCTGCGCACCCGCTCTCGAAAGCTCATGCCGCTTTGCCCCAGAGAATCTCGGTGGCCAGGGCCGCACCCTCCGCCATCGCGGCGAGCTTGGCGTAAACGATGTCTTCGTCGACAGCGCCAAAGCCAGCGAAGGTAGAAAAGCCACAGTCTGTGCCGGCAATAACCCGCTCGCGGCCGACGATGTCGGCGAAACGACTGATGCGCTGGGCGACCAGGCGCGGGTGCTCGACAAAGTTGGTGGTGGAGTCGATCACCCCCGGTACCAGAATCTTGTCTTCGGGAATGTCGGTGGAGGCAAACACCTCCCACTCATGGGCGTGACGCGGATTGGAAGATTCAAACAGCAGCGCCTGCGGCTTGGCACGCAGGGCGATCGGCAATACCAGATCCATCGGGGCGTCATGGTGATGCGGGCCTTCATAGTTGCCCCAGCACACGTGCAGGCGCACCCGGTCGGCCGGGACGTTGCGCAAGGCGTCGTTCAACACCTCCACATGCAGGTTGGCAAGCGCCTGGTAGGCCTCATCCGGCTGGCCCTTGAACATCATGTGGCGGCCGAGCCCAAGGTCTGGCGAATCGAGTTGCAGGATGAAACCGGCCTCAATAATGGCCTCGTACTCGTGGCGCATGGCTTCGCCCAGCGCCTTCAGATACGACTCGTGGTCACCGTAGTGGTGGTCGGGCTGGAACAGGGCGATGACACCGGGCGAGGCTGCGTTCATAAACCCTTCCACGGGCTTGTGGGCAGTCACAGCGTTCTGGAAGTTGACGAGGTCTTCCTCCAGCGGCGCCGTGCTCTTAAGCGCGATCTCGCCAACGCAACAGGGACGACGGTAGCTGGGCGTGCCCCCGGAGCTCGCCTGGCGCTGCAGGAAGCCGGGAAACTCTTCCAGGTCAGAAGGCGGGTTGCGCTCACTATCGCCCTCGAAGCCGGTGATGCGATCCTTGATGTAGGTGGCGTAGCTGATCTTGCTCATCTCGCCGTCGCTGACAATATCGACGCCGGCTTCCACCTGCCTGCGCACTACCTCGTCAACGGCATTCGCTATCGTTTGAGTGAACGCCTGTTCGTCATAAGCTTGTTCGTTCTCGCGGGCGAAAACACCGTCGGTGACGGCCTTGGATCTGGGCAGGCTTCCCACGTGGGTGGTAAGAATTCTGTCGCTGCTGCTGTGCATCTTGTTGTCCTTTATGGTTTTAACTGCGGGCGAGCCAGCCGGCCATTGCGGTGGTCACGGCCTGGGGTTGCTCCATGGTGGAAAGGTGCCCGCAGCCTGAGATGATGGAAAATTCTGCATTGGGTAGCGCTTCGGCCATCTCCCGATGCAGGGCTGGCGGGCAAAGGCTGTCCTCGTCACCACACAGCACCAGAGCCGGGCAGTCGATGGCGGGTAAGGTGCCGGCACTGTCCGGGCGAGACTTGAGTGCCAGGGACTGGCGCTTGAAGACCTCTTCTCCCAGGTCCATGCCCATAGCCAGCACTTCATCGAGTAGCGCTGTATTGCCACGATGGACGCGCGCGAGATAGTTGGGTTTCAGTTCCTCGCGCAACACTTCAAGCAGCCTGCCGGATGCTACCGCCTGCATCTGGGCATCGCGCATAGTGCGCTTCTCGGGGGTGTCGGCACGATAGTTTGTATCCAGTAGCGCCAACCCGGTGACGCGCTCCGGTGCCTGACGCCACATCTCCATGGCGACAATGCCGCCCATAGACAAACCTGCTACACACCATTTGCCGGGTGCCGCTGCAAGCACCTGGGCTGCGATGCCGGCTACCGTCTCTGCCCCGGTAATGTCCCCCACCTCGCAGACTGAGTTTTTACCGAGAGCCTGTATCTGATGCCGCCAAAGTCGCCAGTCGCACATCATGCCGGGCAACAACAATAAACGGCTCAAATGCTTCATTCGCCGCGAACGGTGCTACCCGCACGCAATACACCCGAAAAGGTGCGTTTTTCAGGTGGCAGTGCATCATTATCTATACGCTCCATCAACATGGAGACTGCTGCTTCCGTCATGCTTTCGACCGGCTGCTCGATCGTGGCGAGGTCGAAGCTCGACCAGTGGGCGGCCCGCACGCCGTCGAAGCCCACCACCGACACGTCACCCGGAACATCCAGTTCGAGGTGAAACCGCAGCTCGTCCATCACCCCGATGGCCATCATGTCGTTGGCACAGATCACGGCGTCGGGCGCGGCGCCGCGTTCGGCGATGACCTGTTGCAGGGCACGGCGGCCGGAGGAGTAGGAGTAGTCACCAGCGGCTTCGGTAATGTCGTTGATACCCAGATCGTGCAGATGGTCGATGGCACCCTGTGTGCGCTGCATGCTGACCACCGAATCACTGGGTCCGGCGATTACGGCAAACGATCGGTGGTGGCCGCTGCCCGCCAGCAGATTGACAAGCTGCCGCTCACCTTCGACCTGGTCGCAGCAGACCGACGACACCGGCAGATCCCGATAGGCACGGTTGTAGAACACCAACGGAATATGGCGCTCCTGGAACTGGGCTACCTGTTCCACCGCGAGATGCGCAGCGGCGACGACCCCATCCACCTGGTATTGCCATACCTGGTCAAGTATGCGGCTGACATCACTTTCGTGGTCCAGGGTGAACAGCAGCACATGAACACCGCGCTCGGAAAAGCGGGCGCTAAGCTCTGAGAGAATTTCCGGGTAGAAATGCAGATTGGAAACGATCACCGCCACCATGTTGGAGCGGCGCGTAATCAGGCCCCGGGCGATAGCATTGGGCGTGTAGCCGAGTTCACGCACAGACTTCATCACCCGCTCGCGCATCTTTTTCGACACGCTGGCACCCGGCTTGAAACAGCGAGACACCGCGGACTGGGATACGCCCGCGTGGCGCGCAACGTCATAGGAAGTGGGTTTACGCTTGGCCGGAAACTCCGGCACCTTGTCAGACATGGGTGGCCCGCTCAGCGGAAAACCACGATGCTATTCGCTGTTGCATCCTCTTGCAATCCCTCCCCCTGGTGAACCCACTTGAACGCGGCATAGCCCAGTCATTACGCGGCATCAAGCTTTGACTCCGAATGCAATAAAACCCTACACTCAGCGCTGGCATCCAGGGCGATCAAAACATGAAAGACGCTTTCGACCTCAGTGGGCGGCAGGCATTGGTGACCGGCGCCAGCAAGGGCATCGGGCTTGCCTGTGCCGAAGCTCTGGCCAGTGCCGGGGCCCGGGTTATCGCCGTCGCGCGGACGGGCGCAGACCTCGACCAACTCGCCGAACGCTGGCCCGGACAGATTGAAGGCTGGCAGCAGGACGTCACGGAACCCGCGTTTCTCGACCGTATCGAAGCCCTTCCGGAGCTAGATGTACTCGTCAACAACGTGGGCATCAACAGGCCACAGCCATTCCTTGAGGTGGAAGACGAAGCGCTGGACCTGATGCTGGGCCTCAACGTTCGCACCGCCTTTCGCGTGGCCAGAGCCGCCGCCCGCAACATGGCAAAGCGCGGCAGTGGCAGCATTATTCACATGTCTTCCCAGATGGGTCACATTGGCGCCGCCCGACGCACTGTGTACTGCATGACCAAGCACGCCATCGAGGGCCTGACCAAGGCCATGGCCATCGAACTGGCGGCCCAGGGTATTCGCGTCAACGCCGTGGCGCCCACCTTTATCGAAACCCCCATGACTGCGCCCATGCTGGCGGATGAAACATTCAACCGCGAGGTGATCAGCAAGATTCCAATGGGCCGGGTAGGCCAGGTAGAAGAGGTCGCCAATGCCGTGCTTTTCCTGGCCTCTCCCGCGGCATCACTAGTGACCGGCGACAGCCTCAAGGTGGACGGCGGCTGGACGGCGCACTGACCTGCGCTTCCCGGTGGGCCACGCGTTCACTCTGCACGTATTGAACAACAGCGATTCAATAGCAGGAGACACCCATGGCAGCACAGGCGCTTTTCTTTGGCGGCATTGGCACGCTGATCGAAACTTCAGAACTGCAGCGCAATGCCTTTAACCAGACGTTCAGGGAGGCCGGGCTGGATTGGGTCTGGCAGCAGGATACCTATCGCCGCATGTTGGTAACACCGGGCGGCGCGGCGCGCATTGCAGCCTATGCGCGCGCTACTGACACCGAGGGCGTTGACGCGCAGGCACTGCACAAGCGCAAGACAGCTCTGTTTCACCGCCAGCTCGCACAGGCTGGCCAGGCGCGACCCGGGGTACAGCGCCTCATCAAGGAATGCCACGAACAGGACATAGCCGTCGGCCTCGCATCCACGACTGACCAAACTACCCTGCTGCAAATACTGGCGGCGCTCGATATGGCGGCGGAGCAGTTCACCATCATCACGCATCGCGGTGACGTGAGCGCTGGTAAACCCAGTGGAGAGGTCTACCAGCTTTGCCTGCAGCGTCTCGGTCTGCGAGCCGACCAGGCAGTGGCGATTGAGGACAGCGAGTCTGGCCTGCAGGCGGCGCTGGCCTCCGGGCTGCGCTGCATTGCGACGCCGGGGGTCAACACCCTTGAGCAGGATTATCGTGGCGCCGAGCAGGTGCTTGAGTCACTCGACCAACCGCCGATGGTGACAGCGGCCAGCCTGTTTAGCGCCGAGGCGGCCTGATCTGAAGCGCGGCAGGCAAGCCCCTACGGTGTGTAGCTGCGCAACTCGCCCGGCGTGCCGCCGCCCTCAGAGTCGAACAGGTAGAAGTCCACGACTTCGCCTTCCTCAAAGCTCACCGGTACCGGACCGAGGATAATGGCGTCGTTGCTGCTCTGCAGCACCACGATCTCGTAATCGCCGGCGTCCGGCGTAAAGTCGAAGGACAGCAGATAGGCCAGCCCCCGGACCTCGGGCGAGGTGTCAGACACCGGCTGGCCCGGCAGCAGCAGGTAGAAGTCCAGGTTTTCATTGCTGGGCGAGGCGTGCACAAAGGAAAGCTGGGCGCCGAGGGCAATATTGCGCAGGGAGTCCGCCACGATCTTGCCATCGGTCTGCAGGTTGTCGTCAGTGTCGTCGTCGGGGTCGTCTTCCGCCGTCGCCAGGCCACTGGTGACCAGGGTGACCTGGTCACCTGCCGCCAGTCCCTGCGTCTCCTGGAAGAAGAACATATCCTTGACGCCGTGGGGCGTGACATTGAAAGCGTAGTCGTCGGGCTCCAGTTGCACGTAGCCGGTGCTTTCCCCAAAGGCGATGTCCTCGAACAGGGGCTCCCCCGCGGTGTCGCCTATATAGACATCCACGGAGGGGTAGTCGGAGATGCCATTGATAAAGCGAAGCTCCGCCGGTATGGAGTCGTTCACCAGTTCCCGGGCGGGGGCGGAGCCGGATATCTCCAGCACAATGATGGCGCTGTCATCGGCACCGAAAAAGTCGGCCACCACAAAGTAGCTGCTGCTGTCCTCGTCGATGTCTACCAGGCCTGCGTCGTAGACCACCTCGATCTCACCCGGCAGGGTGAATTCCAGCTCGTAATCATCTTCTTCGACGATGAACAGGCCCTCCGTGGCGGGAGCCGTCACGGTGGTCAGCGGCTGGGAGGCAAACAGGTCCTCGCTCTCATCGGTCAGGTAGACGTCAAGGCTTGGCTGCCGCTCACTGAAGTTCAGGACACCAACCCGGCCGGTTTCCTCCTCTTCCTCGGGGGCGTCGTTTTCCCAGACCGTGAGCTGCAGGTTGTCCATGGTGCCGTGCAGTATCACCAGCACGTCCTCTTCACGGTTCAGGTTGACATCAACTTCCAGGTCCAGGGCTTCCGTCTCACCATCAGACTCTACCTGGTAAAAGGTAATTTCCTTGTTGCCACTGATGTACTCGAGCTGGCTGCTACTGCTGCCGTAGGATGCCGTCGCCGCCGTGGCCTCGGCAATTTCCATACCCAGGGTAGGGGAATCCGTGACCAGGTTGATAAACCACATGTCACCGCCGCTGTCGGCGGCGTTATCACCGTTGCCGCCGCCGTCGTCACAGGCAAGCAGCGACGCCGCCATCATCAGGGCCGGCGCCAGTCTCAGAATTCCCATGGTGTTCCCCCGTAGTCGTGTTATCCGCGCATGCTACGAAGGAGCGGCGTGAGGCTTCCGCAGCGAATCGGTAAATCTCCGTAAAGAAATGCATGGATTCGTAAGCTGGCAACGGCAGGCTTCGGCATCGTGGTCACCGGCCATTTAAGCTAGACTTTGCGGTCCGACCTACCGAAACCCCAGCGCGGACACCCCGGCACGACCATGAGCAGCGACACCCAGCCTACAGCCCCCGCCCTGCGCGCCGTCGACGGCGGTGCCGGACGCAACCCGGGCACCCCGCTCAACCTCGACGCGGTAGAGGCCCTGCGCGTCAATCTCAGCGCCGTGGAACGGCGGGTCGCCGCCCTGCCCGGCCGGCGCACGGTGAAGAAGGCCTGGCAGGCGGCCTGGCTGCTGAAGGCCGTGTCACTGATCGACCTGACCACTCTGTCCGGTGACGATACCGACGGCAAGGTCCGCCGCCTCTGCGCCAAGGCGCGCAACCCAGTCAGCCGCGACGTCCTCGCCGCACTCGGCGTCGAAGACCTGGAGCTGAGCACCGCCGCTGTTTGCGTTTACCACGATATGTTGCCCGCGGCGCGCACCGCCCTGGCAGAATCCGGGATTGAACTGGCCGCCGTCTCCACCGGCTTCCCGGCGGGCCTATCGCCCCTGGACACGCGGCTGGCGGAAATCAGCGCCTCGGTAGCCGCCGGCGCCACGGAAATTGACATCGTGATTTCCCGGCGCCACGTGCTGACTGGCAACTGGCAGTCCCTGTACGACGAGGTCCGGGCCATGCGTGAGGCCTGTGGCCCGGCGCATATGAAGTCGATTCTTGCCACCGGTGAACTG
>JANQLM010000011.1 GCA_028280635.1 Halieaceae bacterium | reverse complement strand
CTCCATCGACGGCATGCGTAAGGTCTTCGAAGGTCTTACTCCGGCCGACAGCGGCCGCTTTCTCAGCTACGACGGCAGCGAGCTTCCCTGGTAGCGGCTTGCACGGCCTACGACGGTGCCTGGAAACGCAGAATGGTTCGCGACTCCAGGCTCTGGCGCGGCGGCGCATCAGCCGGCGCCTCCGGATTCGGGAAGGCAGTGTGAATGGAGCGCCGCGCCCGGCCATCCCTGGCTGAGTCGAAGGTTTTGATCAGCAACACTTCATCGCGCTGCATCTCGGGGTAGAAGTACCAGCGGTGCCCCGGGTTCCAGCGCACCAGTTCCAGTTCACCAACACGATCCTCCGCGCGCCGTTCGCTGGCGATGAGATCCCCCGGCGCCAGGGTAGAGGCATCACAACAGGCCAGCGGCGTGGTCATCACCGGCCCGGCAACCGAGCGCCAGGCGTTGACAATGGCGTAGCGGCCGCCAAGCCAGTTGTCGAGTTGCTCCTCCGGGAGCAGGTCCTGTAGCCGTTTCGCGGCAGAGGCATCGGTGTAGTCGTTGTGAATAACCGTGGCGGGTTCGCGACTCGCGTGCTCGCCGCGCACAGACGGTGAGTCCGAGCGCAGGGTATGGTCAAACACCAGGACCTCGCTGGCGCCGGTGGCCTGTTTAAGCAACGCGTCCAGCTCAGCCTCATAGCCCGCCTGCCAGCTTTCCATGGGGGCATAGAAGTCGGATACGGTGGTTGTCTGGGGCAGCAGGCAGAACCCCTGCCGGTCGAGGCTGGCTGGCTCCGGTAGACTGCGGGCATCGTGTACATCAACCTGCCGGGTATCAAAACCGGCGCTGATGCTCAGTGCCGCATCCGCGCCACCGACGGATGCGAAATACACCGGCTTTTCACCGGTGTAAACCAGGTACTGGAGTTCGGTGGTGACGCTGTGGCTGTGCAGGGCGACGTGCTCCTCTGTGGGCTCCAGCCCCTAGTTTAACCCCTGCTGTGCCTGACCACTGCCTGCCGAGCGTATCGCTAGGGCAAGGTCTGCATTGCGTCATTGAATTTCTTGTGTGCCTGTACCACGAGTTCCGGGGTGGCATTCCCTTCACCGGCAAAGCGCACCGTGGGGTGGCCGGCCATCACCTGCTCAAGCACAGCGGCGTCGCTGTCGCTTATATCAACAATGAACAGGTGCTTGCCCTGCTCAAGTTCATCGTCAAAGCGGGAAAAATCTCGGTGTGGTTCCTGGATGCCAAACAAGCCACCCTCCCAGGTACAAAAGCCCAGCACGATAATCGCGAGGAAGATAAAAGGGGCCCAGCCCACGCTGGTCGTCACTCCGCTGAACCAGGCAACGCCCAGTACCAGTGCGGCGCCGGCCATGCCAATCACGGCGCCGACCTCGGTGCCGCGCACCACATCTTTCTTGAGAACCGCCTCGACGGGGGTCAGGTGGGACCGGTTCGCCACGCCCGCATCATCCCGGCTCAGTACATGAATCTGGGGGGTGCCAAGACCCGATTCCAGCAATTCCGCCTCGCAGCGATCGAGTTCATCGAGGTCGTCGGACAGGAAAAAGCGTCGTTTCATGATAAGCCTCCCTATACCGCATATACGCAGTATGGGTGGCGAAAGGCGACTGTACCCAATAACGATTGGAAGGTAAGGAAATGTTTTATATGACGACCGGGAATTAGCCGCGCAGCAGGTCCCGGGCTACCACCCATCGGTGTATTTCGGTTGGGCCGTCGTAAATACGCATCAAGCGCACCTCGTTGGCCATCTGCTGCAGCGGTAACTCCTTGGTCATACCCATCGCGCCAAAGCCCTGCATCGCCCGGTCCACGACCCGCCAGGCCATTTCCGTGGCATGGGCCTTGAGCATGGAGATTTCGCGCCTGACCGAGTCGCCGCGGTCCAGTTTCCAGGCGGTATGCCAGGCCATCAGCCGGGCGCTGTGGATGTCGGTCTCCGACTCGGCAATCCAGTTCTGCACGGTTTGCTTGTCGGCCAGTGGGCCACCAAAAGTTTCCCGCTGCGGGGCATAGTCCAGCAACATGTCGAGAGCCCTCTGGGCAATGCCAATACACCAGGTGGCCATTTCCAGGCGCCGGGTGGAGAGCCGCAGCTGCATGGGCGCGAAACCCTGGCCCTCCTCACCCAGCAGGGCGCTGGCCGGCAGGCGGCAGTCCGTCAGTTCAAGTTCAAAGGTCGCATTGCCCCCGAGCATGGGAATCTTGCGGGCAATGCTCAGCCCCGGCGCGTTGCGGTCCACCAGGAAGGCTGAGATGCCGCCGCGGGCGGCTTTTTCCCTGTCGGTGACCGCCATGGTGATGAAGTGGTCGGCGATATCGGCCTTGCTGATCCAGATCTTACGGCCGTTCAGCAGCCAGTTATCGCCGTCGCGGCGGGCACTGGTTTTCATCGCTGCCGGATCTGAGCCTGCGCCAGGCTCGGAAATGGCGATGGCGGATACGGTCTCACCGCGGACATAGGGCTCCAGGTAGCGTTGCCGCTGCTCGTCGTTGACGGTGGCGTCGAGCATTCGCAGGTTGGGGGAATCCGGTGGCAACACATAGGGCACCACGCTCTTGCCGATGGCCTCGTTGACGGCTACCAGGGCAATAGCGGGCAGGTCCATGCCGCCCATGGCTTCCGGGGCATCCAGGCCCCAGAGGCCGAGCTCCCGGGAAGCCGCATCAAGGGTGGCGCGTTCCCCGGCAGTGATGTGAGCTCCTTCACCGGCGGCCTCCCGTGCCAACACCGCGGGTTCCAGCGGGACCAGGTAGTCGCTGACAAAATTCTCCACCAGCTCACCCAGCATCCGATACTCTTCCGCCAGCTCAAAGTCCATGATCTCAATTTCCTGTGGTGCGTTGACCGAGCGCTACACTCAGTTTGTAGAGCGCCGCCCCGGATACCAGGACGGCCAGGCACAACCAGGCCTCCCGAGGCCGCTGCTGCACAGTATAAAGAAGCGTCCAGCCGGTAATCAGCAGGAATAGTAGCGGCGGCAGTGGGTAGGCCCAGGTTCGGTACGGCCGGGGTAGGTCGGGTCGACTACGACGCAGCACAAACACGCCCAGTACCGTGAAAAAGGTGTTCACCGCCATGGTAGCACCGGCGAACACCAGGATGCTTTCAAATGATGAGGTCCACAGGAAGGCGAGGCTAACGCCCGCCTGCAGCAGGATGGCGCGCACCGGGATGCCGTCGGCATTGGTGTATCCCAGGTAGCGAAACATCGGGAAATCCTCGCCTATAGCGTGCAGCACCCGCGGTCCCGCGAGAATCATGGCGCTGACCGTCGAGATCAGCAGCAGCGCCAGCAGGCTGCCCATTAAATCGGCCGCCATCCCGCCAAACACATATTTGGCAGCGATGTAGCCGACTTCAACCTGCCCCCTCATGGCCTCAGCTGGGGCCACTGTGAGAAACACATAATTGAGCAACAGGTAGGCGAGTGCCACCAGCAGGGTGCTACCAAACAACACCCTCGGTAGCTGGCGCTGTGGGTCTTCCAGCTCTCCGCTGATATAGGTGGCGGCATTCCAGCCCGAGAATGCATAGTTCACGTAGATCAGGGACACTGCGAACGCACCGCTCAGCAGCAGGCCGCTGTCCCCCGCCTGCGGGCTGAACCGGATTGGCTGCGGATTGTTGCCCCACAGCAGTGCCAGGCCGCTAAAGCCCAGGATCAACAGGATCTTCAGTACTGTCAGCAGGCTCTGGGCGCCGCCTGACTGGCGGTGGCTGGTGCAGTGCACGACGCTCAATACCACGATCACCCCGGTGGCCAGCCATAGCGGAGAGAGGGCGGGCACCACTGAAGCCAGGTAGCTGCCAAAGGTGAGCGCGGCGAGGGCGGTCGGGGCGGCAAAACCCACTGTGGCCGAGACCCAGCCTGAAATGAAGCCCGCGGCCGGGTGGTAAATCTCTGACAGGAAGTTGTATTCGCCGCCGGAGCGGGGCAGGGCAGCGCCCAGTTCGGCGTAGGACAGGGCGCCGCAGAGTGCCGCCAGGCCGCCCACTGCCCACAGCATGAGCAGTACAAATCCGGACTCGAGCTCGACCAACTGGTAGCCCAGGCTGGTGAAGACACCGGTGCCAATCATATTGGCAACGACTACCGCAGCCGCCGCCGATGGCTTGAACTTACTCAAATTAATCTATTCAAGTGATTGATATTTAAGGGAATAGCATTGCGCGGAAGCTGCCGACGGCGCGCTCATCCGCGGCTCTCGAAACCACATAGTCGACGTGGCTGTCCGGCTCGGCAGCCGGGTCGAGTTCGATGCTCCACAGGCCCTGGATCTCGTTGGGCACCATGGAATAGCGAATATCGGTGATACGGTAGGGGTTCCCAGGTTCCACGGCCAGGTAATCGTTTGAGAACCACCGGAAGCGCTCGATATCCATGGCCTGCTGGCTGCCAGGTAGCAGCCAGGGAAAATCCCGGGCCACGTCCAGTTTAGGCACGCTGTTGCCCTCGAAGGTGATCAGCTCCAGGCCCGCGCGCACGGCATCCACGTGGTAGCGCTGCTCCGTCTCGTAGACCACTTTCCACAACAGCAGGTTGGCAAAGCTGGGTTTGGCTTCCAGCCGGATTGGCGTGTGGCCCCGTTGCTCCGCCAGTGCCCAACCCACCGCCTCGGCCCGATCCCGCTGCACCAGGCCCAGGGTCGGGTAGGCGACGGCCCAGGCCAGGGCCAGCCGTGCCAGCAGCGCCTGGCGACGCCAGGTGGCAATCCCAATCAGCAGCAGTATGGGCAGTGTGAACAGGGGGTCCACCACAGACACGGTATTCCAGGCGAAGCGCTGGTCGCTGAAGGGCCAAAAAAGCTGTGTGCCATAGGTCGTACAGGAGTCCAGCAGCGCGTGGGTGGCGTAGCCCATCGTGCAGTACAGTACCGAGTGGCGCAGGCTCAGGCCGCGCCGGCCCGCGTAGAGCCGGTGCAGAAGGTAAGCAACAATGAAACCGCCCACAGGGATGAACAGCAGGGAATGGGTGAATTGGCGGTGAAACTCGAGGAACAGCAGGGGGTCTTCAGGCGAGCGGATAAATACATCCAGGTCGGGCGCCATGCCCGCCAGGAAGCCCATCAGGCAGGCGATACGGGCATGCTCCGGTGGGGCGATGCTCTTGGGGGCGGCGGCGCCGAGGACGCCCTGGCTGATCGGATCCATTAGCGCGCTCCGGCCCCACCGTACGCCAACAGATTCGTCATCGATGTGATGCTGCCCTTCACCAGACTTTCATCCCCTTAGAAACCAGGCGCGCTAGTGTAATCATGGTACATAGCTCAGGCTACTGCTGAGGAGCCTAGTGTTCCGGCTTGCGACGCATGGCCTTGGTGGTGCCGCGCCGGGTTTTGTCATCCATGCGCCGCCGGCGGGCGGCTCGGCTGGGTCTTGTGGCGCGGCGGGGCTTGCGCACCCGGCTGGCAGCCTCGAGGAGTTCGGCAAGTCGCGCCAGCGCATCGGCCCGGTTTTTCTCCTGGCTGCGGTGGCGCTGGGCCTTGATGACCAGCACGCCGTCGCTGGAAATGCGACGGTCCCTGGTGGCCAGCAGGCGCTCCTTGAGAGGAGCCGGCAGGGACGAGGCGGGGATGTCAAAACGCAGGTGTATGGCGCTGGAAACCTTGTTGACGTTCTGCCCGCCCGCGCCCTGGGCGCGTATCGCTGAGAATTCGATTTCTTCTTCGGGAAGGTAAATTTGATCAGAAATTTGTAACACTGCGTACTTACCATGGAGAAAAGCGCGACATGGTACACAAAACGTGGGTTATCTACCGTCCGGCCACAGACAAACCGCATGCTTGCGCGTACTATGCGCGTGTTTCCCTAACAGCTCAACGTTCATGGCCAGGCTCCGCCTCACGTTCACTCTGCTTCTCGCCGCGCTCACCACGGCCTGTGCGTCGACCCGGCAATCCGGGTTTCCCGTGGTGGACAACCCCGGTGTGACGAGCTGCGACTCCTTTCTGATCTACACCATGTGCCTGACCGACCGGGCCGAAGACGGCGACGTGGACTTCGTGTACTTCGCCGACGATCTGCAGATCTTCATGTACCGCCCGGACGAGCAACTGCCCGGTAATATGCCGATTCACAAGTGTGCACGGCCCATCGACGGGCCGCTGCAGGGTTACGGCAATGCGCTGCTGTATGAAGATCTCAGCCTGCTCGAGGAAATGGACGTCAAGCGCAAACTGCTGCTGGCCTATATGTCTGCCAAGAATGAAGTTGATGAGTGTTATGGCGGTGACAGCAGCCAGGGCCTCAGTGAAAACGCGGTGGGAGAGGAATTCACCAGCGACGACTTCGACTGGGGCGAAGACTAGCATCAAGCAAAATTCCCGGCCTGTGCCAGACTCTCAGTAGTGCATCTGCATGACGCGGTGCATGGATGTAGTGAGTGGCCATGGAAGAGGATCTCCGTAAACCGCACCCACGGATACACGCTCCGCGAACGACTGAAACCGGCTTTCGTTTTCGCCACCTGACACACCTGTTCTGGTCTCTGGAGATTGGAATCGTGGTGGTGCTGTTGCTGCGCCTGGGCCAGGGCCAGGTGGGCCTGGTGGAAGGCATGCTCGGTATGACGGCGGTATCCATGTGCCTGGTGCCCTGGCTGGTGCGCCGCGATGAGGCCGACCTGGCGCGTGTGCTGCTGCTGAGCATGATCGCGGTGATCCTGAGCCTGTTTATGTGGCTGTTCAAGGGCCTGCGTGACGAGGTATTGCTGGCCTTCCCCGTGCTGATTGTGTTTACCGCCCTGATGGGCCACCGCAAGCTGTTCTTCACGCTGGTGGTGTATGCCAGCGCCACGGTAATGGCGGTAGGCCTGGCCAATCATTTCGGCTGGCGCAGCAATGCTCCCGCCTACACCAGTCTCACCGCCATGGTGATCATCCTGGTGATCCTGCTGGTGGCCTCTTACATCGCCTGGGTGATCTCCCGGGATCTGCGCCATATCTTCGCCAGTCTGCAGGCGGAGAACCGGCGGGTCATTGAATCCCAGGCCCGCATAGAACGGCTGGTGTTTCATGACGCGCTGACCGGTCTCCCCAACCGCTCCCTGGCCCGGGAGTTTTTCAATCACGCCCTGGCCCTGGCGCGGCGCCAGAACAAGATGGTGGCCACCCTGTTTGTGGACCTGGACCACTTCAAGTCAGTCAACGACACCTACGGCCACCAGGCCGGCGATGACATGCTGGTCAAGGTGGCGGTGCGCCTGGAGTCCGCGCTGAGGGACAGCGACCAGGTCTGTCGGCAGGGCGGCGATGAGTTCCTCGTCATCCTGGAAGATATCCAGTCCCAGGAGCAGGCGGCCAATATTGCCCTCAAGTTGCTGGATGCGATCCGCCAGCCGACAGCGCTGGGAGACGCTAACGTGGTGCTGACGGCCTCCATTGGCATTGCCATGTCACCCGCCGACGGCGAGGAATTTGATGTGGTTAGCAAGCTTGCCGATATCGCCATGTACGACGTCAAGGAGAAGGGCCGCAATGGCTACCGCTTCTTCAATACCGCCATGAACATTGACGCCACCCGCAACCTGAACCTGCTTACGGAGCTACGCGAGGCGGTATCCAAACGGCAGTTCGAGCTGCACTACCAGCCCAAGCTGGCGCTGGGCAGTGAGCAGGTAGTGGGCGCAGAAGCCCTGGTCCGCTGGCGGCACCCCAGGGAAGGCCTGCTGTATCCGGGCAGTTTTATCCAACTGGCGGAACGCAGCGGGGTGATAGTCGATATTACCGACTGGGTGATACCGGAGGCCTGCAGGGCCTGTGTGGACTGGCATGCTGCGGGCTATCCACAGCTATCGGTTTCCGTGAACGTCTCACCGATGGACTTCAAACGCGGCCATATCGTTGAATTGGTGGAGGTGGCGCTGGCGGACAGCGGGCTGGCGCCGGAATTGCTGGAACTGGAGCTCACCGAGACGATGCTGATTGAGTACGGCGGCCAGGTGCGGGAGGCGATAGACCAGCTCGGGGATATGGGCGTATCACTGGCGATCGATGATTTCGGCACCGGCTACTCCAGCTTGCAGTACCTGAAACGCCTGCGCACCAATGTGCTCAAGGTGGACCGGAGCTTCATTTCCAGGGTGGATACCGACCAGGGAGACGAGGCGCTGGTGCAGGCCATGCTGGGGATCGCCCACAGCTTTGAATTGACCACCGTGGCCGAGGGTGTGGACAGCCAGGCCGTGGCCAGCAAGGTAGCAGACCTGGGCTGTGATGTGGGGCAGGGCTTCTATTGGGCGCGCGCCATGGAGTCAGCAGAATTCCTCAACTACCTCGACGCCACCAGGCGCGATTGAGGGTTGTTGCCGCCTGGCATCAGGGGGTATCCAGGCTCAACAGGATCAGCTCGTACTTGGCAACACGGCGTTCCTTGCCTTTTATGGCCACGGCTCGATCGGTCATGCCACCACCGACGCGCTGCGGGCCGCTACCCGGCGTGATCACCATGCTGCTGCTCAGGGCTGAAAGCCGATTGCTCTCCCTCACATACCTGGCCCTGAAATCTACCTGGTAGCGGCCGTCTACCGGAGCGCCGGTTTCAATTTTGAGCTCAAGCCTGGAGTCGCCGGCGCTGGCTTCGCCCTTCAACAAGCGGTCCGGGTAGAGCAGTCCCGTGTAGTCCATCTTCCGGACCTGCGGAGTAACCGCTGACAACACCTCCGTGTCACCACTACCCGATCTGGCGCTACGCAACACGCTGTTGCATTTCACCAGATCGGTGGTGGCGTTGAGGCAATCAAATTCGAGCACTTCAACGGTCACCTGCACAGCCCCTGGCCCGGCCTCGGGAGGGCCCGGATTGGTGTCCGCATGGGCTGACCCGAGCGCCGCAAACGCGGTCAGGTATATGACGTGGATGTGCTCCCGCAGTGACATGCTATATCTCCCTACCTTCGTTCCCGGCCCCGCAGCGTTGCCGATCGATCACCAGTGAACCGGCACGATACCAATACATCGTCGAGCCGCTCGGAGCAAATGATCACAGCGCGCCGACAGCGCCAGGTGGTGTACCGGGGTTTTCCCGTGCTGGGCCAGGTGGATATTCTGCAAGGAACAGGCCTTGCCGCGGAAGACATCAGCACGATGCTCCGGGCACATTCGATCAGCGTTCGGCGACGACGGCTCCGCTCGGGTGCTGGGGGCAGGGCGTGTAACCCACGGTTTCCCGGCGCTGTCTTTCGCTCAGGTCCCAGTCGTGCTTTTCAAGAGTCAGTGTCAGTTTTTCGCCCGGCACCAGTGACACCGCCAATTCCTGCGGGGGCGAGGTGTCCATTTCCACGAGGTACTGACCCTCGGGCAGCAGTATGGGCTCGTCAGCGCCCAGCACGCCGCTGCCCACCAGCCGAATGCCATCGTAAATCCGGAATGCTGTACCCACAGTCCCCGCCAGCGCGTGCTTGAGCTCCTCGGCGCTGCCCGCCATGAAGAAGCGGCCGTCGCCGGCCCGGGCAATGGCTTCCAGACTGGCGGTATCCTCATCTGCCCTGCTGCCCATACCAAATCCAATCACGTGGATTGCAACGCCCTGGCTGCGCAGACGGCTAGCCTCGGCGACCGGATCTCCGCCGCAGCTCTCGATACCGTCCGTCACCAGCACCACGGCCTTGTCGCCGTCAATGTTCTGGAAGTCTTCCCCAGCCTGGCTGAGGGCATAGGCCAGCGGGGTTTGTCCCAGTGGCCGGAGTCCGCCGATGGCCTGGGCGATGCCGGCGTGGTTGTTGCGGCCAAAATCCACCAGCAGCGAGGAGTCCATGCAGTCCCGCTGTTTGCTGTCGCTGCTGTTGCCGTAGGCGCGCAGGGCCAGTCGCGAGTGACCTGGGAATTGCTCTGACGCGCTCAATAGTGTTTCCCTCGCCACGCTCATTTTGGGCTCGCCCTGCATCCGCCCCCACATGCTGCGGGAAGCATCCACCACAATCTGGATGGAGCGCTCGTCCAGGAAAGCGGTAGGCAGCCCGTCGCGAAACGCGTGCACCTCCAGTGCGGCGCAATTGGGCGGCCCGGAGTTGACCAGCACCTCGGTGCTGGCCGTCTTGCCGTCGAGGCCGGTGGCGATGGCGAGAATGCGATTTTCACCGGGTTGCAGCGTGACCGGCGCGCTAAAGCTGCCGCCGGCGAGGCGGGCGGGTATCAGTTCCCCGCCATTGACCGTGAGTGCGACGGCTTCGACACCGGTGGTGCGCAAATCGAGAAAGGCCTGGGGGAGTCCGGTTGGGTCGGTGACCTGGATAAAGCTGCCACCGGTACCGTCAGCCACCTCCCGGAGAATTTCAGTACCGTCTTCATCATCACCCAATTGCAGGGTGTGTATGGCCACACCGCTGGCACGCGCCTGCTGCATGGCCTCACGAGTCTTGCGTTCGCTGGATCGGCCGTCGGTAAACAGCATGATGGCGCGAGAT
Organism: Halieaceae bacterium; assembly: GCA_028280635.1. Classification (GTDB taxonomy): domain Bacteria; phylum Pseudomonadota; class Gammaproteobacteria; order Pseudomonadales; family Halieaceae; genus JANQIO01. Next base: position 62,327 of record JANQLM010000011.1, on the reverse strand, counting down.
GAACCGGGCCGGGCGTTGGCCGCCAGCTCCGCCAGTGCGGCGGTGATGCCCTCGGCAATATCGGTGCCGCCGTCGCGATCGAGGTTTTCAAGCGCCGTTATCGCTATCCGTCTGTCATGGGTCAATGCCTGCAGCAACTGCGCCTTGTAGTCAAAGCTGACCACGCCTATCTGGATGTCGCTCTTCGCGTGCAGGTTTTCGATAAGACCGACGGTACCGACGCTGAGATAGTTTTCCGGGTCGGTCCGGTACAGGCTCTTGGAACTGTCGAGTACAAAGACCAGATCGAGGTGGCGAATACCACCAATACTCGAGGCGCCGCCGTCCACAACAAGGCGGCGATTGTCGCCGGGCAGGAACTGGCCTGGGACAGGCGACAGGATTTCTACCTTCAGCTCACCTGGCCTGGGACCGTGCAGAGGCTTCCCGTCGTCATTCGCTTGTGACCATGACAGGGCTGGTTGCAGCATCGCCGCCAGCAAGAGTAATGCAGCGCTACGCATGATTTTTCCCCGCGCTCTTATGCTTATTGGTGCAGCTAAGCGAATAGGGAGGAAGCCGCGCAAGCGGCAAAGACCGGGGATCGAACCTGTGTCACTTTTTTGTGGCGACAGCTCAGAAATAGCGCGAAGAATTACCGGGGATTTTCCGCTCCTGACGCGGCCGCATTAAAGAGCGCCATAGCATCGGCGCTGGAGTTGGCTAGAGGACTTCCGTGCTGAGCAACACCAGCCGCAGTGAGGATACGGTTTGTGTACGCCCTTCGATTTCAGTATCCAGTGTGGTCAAGGCGCCTCCCACTATGCTGGGTGCCTCCCCCGGGAGTACCTTCACTGACGTACTGCCGGCCATGATGTCCTTGTCTTCATCCGTGTACTCATAGGCCAGCTCGATGAGATAGTGGCTGTCCTCGGGCTCGCCAGTCTCGAAATCCACCGTGAAGGATCTGTTTTCACCGCAGAAGATGCCGGCGTGGCTGGACCAGGGTTCGACCGCTGTGCCATAGCTGGCAACAGACTCCGCTCCGGCTGCTGCATCCAGCTTCGCCAGGTCAGGCGATGACAGCGAGGCTCCCTTTAGGGCTGAATTACAGGCCGCCAGCTGTTGCGGCCTGTTGGCGCAGTCATACTCCAGCACTTCGAGCGTAACTATGAATGACGCGGTTTCGGCAGGGGCAGTCAGTGGATGCCACAGTGAGAAAAATACCGCCGCGGATGCCAGGAATTTCAACTGTACCCACATAGCGTTGACACCTTCTGGTCGCATGGCAAGCCATTCAAGCGTAGCACGTTTGTGCTTTATGGGGGCGTCGATAGACCGCGTCTCGCAGCGCAGCACATTGGCGGGGAACCCCGGCGCGGTGCCTGCCAGTGGGTTGAGGCGTTTCCATTCCTCGACGCAGGGCGGGACGAGTCCAGGCTTGAAGAGCGGTGCGCGAGCAATCCCCCTCGACACTCGATAGTGTGAGGCCTGTGGTTGGTGTGGCACATCCCGGGCGGGATTCAAAAGTAATGAGTCAGTCTCACAAGCGCATTGCTGTCATTGTCGAGAAATGTAACCAGGGCTCCGCCGTTGTCATTAAAGTACCTCAGCTCCAGTTCAAGGAGCGTTGAGTGGGTGACACGCCGGGTCAACTCCATCGAAGCGATGACCGCTGAGGTCTCAGTGTCGAGGAACCCGCCCACCAGGAGTTCGGTGTCATACACATCGTTCGGCGTCATGCGTACGCCCAGGAAAACATCGTCCTGGAAGAGCGTAATGGGTGACTCCGTGCTGTCCCGGTCATCGTAGAAGTGTTCGACGATTACGCCGATGTCCAGGGGGGAGCCGGCAACTCCGAAAAAGGTGTACTCGAACCCGTAAACGCTTGACAGAAACCGGTCACCGGATACATCGGCTGCCACGCCTTCCGCCTTGAGCAGCCAAGGGCCGCTCGTGTACTGAATATCCACCCCGATTTGAGAGCGCTGCTGATACAGGGTTGTGAAGCGCTCTCCTTCCAGGTCCGGTACAAAAAGGGCCTCCCGGCTGGTGCCGTGAAAGCCATGCAGGCCAATATCAAAACGGTCCATGGTGGCGGCATACCTGAGAGCGATGTCTCCCGCCCATTCGTCGCCGTTCCTTTCAAATTCCGGATTGCCAGTCTGCACAAAGGGATCAACCCTCAGGCGACCTTCCTCGCCCGGCAGGCGCTGCTCCCTAAAGTAGGGCAGGTAGTAAGCCTCGAGAGTGCCGCGATCAAACCGCCTCCCCAGCCTCAGCATGGGTTGTCCCAGTTTCTCTTCCTGATCAAAGTCCTCTACGCTGTCGAACTGATTGATGATGTCCACTACGTTCCTGGACTCCGCGACGCCCCAGAAGACCTGGCCGACTCCCGCGAGCACTTCCCAGTCTCCACGCCGATGCGTCCAACTGGCTTCGCGGATATCAAAATAGCTGCGCTGCGTGTCCTGGCTGTCCAGCCGGAGATAAGGCTCAAAACGTATACGTGAGGCCCTGTCATCGCTGCGCCAGCGAAGGTCTCCACTGAAGATCACACCGGCCTGCAGGCCATCAAACTGTTGTTCGAATTGTGGATCGTCAGGAAACCAGCGAGCCTCAAGTGCAATCTCGGGTGTGATGCGTGTACCGCCCCTCGCGTATGAGGAGGCGGCCACGGCAACCATCGTGACCACCAGTGCCGGTAGACAGATTCTGTCAGAACGCATCGAGTGCGGCGGGCTCAAAGTCCCGGCGGTCCAGGTCTACCGAGAAGTCATAAGGCTCTGAATCCAGGACAGTCGTCTTGCCGGTCAGATGGTTGGTCATGATTTGCCGGTGGGCTCGCCAGTAGCCTCCGGGATACTCCTGATAGTCCGTCAGTTCCAGCGTCTTGAACAGCAGGCCACCGCGGTCGAAGAACTCCACTTTCCTGCTCTGATAAATCTCCGTATCGAAATAACAATGCAGTTTGGTGTACCCGGAGCGCTCATACAGTGGCTCACAGAGCACCTTGTCCACTTCGGTACCATCGTCGAGTGTCTCCGTGCCGAGGTAGGTGTAGGCGTACTTGCCGAGCTCGTTGGCTGTCAGGTCCTCGAAGGCGAATTCCGAGCCGACGAATGGCCCGGATTTATTGGACGAGGATATGCGCTTTACCCGCCGCAGCGCGGGCAGGTACAACCATTGATCATCTGACTCCAGAATGTGTGCATGAGAGAGCAGCGCCGTACCTTCCACGTCGGGCGGGGAAAAGAAACGGGTCATGGCGCGATCTCCGTTGCCTTCACCTTTCTTTTCCAGGGTATCGATCTGGAGTTCACGCACGGTTTCCCTGCCGAGGCGGTCAGCAAGTGTCATCGTCAGTCTCACGGACGAGCTGCCAAACCCGGCGTCTGACCTGTCTGACCGCTCGGCAATGGCATAACCACGCGCTTTAGGGTCCTCAGGGAGCGTCGCTGATGGCTGCGAGGACGCTGCGGCGCTGGCCCATACGCTGATCAGCAAGAGGGGCTTGAACAAGGTTTTCATAACACGGTCTCCTGTGCATTGATGGGAACCGCCGGTGCCTCGCTGGCCACCGACAGGGCTTTGTCATAAATAAGGAACAGCGCCGGCAGCAGCGTGAAATTCACGATCATGGCCAGTACCACGGCAATGGCGGTGAGTAGTCCGAGGTCGGCGTTGAGCTTAAAGGTGGACGTGACCAGAATGCAGAACCCGGCGACGAGAATGACCGTGGTGTAGAAGATGGCCATGCCGGCAGTATCAAAGGCGTATCGAACCGCGTCTTCCGGGGTCATTCCAGCGTGTTGGCGGGCGCGCAGGTACTTGGACAGGAAGTGCACCGTGTAGTCAACGATCAAGCCCACAGCCACGGCGCCCACCGCGGCGATAGAGAAGCCAACCACGCCCACCAGCAGTGCCCAGACGCCGAACGCGGCCAGTATGGGCAGCGCGTTGGGTATCAGGCTCACCACGCCGATTCTGACGGATCTGAAGGTGATGGCGAGGATGGCGAAGATCACTGCGACCAGGTACAGCGCACCCTCGAACACCGCTTCGATATTGCGTTGCGCGACGAACGCAAAGAGCACCTTGGAGCCGGTCACATCCAGGGTAAACGCGGGAGCGTTGTCGGCAAACCATTGGCGAGATCGCTGAATGAAGGCGCGGGTGTCCGCAGTTGATATGTCTCTCATGGTGGCGGTCACGCGGGTCGAGCGGCGATCGATATCGACCCGGTCATTCAGATCCAGGCCGTATGGCAGTGATAGCTCGTACACGAGCAGATACTGAGAGGCGATCGCGCTGTCGTCCGGCAGGCGATAGTAGGCGGGATCGTCCCCATTGAGGTTTTTGTTGAGGCGCTTGACGATGTCGGAGAGCGAGAACACATGCGCCACATCATCCGACTGCGTGCGAAGGAAGGCCGTGAACGCTTCCAGTGTGCGCAGAAACTCAGGATCGGTGACACCACCGTTCACGCCCGGATCAAGAACAAACTCGATGTTGTCGGAGCCGAAGAAGGGTCGCGAGGCATCGATCGCCTGCCTGAACTCGAGGGACTCATCGAAGTACAGTGACCACTGATCGTTTACGGTGAGTGTCGGTATTGCCAGTGCGGCGCCGATATAGGCAGTAAGCGCGGCCACCGCGATGGTCACCGGCCGCGCTATCACAGCGTTCGCGGTGCCGCGCACCAGTCGATTGGTCGATGCACTGTTGGCAGCGCTGCCCCTGGGCCTGAAGCGCAGCGGCAGCAGGCTCAGCGCCGCGGGCAGGAAGGTGACGGACAACATCCAGGCAGCAGCAATCCCTGCGGCGCTCATGTTGCCCAGGTGGTGAAACGGGGGGCTATCCGAGAAGTTAAGCGTGAGGAAACCGATGACGGTGGTCAGCGATGTAATCGAGATCGGCGCAAAGTTCACTGCCGTGGATTCGATAATGGCGTCCCGTTTGGCGGCGCCCGTCATCATCTTGGTGCGAATACCGGCGATGATGTGGATAGCATCGGCTACCGCGATCGTCAGGATGATCGTTGGCGCCGCCAGGGAAATGGGTGTCAGCGCAACGCCGGTCAATCCGCCGATGCCAACCCCGGCCAGGGTCGACAGCGCAATTACGAGGAGGGTCGCGACGACGGCCGACAGCGAACGCAGGGCTACCAGGGTCACCAGCAGAATGAACGCGTATACGGCGGGGATGAGGGTAGAGGAGTCCCGTACGCCGGCTTCCTCAAACGCTGCCGACAGCGCCGCGACGCCGGTCAGGTGAATCTCATGGTCCGGGTACTTTTCCAGAACCGCTGTTTTGATCTCGCGCGCGGCGGCCACCGTTGCACTGGCGGCGCTCTGGGTGTCGGGCGGCAACTGTATGACCGCGTTTATCAACGCCGCGCCGCCGTCCGGTGACACAATAAAGCCGTTGATCAGTGGCTCCATGTGAGCCGTGTTGCGAATGTGAGCAATTTCTACAGACGTCAGGGCCGACGGCTTGGGCACGAGGTCTTCCACCAGAAGCTCGTCATCAATGCCCCGCGTGTGCTGAAAATTGGTGATGCTGTCCACGCGTGAAACGTAGGGGAGAGTCCAGGCGCGCTCGGTAAGCGCGTAGATCGCAGCGAGTGTCTCCCCGGTGTAGATGTCACCTTCCCTGGGCGTGATGACGAAGGCGATATTGTCGGGTTTTCCGAAGGTCCCCTGGACGTTTTCGTTCGCGAGGTAGTCGGGATTGTCCGGTCCGAAGAAGACCCGGTAATCGCCGGCGAACTGCAGAGATTTGGCGCCCATGCCGAGCCCCAGACAAGCGGCGGTGGCTGATAGCAGGCAAAGCCACCGTAGCCGTATGGACAGTTCAGCGATAGCCTTGCCAAGGGTTTCAAGTGTGTTTGACTTCATCTGTGGCGACCCCTAATGTGTACTGTACGGTACTGTACAAGGAACGGTACGGTACAGTACACCCAGATGGATCACAAAAATGGATATTTACAGGGCCGGAAAAACTGTATGAATAAAGAATCCAACACTCGCGGCACCGCGCCATATGATGTGGGTAGTCCACAGGAGCGAATTGTTACAGCGGGCCGCAAGCTCTTTTTTGAGGTCGGCTTCAGTCGAATCTCCACCGACGCGCTGTGCAAGGAGGCGGGCGTGTCAAAGGCGACGCTGTATAAGTATTTCCCGAATATGTCCGAGGTGCTTGTGGCGGTGACGTCCATGGAGGGTGACCGCTTCGAACCTGCCTCAGTGCCGCCGATCGAAACCCTGGAAGAACTCGAGGCCGCTTTGGTCGACTACGGCACGAGGCTACTCACATTCCTGAACGAACCGGATATTCTTCATTTCAGCCTGCTAATGCACGAGGAAGCACGGGCGCACCCGGATAATGCCAGGGCGTTTTACGGCGCTGCCTATCAACGGGGACTGGATTATGTCCAGGAGGTATTGAGGCGGGCGGAGGCGTCCCGAAGCTGCACGTTCGCCTGCGCGCATGCAGACCTCGCAGACATGCTCCTGGGTATGTGGGAGGGGATGGGAATGGTGAGAGCGAATCTGTGCGTGGATTCAACGCCCTTCAGGAATCCCGGGGCCTGGGCCGCACAATCCGTGCGTACGCTGCTACAGGGATGTATATGCCCACCGGCATGAACAATGGGCGTGGCGTGCCTTGCGCCGCTTTGGTGGCTGTCGCAGCCGACGGCCATCCACTAACGGAGGTGGCATCGCCGGTGGATGTCAGTGACCACCTCAATATCGTGATCGCAGATCCAACGGATGTTACGGCGGGCGTCGACTTCGGTGTGGGAGGCCCTCGAACGTGGCGTGTCGCTGACCTTGAGACCAAGCGCAGGCTCATTATCAGCGGGTTGGGGTGGGGCAGCATGCAGTACCACCATGTGAAAACCGACCTTGAGACAGGGCGCCTCATCAGGATCTCGCCACAGGGGATAGGAAGGGGTGGTGAAACGCCGATGCCTGTCTACCTTATTCGGCGTCGGGAACTGTCGTTGGGGCCGGCAGCTGAGTGTTTTCGGCGTGCACTATCAGGCACACCCAGTAAAACCACCAACCGATTTCATGGCAAGCAACCAACAGCCGCCAGCTTACATAGCGCAAAAAAGCCATAGTCGAGGCTTTCGGACCCCAGCAAAAGTCCGAACTTGGAAAAAGCTCGCTCTCGGATCAATAAGTCTCGGAGTTCGAGGGGATACGCCGGTGCGAAGATGGTCTAGAGGTTATTGTTTTTCAGTGTCTTGGCACATGCCTGCTGACGGATTCGCTCCATCAAGGTTTTCCCTTTGTACTTTGTCTCAGTCGAACTGTACTTGGCGCTTCTCAATGAATGCTTTTAAGCCGCTCCTTGCGTTGGCTGTTCCTGCGACTTCTGAAAGACATCGTGCCTCCAACTCGAGATGCGTTTCTAGGCCATGATACCTAAAGTGTTTCTGTTTTAGGGTTTTGAGCATATCGCTCGATTGGTGCTCTGTCGCTCCGACTCTTTCTTTCAGGACTCTCGAAATTGCGGTTGTGTCGTAAACACCGGAAGCCAGCCCAAGTTCAACGGCCTCTTCGGGCAATAGTTTAGAATTTGTCATCAGAAAACGCCGTGCGCGTTTGTCGCCGATGATTCTAGGCAAAAAGTAGGAGACACCAAGGTCTGGCGTGAACCCGATGCCCGCATAGCCGGAATGGAAGGAGGCATTCTCAGTCAGAATGATCTCGTCGCAGGACGCAACGATCCCGATCGCTCCACCGGCGACTTTGCCTTGGCAAACCGCGAGTGTAAAACATGGCAGATTGGTCCATTCGATGAGCGTTGCGTGCAGCAATTCTGTCATTTTATCTAGATGATCGGATAGACGGTGCGTGTGTAGTTCAAACTCGCCAATGTCGCCGCCAACACTGAAGTAGCGACCTTTAGCCTCCAATATGATGAGTTTGAGATCGGCTCGAGATCTGAGCTTTGACACGAGCGTTTGCCACTTGCGGCAAAACTCAAGGTTGATCGGGTTTCCGCGCTCTGCTTCAGTTAACACCAAGCGAGCTACGCGTCCTTCTGCTTCAAAGCTGAGCCGCATTGCAGACTCAGACTGACCGGCGGGTGTTTTCAGCATATCGAATGCAGTTCCATGCCTACACAAAGAGAGTGGGGCAGGCCTGCTTCCACTCGGGAAGAAACCCGATCTAGCAAGAACCACCCCAGTCGGAGGCCTTTAGACCTCTTGGTCGAGAAGGATTTTGTCTTGGCGTGAACTGCCCCCAAATGTCCCAGCATCTTCGTTTGTGACGGCGCGCTTGTCGCTGCCGCGTCGCAGCTCGGGAATAAATGGGCTGTGAACGTCGGTATTTGTTCGATCGCCTGGGGAGCGAGGGTCCATTCTTCCCCAAGGGCCCGTTTTGAAGCCAAACATGGCTCGTTCTTCCTTGGTTAGGCTTTCATAGACTTCATCCTGCATGCTGGCTGGATAGCAGTCTTGCTGACGAATGAAGGGCAGGGCGTAGTATGTCGAAATCGAAATTCGTGGATCGTCCGATGTTTGCTCGCCTGATTCATGCCAAAGGCGCCCTTCGAAGAATATTGCCGAGCCGGCTGGGCACTCGGCTGGAATCGTTTCGATTGGCTCAGGGTTGGCGGCATCAAATCCTTCTTCCGCTTCGATGGCTATGACTTTCGGCGCTGGGCCCAGATGACTTTTGGGGACAACACGTGTCGCACCATTTTCTTCGGTAAAATCCGAAAGCGCGATCATTACATTGGTCACAAATGGCATGACGGTTTCACCCGGCACGAATAGTTGGTCATTGTGAACCACCATGCGTCCCGCGCCTTTATGGATGACCAATCCGTTCGTACTGGAAAGATAGAAATCCATGCCTTTCAGCACATGCGAGTTTATCTCGCGAATAATCGGGTTAAGGGCCAAATCGATAAACGGCCTGCCCTTATTCAGAAGAGTACGGACGCATTGCCAAGGGGAGGCGCGATTATCACGTCGCCCTCCAATCCAGGTGTTACCCCCGCGTCCGCCGTTGCCCAGCCATGCGACGTCTTGTTCAACTTCAAGCTCTGCTTGCTCCAAGAGACGGTCTTTGAGTTCTCCTATTTCATCGGCATTTAGCAAATCGGTCAGAATCCCATAACCGAACTCATCAATGTCGCGTTTGACCTGCTCCTTGTCAGGTGTTGGGGTGGGTAGTCTTTCGGCCATTTTGAGTCTCCAGTTTGATTAGGGGCAGGGTCAGGATTGTCTCGTTTCAGCTTCGCGCCGCAAGTCCATTAACGCTTCAACCGATTCCCGGACTTTTGGGTGCATGGAAGATGGGTCTACGGAAAAACCGTGAACCAACATGTTCTGCGCATGGCATAGCTGATGTAGGGCAAAGGCGGTGTTTTGCGCGTCTTGTCGACCCATAGCGTCTTGGGCTGCATTCATGGCCAGTTTCGTCATACGCAGCGCAAATAGTGGCTTTTGAGCGATCCTCTTCGCCAGGTCAAGCGTGAAGGATTCAAGTTCACTATGTTCTACGACATGGTTGGCCATGCCGCGCTCATAGGCTTCTCTGGCATCCAGCCAGTCTGACGTAAACAGCCATTCTTTGGCTTTTCGGATGCCCAGTTCGAATGGATGGTTGAAAAACTCGGCGCCGCAGACGCCCATTTCAACGGTATGATCTCTAAACTTGGCGTTCTCGGCGGCGACGATGAGGTCGCAAGCAAACGCGAGCATGACGCCACCGGCAATACAGCGTCCTTGCACGGCCGCAATTGTCGGCTTCGGTGCATCGCGCCAACGCTGTGTTATATCGAGGTAGATTTCCTTCTCTCGCGCAACCCCCCATTCCCAGCCAGGCTTCTTAGTTTGGCTCCAGAGCCCAATTGGTGGAAACTCGTCCTCGCGGTCGATCTCGCTAAAGCTCAGGTCATGACCTGAGCAAAAATCAACGCCAGAGGCCGCAAGAATGATCACGCGAACATTATCGTCCATGCATGCCCTTTTAAACGCCGCGTCGAGCTCATAAGTCATCACTACGCCTTGCGCATTGCGTTTGTCGGGGCGATTGAGCGTAATCCTGGCAACGCCCTCGGCTGGAACTTCATAGAGCAGTTGCTCATATGAATCGGTAGACTGTTTTCTGTTCATGGGGAGCGCTCCTAATGCTTCTTTTTGTGCGAAAGATCCGGCCGCGGTCCTTGTGGCAAGCCAAGCACGCGTTCAGAGATGATATTGCGCAAGATTTCATCGGTCCCGCCCGCGATACGCATCGCGGCGCCCCAAGCCCAGGAGCGCTCTAGCAAACGCTGGCTAGCATCCAACGCGGCTGAGTCCAAAGCAGCTTGGTCTCCCATTATCGCCAATACGTAATGCGCCATGTCTTGGCCTTGTGATGCCGCAATGAGCTTGGAAACAGAGCGCTCGGGGCCAGGTGTGCCGCCCGCTAGTAGCATTTCCTGAGCGCGCCAGGACAGGATCTTCAACCCTCTCTCATTGATATGCCAGCGCGCCAGATTCCGTCTTAACTCTTGGTCCTGGCTTGCAGGTGTTCCATTTATTTTAAGGTTCAGCGATAGTTTTGCGACGTCTGTTGCCTCTAGGAAAGAGAGGTCTGTCCCGACTGACATGCGCTCAAACATCAGCGTGGTCAACGCGACTGACCAGCCTTGTCCCACCTCTCCCAGCCTCTGGTGATCGGGGATGTCAACGTCTGTGAAGAAGACTTCATTGAAGTCTTCTTCACCCGTCATCTGTCGAATAGGGCGTACAGTGATGCCTGGGGAATCCATGTCGACAACAAACATCGTTAGCCCCGCATGTTTATGAGCCGTAGGATCAGTACGCGCTAGCAGCAAGCCCCATTTGGAGTAGTGAGCGCCTGAGGTCCAAACTTTCTGACCGTTGACTCGCCAGTTCTTGCCGCTTTGTTCGGCTTTCGTAGAGAGACCCGCGAGGTCCGAGCCAGCATTGGGTTCAGAGAATAGCTGGCACCAGATTTCCTCACCAACAGCCGCCTTTTGTGCCAGTTGTTGACGCAGCGGATTTTGGCCGTATTGGATGAGCGTTGGCACACACATACCGAGCCCAATCTCTAGCACACCGCGTGGGGTGAAGAAGCCTGCTTCTTCCTGGGCAAAAATGATTTGCTGAACTGACGAGCCGCTTTGCCCTCCGAACTCCTTCGGCCAGGTAATGCATGCATAGCCGGCGGCGTGTTTGCGCTTTTGCCAGTCTCGAGCGTCCTCCACCCGTTCGCTGGTGGGTTTGAGATTCCTCCAACGATCACGACCTGTGATCGGCTCGGCGTTTTGTGTGAGCCAAGCGCGCGCACTCATTCGATAGGCTTCGATTTCTTCCTCAGTCATGCGGTAGCCCCCTCTGCGGTCGTCACAACATGGCTTGCAACCGCCTCCAGGGTCTCTAATTGTGGCGTTCCAATTGCGGACAAGAACCGTGCTCGGCGATAGAAAAGGTGGCAATCGCTGTCGAACGTGAAGCCGATCCCGCCGTGTATGTGAAGAGATTCTTTGGCAGCAAACAAAAAGGCTTCATTTGCTGCTGCCCGAGCGCAAGCAACCGCTATGCCTGTGTCGCTCTCACCATGAGACAGGCAATCAGCGGCATAGCGGGCGTGCGCTCTGGCGATCTCGTTTTTTGTATATATGTCCGCGAGGCGATGCTTGATGGCCTGGAAAGCACCGATAGGTTGCCCAAATGCCGTGCGCTCCCGTGCATAATTGCATGCCATCTCAAGCGCGCTGATCGCGCCCCCAATTTGTTCGAAGGCGACGTATAGGTCGACATGCTGCATCAGTGTTTCGGCGTAAGTGACGGCCCTGTCTCCGGATGCAAGCAAAGTCGAGGGGGCCTTTTTGAAACTCAGCTTCGCGGTGCTTCGAGTTGGATCGATTGAGGGCAGGGGAGTGTGTGTCACACCTGCATTACCTAACTCAATCAAAGCAAGAATAGGAGAGCCGGATCGATCTGTTGTTGCGACGAGTACGACGTCGGCATTATGAGTGTCCCAGGCGAAACTGACTTCACCGCAGACCTCCTTTTTCTCGAAACTTAAAGAAGTGCTGCCTAAGTGAGCGAGACGAGCCCCCGCACACCTGGTCTTAAGCGCGCGAAACTGATTTGCGAGACAGTCGTCTTCAAGAAGAAGACTTGCCGTAAGACCAATGCCGAGCGTTGACGCAAAAGAGAACGGTGAGAGTCTCTTGCCGAGTTCAAATGCGGCTAAACAAATTGGCTCGTATCCAAGACCCAAGCCACCATTCTGTTCTGGAATTGCTGCCTCGGTGACCCCAAGCTCAACAAGTTTGTCAGATAGATGATCGCCATCAGGTCGCTTTTCGTTCATCAACGCCCGTACATGGTCGAGAACATGGGCATCATCCAGCGTTCGCGCAATACTCGCCTGGAACTCTAGTTCCGTATCATTCCATGTAAGTCGCAATTCCCGCCCTCATTTCGTTCTACGGTATGGTCCTAATTAGTCTGCAATCGACTTTGTTCTTGGGTTTCTCGATGTGGTGAGCGCAATTGCACGTTACGTTGCGAAAACCTCACGGGCTTCTTTCGTTTTGGAAGAACTGCATGCACAGTGACGATATTCGTAGACCGGTACGCAGCCCTGTGGCCTTCACGCGCAGGGTGTGGACGAACGCCTCTGTCGCAGATTGAGTGCTTCAACGCATTGTTCCAGACGGTGCAAACCATGGCCCGCGATGGTGTAACAGCAAGAATCTCAAGGTCATATCTTGTCTGATCGGCAGCCCGGCGGGCTCAATACCGAAATCTATTTGGCGCATAGAAAAAACTCTTACTACCGGTACGTATCGTCCAGACCTCATTTTTATCGAGCTCGACCTTTTCTTGGCGAGCATCAAAAAATATACTACCGACCGGTCGAAATAACAATTCCTGTTTTTTGATTTTTGACGATGGGTGAAAAGATGAGCGCAATGACTTTGATCGGCGGGGTGGGAATGATCCCATTTTCTAAACCTGGTAAGAGTGGCAGCTATGATGAGATGGGAGCGGAAGCGGCGCGTTTGGCACTCAGAGATGCGGGCATCCCGTACGATGTGGTTGAGACCGCCTTTGTCGGTTATGTGTACGGTGACTCAACGAGCGGCCAAACAGCCCTTTATCAATTGGGCCAAACCGGAATCCCAATAATAAATGTGAACAACAACTGCGCCACTGGATCTTCTGCCTTGTTCCTGGCGCGCAGTGCTGTCGAAAGCGGAGATCTTGATGTGGCTCTCGCACTCGGCTTTGAGCAAATGAAACCTGGCGCGCTCGGCTTGATGTTTGAAGATCGCAAGCCATCTACGTACCGATTCGCCGAAACAACGAGTGAGATACAAGGTTGGCAGATGGATGTTCCGTCAGCCGCTCAACTGTTCGGAGGAGCGGGCCTGGATCATCAAAACCGTTACGGCACCAAACCGGAGACGTTTGCGAAAGTTTCTGTGAAGGCTAGAAAGCATGCATCGGTAAATCCAAACGCGGTGTTTCGTGACGCGGTGACTGTTGAGGAGGTCCTAAATTCCAAGTCAATGTTTGGTCCACTGACGCGTTTACAATGTTGCCCTCCAACCTGCGGCGCCGCAGCGGCGATCGTTGTTTCTCGCAGGTTTGCCGAGAAGAACGGGCTGAGAGACGCGGTCCCGATACTGGCCCAAGCCATGACTACTGACACGCCTTCGACGTTTGAAAGTAGATCGATGATGCGCGTTGTGGGGTATGACATGACCAAAGCTGCTGCTTCACAAGTTTATGAGGCCGCAGCGATTGGTCCAGACCAGATTGACGTTGTCGAACTTCACGATTGTTTCACGGCCAATGAACTAATTTCCTATGAAGCTCTTGGGCTTTGCCCTGAAGGGGGCGCCGAACAGTTTATCCAGGACGATCTAAACACATATGGTGGGCAAGTTGTGGTCAATCCATCTGGCGGCTTGCTATCGAAAGGTCACCCGCTCGGTGCGACCGGCTTAGCCCAGTGCGCAGAGTTGGTTTGGCAACTGCGCGGTTCGGCAGACGCGCGCCAAGTCGACGGAGCGCGTTTCGCACTCCAGCACAATCTAGGTCTTGGTGGAGCATGCGTCGTCACCCTCTATAGCGCGCCTGCTTAAGCAAAGGGCGCTAATTCTACCTCCGCATACTCGCAGTTCTTAGTTGCATCGGAGTTAATCTACCCGTCGGTAGATTATTTGTTGCAATTGATAATCTTTATGCTACCGTACGGTCGGTCTAACAACCTCAATGAAGATAACTAGATGCGAGGGTCCGGTGACGCATAGCATCACTTAACCGAACGTCGGTGATTCCCGAACACCGCTTGCTTGAAATGAACCGCTGCTGTTGTCGAGGCCGTGAGCTCTCAGCTCAAATGATCTCTTTGATTTGCAGTTTTTGACGAAATGCCAGGAGGCAAACGTGGATTCAGTGACATTGCATGAAATGGGCATTCCAGCTCTTTTCTCGGACCGGCATATGAACGTCCAGTTCATTAGGACCATGGGGTATGAGGCCTATGGCGGTGCGTCGTCGGGGGAGTGCTATGTCGCTGCGTCTGAAATCGTTGAGTCCAAACGCGATGAGTGGGCTCCGGCCTGGTCGAAACTGGCCGCAGAAATGGAAGCCAGGGCGGAAAGGGCGGCGACACGCGGGCGTCGCCACTCAGCGTCGGCGCGTTATTTGCGTGCATTCAACTACTATCGCAATTCGGAGTTTTACGCGTCTCCCCAATCTTCCGAAAAGCTTGAGCTGTTTCGCAGCAGTCAACGCTGTTTCGACCTGGCGATGAAAGACTATTCGCGACCTTATCGTAAGGCGATGGTGGAATACCAGGATACCGAGCTGCCGGTCTTCTTTTGGACCGTCGACGACAGCGGTGTTAAACGTCCCACGATCATCCTACACGGTGGAGGAGACGCAAGCGGCGAGGAAATGCTGTTGATGGGAGGTGTTGCCGCACTCGAGCGCGGTTACAACGTCATATCATTTGAAGGGCCGGGGCAACGCGGGTTTCTTTACGACAATCCAAATCATCCCTTTTGTCCGGATTATGAACACGCTGTAACACCCATTTTTGATTGGGCTGAAATGCAGCCGGAAGTCGATATGGCGATGATCGCGTTCAGCGCGATCAGTCTTGGCGGTTATACCGGTTCGCGTGCGATGGCGTTTGAGTCACGTGCCAAAGCCTTCATTGTCAACGCGCCGATGACCGACTTCCACGCGCTCCTCGTGCAAAGCTTTTCGTTACTCACGGGCAGTGATATAGCTGAGGACGAGTTGGTCGAGAAGCTCGATCAGTTTTACCAAATGAAAATGCCTTCGATAGAGTTCGCCATAGAACAGCTTTATTGGATCTTGGGAACAACGACGATTGCTGAAACGCTGGAAAAAATGAAACAGTTCCGGCTACAGGGCATTGAGGAAAAGATTTCTTGCCCGACCTTGTGCCTTTTTGCAGAAGCGGAAGGCGCTGTTGGAACCGCTCAGCTCGAAGAGTTTACTCAGAACCTAACGGTTCCATTTGACGTTATTCGTTTCGACTCTCGTTCAGGCGCGAACACACACTGCATGCTCAACAATTACGTGTACATGTACGAGGAAATGTTCGACTGGCTGGATCAGACCTTCGGTCTGGTTCGCCCATGAGTTGGAAAGTGCACTAACTCAGTTGACGCTTGTTAGTCTCTCCATTTCGAACACCGCCGAGCGCTCTATGGCAGTCCTTAATTCGACCGGCGTGGCTGTCTCAAAAATCGCGCGGATACGTAGACAGGAACTTTAAAAAATGTCCAATTCAAAAAAGCGCGGCTGGCGCAGCTCCCATCGCCTTTACTTTAAGTCGCAGACAATGGACTTTAATACTCAATACATGCTGGGTTATGCAGATGCGCAGGGAGCTGCCGTCGGCGAAGTGCTGCACATCATTTCACAAGTCAATGAAAAGCGCTTGGATACATGGACAGAGGCTTGGACTGATATGGCGGTACGGGTTGAGGAGCAAGCCAAAACTTTCTCGCAAATGGGTCGAAAGATCAGTGCGCGCGAAGCCTATCTCAGGGCCACGACTTACTTTCGTGCGTCTACGTTCACGATTATGGAGGACGGGGAAAAGTTTGATCAGCAAGTTGAGCGCATGCATCTTTGCTTTCGAGAGGCTATGAAGTGTGTAGACCATCCTGCGGAGTTTGTGCAAATCCCCTATGGTGATAAGTTCCTCCCAGGCTGCTTCTTACGGCCAAGCCCCGATAATAAGCCTCGTCCCACTTTGATAATGATTGGAGGTGGGGAGCTGTTTTATGAAGAGCTCTATTTTTGGGTAGGACCTGGTGGATTAAAGCGCTCCTGGAACGTATTGATTGTCGATTTGCCCGGACAGGGTTCAACCCTCCAACAAGGCCTCCTATTCGAAGCAAATACAGCACCCTCCATGGGTGCCATCATCGATTTCTTAACTGAGAAAGACAGCGTAGATGCATCTAAGATCACTGCATTGGGCGTTAGCCTGGGTGGCTATTTGGTCATGCGCGCAGCAGCCGAGGAGCATCGTCTTGCTGCGATCGCCGTATCGACGCCAATGCCTGATGCGGAAAAATGGTTGTTGGATGGCGTTCCCTTGCCGATTGCGCAGATGCCCAATTGGATGGTGCAAGGCATATTCAATATCGTCACGTCGCTTGATCGCCAGATGAAAACAGCTTTTTCCAAATGGTTCGCACGTTTGGGTGTGAGCAGTTTTGTGGATGCTCTTGATTTGCTTAGCAGCTGGAAGGTGGACATGGACGCAATTACATGTCCGGTCTTGTGTTTGCTCGGTGAAGGGGAAGCTAAAACCTTACACAATCAGACTCACCTGGCGGTAGATCGTCTCGGCGGTCGTGCGACGTTTCATATGGCCAAAATTATCGAAGGTGCCGATGGCCACTGTCAGTCCAATAACTATCCGTATCTAAACGCCGTTGTATTTAACTGGTTCGAAGAAAAACTTGCAGTATGCAAGGGTCACGGCTCCTCCTGACGACATATCGACAATCTCCGTGGGCCCGCCGGAGATACCTGAGTTCAGTCGATCTCCTGCTAGGTAATGCGCTCATCACGAAGTTGCGAGCGCCTGACTTTGCCGGCATCGTCGCGAATGGGATAACCGACGAACTCAAAACTGCGGGGAATTTTATAGCGAACGATTTCTTCGGCAAGAAACGCTTTCAGATCATCTTCAGTCGGGTTCGCATTCGGCTGAACCTGAATAATCGCATGAGCGGCCTGGCCTAAGTCTTCGTGTGGTAACCCTATAACCGCAGAGCTCAAGATGTTCGGATGGGCATCAAGAGCTGCCTCAACCTCGGCTGGATAAATGTTGGCGCCGCCGGATACTATCAGGTCGGTGCGACGGTCTGCGAGATAGAGGTAGCCATCCTCATCAACCCAGCCCAAATCGCCGATGGATTCCCAATCACCTTTCGCTTTGGGTTCTGCACCAATATAGTGATAGGTAGTGCCGCGTCCTTCCTCTGGTAAAAAGAAAATCTCACCGACCTCGCCAGGTGGGCATTCCCTGCCATTTTCATCAAAGATCTTCATTTCAAACCCCGGCACAACCTTGCCAACAGATCCGCGCCGTTCCAACCACTCGGTACCGCTGATAATCGTTACTCCCTGACGCTCGGTGCCGCCATAGAGTTCAAATACACGCTCCGGGCCAATCCAGTTGATCCAGTTCTCCTTCAGCCAAGGCGGGCAGGGTGCGGCTAGATGCAGGAGAGCTTGAAGGCTTGATAGATCATATTTTGTTCTTGTTTCTTCAGGCAGGTTCCAAATCCGCTGCATCATCGTCGGAACCATCGTCACCCACTGGACTTTGTGTTGATCTATCAGGGCAATTGAGGTTTCTGCGTCGAACCGTTCCGTCGAAACGACGTGATTGCCGTGAAAGAGTGCAAAGAATGTCACCGAGAATGGTGCATTGTGATAGAGCGGACCTGGATTCAAGATCACGCCATTGTTTGGTTGACCGATATAAGACCCATCTGGATCCACTTCTGCTTCCATGTGGTCGACGATGACTTTGGGGCGTCCGGTGCTCCCTCCGGATGTCATCGCTTTCCAATACCTGGCTATCGGCACATCCGGAACCGGATCGGCGTTCCCAGGTGTATTGGCGATTTCGGCTCGGCTTAGGCTAGCCGTAGCTGCCTCGATATCCCCAAGGACCAGTTTGGGGCCGACGAGATTAATAATGGCATCGATCTCACGTCGCGGCAGCATGTGAGACACTGGCTGAGGAATCGCACCAGCTTTCCAGATCGCGAAAGCGGCGGCAAAGTACTCCAGGCAATTGGGCAATGCGATGGTGACAAAATCACCAGGAGCCACATCGCGCGCTCGCAGCTCATGGGCGACGCCATTTGACCACTCGTCAAATGCAGCACGCGACAGGGTTCGACCATCTTGGGTGATGAAGGGTCTGTCTGGTTCTCTATCGGCCCAGAACCGAACGATTTTTGCTATCGGGACCATTACGAAGATATAACCTCTTTGAGTGTTTGTGTTTGAGCGTTCCGACGCTCAATCCAAGCGCGCAGCACTGTTTGGCGCCGTTTGGTGATTGGAAACCGTGTCATTAGTCCGACCGATACGGCTAGTAACACGGCCGGGATCCAGGCATATACAAGGAGCAATCCCGAATAGCCACTAGAAGCGGTTGGGTTATCTGCGTCAAACCCAAAGGCGGCGAGTAACAGGAAGGCAACCCCTGACCCGATCGCGAACACCAATTTGTAGAAAAACATAAAGATTGAAAAATAGAGACCCGCACGGTTCTCACCGGTTTTATAAATGTCGTAGTCGATGACGTCCGCGAGGATAGACGTAGGCACGATAAGATGTGCGGTGAACGCAAAGCTCCCGATCGCGTAAACGGTTAAGTAGGCCCAAATCGCTTCAGGGTCAGGTGGCAGGAGCGCGCTGATGACCAGGGTAGCCAATTGTATGCTCAGCCCCAAAGCCCACGCACGATGCTTTTCCATACGTTTGCAGATCCATATCCAGACCGGATAGGACGCAATGGAAACGATGCTCGAGATTAGGAGTGCAAGCGGTGCTTTATCAGGCGAGTGAAAGTATCCCCCGACAAAAAGAATTAGCGTAGTGAGTATGAAGCCGATGGCTGAGCCGCTGAATAGAAAGATCAACAATAGCTGAGCGAAAGGCCCGTTTTTAACGAGGGCCTTAAGAGAGGTCCCGATATTGATGCGGTTGTGGCCAAGCCGTTGTCCTTGCGGCACGCCTAGCACCGCGACACCTATGCTGACCGGCAAAAGAACGAGCAGCAGTATGGAAAGCGCGTCGAATGTCTCTGGCCCAAACTCGGACTCAGTTATGAACGGCAAAAACGGGATCACGATGAAAACAAACTTCCCAAGCTCGGTGAAGAACCCTCGATATCCTGTGATTCGTGATCGTTCGACATAGTCGCCGGATAGTTCCGAGGCCCAGGTGAAATAGGGCACTGTGATCATGGTCCATGAGAGGTAGAGCATGAACATCCAAATCGCAAAATCGGTAACGGTCGCTGTCTCAGCGGGACGGAACAAGAACCACGCGCTCACTGCTGCAATCACTGCGCCAGCCAGCATCCAAGGTTTTCGCGCACCGAGTCTGGTTTTTGTATGGTCGGAAAGATATCCGATAATCGGATCTGTAAACGCGTCGATAAAGCGAACCGCGAGTAGAACGACGCCGATCTGCTCGAGTGTTACGTCTGTATAGGTTGCATAGAAAGCGGGCAGAGCAACAAGCGCGGGATAGCTCATCGCCTTCGTTCCCATATCAGGTATACCATAGGCAACCAATTGCCACGCGGGTAACCTGCTTTCTTGTCGCCGCGAAAGCGTAGCTAAGTCGTCCACATCATCCGCGGTAGAGCGGTTCATTCTAAGCATCCTGCAGGCGTCCAATGCATTCTTATTCTCCTTTTGTGGCACATGTAGACCAAAGCTGAAAATATCTGAGCGTAGTGCTTGAAATTTTATCTACCGGTCGGTAGTTTTTCAAGAGAGTTTTTACACCATGTTGTTCACGGCAAGTGGTCTTTCACATGAGGGAGATGAACTTACAGCCGTGTTAGAGTAACGACTGGCTGAACATGAAGATCGCGAAGCGGGCCGTTTCGCTACTCATGATGCGGGGCAGAGAACGATATACCTGTATCATGCGCCTACACACGGTAGAAAGGACAACTGATCATGGCTGAAGCTAAAGTGAGACGGAGAGGGCGACCGAAGAAATCGCAAAGTCCTTGGTCCGCAAAAGAGGAACGCTCACGCGACAAGGAGTTTGACAACAAGCGTGAGGCTGTAATCGATGCTGCTGCCTCACTGTTTCACTCTAAAGGCTATGAAGCGTCCTCGCTCAATGATTTGGCCATGATGCTGAACATCACCAAGCCGACGGTGTACTACTATATCTCCAGCAAGGATGACCTGGCGCTCGAGATCAAGCGTCGTGCCCAGGAAAGCATCATTGAGGCGCTTGAAACGGCTGAGGCGTCGTACGATGACCCGCTGCTCAGGCTTGAGCAAATGCTCCTTAGTTATGCCGGCGTCATCATGAGCGACTACGGGAAGTGCCTGGCCATAATCTCGCGCCAATCCCTTTTGCCGGAGAGTCGCAGCGAAGTTGAAGAGCGTATCGCGCGTGCTGAAAAAGTGGTTTTCCGGAGCTTTAAGGCCGCGAAGAAGGCGGGTCAAATTGATTATCAGGACCTCGGGATAACCTATTTGGCTATCTTTGGCTCACTAAACTGGCTCGCCCATTGGTACGATGAAGATGGGCGAAAGTCCGCGAAGGAAGTGGCGCAAACTGTGGTCCAGGCTCTTCTTAATGGTTTGAAATCACGCTGAAACGCTGGTTTGCGAAATGCCTGCGAGCGTGGCATCCGAGCGGATCATTTGAACAATGAGAGAGTGCTGATCCATGACCGATCCACTGAACATTGAGCGGGGTGGCCCGATTATGCGCGTGACGCTTAATCGTCCAAACCGAATGAACGCGCTTTCGGTACGATTGGTTGAAGAGCTCTGGGATACTTTTCGTGCGCTCGAAGATGATCTGACGACGAGGGTTGTTGTTTTAACTGGACGAGGGCGCGCGTTTTGTGCGGGCTTGGATTTTAAGGAGCGATTAGAACACCCGGAGAAGAGATTCCCGCGCGGCTTGGGGCGAGACGGTGTGCCAGAAGCCAGCCTGGCTGGCATTATTCGAGCGATGCGGCGATGCCCGCAACCAATTATTGCCGCGGTCAATGGTCCCGCTTTCGGAGGCGGGTTGGCGCTCGCTGCAGCAGCAGATATTCGCCTGGCCAGTACTCTGGCAACGTTCGGTAATGCCTTTATTGCGCGCGGAGCATCTGGTTGTGAGATGGGTCTTTCCTTTTTTCTCCCAAAGATTGTTGGGCTCAGTCACGCGAGTGAAGTCTTGTACACCGGTGATCCCGTGACTGCCGATCGCGCAAAAGAGATCAATCTTGTATCGAGCGTGTCGATGCCCGCCGCCCTGGATCAGGCGGCTCAAGACCTCGCGGATCGCATGCTTAAATCATCTGAGTTAGGCCTCCGGAAAACCAAAGAAACGCTCAATCGGGCCCTGCAGATCAATGATCTGGACGCAGTCCTTGAACTGGAAGATCGCACGCAGGGACTCTGTATCGACGAGGGATTGTTTGCCGAAGGCCTGAAAGCCTTTCAAGATGCTCGAAAGCCAGCCTACTAAGGTCTGTACCAAAACAATGCTGCCTGACCGATGCTTATACTCTAAAGGCCTGATTCTTCTTCGCAGTCAGCTACTGCTCGCGCCTAACCCTTTGACTGAAGCGCGGCGATCATTGTCCTAACTGTGTCTGCGGATGTGGTTGGCGAGAGGTGTTCATCGAAATGGGACATCTGATCCCAAACGGTGCTTGCGCCTTCAGGGGTTAGAGTATCGGATTCGAGCACTGCACTCTCGGAGCGCTCCCATCGGAGCTTTGATATCCAACCGCCGCCGGTCTCAAACAGACCACCAGTCTCATTGCAGCTCTCGTGGCATAGCCAGAGTACGAACGGCGCGACGGCATCAGGCTGAAGCACATTGAGCAGTGCTTCGGGCATTATCCCTTCAGTCAGTTGAGACCTTGCAAGAGGGGCAATCGTGTTGACGCAAATGCCCTTTGCACGCCCCTCTATTGCTAGGGATTGAGCCAGACCGAATAACGCCAGTTTTGCAGCACTATAATTCGCTTGCCCGAAATTACCGTAAATGCCAGCCGCAGATGCGGTCATGATGATTTTGCCAGCCCCTCGCGCTCTAAAGAGTGGCCAGACGGCGCGACTGATTGTGTAGGCGCCTGTCAGATGCACATCTAACACGGCTTGCCAGTCACGATCAGTCAGATTGTGAAAGGCTTTGTCGCGCAAGATGCCGGCATTGTTGATCACTACGTCTATGTGTCCGAAAGCCTCGATGGCACTTTCAACAATATGCGCACCATCCATGACAGACGTAGAGTTCGCTATTGCCGTGGCTCCATGTGAATTTAGTTCGGCAGAAAGATCACTGACCGTAGAGCGGTAGCCCTGCTTTGGGCTGCGCGGCGCGTGAATGTCGTTAAGAAAGAGCTTTGCACCGCGTTTAGCAAACGCGCGTGCATATGCTGATCCCAGGGCTCCCGAGGCGCCTGTGATTAGAACGACTTTATCTTTGAAGCTGAGCATTGCATGCACCATACTATCTACCAGTAGGTACAAATATGCAGTTGCACGGAGCTCGGGTCAAGCCGGTGACAGGCACCGGGAAGCTGCTCTGAGCGTTCGTCGCGAAAGTGCCAATTCTGTGTTGAATCAGCCTCTCGTCAGCGGTACAGAAATCAACACGTGAACCTCGGTAGCTGAGGCGGCGAGCGAGGTCCCAATTGGATTGCACTGGCGCGGTAGTGAATAGCCAGCAATCGTTGTCAGTGCCCTAAAGTCTTTGATGATTGAATACTACCGACCGGTAGTTATAATGTGACTATTACCTGTCACCGTTGGACGATGATCGCGAGAGATCGTCAGGCTCAGACGCGACGAAAGAAAACCAGCAAAAAACCAGGATTGGTGGGTTGGTGACGCGAACCGGAGGAAAACGATGATCGAAGATAGCTTCACAATTGAGTGCGTTCTTGCCTGCGACAATCATCTAGGAGAAGGTCCGGTTTGGGACACTGCCGAGGAGGCTTTGTACTGGGTTGACGGAACGGGGCGCCGTGTCAACAAACCCGCTATCTGGCGGCTCGATCCAGCGAGCGGAGACCTGCGTCATTGGTCGCTCGATCAAGACATTGGCGCCATGGCACTCCGTGAGCGGGGAGGGGCTATCCTGGCGCTCGATGACGGCTTTTACACTTTTGATTTTGATACCGGCAAATCCGAGTGCATCGAATTGGTTGATGCTGACGAGCCAAGAATACGCCTGAACGATGGCAAGTGCGATCGCAAGGGTCGTTTTCTAGCCGGTGCGATGGATGATCTAGAGGCCGACAAGATCTGTGGGCTTTGGCTCTTAGAAAAAGACCTGAGTGTTCGAAAACTGGACGACGGAATCATCTGCTCCAATGGG
Source organism: Halieaceae bacterium (assembly GCA_028280635.1). Taxonomy (GTDB): domain Bacteria; phylum Pseudomonadota; class Gammaproteobacteria; order Pseudomonadales; family Halieaceae; genus JANQIO01. The sequence continues at coordinate 38,689 of JANQLM010000011.1, read as the reverse complement.
CCATGCTGGAGTCCTGACAACAAGACATTTTATTTTGCCGACACGTTTCAAGAACTAATTTGGGCCTACGATTACGACCTGGAGAATGGGCATGTCTCAAATCGTCGAGTGTTCGCGACAACCGCCGATGATCAAGGCCTGGCAGATGGCTCCACGGTGGATGCGGAAGGGTTTGTTTGGAATGCGCAACTGGTAAGTGGTGACCTTATTCGATATGCCCCAGACGGCAAGGTCGACAGGCGCATCGGCATGCCCGTACGCAACATAACCAGCGTTATGTTTGGCGGGCCGAATCTGGACGAGATCTACGTGACCTCAATGGCGCGCGTAAAGCACCCGGGTGCTGATGCACATGAGCACTTTAGCATTGAAGCAAGTCCTCAATTTGCGGCGGGCAGCCTGTTCCGAATTCGCGGGTTGGGCATTAAAGGCCTACCAGAACCGCGCTTCGCCGGGTGATGGCGATGCGCAGTAGTCAAGGCTGTGCGGGGAGACGATGCACCATTGAGAGGGAGTTCCATGGTGGAACGACGCAAAGTAATAATCACCTGCGCCGTGACGGGCGCCATTCATACGCCATCAATGTCCCCGCATCTGCCGATTACCCCAGATGAGATTGCTGAAGCAGCCATAGGTGCGGCGGACGCTGGGGCAGCGATCGTTCACCTCCACGCTCGCAATCCGCATGATGGGAGGCCAGATCAAACACCAGATGGTTTTCGCCCGTTTCTTTCCCGGATTCAGCAGGCCGTCGATGTGGTCATCAATATCACTACCGGCGGAAGTCCGTTTATGAGGGTCGAAGAGCGAGTGAAGCCAGCGGAAGAATTTGCCCCAGAGCTCGCCTCGCTCAACGTCGGATCAATCAATTTTGGCCTGTATCCAATGTTGAAGCGGTATCCAGGTCTTAAACACCAGTGGGAGCGTGACCACCTGGAGGCCTCAAGAGATCTCGTCTTCAGAAACTCGTTCAAAGACATCGAGTACATCTTGGAGACCTGCGCAGGTAACGGCACTCGCTTCGAGTTTGAGTGCTACGACATCGCCCATCTCTACAACTTGGCACACATGCTTGAACGAGGTTTGGTCCAACCACCGTTGTTTGTTCAATCCGTATTTGGCCTCCTGGGAGGGATTGGGACCCATCCAGAAGATGTGGTTCATATGAAGCGCACGGCTGACCGACTGTTTGGAGCCGACTACCACTGGTCTGTGCTTGGTGCGGGTGCCAGCCAAATGCGAGTAGCGGCTCAAGCAGCTGCAATGGGCGGTAACGTGCGTGTTGGGCTTGAAGATTCTCTATGGGCGGGACCAGGAAGGCTCGCTGTATCCAACGCTGAGCAGGTTCTAAATGTGCGGCGTTCTCTTGAAGCGTTGGGTGTTGAAATTGCTGCTCCCGAAGACGCCCGAAAAATGCTAAATCTAAAGGGTCAAAACGAGACCAGAATATAGTTTTTCGCTAACGTCGGCTTCCTCGTAGGTAGTAGGTCTCAAGCACGCATACTGAACGAGAGACTTGCTTGCGTGAATGCCAAACGCATTTTTGCGGTGTCTTTGATGGCACCTCTGTAAACAAGCTGTGCTGCTTCTCCAGCGGCACGGTCGCTCCTAACGGGCCTACCGTTCCAAACGTGCCGTGCCGCACAAAGATGCCAACGATTACCTAATACTCCAATGTAGCCCCAAATGCATGACGAGTGATCACACTCGGTCATAGCACACAAGGGCTATCCTATTTTCTAAAACTCACTGTGACGCCGTAAGTAGCAGGTGCCGTGTATGTTGCGAAATAGGCCTCTCCGATCCCGTCGTAACCACCAAGTGACGTAAACTCGGTCCAGTTGAAGCCCGACGTCACCGCGCGCTCGTCCGTGATATTGCGTCCCCAGATGCTGACGGCCCACTGATCGTTGGGAAGCGTCCACTCAGCCGATGCGTTCACCAGGCCATCAATCTCTGTGGCATCTCGGAAAAGAGGGGTGTCGGAATTGTTGATATCCGACCAGATTTCGGATCGGAAAGCGACGTTCGCTTGTACGCGTACGTGCCCCAAATTATTCGGAAGGTTCCAGTAAGCCCCAGCGAAAAGCGTTAGCGATGACTCTGGCGTTAGTGGCATCTCGTTGCCGTCAAATGGCCCCTCAGTGATCTCAAACTCCTGTAAGGTATAAGCGAGTCCAAGATTCCAGACATCTGTTGCGTAGGACAGCTCCAGCTCAAGCCCCTGTGAAAAGGACTCCCCTACATTAGACGGAACGAAGTTAATCTGTGGTGGCTCTGGAGGAACGCGAACCTGCTGGTCAGTAAAATCCTGTCTGAACAGGGCCGCATTCAAAGTCAAGCGCTGATCCAGCCACATTGAGCGAGTACCGAGCTCGTAATTCGTCACGAATTCTGGCTCGAACCCGACAATAAGACTCTCCGGGGTGTCACCACCAAAGTCGAATCCACCACCCTTGAACCCGCGGGATATCGTTCCGTAGAACAACGCGTCCTCAGTAGGTGCATATGTCAGAGTGACCTTCGGGGTGAAAGCATCATAGGTGTCTCCAAATGAACCGGAAACTTCGGGGCCTCCGGTAAAAATCAAGCCTGCTTTGGAGGTTTCGCCATCCTTGTCTTCGTAAGAGTACCGCCCCCCTAAAGTCAACGACCATTGGTCATTAAATCGGTATAAAGCCTCTCCGAACACTGACCACCCTGTTAGCTCAACAGTTTGTTGCTGGAAACCCGGACCAAGTACTGGTGACGCCACGCCTTCACGGCGATCTCGATCAGTGTTGATAAAGTACACACCCGTGATCCATGAAAGCCGATCTTCCGCGCTCGATGCTAGCCGAAGTTCCTGCGTGAATAGTTCGCCAGTTTCTTCAATTGAGATTGCAAAAATGGGTAAGGGGTCCATGAACGAGACTTGGTTTTGCTCCAATTCCAAATCCCGATAGCCGGTAATTGATGTCAACGTATGATCCCCCAATTCCCAGTTGAGGTTTACGAACCCTCCGAATGTTTCACGTTCAGAAATCGTATCCAAAGCGGCGTTGGTGTAATCAGGATCGCTTCGGAAATCTGGGTAGTTCACAGGCAGCCCTGAGGTCAGCGACGCCACGCTCGGTCCCCCATTGTCAGAGTCGGCATATGACAGGCCTACTTCTATGTCGACCTGATCATTAGGGAGGAACAGCAACGAGCCACGAGCTTCGAAATTGTCCTGGTCGCCATTGGTGTTACCCGTATTGGTATTCTCGTAGAACCCATCACGCTGTTCGAGGTTCATAGAAACCCGGCCCGCTAAGCGGTCATCAATGATGGGCCCGCTGATAAACCCTGAGTACTCCGTGAGATCGAAGTTTCCTGCCCTCGCAAGGAATCCAAGTTCAGTTTCAAAGCTGGGATCGGGAGTATGAATTGCCAGAACGCCACCCGTAGCGTTACGTCCAAACAGTGTCCCTTGTGGGCCTCTCAACACCTCGACGCGCTCTACGTCGAAGAAATTGACCGGCATATCTGAAGGGCCGATAGTGTAAATATCATCAACATACACGGCGACAGCTTGATCAATCGCTGGCCCATCCGCAGAGCCTGTAAATGAACCGCGAATATTGATGAACGTTTGATCTAAGGAACCGGTGATCTGCACGTTCGGTACAACGAAACCCAGGTCCCGAAGGTCATTAATCTGTTGGAACTCGAACTGATCTCCGGACACGGCGGAGATCGCTGCAGGAATATCCTGAAGTGATTCTTCCCGGCGAGTTGCCGTGACCAGGATGTTCTCCATAATCGCGCTCTCTTGAGCGTGAGACGGACTCGTGGGGTTCAGCGCTACTGCAAAAGCAATCGCCGAGAGAAGGGCGGTTGGCTTCTGTGGCGACTGATGAATCGATGCCGAACGGCGACATTTTGAGTGTCTGAACATGTGCAGCTCCCTTGTTATGGTTTATTTTGCAGGCGGTTTGCAGCGTTCATCCTACCGGTCGGTCGAATAAATGCAAGCATTTTTCCAGGCGGTGATTTGTAATTGCCTTAATCGTCCGCGGTTTCACTAAGCTCAGCATATCTGCGTAGGATGATTAGGAGTGGCGAAAGGCCGCGGATTTCTTGCAATTGCGCAAGACTGGACGGGCAAACTGCTGGTGAAATACAAGGTGTGCCAGGCCCTATATTCTGCAAACGCCGTGTTAAAAACCACTTTTTGTCGTGCCAAGCGGAGCGGCGCGATCTGCTAGTGGGTGACCTTGTTCCCGTTAAAGCCCCACTTGCGGTGAGTGGAACGCCTCGGCGAATACGCTAATGTGTTTAAGCCAATACGTTTGCAAATCATCTGGGCCTACGTACCCGAATATGCATGGAAACCCAACTATTTCGACGGAGGCAGAGACAGAAGGTGAACGGACACAATCAGGCTGATGGACACTCGTGGCCGGCCAGGATTTCGGCAGCCATCGTCTTAGTCCTGGTTTTTGGCGTCGTTCAGGCCACTGTGGGTGAGCCGCTTCCCTGGCCTAGCTACCCAGCCAATTCCGGGCTATTCCGTGTAGATGGGGCTCAGGGCCGAAACGATGGGCTGACCAACGCTGTACCAGACGTGATTGGACCAATCGACGGGTCAGCGAAGCTCACGATCTTTACGGAAGGCAATCACTACCCGGTGTTGCTTCCTATAGCGCTGAACGAATTTCCAGCCCACTGTCAGCGCTCCAAACGATGCAATATGGCATCTGGCGAGATTCTTATTGTCACGTTGCCTCAGGTCATGATCATCAGGGGACTCGAGCGACGCGGGTTCCGCTTTGGTAACGCTCTGCTGCCGGTATCTCCAGACGGCCCGGTTTTTCCTGACATTGTGATACTGGGCCGTGGCCCTATGGAAAGGCTCGATGCGACCGGCATGCTAGCCAGTCCTGCCAGGGTGCTTGCCAAACATCAAGGTATGGGATTACTCATTGATCGGACGCTTGCGGAAAAAATAGCGAATCTCGATGATTTCGTGGCCTCTGATCTCCCGTTTGTAATGGCAACACCGTTAGAGCGGGGTGCGCGCCAGCAGTACATCGACACACTTGAATCGCTGCTTGGAGATGCCGGGGCAGACGCGTTGCTGTCAAGAGAGATCGCGGATTTTCCAGGGCGGTTGGCGATTCAGCACCGAGATGTTCCCTACGCCGTAACGGCCGGCATCGCGCCTGTGGGTATTGTGTTCGGTCACCTGGCCAGGTTCTACGCAGAGCGCTGGCCTGAAAAGCTTGCTTTTGTTGAGGTGCCTGAAGCCGCGCGGTTTGGTGCTGAAATTGGTGTAGCGGCAACCAATCGTGCCGGCGCCGATACCGCGCTTGTGGAAGCGTTCATAGACTTCCTGTTTGAGCGGGCTCCAAAGGCTTATACGGACGGCGGCTTCGCCTCACCGGAGTCCTTTTCGTTCGGACAGACGGTACACGGGCAATCGCAGAATCAGGCGTACTGGGTCCGCGCGATCGGGAGCCGGGAGGAGATGTTCACCACTGGTGATCTATCTGCCGCCTACAAGCTTGCAAAACTCCCCTTGGAGCAACTTGATGTCGCGGTTGGGCCGGTTGAGGGTCTGAAAGGTGAGATCACAGTGTACGCAGGAGAAGTATTCGTCTCCCGGGTAACTGAAACCGGGCAAAAGGTGGCATCGGATCGAAACCTTGGTGGTCCCTTTTTGGCGTACGGCGGGGCGCACTCGTGGAGGCGCGTTGAGATCGGGACACGAATCGAGAGCTTGGCTGAGCTTGAGGAATGGTTAGGTGATTCTCTTGGCAAGCTGGGACTCGATTCGGAGCAATCATTCCCGTTTCGTATCGAGGGGTACGCCGACGAGCTGACCTACCACGTCTTGAATCGACGCGGCGAGGGGCAGCACAGCAAAACGTCGCACCGAAATGCCAAAATCCTGTTCCAAGGCGATGACAAGAAGGTCCGGATCGCAGGCGTATGGGCAGCCAGAAACCAAATCGGTGTGTTCACGCACCCCGGCAAGCGCACACATCTGCACGTTATTGTTGGCGACGGAGAAGGGGCAGGGCACATCGATGCGATTGTGCTTGAAGCGGGCTTCACACTGTTTGTTCCAGAAACAGAGACGGAGTAGAGATCGAGGGGCACTTTCGCGTCCGAGTTTTTGTGCCCGCCCACCGGAGTCTATTCTTGCAAAAGCTTGAGAGATTATTATTTATTAGATCAATGGGATAGATGGTTGTCTGGGTAAATTCACCCAGATATGCAGGAAAATCCAAAACTTGGACTACTGCGGGCCCCAAAGGCGGTCAAAGTCGACCGTCAGCGGATTCACTTTGGGGAAAGGGTATAGAGATATTGAACGCTATAGATGCCTGCCAATGCTTCGTTGATCAAGAGACAGTATTACTGTCAGAACTGTGTTGGCAGAAACGCCTATAGAGTCGTTTGTGCGACACGTAAGCGCCGGTAGCGATGGGCGAGTTGTTCCAGTACGTGCTGACGGCGCTGGGGAGCGGAATCGTGTCCGGACTGCTCAGCGCCCGCACGGTTATTGCCAAGCACCAGGTACATATCGACTACCTTCGGGAAGCGGTCAAGGCATTGCACGGGCGCATAGACCGTGTTGAGGATCGCCACGACGATCACTGACGCTTAGGCCACCGGTTCATTTCTAGGCTGCCTGCTGTCGCTATGCATCTTCTGGACGCCAGAAATTGGTGTATAGGTCAGGGGTGGTCTCATCTAAACTCACGCCGAATATACCTTTGTCTAGTTGGATGCAGGTGATCTCCGAAAAATCTCTAATCAACCTGAGCTTTAGGTCAGAGATAGCCAAATCAGATTTGGGGTCATCTAGATAGGCGAGTTCGGCAAGCGAGGCTGAGATTCCAGACCAAGAACTCAGTACGGTGCGATGTTCCCTGGCAAATAATGCGCAGGTCGCCCGCCCGTCGTCGCTACGAAGGTCGTCCATGCTCATCTGATCAATTGCTTCTAGGAACTCTATCGCGCTGGGGGCATTTGGGTCGCATTTTGGATCCAGAGAATTTCTTAATGAGTTTAGGTAGTCCTGGGCGCTTTCTCGGAGCATCTGGACATCGGACTGAATCTTCTGGTCCTTATACATGCGTGTTTGTAGAGAGAGCTGAAAACCGAGCACGATCAACGCCATTGCAGCGATCATCGGTGAATAAATGCCAGAGAGGAATGCTCCGGTCTCTGCCCAGCGACTGTGGTCTGATGAAAACGCGGTCCCGAACGTAGAGAGGTACAAAACGATCGGAGTGATGGTGCTGATTAAAAAGACACCCAACGCCAGATACCCTAGTATTAAGTTCTTCATTGCATACTCCTTGTAGCCGCTGAACATTAGTCAACGCGTTTCGGCTTTTGAAACCACCCGTTGCTCTCTTGGCCGTCCGTTAGGCTGGGCCGCATCTCAATCAGCTTGATGACTTCCGCCCGCGGCGCAACGCGCTCCAAGTACACAATATACGCGCGGGCGTGTTCGAGGGCGCGCTCCAGCGTCTGTGCGTAGTTCCGGGTCATGTGCCACTGGTCCAGCTCGCCGGGGTGGTGGGCAAAGCCTGAGCGCGTCCAGAGCTGGCCCTGGTGGAAACGGAACCCGGACCAGGGGCAGTCCTCGGGGATCACCAGACCGAGGGCACAGGCCTGCAACCACTGCCACGCCGTGTGGGGTATGGCGGTGTCGCCGTTGCGCCAGCGGTGGACCGTGGACCGGCTCACCCGGCAAGCGCGCATCACGTAGTCGTCGTTTAAGTACCGCTCGAAGGGCGGTTTACCGATCCACATGGCTGCATCCCTGCAGAAAATCGGTACGCCAGATTAAACCCAGAGTGACCGCGTAAAAATTGATCTGCGGCATTGGTTGTGCGTGGATGCACAGTTTGGGCGGAATTGATGCTATTTGACATAATATAGATTATGCGCATATATGGCTTCCCGTGCGTAGCTTTACAATTCTTGGCGCGCCTCTCTGTTGTCGCTGGTACAGGCACCTGCTACCTTTGCATGCATCTTAGCTACTTACGCGAGATGGACATGAAATGCGTCTATGTTTTTATGTTCCTGACGGTACTCAGCGTCACGGCGAATGCGGACTCCTCCTACTCAGCAAGCATCCATTATGCTGGGTTGTTTACAGCGGAACGGGCGTCCGCGGATATCCAAAGCATAAAGCGTACTGATCAAATACCCGCCGCACTGGGCCAGGTGTTTGGCATCTACTATTCGGTAGCCGGCAAACGGCAAGGCTCACGATTAACCATCAGGGAAGTCATTCGCAATAGCAGCTCAATGGAGTCCGGGAAAAAGCGCGCCATTGTTGGCGACGGCCACATCCTCGCCTATGAGTTCGACGAGGAGGAAGAGCTGATACCTGGCGAGTGGCAGTTTGAACTGTGGTACGAAGATACCCTGCTGGCCTCTGAGACCTTCACTATCGCTAGGGGGATCCCGGTTCCAGCCGCGCAAACCGACGGTGTGGTGGTTTCCGTTTGTGAAGACTACCAACAAACGGGGAGAAGGCTTACACAGAGAATCTGCACGCCCCCGCCTCCACCGGCAGGTTCATAGCCTAGTACGCTCGAAAAGCACCTTTTTCGGATTTACTGCCGGGTGGAAACCCGGGAGTATGGCCTCCTTTCACGCCAGGCGGAACACAGCCGTCACACAGCGGATAGCTCGCGTGATAGGCCTGTCATTTCCGCGCCTTGGCCCACTCGTGGAGCCGTTGTACGCACTTTGGGTCCCTTGGCGCCAATAGCTGCCTTCTCCCAGAGGAAAACTGGCTCCTGTGCCCAGCGGCACGCTTCTGACGCGGGATGGGATATCAGGATATCTCCACGACAAACCGCCATTGTTGACGCAAATAAGTAGCCCGAGCCTTGTTACCATAGGGGTCACCACATCTCGCTGACGGGTTTTGCTTGCGACCTTGAAAAACAGACCCTTCACGTTGCAGTACCGTATGACCTGGAGCGTTGAAGCGCACAATTGGGGCTTAAGCCCGCGAGCCTGCCGCTGCAGTCTACTGGCGGCGTGTGTATGAGAGCGGGCACCCAATTCAGGCAGGTTCAGGGGTTCCTGCTGCTTTTTGCACTATCCCTGGCTTGCACACTGCCGCGACCTGTCCAGGGACAAGAGCCCCAGAACGAGGCAATGCCCGCCGCATCGCTTGTTGGGTACACAGAAGAGCAGTTCATTGCGGCAAACACCCTGTGGACACTCCTGCACGAAGTTGCCCATGCCCTGATTGCTGAGCTGGATATCCCCGTGTTCAGCAATGAAGAGCGCGTTGCCGACCAGATCGCGACAATTGCCGTGCTTCACGGGTCGGCTGATATGGGGGTACCGGATCGGATGCCTCCGAAGGACGAAGTGATCATGGTGGCGCATGCCTGGCGTATGGAATGGCTATTGGAGCAGAGCAACGGGACGCCGGTGCCGTACTGGGACAATCACCCGCTCGACATTCAGCGTTTCTACGACATCATGTGTCTGCTGTACGGCAGTGACCCCGATCAGTATGAGGCCGTTGAGGAAGAGCTGGGACTACCCTTTCAGCGGGCGTTTGCCTGCGCGGACTATGAACATGAACAGGCGCGTCGGGCCACCAGGAGGGTCATCGACGTTTACGGCAGCCTTTACAAGGGGATAGAGCGCCCTGGCAAAGTGCACGTGGTCTACGAGCCCCCGCTCCACGCTGCGCATAAGCGCCTGGCGGCGCTGGTAAAGAAAGAAGGTATCGCCGAAACAGTGGCTACCCACCTGGAACGGTTGGTGGTGCTGCCACATGATATCTCTATCAGCTTCACCGGCTGTTTCGGCAAAGAAACTGCGTACTGGCAAGAAAACCGCGGGGAGATCGTCATGTGTTACGAGCTGCTGGATCGATTTTCATTTCTGTACCGCGCGAATCGCTGCCTCAGGGATGAGGCGTTAAATGAAACCGGCAGAGATTGCCTGGCGCGGCAGCGATACACCCATTGAGTCCTGGTGTTTGAAGCAGTCATAGTGGGCTACCCCGGCGAGCCCGTGCCGGCGCCGCGCTTGTGATCGTTGGTGCGAGGGGTATGCTAATCAAGACTGGGAAAAGCAATGGAATTGGGCAAAGCATGAGCCATCTCTATCGAGTTCTGTCTCCCACGGTATCTCGCGTGGTCGTGTTTGCGGCAGCCCTGATGATCAGCGCAGACAGCGCGGCAGAGCGCGTGGCGCGGGGGCAGCTATCCGGCCTTCTCGCCGATTGCGACAAGGCGCGGCAGTCCAGGCTCGAACCGATACGGCGTGAAAAAATCGCGGCCTGTCAGGAGCGGGGCAAACAGAAGTCCTACTGCGAACACCGCTACCAGGACTATGGCGAGCGCGGGTTTCGCATTGCTTCGGACAATGTCATAGGCCTGTTCTGGGACCTGCCTATCTGCGAGAAAGCCATTGCCGCGGAGCGTTATTTCGCTCGCAATCCACGTGCCCAGGAGTTCGATTACCAGCCTCTTTAGGGCTGCGCGAAATCTACACTGTTCAGCCAGGTAGCCGCACGCAAGGCAGACTGCTGCAAACGCAGCTCAACCGTGGGCAGCCAGTGCTGCAGGTATTCGACATCCACAACGCTGGTGACGGGGTACAAGCTGTCGCGCAATGCGGTACTTTCCGCAATCCAGACCATTGGGTCTGGCTCTGACCAGGCGGCCCGTTGCTCCGGGGAAACGTCTGAAAGTATGCGCAGCCACTCGGCATCCGAGCGCCCTGCTACTCCCAGGATGCTGCTGTCCCACACTCGGTGCAGGTTGGTTCTCTTGCCGCGCAGTTTTAACTTGATGTTGTTGCCGCCCCTGTCCCTGCCGTTGCCAACGTGCAGTGGCTGGTGCAGGTCCTGGATGATGTGCAGTGAGAAACGCAGTGCGAGCTGCCGATGCGCCCGGCTGGTCGAAGCGTCCTGCAGAGCCGCTCGGAATTCGGTCAGGGCGGTCACGGAATCGCCTTTGCCGGGCGGCCCGACGCTGGCGTAGGTGGTCGCCGTTGGCACGGTCACGTAGTGATAGGGTCCCGCCCTCTCCTGCCAGAATGGGCTCGGACTATCGCGCATGCGATCAGCCCAGGTGGATGCTTCAGCCAGGGGTTCATTACCCAGCAAAGCGGTGACTGCGCGGCGGGTGTCAGGAGACAGGAAGCTCTCGGTGAGCGCGCCCGCCAGCCTGTGACCCTGGGGGCCCCAGGCGTGGCATAGACTGCTGGCAGTGCACAGCAGGGCTGCCAGCAGGGAGTTGAAGTAAGGTCTTGGCCTGGCGGGATTATTCATTTAATTCAATAACTTATAAATGAATTCTACCGCCGTTTCACGGTCGCGGCGCGGTCAGGGCCGCGGATAGATCAGCTTGCGCTCGGCGATGTTGTCCGGTGACACCAGGCGCCGTCGCCCGTCCTGCCACTGCAGCAGGTAATTGCGCTTGCCCACCTGGCGGCCGGTCTCGTCCACCTGGTAGTGCCCCAGCAGGGACCGGAAGCGCATGGTCCTCAACTGTTCACGCAGGGCGTCGTGCTCAAGGCTGCCCGACAGGCGCACGGCGGCTTCCATCACCTGCCCCGCGCTGTAGCCGATGGCCGCGTAGACCGCCGGGTTGTCGCCATGCATCTTGCGGTAGCGGTACGAAAAGTCCTGCGCCCCGGGCAGGCGCACGGTTCGCAGCCACTGCACCACGCCGACCACGCCATTGATGTTGCCATCCAGCCGATCACTGAACTCGCGCAGCGCCGGCCCTACTGTCAGCGCCACCATGTCCACTTCCAGGCGTTTACCCGCGCCCAGGGACTTGGCGATGTTGATGGAGTCTTCCAGGTAGGTGGCGCCCAGCACCACGTCAGCCTGGCTCTCGATATCGAGTAACTCACGGCCCAGCACCTTGAAGTCCATCTTGTCCACGGTGTACTCGCGGTCCATCACCAGCCGCATACCGTGCTTGGCGACCTCCCGCCGCACGCCGCGCGCCACATCCTGTGCAAACTCACCGTCGGCATAGAACAGCGCCACGGTTTTCGCGCCGCGCCTGGCGGCCTCTTCAACCGCCAGGTCCATGTAGTTGGAAGAGGGAACATCGATCCCGAAGGTGTTGCGGAACCCACGATCCCAGATTTTGTCTGCCGACGCCCCGGCAGTAACCATGGGGAAGTCGTGCCGCTCCGCCACCTCCGTGGCCCGGAGGGTCAGTTCCGAGGAATAGGGCCCGATCAGCAGATCCACTTTGTGCTCGGTGATAAGCTTCTCGTAGAGCGCTGACACTCGATCCGGATCGGAGTGGTCGTCGTAATGCACCAGTTCCACGTTGCGCCCTAGCAGGGCGCCGCGGGCGTTGACGTCGCTGACCCACATAAGCAGGCCTTCCATTTGCTGGGTGCCCTCCTGCACGAAACGTCCACTCAGCGACTGAGTGGTGCCAATGCGGATGGGTGGCGCCGGTTCCTTCGCGGCCGGCATCTGCTGGGCCAGCGCCGGGCCGGCAGTGAGTGTGGTCGCCAGAGACAGTGCCAGGGCTGCCAGTATCTTGATCGCTCTCATGCTCGGCTCTCCCCTACTTCTCTACGTCCAGGTCGCGCTTGACCGAATACAGCCAGCGCACGGTTTCATACTCGAAAGTGGAGCCTGTTTCGTAGTACCGGAACGGCACCTTTGAGCGAGTATCAATAGAGTCGAACACCCAGATCGTTGAACGCAGGGGCTTGGCCAGGAAGCCGCCGTACAGCTCGGTTTGCAGGTAGGCGTCGGGCAGGAAGCCAATACCATCCCGCAGATTGGAAGGGCCGAGGAAAGGCAGTATCAGGTAAGGGCCCTTCCCTACCCCCCAGTGGCCGAGGGTCTGGCCGAAGTCCTCGTTGGGCCGGGGAATGTCCATGTTGGTAGCCACGTCGATAAAGCCCACCAGCCCAACCGTACTGTTGACCATCACGCGCCCGGTCGCCTGCGCCGCTTTCTCCGGCTTCAACTGCAGGATGGAATTGGCGAGAGTCCGCACATCGCGGATGTTGTTGAAGAAATTGCTGATACCCTGGCGGATAAAGCCGGGTACATAGCGGCGCCATCCATTGGTGACCGGGATAAACACCTTGCGGTCAAAGTGGTAGTTGAAGTTGTAGATGCGCTTGTTCATCCCCTCCCAGGGATCGTACACGCCGGCCTGCACGTCGCGCTGGGCAATATCATCGGGAACCAGTCGTTCCTTGCTGTAGGTAGGCTCAGGGTAAGCCGACAGATCGCCCTGCGGCGTGCTGCTGCACGCGGCAAGGCCCAGCAGCGGCAGGAGCAGCGAGAGGCGCAGCAGCCGGTTCATGGTCGGGAATCTCATTGCTTGAATACCCCCACCATGTGCGCCACGTTCTCTATGTACTCCATGTTGCCGAGGTGGCCACCCCAGGGAAAGATCTTGGCCCGATTACCGAACACGGCGGGGAAATAGTTGATCTCCCCGGGGGCGAGGATGATGTCATCCTGGTTGTGGATCACAAAGATATTGTCCGCGCTGCGCAGGTAATCCGTGATGCTCGACAGCCCCATGGACTCGATAAAATCATCGCGGCTCATATCGGGGTATTCATCGGCATAGAACGGGTAGAAGAACTCATGATAAAAATCGGTGAAGCCGATCCTGTAAGCCACCTGCCGGTAAGGCGAAAGGCTCTCATGCATGCCGATCTTGTAGCCCTTGGGTTTGATAAAGCCGTAATCGGTGATCACGTCGGTGGTGAATATCATAGAGCCCGAGGACATGCGAAACGCCAGCCCGATCAGCGCCGCCAGTTCCTCGTCCTTGGGTTGGAAGGCCTGGAACACCTTCACAAGGAAGTCGTCATTGAAGCCCACATCATCCTGCTCTCGCTTGTAAACCGCAGAAAAGGTAGCCAGCACGTCGTTAAAGAACAGGTCGATGTTGTCCTCTCCACCGGGGATGTTCTCGATCATGCGGTCCAGCAGTGAGATGGAGTTGTACAGGTTGACCGGCGGGTTGATCAGCAGCACGCGCTCAAAGTCGAAGGTCTTGCGCTGGCTGTCGAGGTGCGCGACAAATGCCGCATTCAGGCCGCCCAGACTGTAACCGATCATGGAATAACTGGTGGCCGTCCGCCGGCCGCGAGCATCATTCCAGGCCACTTCCATGGCCCGATACAGGTCTTCAGCGTCGCGGAACACGTGCCCCGGCACACCGGTGCTGGAGGCTGAGCCCACAAAATTCGGGTAGGTCGGCGACGACAGCGACACCACGTGGTAGCCCTGCTGGTAGAAGGCGCGCGCCATCATCAGGTTCTTGGGGCCGTTGTGCGCCGCACCGGTGCCGGCAATCAGGAACATCACCGGTGCCGCATCCTGCTTCTGCAGGGCCACCGTGTACAGCATCTTGCCGTCATACCAGAGCGCTTCCGGCATTTCCCGATCAGGAAATACATCGACCCGGCGCTTGCGCAGGGGAATCTCTTCCCTGGTCGGCAAGGGCGCCTTGATTTGCGCAGGTGTACCAACGACGGTGGAAATCCAGCGGTCGCGTATCGGGTAACGGTAACCCTCCTGCGCCAGCGCCGAGAGTGGCGCCGCCAGCAGCAGGGCAAGCGCCACCAACCAGCAGCGGCGCGTCATCCTAGAATCCATTCTTTCCCCCGATTTATTTTTCTGAAACCAGGGTTAATATGGCACAGCTTGACCATCAATTCATCACGGGATCTCTTCACATTCACAATGATCTGCGGATTTTCGATATTCACCATCTCGGTGCCTGACCTGGCCCTCGCCAGGCAGCAATACGGGGCCCTGCTCGGCAGTTTTGAGTCGCGGCCAGACAGCGCCAGCCTGGCCCTGGCTAATGTGCGCATTCAACTGGTGGAGGACAGCAGCCTTAAAGACGCCATCATCCGTGACGTCGTGCTGTGGTCCGACGGTGCGGACGTGACACTGCCTGCAGATGTTCGCCAGTTGGGCCTGTCAGTCGCCCCGGAACGGGACGTCGCGAATGTCGAAACCAGCACGGGCGTCATGGCGGTTGATCATATTGTGCTGCGCACCCGCGATGCCGATGACTGTATCCGCCTGTTTGGTGACGATCTCGGTATGCGCCTGGCCCTGGACCAGGCCGTGCCCGAATGGGGCGGTAGGATGCTCTTCTTCCGCTGTGGCAAGCTCACTCTCGAGGTTATCCAGCATCTGGAAGAACCGGTCGAGCGGGATCATTTCTGGGGCATTACCTATCTGTGCCAGGACCTGGAGGCCACCCTGTCACGCCTGGATGCCGCCGGGGTCGCGCATTCGGAACTGCGTAAGGGCCGCAAGCCGGGCACCCTGGTAGCGACGGTGAAAAGCCACCACCTCGGGCTGCCTACCCTGCTGATTCAGCGCGCTGCTAGCCAATAACCCCCGCCTGGCGCCAGGCGCTGATCTGTTCCGCGGACTTGCCCAGTTCGACGAGTACTTCGTCGCTGTTTTCACCCAGGGCTGAGGCCGGCCGCAACGGCGGGGAAGCGGTAGCGGAGAAATTCGGCGGGTTGTGCGGCTCCAGCATGGTCCCGGCCAGGGGATGCTCAAACTCACCGAAGGAGTTATTGGCCTCCATCTGCGGATGACCTGGCATATCTGCCAGTTCGTTGGCCGGCGCACAGGGAACCCCCTCGGCATCCATGGCGGCAATGGCATCGGCGGTGGTACGCGACATGGCGCGAATGGTGACTTCCTGCATCATTTCCATCAGCAAATCGGTGTTGCTGTTGCGGTCAGCCACAGTGGTCAGGCGGGGATCGCTTGAGTCGAGGCCAAAAGCGCGACAGAAGCCGTGGAACTGGGCGTCAGTGACAGGCGACGCGGTGCCGTAGCCGTCGCTGAACTTGAGCAGGCGCAGACCGCGCCCCACCTTGATACCCTCGTGCGCTTCTCCCGCCAGGAAGCTGCGGGTGCCGGACACATCGCACCACAGGAAGCTGACGGCGGCGTCCGCCATCGACAGGCGAATATGCTGTCCGCCCGCGCCGCGCTCCCGGGCCAGCAATGCAGCACACACCGATTGCGCACCGTTGAGCGCGGTGATCTTGTCGCAGAACAGTTGTTGGTAGAGCTGGGGTTCGCCGGTTTCAAAGTTCGCCTGGCTGGTAGCCACACCCGCGAAGGTCTGTATCACATTGTCGTAGGCAGGCCGGTCAGCCAGCGGACCCTTGTAGCCAAAGCCGCAGATCGACAGGTAGATGAGCTGCGGGTTGACCGCCTGTAAGTCCGGGTAGTCAATGCCCAGCTTTCGGGTGACACCGTGCCGGAAATTCTCAACCACCACGTCGGCTTCAGCGGCCAGCTCCTTGAGCAGGGCTACGCCCTCCTCCGTCTTGAGGTTCACGGCCAGGGAGCGCTTGCCCCGGTTGCAGTTGTGGAACAGGCTGGAGACACCGTTACGAGTGGCGCCGAGGTAGCGCATCAGGTCGCCCATGCCCGGCGGTTCAATCTTGATGACATCAGCGCCCTGGTCGGACAGCACGGTGGATACCACCGGGCCGGCGATCATGGTGCCAAGGTCCAGGATTCGAATACCCTCCAGTGGTCCCGCCATATCAAGCCTCCAGATTAACCAGTGTGCGCCCGCGCACAGAACCGTTCAGCAAGCCCGCCAGGTGTTCGGGAACCTGCGCCAGGCCGATTTCACTGGCCAGGGTTTCCAGGCCATCCAGCTTCCACTCGCCGGCCAGCTTGCCCCAGGTATTCAGCCGCCGCTGGTGGCTGATTTCCACCGAATCCACACCCAGCAGGTTTACGTCGCGCAGGATAAAGGGGAACACCGTGACAGGTATGTCTGTGCCACCGACCAGGCCCACCACGGCGACGCTGGCGCCGTAATTGAGCTCCTTGATGATGTTGGCCAGAGTGACGCCGCCCACGGTATCGATAGCGCCATCCCACTGCCCTGCTGCCATCGGCCGTTTGTCCGGCTTGGCCAGTACCTCGCGGTCGAGAATCTGCTTTGCTCCCAGGCTGGTGAGCCAGTCGCCCGCCTGCGGCGAGCCGGTGCTGGCGGCGACCTCAAAACCCAGCTTGGTCAGCAGCGCCACGCCGAAGCTGCCCACCCCGCCACTGGCGCCGCTGATCACCACGCGACCACCGGCGGGCATGCCCATGGCTTCCAGTTTTACCAGGCACAGGGCCGCCGTCAGGCCCGCGGTGCCGATAATCATGGATTCACGCAGGCTGAGCCCAGGCGGCAACGGCACGGCCCAGTCGGCGGGTACGCGGATGTACTGGCCGAGCCCGCCGGGAGTATTCATACCCAGGTCGTAGCCGGTGACGATAACCTCGTCACCGGTGCTGAAACGCCCGTCATCGCTGGACTCGACTACCCCGGCGGCATCGATGCCAGGGGTGTGCGGGAATTCGCGAGTGACACCCGGGTTGCCCGAGGCCGACAGCGCGTCTTTATAGTTCAGGGAAGAATAGTGGACTCGTATCAGCAAGTCCCCGGGCGGCAGTGCGTCGACCGAGTGCTGCTCGACCCCCATGGAAAACCCCTCATCACCCCTGTGTACCCGCAGTGCGTTGAATGCTGTCATGGTTTAACCCTCGTCGTGCAGCGGTCTTCAGCTCAGTAGTGATGGCGCTCCATTGTCGCCTGCCAGAGCTTCAGGAAGCTGCGCTCCATAGCTGATTCGGCGGCAACGCCCAGGCGTTCCTGCCAGTGTTTCTTTTGTACGTGCTTGACGGCAAAAACGTCTCGCTCCACCAGGCAGCCCTGGATGTAACTGTCGCTGGTCTGCAGCTCGTCCACCAGGCCGCGGTCGATGGCGCGCTGACCAAACCACACTTCACCGGTGGCCACCGCATTGACGTCGACCTGTTCCCTGTGAGTAGCGACAAAATCCTTGAACAGCAGGTGCGTATCCTCAAGGTCTTCCTGCATCTTGGCCCGGTCGGCATCGGTGTTCTCGCCGAACATCGTCAGCGTGCGCTTGTATTCACCGGCGGTGAGCTGCTCAAAGTCCACGTTGGCGGCCCGCAGCAGGCGGTGAAAATTGGGAATCTGCGCGAGTACGCCGATGGAACCAATCATCGCAAACGGCGCAGCCAGCACCCGGTTGGCCACACAGGCCATCATATAGCCGCCACTGGCCGCCACCTTGTCGACTGATACCGTCAACTGTATGCCGGCGTCGCGAATTCGCTGCAGCTGGCTGGAGGCCAGCCCGTAGCTGTGAACCAGGCCACCGCCGCTCTCCAGTTTCAACAACACCTCGTCGCCACTGCGGGCCACGCCCAGCACCGCGCTGATCTCCTCGCGCAGGTTGTCAGTGGCCGTGGCGCGAATATCGCCGTCAAACTCCAGCACGAACAGGCGCAGGCGAGATTCTTCCTGGTCACCGCTGCCCTTCTCTTCTTCCTTGTGCTTTTTCTTGTCGGCCTTGCGCTGCTTCTTGAATTCCTTGTCGTTAAGCAGGGCGTGTTGCATGGCCTCGCGAAAACCCCGGTAGCGGTCATTCAGCTTGGTGATTTCTATATGGCCCTGGCTGCCGCGCTGGCCACGCTGGCCCAGGGCCAGCAGGCCTACTGCCACTACCAGGATGGCCACAACAATGGTCAGGGCTTCGGCCAGGAACAGGCCGTACTCACTCAGGAATTCCAAACTGTTTCCTCGATTATCAGATGCCGCACTGGGCGACGTGGTGGCGGATAAGCTGCCCGGCTATGGAATGCCGTGGCGGTATGGTCGGCAGGTCGTCGGGGCGGAACCAGTACGCCTCGGCAATCTCTTCGTCTTCACAGAGAATCTCTCCGCCGGTGTACTCGGCAAAAAAGCCGAGCATAAGCTGGTTGGGGAAAGGCCAGGGCTGGGAGCTGAAATACTGCAGCTCCCCGACGTCCACGCCCACCTCTTCCTTGACTTCCCTTCGCAGGCAGTCTTCCACGCTCTCCCCGACCTCAATGAAACCCGCCAGGGTGCTGAACATTTCGCCGGGGAAGTTGGCGTTGCGGGCCAGCAACAGCTCCTGGCCGCGGCGCACCAGGGTAATAATGCAGGGGGCGATGCTGGGATAGACACTGCTCTCACAGGGTGAGCAGACGCGGGCCCTCTCGCTGCCGTGAAAGTCCATGGCATCGCCGCAGCGGCCGCAGAAGTGATTGTCACGCGCCCAGGCCAGCAGTTGTTGCGCATTGCCCGCCAGCGCGAACAGCGCGTCGTCAACCCGCCCCAGCAAATGGTAAAGACTGCCGGGCTTCAGCTCCGGGGCATCCAGCGGGGTTGCGGTGTCCAGTTCCAGGGCATAGCAGGGTGTGTCATGCCAGTAGCCCAGAAACAGCCGGGTACGCGGCGCCGGCGCCAGAAACTTAACCAGGTTGGCGTCCAGCAGGCAGGGCTCCTGGGAGCGGAAGTCCAGCAACAGCTCGCGTCCGTAAAAGACGCAATACCTGGCGGACCCCGGGGATTCGGGTTCAACGACGGCAGACTGAAAAGCGAAATTCTGCATGCTGGATATAGAGGCTGTTATTGGGCGTTTCACAAGCACACGCTGTGCGCGGGTCGCTAATAGTACTTCAACAGGCTGGCCTGCGTCAGGTCGCCAGGGGCTTCCATCCCCTGCTACGCACCGTCGACGCAATCGCGTAGAATGCGCGGCTGGCCCCGCTCAAGGACAACAGCGCTAGCTCATGGATAACTCGCTTCCCGTTGCTTTTTCGCGCAATTTTCTCGGCTCGGCACCGGACTGGTACAAGAAAACCATCATCCTGTTCCTGGTTCTCAATCCCTTTTTTCTGCTGGCGCTGGGGCCGTTCATCACCGGCTGGATTCTTATCGCCGAATTTATTTTCACTCTCGCCCTGGCCCTGCGCTGCTACCCCCTGCAACCCGGCGGGCTGCTGGCCATCGAGGCGGTAGTGCTGGGCATGACCGACCCCTACACCGTCTTCCACGAGACCGAGGCCAACTTCGAGGTGATCCTGCTGCTGATGTTCATGGTGGCGGGAATCTACTTCATGAAAGAGCTGCTGCTGTTCACCTTTACCAAGATACTGCTGAACGTGCGCTCGAAAAAGATGCTGTCGCTGATGTTCAGCCTGGTGGCAGCCGTGCTGTCCGCATTCCTGGATGCGCTCACGGTGACCGCAGTCTTGATCAGCGTGAGCGTCGGTTTCTACTCGGTCTACCACAAGGTGGCCTCCGGCAAGACGGTGACCCACGACGGCGACCACGACCACTCCTCGGATAGTCATGTGGTGGAGTACCACCGCGAGGACCTGGACCAGTTCCGCGCTTTTCTGCGCAGTCTGATCATGCACGGTGCTGTAGGCACCGCCCTCGGTGGTGTTTGTACCCTGGTGGGTGAACCCCAGAACCTGTTGATTGCGACAATTGCGGACTGGGATTTCCTGACCTTCTTTATCAATATGGCGCCGATTACCATGCCCACGCTGGTGGCGGGCCTGGTGACCTGCTACCTGCTGGAGGTGACCGGGTGGTTTGGCTACGGCGCCGAGCTGCCTGAACCGGTCCGCGAGGTACTGGAAGAATTCCAGGAGCATGCCGAGAAGGACCGCACGACCCGCGACACCGCCAGGCTGGTGGTGCAGGCCGCTGTCGCTGTCATCCTGGTATTGGGCCTGGCCCTGCACCTGGCGGCCGTTGGTCTTATCGGCCTGATGATCATCGTGCTGCTCACGGCCTTTAATGGCATTATTGAAGAGCACCAGATCGGCCACGCTTTCGAGGAGGCACTACCCTTTACCGCGCTGCTGGTGGTGTTCTTTGCCATTGTGGCGGTGATTCACGACCAACACCTGTTCACGCCGGTGATCAACTATGTATTGGCGCTGGAAGGCGACTTGCGCACCTCGGCCTTCTTCGTGGCCAACGGGGTGTTGTCGATGATCAGCGACAACGTGTTTGTCGCCACGGTCTACATTACCGATGTAAAAGCCGCCCTGGACGCCGGGCAGATCACCCGTGCGGAATTCGACTCCCTGGCCATTGCCATCAACACCGGCACCAATCTGCCCAGTGTGGCTACGCCCAATGGCCAGGCTGCCTTCCTGTTTCTGCTGACCTCAGCCCTGGCGCCGCTGATCAGGCTTTCCTACGGGCGCATGGTCATCATGGCCATGCCCTATACCGCGGTACTAACCGCAGTCGGCCTGGTGGCGGTGATTTACACACTTTGATTTCGGGGCATCCTGGAGCCCGCCTCTGCTTGCCCAGGGCTTTATGGTAATGGCTCAGGGCGATTCGTCAGTGGCTGAGGGCTCTTAACTATTGGCTGAAGGCTCTTAACCAGTGGCTGAAGGCTCTTAACCAGTGGCTGAAGGCTCTTGCGCTTCCAACTCACGCCACAGCACCCGTCCGCCTGATGCCCTGGCGATGCCGTCCAGGTTGGCCTGGTGTGCCGCCAGTTCCTCGTCACTGGCCCGGATCACCTTCAGTGCCGGCCGGTCTGCGGCCAGTTTGCGTGGCGCTCCCGCCTCCCCTGCGGCTTCCGAGCTGCTGTCATTGCCCCCTCCCAGCTGGAACGTGGTCTGGCCACCGGTCATGGCCAGGTAGACGTCGGCGAGAATCTCAGCGTCCAGCAGTGCGCCGTGCAGATCACGCTGCGAGTTGTCCACCATGTAGCGTGCACACAGGGCATCCAGGTTGTTGCGCTGGCCGGGATGTTTCTTGCGCGCCATTACCAGGGTGTCCACCACCGAGCAGCTCCGTTCGATCGCGCCGGGGCTGGCTGGCAGGCGTTCCAGTTCGGCGTTGATAAACCCGACATCGAAGGGGGCGTTGTGAATGACCAGTTCCGCACCGCTGACAAACTCCAGGAAATCCTTCGCCACCTGGTCAAAAGTGGGTTTGTCGGCCAGGAATTCGTTGGTGATCCCGTGCACCTCGATAGCGCCCTGGTCGATCTCCCGCTGGGGATTGATGTACTGGTGGTAGTGCTGCCCCGTGAGGCGGCGGTTCACCAGCTCCACACAACCAATTTCGATAATCCGGTGTCCCTGGCTGGTCTCCAGGCCGGTGGTTTCAGTGTCCAGTACAATTTGTCTCATAGCTCATCAATGCCACGGTTGGCGAGTTGGTCGGCGATTTCGTTTTCCCGGTGGCCGCTGTGGCCCTTGACCCAGTGCCAGTCCACGCTGTGGCGCTGGGTCTCGTCGTCGAGGGCCTGCCAGAGGTCCACATTCTTGACGGGCTGTTTGGCGGCGGTGCGCCAGCCGCGCCGTTTCCAGTTGGCGATCCACTCGGTGATGCCCTTTCGCACATATTCAGAATCAGTGGTCAGGGACACCTGGCAGGGCTCCTTGAGGGCGCGCAATGCCTCAATGGCGGCAGTCAGTTCCATACGGTTATTGGTGGTTTCCCGCTCGCCGCCCCACAGCTCGCGCTCGTGCTCACCGAAGCGCAGCAGCGCGCCCCAGCCACCAGGCCCCGGGTTACCACGGCAGGCACCGTCGGTGAATGCCTCGACCTGTTTCAAGCGGCGACTTCTCCCTCCCGGGGGCTGGCCACCGGCTTGGGTACGGTGAGGCCAATCAGGCGTGCGCCGACCGGCTTGCGCCAGCGAATGCGATTGGGCGTCAGCGTGGAGACTTTTTTCTGGGCCCGCACCGCATACACACCGCCCAACGGCAGGTGGTAGCGCATGGCCAGGCGATCACAGCCGGACAGGAAGCGGAACATGCGGTCACCGCCTGCCGGCGGCGTCACGAAACAGTGCTGCACAGACTGCATTTCCGCTCCCAGCAGGTCCAGCCAGTCGCGCAGCCGGCGGGTGCCGATGGTATGTGCATCCGACCACAGGCGGCCTGGGAACAATCCGGAAACGCGGGCACCGAGACCGTAGATCGAAGTGGGATTGAAGCCAACCACCAGGATATGGCCCTGGGGTGCCACTACCCGGTGCGCCTCTCGCAGCAGCGCATGGGGCTTCTCGGCAAACTCAAGCGCATGGTGCAACAGCACAACGTCGACACTGTCATTTGCCAGTGGCAGGCAGTCGAGTTCACTGCGCAGGCCCACGTCACCGCCATCGAGCAGATTGCAGTAGATCTTGTGGCTTAGCTGGCTGTCGACGGCCAGCGCCTGCTGGCGCGTGGTGCCAATCTGCAGCTGGTGATACCCGAAGACATTGTCGAGCAACTGCGCACAGAGTGACTGCTCCTGTTGCAGCAGGTACTGGCCGCGGGGGCTTTCGTACCAGGTTTCCAGTCGGCTGCAAATCTCGCTAAACTTCAGGCCCATTGCCGCATGGTAGCTTATTAATGCTCGACGTCACACCGATCCCCGCCTTTTCCGACAATTACATCTGGTGCCTCACCCGCGGCGGCGAAACCGACGCCGTGGTGGTCGATCCCGGCGATGCCAACGCCGTACTGGCGGCGCTCTCGGAGCGCGGCCTGCAGCTCGCGGGCGTCATCATCACCCATCATCATTTTGACCATACCGGCGGGCTCGACGGCCTGCTGGCGCACCGACAGGTACCGGTATGGGGCCCGGTCAATCCCGCCATCACCCAGATCAGCGAGCGCCTGGTGGGCGGCGATCATGTGGAGATTCTTGGAATTGACTGGAGCATTATCGAGGTGCCCGGCCATACCCTGGATCACATCGCGTTCTTCGCGGAAATAGAAGGCCAGCCGCCCTGCCTGCTATGTGGGGATACCCTGTTCGCCGGTGGCTGCGGCCGGGTGTTCGAAGGAGACCCGGCTATGATGCTGGATTCCCTCAGGAAGCTGGCGGCGCTGCCCGCCGACACCCAGGTGTTCTGTGCCCACGAGTACACCATGGCCAACCTGGCCTTCGCCGCCGCGGTAGAGCCGGACAATGCGGCCCTGCAGGCACGTATCGCCCACGACCAGGGCCTGCGGGATGCCAACAGGCCCACGGTGCCTTCCACCCTGTCTCTCGAGCTCGATACCAACCCATTCCTGCGCTGCGAGCAAGCCAGCGTCATCAGCCGTATACGGGAAGAGAACCGGGCCCAGGGGGACGACCCGGTGTCAGTATTCGCCGCGGTGCGCGGCTGGAAGGACAACTTTTAGGGTGTGTCGCGGGGCTTGGCGCCACCAATAAGGATAAAAGTGATTAAAAACAACATCTTGAGCACCAAATGTGCGGTGCTCTCTAGCTTGCTTTTGCCGCTTGTCGCCAGTCTGGAGTGTGCAGCCGAGCAGTTGCTCTCCCCCCGCTATCTCACTGAACAATCCACATTGTCTGCCCCAGTGCCCTCCCCCAGCGAAGCTACTGACCTGTGGGCGAGAATAGCGCCGCAACTGGCCTTCCAGGATCTGCTGGGCTATCAGCGAGGCGCGCAACGGGTGGCCGCGGAGCGCGACTGGTATGTGGGCCACCCCGAATACCTGACCCGCGTATCGAAACGCGCTGAGCCCTACCTGCACTACGTGGTCGAGGAGATCGCACGCCGTCACATGCCCATGGAACTGGCCCTGCTGCCAATCATGGAGTCTGCTTACGACCCGCTGGCCTACTCCCATGGCCGCGCTGCGGGTCTTTGGCAGATCATTCCCGGCACTGGACGGGAACTGGGCCTGGAACAGAATTGGTGGCTTGATGAGCGGCGCGACGTACGGGCATCCACCGACGCCGCACTGAACTACCTGGCGCAACTGGGACAACGCTTCGATGGTGACTGGCTGAAAGCGCTGGCTGCCTACAATGCCGGGCCCGGTCGGATTGCCCGGGCGGAACGTCGCAATCGTGAGCGCGGACTCGCCACCGATTTCTGGGCGCTGGAACTGCCCAGGGAAACCCGCAATTACGTGCCCAGGCTGCTGGCCCTGGCGGAACTGGTGGCAGCCCCTGACCGCTATGGACAGACCCTGGGTCAGGTGCCCAACACGCCCTATTTCGATGCGGTAGCCACCGGCGGCCAGATCGAACTGGACCAGGTAGCACGCCTGGCAGCCCTGGACCCGGAGACCGTTCGCAGCCTAAACCCGGGATTCAACCGTTGGGCGACGCCGCCGGACGGCTCGCATGAGTTGTTGCTGCCGGTGGCGTCAGCCGATCGTTTCCGGCAAGCCCTCGAGGCACTGGGTCCCGACCAGCGGGTAGCCTGGCAGCGCTATCGCATCCAGCGCGGCGATACACTCTCCGGCATCGCCCGTACCCACCAGACCGAGGTGTCGGTTCTGCAGGCCATCAACAGCATTCAGGGCAGTCGCATCAGGGTTGGCGACACGCTGATGATACCCAGTGGTGCCGCCGCAGTGGCCGGCGCCGCGCCGGGACACCAGCCCCTGGTACGCAAGCTGGGTTACCGGGTGCGCAGCGGAGACTCGCTCGCGCGCATTGCCGGCAAGTTCAAGCTGAGTGTTGACGATATTCTCGGCTGGAATGAAGAACTGCGGGGGCGCAAGCACATCCATCCCGGCCAGCGCCTGACGCTTTATGTGGATATTACTGACAGCTAGCCAGGTGACATCAGCAAGTCCCGGAGCCTCGGCACCTGCTCACCGGCCGGGCCACGCCACTGGAATTCGAACAGGCTACTGCCCTCGGTAATCTCGGGATTGATCTCCAGTGTGGTTGCGCCGACCTGTCGAGCGATCTGCACAAATCCCGCTGCGGGATAGACATTACCCGACGTGCCTATCGCGACGAACAGGTCGTAGTCCGCCAGCAGCGCGTAGATCTCGTCCATGTCTATGGGCATCTCCCCAAACCACACCACGTGGGGCCTGAGCCGCCCTGCCCGTTGACAACAACTGCAGGGGCTGTCCCTGTCGAAGTGAACGGGAGCGTCGAACACACTGCCACTGGCCGTGCAGCGCATCTTCATCAATTCACCGTGCATATGATAGAGACGCGTTGAACCGGCGCGCTCGTGCAGGTCATCGACGTTCTGGGTCACCAGTGCAAAATTACCCGGGAACAGGTTTTCCAAATCCGCCAGCGCGTGATGAGCGGCGTTTGGCTGCACCTCGCCACCGCAAAGATGCTCACGCCGGGCATTGTAAAAGCGGTACACCAGGTCCGGATCGCGGGCGAAGGCCTCGGGTGTCGCCACGTCTTCCACCCGCTGTTGCTCCCACAGCCCACCCGCGCCGCGGAAGGTGCCCAGCCCCGATTCGGCTGAAATGCCCGCGCCGGTGAGGACCACTATGTTGTGCCAGTGCCGATAATCGAGTCGATCTTTCGCCATCTATTTGAGTCTGTATGGGGGGCTGGGTACCTTGCAGCAAAGTGTATCAGGGCCCCTGCCATGAAGTTCGTGCTCTCAACCTCCTTCTCCAGCGTCGCGCACCTCACCGCCCTGGCGCCAGTCGCCGATGAAGCCGGCTGGCACGCCATGTCTTTTTCCGATCATGTGGTCCACCCGCGGGAGATCAGCACACCCTACCCCTATACCGACGATGGCAGTCGGCGCTGGCCGGCGTTCACCGACTGGCCGGACCCCTGGGTGGTCATTGGGGCACTGGCGGCCATCACCACGCGCCTGCGTTTCACCAACAATATCTTTGTCCTGCCAATGCGTAATCCCTTCCTGGTCGCCAAGGCGATCAGCACCGCCGCCGTTATCTCCGGCAACCGTGTGACGCCGGCTTTCGGGGTGGGCTGGTCGGAGGATGAATTCGAGCTCATGCAGCAGGAGTTTTCCAGCCGCGGCCGGCGGATGGACGAAATGCTGGAAATTCTCAAGCTGCTGTGGAGTGGTGACTGGGTGGATTTCCAGGGTGACTATTACCGGTTCCCGGCGCTGGAGATGAATCCTCCGCCGCCAGCCGATATTCCGATCTGGGTAGGCGGCATCTCCGACCCGGCGATGAAGCGGGCGGCGCGCCTGGCGGACGGTTGGGTTACCGACCTGCAGACTTCCGCTGAGATCATTGCCTGTATAGAGCGGATCAGGGGTTGGCGTTCAGACTCCGGGCGACACGGCGAGTTCGAGATTATGGCCACGCCCTCGGACGCCTGGGACATCGACGGCTACCGGCGCCTGGAAGACGCCGGCGTCACCCACATACTGACTTTGCCCTGGGCCTTCTACCACGGCGACACGGATCAGTTGGAACATAAAATCGATGGCGTTCGGCGCTTCGCCGACGATGTCATCGCCGCGATGAGCTAGAGCCACTCCGCCAGCAGCTCGCCCTGCTCCGCCGCCATGCGTGCCAGGTCGCGGGCCCGCTCCCCAAAGCGCTCTTCCACCTGCTCACGACGGATCTTGAGGGTGGGGGTCAGCATGCTGTTCTCAATGGTCCAGGGTTCGGTAGAGATAATCACCGCGCCCAGGCGCGCGTGTTTGTCCACGTCATCGTTAACCCGCGCGGCGACCTCGCGTAGTTCAATCTCCACGGCGTCGCGCTCCGCCTGCTGCGCCAGGCCGCTCAGTACACATACCATCACTGTCTTGGAATAGCCGCGGCCAAGCAGGCAGAGCTGTTCCGTGTGGGGGTTCTTGGAGAACTCGTTTTCGATCGGTGTGGGGGCGACGAACTTACCCTGGATGGTCTTGAAATAGTCCTTGACGCGCCCGGTGAGAAACACAAAACCGTCTTCATCAATCCTGGCCTTGTCGCCGGTGTGCACCCAGCCGTCGACAAAGGTCTCCGCGGTTTTCTCCGGTTGCCTGTAGTAACCGGGGGAAAGGCCTTCGGCCCGGCAGCAGAGTTCGTCCTCCTCGGTCAGGCGAATATCTACCTCGCCTACCGCTTTGCCGATAGAGCCGATCTTGCGCTCTTCATGGGAGTTGGCCAGCAAACCCATGGCCTCGGTCTGGCCAAAGCCTTCCATCAGGGTAAGCCCAAATTGCTCGTACCAGTGTATGAGCGAAGGCGGTGTGGGGGCGGCGGCGGTCAACAGGTAAATCGCGCCATCGAGCCCGAGCATGTCGCGGATCTGCTTGCCGATCGCCTCGGCGTCCTCGGCCAGGGCCTTATCAATTTCTTCCTGGCCACCGAAGTGGCCGATGATGACCTGCTGGAGCTGCTCCCAGACCCTGGGCGGCCCGAACATCATATGTGGCTGGCAGGCCGGCAGGTCCCGCAGGATGGTCAG
Source organism: Halieaceae bacterium (assembly GCA_028280635.1). Taxonomy (GTDB): domain Bacteria; phylum Pseudomonadota; class Gammaproteobacteria; order Pseudomonadales; family Halieaceae; genus JANQIO01. Next base: position 10,688 of record JANQLM010000011.1, on the reverse strand, counting down.
CAGGTTTTCGTTGAAATAGACATTGCCGCCTTTGAGCAGGGAGGCGTATTCCACGATCTGCCGTTCTGCAATATGTGACAGCGGCAGGTAGGAAAAGAAGCGTGCCCGCGGAGGCAGAGCGAAGGCCACGTCGAAGCGATTGATAGGGATAACGTTGGAGTCGTGCGTCTGCATCACACCCTTGGGCACGCCGGTGGTGCCGGACGTGAACACGATAGACACAAGGTCATCGCGCTTGCATTGGTACCGGGGCGTCTGGCCCAGCCGCGGCGGCACGATATCGTTCCAGTGGGTGTGGGGCTGATTCACCTCGGCACCGGGCAGGGTGACGATCTTGATGCCATCCGGCAGCACTGCGGACACCTGCCCCCAGTTCTCGGTCTGGCCGACAAACAGCAGCTCCATCTCGGTAAATTCCATCACGTACTTGGCCGTGTCGCCGGGTAAGGTCGTGAACATGGGCACGGTGACGTTGCCGGCCGCGATATTGCCGAGATCAGCCATAAACCAGTGTGCGCAGTTGCGAGACAGCAAGCCGATGCGGGTGCCGGGGCCGGACAGGTTTTCTTCCTGCCAGGCGGCAAGCGCATAGGCGTGATCGCGGATCTGTTGCCAGGTCCATTCAGTGATGTTGTCGCCGTGGACGTCCCGCAACCAGGTGTCATCGGGGTTCTCATTGGCCCAGTGATCGAGGTATTCGATGAGCGTGTTATACATGGTTTACTCCAGACTTGTTTTTATCGGGTCCACTGTTTTTATCGCATCCACCGCGGGCGTGACGCGCGCCGTATGCAACTCCATATACTGCTGCGCAGGTAAATCCTGGTCACTGCCCGAGGGCTCATTCCGCCTCCAGTTCCAGCCAATAAGGCAGCGCGGTAAAGTACAGGGCGCAGCGAACCGGCAGATTGTCCAGGGCCTGCATCAGCTCGCGATAGCCCTCGAGCTGCGGTCGGTAGCGTTCCAGCTCCTGGCTCAGGAAGTCCTCCAGAGACTGGCCGGAGTCTGGCACAGAGCTCTTGTAGTCAACAACCCAGCGCACCTTATCTTCAATATAGGTGCGATCTATCACGAAGTCCGCCACAGTGCCGTCCGGCAGCAGGCGGCTGACCGGGTATTCACTGGCGGCCTGTTCGCGCTCCGGCGACAGCAGCCAGCGCCCGCGCTGGTCTGCCATCACTCTGGATACAGACTGCGCCACCCTCGCCAGTGCCTGTTCCTGGTCGTAAACCCCGAGTCGCTGCAGTTCGCGTTGCCACCAGCCGCGATACGCGGCGGGGTCGAAGCTGTCGGGCAGCGGCGCCCGTGAGAGCCGCTCCAGGCTGAGGTGCACAACAGTGCCCACCGCACTCGCGACCCGGTCTGACTTGCGCTCGGGAATATTTGGATCGGTGTTTTCAGCGGCCGCGGTCGCTGGGGAGGACGGCACGGTGGCCAGGCGTACCAGCCTGTCCCGATCGATGCCTTCGATGGCAGGCGGTGCGTCAGCGCTCTCGAGGAACTGTATTTGCCCCTGCACCGCCGGCCAGATGGTGCCCAGCAAAGAGGCCTCTGGCGGTGGCTTGAGCGCGCCGTCTTCGTCCTGGTCGAGTCGAGCGCTGAGGAAGAGCCGCTGCCTGGCACGTGTGGCGCCGACGTATAGCAAGCGCGTGGACTCGGCGCGACGCTTCTGCTTGCGCTGGCGATAGAGGAAGTTGTACAGGGTCGCCTCGCTGTCGTCAGCCTGGTCGTCCATGGCGAGCATGAAGCCGTCTTCGCCGTTCGCGGCATGGTATTCGTCCCAGAGCAGCAGGTCCTTGCGCTCGCCGCGGGTGGCGTGCGCCAGGTTGGGAATAAACACCTGCCCGAATTCCAGACCTTTGGCCTTGTGCAGGGTCATTAGCTGCAGTCTTGCCTCGCCGTCACTGCTGCGCGCAAACAGGCGCGCGATATGTTGTTCCAGCAGGGCGGGCGTGTAGGTTTCGCCGTTGCGTTCGAGCTGTTCCAGCATCGCCAGAAAGGCATCGGCATCTTCCAGTTGCCCGGCCGCTTCGACGCAGTCCGGGCCGCACAGACGCAGCCATGCCATTTCGATCCAGTCGCGCAGCGACAGGCGCTGCTGCTGCTCAAAAACATCGCGCAGGGCGTCGCCCATCCACCGCATGCGCCGCGCGCCATCGGCACTCAGCGATTCCCAGCCAGCGGCCTCCAGCAACAACGACTGCAGGCTGTGATCGGGTGCCGACCTGGCCACTTGCAGCAGATCCGCGTGGCCAAGGCCACACCAGGGCGCGCGCAGCAGGGCGAGCCAGGCTACACGATCGATGGGGTTGTGGAGTGCACGGCAAAGGGTGCTCAGGTCGCGCACAACCATCGAATCCCCCAGCGCGTCGATCTCCTGGGCCTGCCAGCTCAGCCCACAGCGCCTGAGCGCGGTCACCAGCGCCACCAGGTCTGCCTTGCGGCGCACCAACACGGCGATGTCTCCGGAGTCAGGGCTCTGCAGGCTTGTGGCGATCTGCCCGGCGATCCATTGCGCCTCCGCCTCGGCGCTGCCGAACGCCAGCAGTGACGCCGCGGGCTCTGCCAGGGCTTCGCGAAACGGGCTGGCCGCTGAAAAGGCGATTTCCCCGCGCTGGATATCATCGCGCCTTGGAAAAGCCGCCGTGAAACAACGATTGACCCATTCCACCAGGCCTGCCTGGCTGCGGAAATTGGTGGAGAGTGCCAGCGACTCCAGGGCCAGTGCGTCGAAACCCTGCTGCTTGGCTTTGATAAAAAGCCCCACATCAGCATCCCGGAAGCCGTAGATGGACTGCATGCCGTCACCGACAATAAACAGGGTGCGCGCCGCTTCCGGATTGGCCGCGTTGTGCTCTGCCCAGCCTCGCGTAAGCCTGCGGACAAGTTCGAACTGGTTGACCGCCGTATCCTGGAATTCATCCACCAGGATATGTTGCAGCTGGTAATCCAGCTTCAATGCCAGCTCGGTGGGGTTTTCATCCGGGCCAAGAGCGTCCAGTGCCGCCAGCGAAACCTGGGTGTGATCGACAACGCCGTGGAGCTGGAACACCACACTGAGCTGGGCCGCAAGCTGCGGCAGCAAGCGGGTGCAGGCCAGTACCCGTTCCCAGTGGGCATCGCCCGGCGTGGCCGCCGGCAGGTAACGCACGCGTACCAACAGCTCGCGCAGTTCATCATTGCCGTGGACCGACTCGAGCAGGCCGATCATGGCTGTCTTGCGGTCGGCCGCCTCACCTTTGCCGGCAGGAAATCCCTCACGCTTGGTGACCGATTTGCGCCATTGGTCCCCGGCCGTGAGCAACAGGCTGGCAAGGCCCTGCCAGCCTTCCACATCGGAGGGCGTCCGCCCTGGCCAGGCCGTCACTGGCTCCGCACCGAGCTGATCGCGGCTGTATTGCCAGAGGGGCAGCAGAGCGTCGCGCAATGGAGCCATCGCATCCGCCAGCGATGACAGCGCGTCCTCGCAGAGAAGGGCAAGGCTGTGTTCAACCGCCGCCTGGGCGCCGTCACCGTCCAGGCCCGTTCCCAGGTACACCAGCCACTGGTCCCGACAGGCCAGCATGCCCACCAGCAATTCTTCCAGCCGTGCCCAATTGTTGTCGAAGTGCAGCAACAGAGCGCCGAGATCATCGGCCAGCCGGCCGCCATCGTTGAGACGCTCCAGCAGCAGGCGAGTCGCTTCCCGGTAGTACGGGTAGGCGTCATCCACGGCGGCAATCGGGCCACCGAAACGTGACAGCACAGGCATCTGGCGCGTAAGGCCGCCACAGAAACCGTCTATCGTGCGTATATTGAGTTGCGAGGCATTGCTGCGAAGCTGCCAATTGCGTTCGGCATCCACCTGCAACACCTGCCTGGCCAGCCGCCAGGTATGCGCAGCGTGATCGTCCGCGGGCTCTGGCTGTAGTGCGGCTGCGGCCAGTGCATCCCCCAGCCGGCTGCGCATCTCGGCTGCGGCCTTGCGTGTAAAGGTGATCGCCAGTACTTCCTGGGGCTGTTCCACACGGGCAAGCAGGGTCAGGAAACGCTGGATAAGCAGTTCCGTCTTTCCGGAGCCAGCCGGGGCCGTCACGCAGAAAGACCGCAGCGGGTCCAGCGCCTGCGCGCGCTGGTCGGCGTCCGCCACACGCCGCGTCACTTTTCCTAGCTGATCCGGCACAAGGCCTCCAGCCCACAGAAGGTACAACTGCGATTGGGGTCCAGTGGTGAGACCGACGCGTTGCCTTCAAGAAACTCACGGGTGAGCCTGTCGATAGCGGCATCCCAGTGCAGTTGCAGTGCATCCCAGTCGGGCTGCTCGGCATCATTTCTGCTTGTCGCCGCTGCAATATCGTCGGCGATGCCGCTGCCCTGGGAGGACCGCGCCAGGCCGCGGTATTCCGTGTCCCTGTGGCGCAACACCGCGAAGCTGACTCCTTCGACATCCTGCGCTGGGAACAGACGGGTGTAGAGAGGCAACTGTGGTTCCTCGGGACGCAGCCCCAGCCACTGTTTGGTTCGAGCATCACCGCTTTTGTAGTCGATCAGCAGCCGCCGACCGTTCGGCAACAGATCGACGCGATCCACTCGCAGCGTCACCCTGAGACCCGATAGCTCGATCTCCCGACGCAGCTCCCGGTCACTGACCACAAAGTCGGCGCGCTCTACCTCCACTGCCAGCCAGCGGACAAGTAATTCCGTGAGGCGCGCCTGCTCGAGTTGCAACAGTCCCGGGTTCTCGCGCCTCCCGGGTCCCTCCCGGAAGCTATCGATCGCCGTCGCCGCGCTGCGCTCGGCCAGAAGCCTGCGGGCCGGGGCATCCAGGGCCTTGAGGGCCTGCTGGCTACCGAGCTCGCCCCACAGCAGATACAAAGCGTCGTGAAGAATTGCTCCGCGCTCCGCGGCAGTGATCGCCACCTGCGGGTCAGGCAGGGGTTGCGCGTCCAGTCTATGTCGCGCAAAGGCACGGAACGGACACTGGGCCTGGTTGCCGAAAATTGCGCTGCCACCGGCGATCTCCCCCGCCTCCGACTCGCTGACCGCGGGAGCGGCCGGCATATCAATCACTTCCAGCCTCGGCCCTTCGCCGCGCTGCCAGTAGTGCGGCCAGAGGCTGGCCTGATGGGCGGGAAGTGGTGAATAGCCTGCGACCAGTGCACTGGGTGCTACCGCTACATCTTCTTCCCGGCTCGCATAGCTGGCGATCAGCGTGGCGCTTGAGCGCTGCAGGTGTCCCATTAGGCGCTCGGCATAGGCCAGCTCGCGGTGGGCGTCGGCGTGAGGCATGCTCGCCGCGCGTTGGATGGCAACGGGAATAAAGGGATTGGGCCGGGCCGCTTGCGGCCACTCCCCTGCCCCCATATTGCATATCCACAGCGCGTCGAACTCCAGGCCGGCAGCTTCCAGGGTGCCCAGCACCTGTATTGGGGCGTCCGCGGTTTGCGCCTGGAAGACGCTGCCGCTGCAAATCTGCTCCAGGGCCGCCAGCGCCGAGGGGTAATCCATGGCGGCCTGCAGGGGTGACAGTTCCACCAGCGATGACAGGGCCCGGTAGAACTGCTCGACCTGCTGATACTCAAGGGAATCGAGTGGGCCGGCACCGGGCCAACCCAGCTCCGCCAGCAGGGCCGCAAAATGGTCAGGCCATTGCTGCGTTGGCCTGTTGTTCCGCAGCAGGCGCGGCTGACCGGCCTCAAGCAGCACGTTTTGTAGCGCCGATGACGGCGCACCTTCAGCCGTAAAGCGGCCGATGGCATGGCGAAGCTGCGCCGAAGATACCGGCTCGCGGGCATCCCGGCTGAGTTGAAGCCAGGCCTGCCGCTCGCCGTGAATGGCCGTGCTGTCGCGGTAGCGGCTGCTGATCACCCGCCCGAGTTCGGCCAGCTTATGCTCCCTGGCCGGCAGGGCGAGAAGCTGGAGCGCCGCGCGCACCGGACCGCAGTCGGAGAGCGGCACCCCGGCAGAGAAGTTCACTGGCAGTGTATCCGGTCGCCGTGGATCGCTGCCAAATTCGCGGTGCAACAGGCGCTCTATCTCGGCGCGTTCCTGTTGCAACTGTGGTAGCAGGATTGCCAGGCGCCGGTCAGGGTTTTCGCGATATTGCCCATGCACCCAGCGCGCGGCGGCCTCCAGTTCCCCACGGTGAGCGTCGCAGGCCTGCAGGTAACAACGCGCCTGGCCCGCTGCCTGTTGATGGTGGCTGACATCGCCAGCCTGTCGCTCCAGGGCTGAGAGATAGCTGGGCGCGATGTCATCAAACTCCGCCAGCACCAGTTCGTCTACGGGGCAGCGTTCCGCCAGCACCGGCACCAGCGCCGGCAGGGTGGCAAGGCCCAGGTTTTCGAGTCGAGATTCAAACGCCGCGGCCCATTCGAGGAACACGGCACTGTCTTCGCTGAACTGGAATTGCTGGCGAACGGCGCCGCGGCGCCAGTCGATGTTCCAGAGTTGCAGGTTTCGGTAGGCGTCAGCGGCCAATTCGGCGGCCACCCCTGGCCGCAGCAGCGGGATGTGGCCCGCTGCGGTCACACAGTCCAGCCAGAGCGCCCGCTCCTGCTGTGCGGTCAACAACATGGGCAGTTCATCACCGGCCAGGCAACGTTGGTGATAACCCTCCTGCCACCAGTGGTCCAGCGACATGATCCGGGGAGTCTCCCACGCGGCTTTGCCCTGCGCGGCCAGCCAGCGACCCCAGCTGAGACGGATACGACGCGCCAAACGCAGGTTGGGCGTGAGCACGGGAACGCCGGCGGACAACGGGTCGACCAGCGTCTCTACCGGGTAGAAATTGAAGTTGGAGTGCGTATTGGGATCCACGAGCGCCCTGCTATGCCGCGGTATTCTAACCCGCGGGTTTTCTATAGAATAGCGCCGCCTTCAGGTCGGCCCCCGCCGACAGCGTGCATTGGATAAGGGTATGAGCCAGGTAAAAGTAGACAACGTCAACGTTGAGGCCTACGAGGTCCTCACGACGCCAGCCGCGTTGAAGCAGGAGCTGCCGCTATCCGACCGCGCCTCCCTGATGTTGGCCGAGAGTCGCCAGGTGATACGCGACATCCTGGATCGCAGGGACCATCGCATGTTTGTGGTCATTGGCCCCTGCTCTATCCACGATGTTGAGGCCGCGATGGACTACGCCCACCGTCTCAAGGCATTGGCTGAGGAAGTGTCCGACACCCTCTACCTGGTGATGCGCGTCTACTTTGAAAAACCGCGCACCACGGTGGGTTGGAAGGGCCTGATCAACGACCCGTACATGAATGACTCCTTCAAGATCGAGGACGGCCTGCACATCGGCCGCAAGCTGATGCTGGACATACTGGAACTGGGGCTGCCCACCTCAACGGAAGCCCTGGACCCGATATCACCCCAGTACCTGGCAGATTGCATCAGCTGGTCGGCGATCGGCGCCCGCACAACCGAGTCCCAGACCCACCGGGAGATGGCCAGCGGCCTGTCATCCGCAGTGGGCTTCAAAAACGGTACCGACGGCGGCCTGCAGGTGGCCATCAATGCCCTGAAGTCTGTCTCCAAGCCGCACCGTTTTCTGGGTATCAACCCCGCCGGAGAAGTCGCGGTGATTAAAACCACTGGCAACGCCTACGGCCATGTCGTGCTGCGCGGCGGTAGCGGCGGCCCCAACTACGACTCGGTTCACGTCAAACTGTGCGAAAACGAACTGGAGAGTGCCGGTGTTGCCCCGAGCATCATGGTTGACTGCTCACACGCCAACTCCAACAAGCAGCCGGAACTGCAGCCGCTGGTGATGGACAACGTCGCCAACCAGGTGCTGGAGGGCAACCGCTCAATCGTTGGCCTGATGGTGGAAAGCAATATCGGCGCCGGCAACCAACCCATCCCCGATGACCTCTCCCAGCTTCAGTACGGCGTGTCCGTCACCGACGGGTGTATCGACTGGGCCACCACCGAAACCGCCATCCGCGACATGCGCGAAAAACTGAAAAGCGTCCTCCCCGCAAGGTAAGCTTGGCTACGTCGGTGGTGAGCGCCTCGAAAGGTCTCTAGAGCGTGATTGTACTGGCTACTCCAGTGGCATAGCGCCTCGAAAGGCGTCTGAGGCGCGACGGTCAGCGGTCTTAATAATAAGCGTTAGACCGATCCGTGTGATCAGTGATGTCCTTAACCCCTGCCAGTTGGGGAAGCTGCTCCAGCAGAGTCTTCTCGACACCGCCTTTCAGCGTGGCATCGACCATGCCACAACCCTGGCAGCCGCCGCCGAACTGCAGCACCGCGAACTGGTCTTCGGTCACTTCAACCAGTGACACCTCGCCGCCGTGGGCGGCCAGGGCGGGGTTCACCTCGTTGTAGAGCACGTAGTTGATGCGGTCCTCAAGCGGGCTGTCGTCGTCCACCCGGGGCATTTTTGAATTGGGCGCCTTGATGGTGAGCTGGCCGCCCATACGGTCCTTGGCGTAGTCGACCAGGGCGTCTTCCAGGTAAGGCAGGCTGCGGCCTTCAAACCAGGCACTGAATTTGTCGAAATTCTTCTCCTCGTCATCCGGCTGCACATCCCCATCCCGGCAATAGGCGATGCATGTCTCAGCGCGCGGCGTGCCTGGCTGGTTGATGAACACACGAACACCCAGCGCGTCTTCCTGCTTGGAAAGCAGCTCGGCGAGGTATTCCTGGGCGGATTCAGTGATGGTGACCATAGAGTCTCTGTCCTCGCACTACCCGCACTGTCTAGCGGTAGTGACAGTTAACCTAGTAATTCAGTCAGGTATTATAGTCAAGGCAGATTCGCAATACGAGCACGAAATCGAGGAATCTATATCAAAATTTTTTGATATAGATATTTGCCTCTGCTAGACTGCGCGCCTTCCGCACTTTGTATGGACGTAACGCTGTGAGCAGCACCCTTCAAGACGCCCTCTCCCGCCGAATTCTGATCATTGATGGAGCCATGGGTACCATGATTCAGGAGCACGGTCTGGAAGAAGCCGATTATCGCGGGGAGCGCTTCGCGACATCCCCGACGGACCTGAAGGGCAACAACGATCTGCTCTGTCTTACCCAGCCTGACATTATCAGGGATATTCATACAGCCTATCTGGAAGCCGGCGCCGATATCGTTGAGACCAACAGCTTCAACAGCACCGCGGTTTCCCAGGATGATTACGGGCTGGGTTCGATCGTCGAGGAACTGAATTTGGCCGCCGCCCGCCTTGCCCGGGAGGCCGCCGATGCCGTCACCGCGAAAACTCCCGACAAGCCACGATTCGTGGCTGGTGTTCTGGGCCCGACACCGAGAACCGCGTCCATCTCACCGGACGTGAACGACCCCGGAGCACGCAATATAAGCTACGACCAACTGGTCCAGGATTACGCGTCAGCCACCAGGGCACTGATCGATGGCGGCGTGGATATCCTGCTGGTTGAGACGATCTTCGATACGCTCAATGCCAAGGCCGCGATATTCGCCATCAAGTCGGTGTTTGCCGAACTGGGGCGTGAGCTCCCCATCATGATTTCCGTCACTTACCCGGACATGAGCGGGCGCAACCTGTCCGGCCAGAACCCGGAAGCGTTCTGGAACGCCATCGCGCATGCCAAGCCGCTCATTGTCGGCACCAACTGCGGCCGCCGCTTCAGCGAGGTCAGGCCCTTTGCGGAGGAGCTGGCCAATACGTCTGACTGCTATTTCAGCGGACACTTCAACGCCGGGCTGCCAAACGCCTTTGGTGAGTACGATGAAACCCCCGAGGACCTGGCCACCGAGCTCAGGGACTTTGCCGAGCGCGGTTTCCTGAATCTGGTAGGGGGATGTTGCGGAACCGGACCTGACCACATTCGCGCTATCGCCGAGGCGGTGGCCGACGTGGCGCCGCGCACGCCGCCAGAGCCGCAGCTTGCCTGTCGCCTGAGCGGACTGGAACCGTTCAACATTCAGGCCGACTCGCTGTTCGTCAACGTGGGCGAGCGCTGCAATGTGACCGGCTCAGCGCGCTTCAAGCGGCTAATTCTCGAGGAAGACTACGATACCGCCCTGGATGTGGCCCGGGACCAGGTCGAGAACGGCGCCCAGGTCATCGATATCAACATGGACGAGGGCATGCTGGACGCCGAGAACGCCATGGTGACCTTCCTCAACCTGGTGGCGTCAGAGCCCGATATTTCCCGCGTACCTATCATGGTCGACTCCTCCAAATGGGAGGTTATCGAGGCCGGGCTGCGCTGTATCCAGGGCAAACCCGTGGTGAACTCAATTTCCCTCAAGGAAGGTGAAGCCGACTTCATCGAGAAAGCCGAGCTGTGCCTGCGCTACGGCGCCGCGGTGGTAGTCATGGCCTTTGATGAAGAGGGGCAGGCGGACAGCCTGGAGCGCAAGGCGGAGATCTGCAAGCGCTCCTACGACATCCTGGTTGACCAGGTGGGCTTTCCGCCCCAGGACATCATCTTTGATCCCAACATCTTTGCTATTGCGACGGGTATCGAAGAACACAACAACTACGCGGTGGATTTCATTGAAGCCACCCAGTACATCCGCAAGCAGTTGCCAGGTGCCATGGTGTCCGGCGGCGTGAGCAACGTGTCTTTCTCTTTCCGGGGCAACAACCCGGTGCGCGAGGCCATCCACTCGGTCTTTCTCTATCACGCGATCCAGGCCGGCATGGACATGGGTATCGTTAACGCGGGCCAGCTCGCCATCTACGACGATATCGAGCCGGGACTGCGGGAACGCGGCG
>JANQLM010000008.1 GCA_028280635.1 Halieaceae bacterium | reverse complement strand
GTTGGCGACCATGGCCGCGAGGGTATCGTTGTCGCCGAAGCGAATCTCGTCGGTGACCACCGTGTCATTCTCATTGACCACCGGAATCACGCCCAGGTCGAGCAGCGTGGTCAGGGTGCTGCGGGCATTCAGGTAGCGATCCCGGGCGGAGATGTCGTCATGGTCCAGCAGCACCTGGGCGGTATGCAGATCGTACTCCTGGAAAGCGGACTCATAGCGCTGCACCAGCCCCATCTGTCCGACTGCCGCGGCCGCCTGCAGCTTGTGCAGCTCATGTGGGCGACTGTCCCAACCCAGCCGCAGCATACCGGCGGCCACCGCGCCACTGGACACCAGTACCACTTCCCGGCCGGCGGCCCGCAGGCCGGCCATGCCCGCCGCCAGCTCAGCTATCATCCGCTGGTCCAGGCCACGGCCATTGTCAGTGAGCAGGGCGCTGCCCACCTTAATCACCCAGCGGACCGCCGAGCGGACGGTTTGCCGAGAGGCCTCAGGGGACATATTCGACATCCACGTCGAAGTCATCTTCATCGAAGTCGTCGTCTTCATCGGCCGCGTCCGTCACGGAGGCCTTGCGCTGCCGCCGGAGTTCGGCGATGCGTTCCCGCGCCTCCGCCTGCAATGCGAGCTGACGTTCCCGTTCCGCGGCCGCGGCGTCCGGGTCCTCCGCCTCCAGCGTACGCAGTTCTTCGAGGCGACTCATCAGGTCACCGCAGAGGGTGTCCGTACCAGTAGCGGAGATCGCGGCTATTTCATACACCGGCCCGGACCAGTCCAGTGCCTCCAGCAGCTCGCTGCGCAATGCGGCCAGTTGCTCGATGTCAATAAGATCGGTCTTGTTGAGCACCAGCCAGCGCTCTAGCTGCGCCAGCGCCGGGCTGAAGCGCTCAAGCTCACGGGTGATGGCCAGGGCATTGTCGACCGGCTGGGTGCCGTCGAAGGGGGCGACATCAACCAGGTGCAGCAAGATACGATTGCGGGTGAGGTGGCGCAGGAAGCGAATACCCAGGCCCGCGCCGTCCGAGGCGCCCTCGATCAGGCCCGGTATGTCCGCAACCACGAAGCTGCGATGGGCCTGCACCTTCACCACGCCCAGATTAGGTACCAGCGTGGTAAACGGATAGTTGGCCACTTTCGGCTTGGCCGCTGATACCGCCCGGATGAAGGTGGATTTGCCGGCGTTGGGCAGGCCCAACAGGCCGACGTCCGCCAGCACCTTCAGCTCCAGCTTGAGGTTGCGGCGCTCGCCTTCGGTCCCAGGCGTGGTCTGGCGCGGGGCGCGGTTGGTGGACGACTTGAAGCGGGTGTTGCCCAGGCCGTGGAATCCGCCCCGCGCCACCAGCAGCTGCTGGCCCGCCTCGGCCAGGTCACCGAGCACCTCGCCGCTGTCTTCGTCCAGTACAGTGGTACCTTCAGGCACCTTAAGGACGAGGTCTTCGCCACTCCTACCGGTACAGTTGCGGCCGCGCCCGGACTCACCATTCTCAGCCGCGTAGTGGCGCACGTAGCGATAGTCAACCAGGGTATTCAGCGCGCTATCAGCTTCCAGGTAGACGCTGCCACCGTCACCACCATCGCCACCGTCCGGGCCGCCCTTGGCAATGTACTTTTCGCGGCGAAAGCTCAGGCAGCCATTGCCACCCTTGCCGGCCTGTACGCTGATTGCTGTCTCGTCGACAAATTTCATGGTGCTACTCCGGTCTACCCGCCGGCCAATAAAAAAGGGGCCATCGGCCCCTTTCTCTATGCTGCTACCGGCCCGCGAGCCGGTGCGGGTCTCAGGCGCTGACCACCTGCACGTACTTGCGCTTTTGCGGGCCCTTGGTCACGAACTGTACGACACCATCGGCGGTGGCGAACAGGGTGTGATCCTTGCCACAGCCAACATTTTCACCGGCGTGCATACGAGTGCCACGCTGACGAACGAGGATGTTGCCGGCCTTCACCTGTTGGCCGCCGTAGCGCTTCACGCCAAGGCGTTTGCTTTCGGAATCGCGTCCGTTACGGGTACTACCGCCTGCTTTCTTGTGAGCCATTGTCTATCTCCTAAATCTCCAGGTGTATCTCTCGGTCAGGTTCCCGATCAGCCGCTGATGCCGGTAATCTTGACCTCGGTGTACCACTGACGGTGGCCCGCCTGCTTGCGGTGGTGCTTGCGGCGGTTGAACTTGATGATCTTCACTTTCTCGTGGCGGCCATGGGAAACCACTTCGGCGGTTACCTTGCCACCATCCACCAGCGGCGTGCCGATCTTCACGTCTTCGCCGCTGCCAACCATCAGGACGCGATCGAATTCGATGCTGTCTCCGGTGGGTGCTTCAATCTTTTCCAGCTTGAGGGTTTCGCCCTCTTCGACGCGGTGCTGCTTGCCACCGCTTTCAATTACTGCGTACATTGTCGCTTCCTCTAGTTCGCCGTCTCGCTGTCGTTTATGGCCCGCAGACTGACGCGGGGGCAGAGCTCGGCACTGGGCTTTCTACTGCAGCGCTCTTCTTGGAGGTGCTGCCATATCGAAGGGTCAGGGCTCAGCCCTGACTCTCGAGGGCGGCGAGTTTACTGGTTTTGACCAGTGCAGGCAAGCGCTAATTCTATATGTCACAATGACTTACGAACCACTATATTACGCAGCCCGGGAGCCGAAAAAACCGCATGTTAGCACCGTCCAACACCCCTGAATCGCCTATCGAAGCTATCCGCGCACCGGTGCTCGACGAGGTCGAGGCCGTGAACGCGCTAATCGTAGCCAACCTGGAATCGGACGTGGGGCTGGTGGAGAACATCGGGCACTATATCGTCGAGGCCGGTGGCAAACGCCTGCGGCCCCTGCTGGCCCTGCTGGCTGCGAAGTGCTGCGGTTACCAGGGCGAGGACCACATCAGGTTCGCTGCCGTAGTGGAGTTTATTCACACCGCCACCCTGCTGCACGACGACGTCGTGGACCTGTCAGCACTGCGCCGGGGGCGGCCGACAGCCAACGCCGAGTTTGGAAACGCCCCCAGCGTGCTGGTGGGCGACTTCCTCTACTCCCGCGCCTTCCAGCTGATGGTGGCCATCGGCGACATGGACATCATGCGCGACATGGCTAACACCACCAATGAAATCGCCGCCGGCGAAGTGCTGCAGCTGGTGCGCGCCGGCGACCCCACCACCAGCGAAGATGACTACATGGATGTGATCCGCCGCAAGACGGCGATCCTGTTTGCCTCGGCCTGCTACGGTGCCAGCGCCCTGTGCGGCCGCACCGAAGAGTTCGGCCGGCCACTGGCGGATTTCGGACAGCACACGGGTATTGCCTTCCAGATCATCGACGACGTGCTCGACTATGAAGGTGACCCTGCCGTAATGGGCAAGAACGTCGGCGACGACCTGAACGAGGGCAAACCCACCCTGCCGCTGATCCACGTGCTAAAGCACGGCTATAGTGACGAGCAGGCGCTGGTGACCCGCGCTATTCGCGACAAGAGTGCCAGTGAGATCGACGCCGTGCTGGCTGCAGTACGACGCAACGGCTCCCTGGACTACGCCCGCAAGCTGGCGGCGGAATACCAGGCCAGTGCCCTGGCGGCACTGGAGTGCCTGCCAGCCAATGACGCTCGGGACGCCATGGCAGCCATTGCCCATCTCGCCCTGGCGCGGGATCACTAGCCTTCAATTGCGCTGCCCGTGGGCGCTTCTTATACTCCGCCAAAACGTTCATGGATGCGGCAATGACAGCATCGAGCGCCGGAATGGCGCACTTCCCCCACCCCGCCATCGCCGGCAAGCTGGAGGCGCTGGCGGAACAAGACCGCCAGGTCGCCATCGCATCCCTGCTTGAGCAAGACCCGACGAGGGTGGAGCGATTTGGTGTTGAGGCCGCCGGCTGGCGACTGGATTTCTCCCGACACCTGCTGCAGGACGAGAGTGCAGCCACCCTGCTGGAACTCGCCGGCGCCGCCGGCGTGCTGGAAGACCGCAACGCACTGTTCAGCGCCACTCCGCTCAATCACACCGAAGGACGCGCCGTACTGCACACCCTGTTGCGGGCGCAGGAGGCGCCGCCGGGCCTGGAACAGGAGTATGCCGATGTAGCTGACTGCAGAGCGCGCATGGGTGAGTGGGTGCAGCGCGTTCACGACGGCCGGCATATGGGCCACGGCGGCGAGCGCATCAAGACCATCGTCAATATCGGGATCGGCGGCTCTGATCTCGGGCCGCGCATGGTCGTCGAAGCCCTGCGCAGCTACTGGGTGCCCGGCATCGACGTGCGATTCTGCGCCAACGTCGACCCGGACGACCTGGATGCCGTGCTCACGGGGCTGGACCCGCACAGCACCCTGTTCATCATCTGCTCGAAGACACTGCGAACGGAAGAGACGCTCTACAACGCCCGCGCCGCGCGACAGTGGGTGCTGGATGCAGGCATCCCGGAGGAAGGACTGGCGCAGCACTTCCTGGCAGTCAGCACCAACCTGGAAGCGGCCCGCGATTTCGGCATCCCCGAAGCCAACATCCTGCCCCTGTGGGATTGGGTGGGTGGACGCTATTCGCTGTGGTCCGCCATCGGCTGGAGCATTGCCTTCGCCATTGGCATGCCGCGTTTCGAAGAGCTGCTGGCGGGGGCCGACGCCATGGACCAACATTTCCGCAACGCCCAAGCCAGGGACAATATGCCCCTGTGGCTGAGCCTGCTGGAGGTCTGGTACGTGAACTTCATGGGCGCCCGAGTGCATGCCGTGATCCCCTACCAGCAACGGCTCGCCTACCTGCCGGCTTTCCTGCAACAGCTTTCCATGGAAAGCAACGGTAAATCGGTGAATCACCGGGGCCAGAGGCTGGGCTACGACACCGCTCCCATTCTCTGGGGTGATGTCGGCACCAACGGCCAGCACTCCTTCCACCAGTTGCTGCACCAGGGCACCGTACTGTGCCCGGTGGATTTCATTCTCATCCCCGGGGCCGCGGGAGCCTCCGAGGGCAAGTCCAGGCTGCTGGCGAATGGCTTGAGCCAGATGCGCGCCCTGATGGTGGGCCGCGACCTCGAGGCATCGCAGCGCTCGCTGGAAGGCCGCGGCGCGGACCCCGTGCGCGCCGCGGAGCTGGCGCCGCACCTGGTGATACCCGGCAACCGTCCCAGCTCGACCCTGAGCTGCGATGCGCTGACACCCTACAGCCTCGGCGCCCTGCTGGCGCTTTATGAGCACAAGACTTTTTGCAGCGGCCGAATCTGGCAGATCAATTCCTTTGACCAATGGGGCGTGGAACTGGGCAAGGAGATGGGCGCAGAGATTTTTGCCGCCCTGGATGGCTCGGGCCAGAGTTTCGACCCTTCCACCGACGCCGCGCTAGCCGGGGTACGCCATGATTAAGCCCACCGCCAGCGAGCAGCGAGTGGCCGTGCTGGGCCTGGGCTACGTCGGCCTGCCGCTGACTCTGGCGCTGGCCAGGCACCATCCCACATTGGGCTTTGATATCAATCCCGAGCGAGTGGCGCAGTTGCAGGATGGTCAGGACAGCACCGGTGAAGTTCCGGCCGCGGAGCTGGAAGACACCGCCGCCCGCTTCAGTACCGACACCGCCACGCTGGAAGACCATGACATTTACATCGTCACGGTGCCGACACCCATCGACCCGGACCGGCGGCCTGACCTGCATCCCCTCGGAGCCGCCAGCGGTATGATCGGCGAAGCACTCAAGTCCGGGAACATCGTGATTTACGAATCCACGGTGTATCCGGGCTGCACCGAGGAATACTGCGTTCCCATCTTAGAGCGGGCATCGGGTCTCACCTTTAACGAAGATTTTTTTGTGGGCTACAGCCCGGAGCGGATCAATCCCGGTGACGCGGAGCGCAAACTTACCGACATCGTCAAGATTACCTCCGGGTCCACACCTGAAACCGCGGACGCGGTGGACGCGCTGTACCGCCGTATCGTTACCGCCGGCACCTTCCCGGTGAGCGGTATCCGGGTGGCTGAAGCCGCCAAGGTCATCGAGAATACCCAGCGCGACGTGAACATTGCGCTGACCAACGAGTTCGCCCAGATCTTCAAGCAGTTGGAGATCGATACCGAAGAAGTGCTGGCCGCCGCCGGCAGCAAGTGGAACTTCCTGCCCTTTCGCCCGGGCTTGGTCGGCGGCCACTGCATCGGTGTTGACCCCTACTACCTCGTGCATCGCGCCAACCAGGCCGGCTACTTCCCGGAGATCATTTCCGCCAGCCGGCGGCTCAATGACCAAATTGGCAAGCAGGTCGCCGCCGAGGTCATGCACATGATGACCCAGCGCAGACTGCACGTGGTCGATGCCGAGATCCTGGTGATGGGTGTGGCCTTCAAGCCCAATTGCAGCGATATCCGCAACACCCTGGTCGCCGATATCATCTCCGACCTGGCCAGTTGCAATGCCCGGGTCAGCGTATGGGACCCCCTGGTCGATGCAGAGGAAGCACAGCGCGATCTGGGGCTTGAACTGGTCGAGGCGCCAGCCGGAAATTACGAGGCGGTCATCCTGGCGGTGGGCCACGATGCGTTCAGGTCACTGGGGGCCGAGCAGATCCGGGCCTATTGCCGTGAGGGCGGTGTACTCTATGACGCCACCTACATCCTGCCCTCGGAGCTGGTCGACGGCCGGCTCTAGGGGTGCCCTGCCGTCTGCTCAGGCGTCGATCAGCGCCAGCAGCTCCGCGGTCTTATCACGCATCAGCGCCTCGTCGCCGCGGCTTTCCACGTTAAGCCTGACCACCGGTTCCGTATTGGACATGCGCAGGTTGAAGCGCCATTCCGCGAAGCTGACACTCAGCCCATCGGTGTGGTCGACGCTGTCCGCACCCGCCGCGTAGCGCTGCTCCATCTGGGACAGCAAAGCCGCGGGATCCTCCACCTGGCGGTTGATTTCGCCGCTGCAGGGATAAGCGGCCATGCGCTCGGCCACCAGCGCCGACAGCGGCGCCCCCCGCTCGCATACCAGCCCGGCCACCAGCAGCCAGGGAATCATGCCGCTGTCACAGTAGGCAAAGTCACGGAAATAATGATGAGCGCTCATCTCGCCACCGTAGACCGCATTCTCGGCGCGCATGCGCTCCTTGATAAAGGCGTGTCCGGTCTTGCTCTGCACGGCTTCTCCGCCCAGCTTTGAGACCACATCCAGGGTGTTCCAGGTGAGGCGCGGGTCGTGCACCACCTTGCCACCACCGCCACGGCTAAGGAATGCCTCCGCCAGCAGGCCCACCAGGTAATAGCCCTCGACAAACTCTCCGCGCTCGTCGAAGAAGAAACAACGATCAAAATCTCCATCCCAGGCGATCCCGAGGTCCGCGCCCTGCTCCCGCACCGCGTCAGCGGTAATCGCGCGGTTTTCGACCAGCAGCGGATTCGGCACGCCGTTGGGGAAATGGCCATCGGGCTCGTTGAGCAGTTTGATGAACTCAAAGGGCAGCTTGCTCTGTATGCGGTCTACCACCAGCCCCGCACCCCCGTTGCCGGCATTGACCACCAGCTTGAGTGGCTTGAGCTTGTCCAGGTCCACGTAGGAGAGCAGGTGCTCGATGTAGGCGGCCGACGTGTCCATCGGCTGCAGGTTGCCGCGTTCGCCCGGCTCGGCAAAGGCGTTGGCCTCGGCCAGCTCTCGAATCTCCACCAGGCCGCTGTCACCGCTAATGGGCTGGGCGCCGGCGCGCACGAACTTCATGCCGTTGTAGTCTTTGGGATTGTGGCTCGCCGTCACCACGATCCCGCCGCCGACGCCGGTGTGATCGGTGGCAAAGTAGATCTCTTCAGTGCCGCACAGGCCGATGTCGAAGACATCGACGCCGCTATCCCGCAGGCCCTCGGTCAACGCAGCCTTGATAGCCTCGCTGCTGAGGCGGATATCGTGCCCTACCACCACGCTGCCAGGGTTGATAACCGCTGCGTAGGCACGGCCTATGCGGTAGGCAATCTCCTCATTGAGCTGGTCGGGGATGCGGCCCCGGACGTCGTAGGCCTTGAAACAGGTAAGCTCGCTCATGCCGGGTCCGCGTAAACGTTCTCAAACACGTAGTTGGTGGCCTCGACGAAGCCGGTGACGCTGCCACAGTCAAAGCGGCGGCCCTTGAACTTGTAGGCCATGACACAGCCTTTCTTCGCCTGGGTCAGCAGGGCATCGGTAATCTGCACTTCGCCATTCTTACCCGGCGGTGTTTCCCGGATAATGTCGAAAATGTCCGGGGTGAGAATGTAGCGGCCGATAATCGCCAGGTTCGACGGCGCCTCGCCTTCCGGTGGCTTTTCCACCATGTCATCCACCCGGTACAGGCCGTCCTTCAACTCCTCCGCCTTGATCACACCGTATTTGTGGGCCTGGTCCATCGGCACTTCCTGGATGGCCACGATGCTGCAGCGGAACTGGGTGTAGAGCTCGGCCATCTGGGCCAGCACGCCGGGACCGTCTTCATTGAGACAGAGGTCATCGGACAGCACCACGCCAAAAGGCTCGCTGCCGATCAGCGGCTCACCGGTGAGAATAGCGTGGCCCAGCCCTTTCATCTCGCGCTGCCGCACCATGGTGAACACACCCTGCTCCAGCACGTTGCGAATGCTGCCCAGGTAGACCTCCTTGCTGGTGCCGGCGATCTGGTGCTCCAGCTCGTAGCTGATATCGAAATGATCGGCAATCGAGCGCTTGCCCCGGCCGGTTACGAAGGAAATGGTGTTCATGCCCGCCTCGATCGCTTCCTCGACCCCGTACTGCACCAGTGGCTTGTTGACCACCGGCAGCATTTCCTTGGGCATGCTTTTGGTCGCGGGCAGGAAGCGGGTCCCATACCCCGCTACCGGAAACAGGCATTTCTTGATCATCACACTCTCCGTGGCTAGTCCGTGGCTAGGTTTTTTTAGCCGCCCCCTGGCGGGCCCTCGGTGGGTTCAGTCGCCGCTGCGACCGTAGATATCATCGAAACGTACGATGTCGTCCTCGCCGAGGTAGGAACCGGACTGGACCTCGATCAGCTCCAGCGGAATCCTGCCCGGGTTCACGAGCCGGTGCTTGTGGCCGAGGGGAATGTACGTCGACTCATCCTCTCCCAGCATAAAGACCTTGTCCTCACAAGTCACTTCAGCGGTGCCACTGACCACGATCCAGTGTTCAGCGCGGTGGTGGTGCTTCTGTAGCGAGAGCTTCTGTCCCGGGTTTACCACGATGCGCTTCACCTGGAAGCGGTCTCCGTTGATCAGCGATTCGTAGGAGCCCCAGGGGCGATACACCCGGGCGTGAAGCCGTGCCTCGTCGCGCTCCGCCGACTTCAGGGCCGTCACCAGCGCCTTCACGTTCTGGACTCTCTCGCGGTTCGCGACCAACACCGCGTCCGGGGTCTCCACCACCACCAGGTTTTCCACACCGGTGGCGGCGACAAGCCGGGACTCCGACCTGATGTAGTTGTCGCGGCCGTCGTCCAGCAATACATCGCCCTGCACCACGTTGCCGCTGCCGTCGGCATGACCCGCTTCCCAGAGAGCAGACCAGGCCCCCACGTCGCTCCAGCCGCAATCCAGCGGCACAACGGCCCCGAGCTGGGTCTTTTCCATGACCGCGTAGTCAATGGAGTCAGCCGGACAAGCTTCAAAGGCCTCTCGCTCCAGTCTGACAAAATCCAGGTCGGTGGACGCCCTGGCCAGGGCCGCCTCGCAGGCGCGGACCATATCGGGGGCCAGGCGCTGTAGCTCATCCAGGTATATCCGCGCACCGAGCAGGAACATGCCGCTGTTCCAGTAGTACTCACCGCTGTCCAGGTAGGCACGGGCGGTATCGGCATCAGGCTTCTCGACGAATTCACCGATGGCAAAGCTGCCCGCGTCCAGGGCATCGCCACGGCGAATGTAGCCATAGCCGGTTTCCGGCCGATCCGGCACAACACCAAAAGTCACCAGCCGGCCCGCACGCGCCTGCTGCAATGCCGTGCCGACGGCCTCAAGGAACGCCGGGGTATCACTGATCAGGTGGTCTGCCGGCAGTACCAGCAGCATCGCGGCCTCGTCTTCTGCTACAGCTCGCAATGCGGCGATGGCGACGGCGGGCGCCGTGTTCCGGCCGACGGGTTCGAGAACAATCTCGCCGGCATAGCGCTCATGCACCTGCTCAGCAACGATAAAGCGGTGTTCCTCGTTACAGATATACAGGGGGCTGGAATCGACGATGCCCGCTACCCGTGCCACGGTGTCCACCAGCATGGAGTTGTCGCTGGCAAGGGGCAGGAACTGTTTAGGGTAAGCCTCACGAGACACCGGCCAGAGGCGGCTGCCGACACCACCGGAGAGAAGCACGGCCTTTAACATCGAATATCCTTTTACGCTGTCGGTTAACCGGGCGCCCGGCGGCGAGTGGCTGGGCTCTTCACAGGGGCCTTTTTCACTGGCATTTACCGGTGTTTCCCGGGCTTTTTGCGGGGCTGCAAAGTGTAACCCACACTGGACATGCGGTCACCAGAGTTTAGAATGCAGGGCGCAAGCATACCCCTCAGGATTCCCCCCAAGAAATGACCGCAAAAAACAGCTTTTCCAAGGACGAACTCGTCGCCTGCGGCCTCGGCGAGATGTTCGGCCCGGGGAACGCTCAACTACCGCTGGACAACATGCTGATGATGGATCGCGTGACCCATATCAGCTCCGAAGGAGGCGAATTTGGCAAGGGGCAAATCGTCGCCGAGCTGGACATCGATCCCAGCCTCTGGTTCTTCGACTGCCACTTCCGCGGCGACCCGGTCATGCCGGGTTGCCTGGGCCTGGACGCTATGTGGCAGCTCGTGGGCTTCTTCCTGGGTTGGCGCGGCAACCCGGGCCGCGGTCGCGCCCTGGGAGCCGGCGAGATCAAGTTTACTGGCCAGGTGCTACCCACCGCGAGCAAGGTGGAATACACCATCGAGGTGAAGCGGGTCATCGAACGCAAGCTGGTCATGGGTATCGCCGACGGCAAAGTTGCCGTCGATGGCAAGGACATCTACTTCGCAAAGGACTTGCGCGTAGGCCTGTTCCAACAGACCGACAACTTTTAAGCAGGAGCCCCTATGTCCAGACGCGTTGTAGTAACAGGCATTGGCATCACGTCCTGCCTGGGAACCGATACCGCTGCCGTTACCGAGTCCTTGCGCGAAGGCCGCTCCGGGATCCGCTTCCAGCAGGAGCAGGTCGATATGGGCATGAAAAGCCACGTCGCCGGCTCGATCGACATCGATCTCAGCGAGCTGATTGACCGTAAGCAGCTACGGTTTATGGGCCCGGCGGCAGCTTACGCCTACCTGGCCATGCAGCAGGCTATCGAAGACGCCCGGCTGGATGAGTCCATGGTGTCCAATGTCCGCACCGGCATCATTGCCGGGTCCGGCGGTGCCTCTTCTTCCAGCCAGGTCGAAGCAGCAGACATCCTGCGTGAGCGAGGCCTGCGCAGGGTAGGCCCCTACCGGGTGACGCAAACCATGGCCAGCACGGTCTCGGCCTGCCTGGCCACGCCGTTCAAGATCAAGGGCGTGAACTATTCGATTTCCAGTGCCTGCAGCACCAGTGCCCATTGCATTGGCAACGGCATGGAGCAGATACAGCTCGGCAAGCAGGACATCGTTTTTGCCGGTGGCGGCGAAGAGCTGCACTGGAGCATGTCCTGCCTGTTTGACGCTATGGGTGCCCTCTCTACCAAGTACAACGAAACACCGGAGAAAGCATCCCGGGCCTACGACGCCAATCGTGACGGCTTCGTGATCGCCGGCGGCGGCGGCATGCTGGTACTGGAGGATCTGGAGCACGCCCAGGCGCGCGGCGCAAAAATCTACGCGGAGCTGGTAGGCTACGGCGCCACTTCCGATGGCTATGACATGGTAGCACCCTCCGGCGAAGGCGCCGTCCGCTGCATGCAGCAGGCCCTGACGACGGTCGAGGGCCCGGTAGATTACATCAATGCCCACGGTACCAGCACACCGGCCGGCGACATCCAGGAGCTCAAGGCCGTCAGGGAAGCCTACCAGGGCAAGGACATTCCACTGGTGGGCTCCACCAAGTCGCTGTCCGGCCACTCACTCGGCGCGGCCGGCGTGCAGGAAGCCATTTACTCACTGCTGATGTTGCAGGCGGATTTTGTTGCCGCCTCAGCCAACATCGAAAACCTCGATCCCGAGGCGGACGGCATGCCCATCGCGCTCGAACGCGTCGACAACGCGGGACTTACCCGGGTGATGTCCAATAGCTTTGGTTTTGGCGGCACCAACGCCTCACTGGTGTTTCAGCGGTTTAGCTGATCCAGCAGGATTACCTCCACGGTATCACCCCGGGCCACTGTAAGGCCCGGGGGCACCACCACCAGCGCATTCGCCCAACTCACTGAACTCAGGACTCCCGAACTCTGGTTGTCGTGCAGACGCACCTGCAGGCCATCCGCTTCGGAGCGCAGCTGGGCGCGCAGGAACTCCAGCCGGGAGCCGGCGCGTTGGTGTTCGAAATCCGCCTGCGCGGGAATCGGCAGCGGTGAGGCAGCATCCGCACCCTGGCAGCGCAGCAACCAGGGGCGCACGATCATGGAAAACGTCACATAGACTGCCGCCGGGTTGCCGGGCAGGCCAAAGAACCCCGTTTCGCCGATACGGCCATAGGCCAACGGTTTCCCCGGTTTGACCTTGAGTTTCCACAGCTTCAGATGCCCGAGGGCTTCGACCTGGCTTTTCACATGGTCTTCCTCCCCCACGGATACACCACCGGTGCTGATCACGCAGTCGCTGGCCGCAGCGGCCGCCTGCAGTATCTCGCGCGTGGTATCGGGGTCGTCAGGCACCAGGCCAAAATCTCGCACCTCAAACCCGAGGGAGGTAAGCAGCCCTTGCAAGGTGTAGCGATTGGAATTAAATATCTGGCCCGGGGCGAGGGACGGAGCCGTGCCGGGTTCTACCAATTCGTCTCCGGTGGAGAGAATGCCCACGACCAGGCGCCGTCGCACGGACACGGTGGCGGTGCCCACCGACGCCAGTACACCGAGATCCTCCGGCTGCAGTCGGCGCCCGGCACGGAGTACGACACTACCCCGCTCAAGATCCTGGCCGCGGCGGCGAATATTCTCACCAGGCTGCACGGACTGGGTGAGCTGCAGGCTGTCGCCATCCAGGGAGCAGTTTTCCTGCATCGCCACGGCGTCGGCGCCGGGCGGAACCGGCGCCCCCGTGAAAATTCGGGCTGCCGTGCCGGGTAACACCTCGCTGCCAGCGCTGCCAGCGGGAATGCGCTGAGTCACCTTGAGACTCTGTCCGGACTCGGCGGCACGCAGGGCGTAGCCGTCCATCGCGCTGTTGTCGTCATTGGGGACGGGGACCGCTGCGGAGACGTTCTCAGCCAGGGTGCGTCCCAGGGCGTCTACCAGGGCTAGCTGTTCGTTGTCAGCCACCGGTCGCGCATCCGCGAGAACAAGCGCCAGCGCGTCCTGTAGCGGGGTCAGCCCGGCCAATTCCTAGTGCCCTTCGCCGTGCACCCGGATCACGCCAACAAAATTGCAGGGGCGATAGGTGCTGTCGAGCTGGTCGCGAATAATGCCTTCCCAGGCGGTGCGGCAGGCGCCAGTGGAGCCGGGCATGCAGAAAATCACCGTATTGTTGGCGAAGCCCCCCAGGGCCCGGGATTGCACCGTCGAAGAGCCAATTTCCTGCAGTGAGAGAGCGCGAAACACCTCGCCAAAGCCCTCGATCGCCTTGTCGAACAGCGGCGCCACGGCTTCCGGTGTGCTGTCACGGCCGGAGAAACCGGTGCCGCCGGTAACAAGTACCGAATCGACCCCGTCGTCCGCGATCCAGGCCGACAGCACAGCGCGAATCTGGTAGATATCGTCCTTGACGATGCGGCGGTCCGTCACCCGGTGGCCGGCGGCCATGAGTGACTCCGCGAGGTAGTCACCAGAGGTATCATTCGCTTCGCTGCGCGTGTCCGAAACGGTCAGGACCGCGATTTCAAGCGCTTGCGTCTCGGTGTCCGAGGCTTTGGCCATCGGCCTGCTCCTTCGCACGGTACTGTGCGTAATATTGTTTAACATGGCCCGCCACACTGGCGCGCCAGGGTTGTTGCTTGATAGCAAAGGTATCCCTGATCCGACTGCAGTCCAGCCGGAACTCCAGGGTCTCCCAGTCCTGTTCATCGCCGCCCCCAGCGGCATCCTCTTCCGCCTCCAGAGGGGTGAGAATCGATGGGTCGTCTTCGCGGAATTCCGTGTACTGGTAGGCGGCCGCCAGCAACACTTCGGCGAACTCGTAACAGCTCGTCACATCCGGGCTGCAGTAGTGAAAGATACCCCAGGTCTCGAGACCGCAGCCGTACTGGTCGATCATGCCCGACACCACCCGCGCCGCGTCCTCCGCTGCTACCGGGCAGCCACGCAGCTTGCGGCTGAGGGAGAGACTGCCGTGTTCGTGCAGCCTGTTGAGCATCCAGGTCAGCGAATTGTTGCCTACCGGCGAGAATACCGGCCCCATGCGCAGGATGATGTGCCGCTCGCTGTGGTCCCTGACCGCAGACTCCGCCGCGCCCAGCAGCGAGGACAGGGTGGAAACGCCGTCCGGATAGTCATCCTCACGGTAGGCGCGGGTTCCCGTGCCTTCGAATATGGCGGCACAGGAGAGCAGTAACAGCGGCGTCTTCAGGGTCTGCCCGGCGCGCGCCAGCCACATACAGCGCTCAACGTCGGCGTCGTGGATGCGGATGCCACCATCGGCGGCGGCCTGGATTCTCAGATCCACCGCCAGGTCACACTCGCTGCGGCGCAGGGCCTTCTTGACCTGGCGCTCGCTTTTCCAGCGACACTCCGACTTGTTCAGGGTAGCGTAGTCGGTGCCACGGAGGTCCAGGAAGTTACACAGTGCCTGCCCCACCGGCGTGTCCGAGCCTATTAACAGCACTTTCATCGCAAGCCGCTACTCCAGTCGCACACCCGGTGCAATCAACGACGCGCGGCAGTCAGAAAGGAATGTCGTCGTCGAAGTCTTCAAAGCTGGCGGGCGGAGCCGGCTGGCCACCTGCCGCGGGCTGGGCGGCGGGCGCCGGTGCCTGCGCGGCAGCGGGCGCCGGCGCGTCGTAGCCCTGCTGGTCGGGATAGGGCGCACCCATGCCGCCGCCGCGGCTATCGAGCATCTGCATTTCGTTGCCGACGATTTCCGTAGTGTAGCGGTCCTGCCCGGACTGGTCCTGCCACTTGCGGGTCCGTAGCGAGCCTTCCACATAGACCTTGGAGCCCTTGCGAAGATACTCTCCGGCAATTTCGGCCAGGCGGTTGAAGAACACCACGCGGTGCCACTCCGTGCGCTCCTGGGGCTGACCGGTCTGCTTGTCTTTCCAGCTCTCGCTGGTGGCCAGGGATATATTGGTGACGGCGGCGCCGGACTGCGTGTAGCGGGTCTCCGGGTCGTTGCCCAGGTTGCCAATTAGAATCACTTTGTTGATGCCGCGGGCCATGTCTTGTCCTCGTTCTGGTAACGGGAAACTATAACATTACGCCGAATCGATGCCACGGGCAGGCACTGCAAAACTGGTCAAACTGGCTGCTAGCTGTGTTCGGGCAGTGGGTTCCCCAGGACTTCAGAGCCCGTTGCCAGCAGGCCGCTGTCAAAGGCATCGGCGTGGACTTTCAGGTAGACGGTCGCCTCCTCACGCATCACCAGCATATCCGCGACCCCGGCAGCACCCCGCAGGCGCTCAAGCACGGCATCAGCGGCGCCAGAATCCTCAGGCAGCCTCACGGTGTGATTGGCGAGGTTTTGCGGAGTACGCATGCTGAGTGCCAGCGGCAGCCAAATCAGAGCGACCGCGGCACACAGCATCAGTACCGCCGATGTACCGCCCCACTGCAGGGCCAGGCCGCCGGCGACACCGCCGACGAAGGCGCCGAGGAACTGAAAGGTGGCATAGACACCCAGGGCCGTTCCCTTGCCACCCGCATATACCGATTTACTGACCAGGCTGGGCAGGGCCGCCTCCAGATAATTGAAGGCCGTGAAATAGAGCCACAGTCCCAGGCAGAACACCGTCAATCCCAGAGTGCCAGTGGCCAGCAACTGGGACAGGGCAAGCGAGCAGATACCGATACCCAGGGCCAGTTTCAGCTTGCCGCGCCGCTCCCCCAGCACGATCAGGGGGAACATACCCAGCACCGAAGCGATCAGTACCGGCAGGTAGACCTTCCAGTGGTGCTCACGGCTCACCTCCAGCGCCTGTTCCAGCACCAGCGGCAAGCCGACAAATGCGGCCATGAGAAGAAAGTGCAGGGTGAAAACACCCGTATTGAGCCGCAGCAGGTTGCGGTCCAGCAGAGTACGCCATAACAGCGCCGGCACCGTGCCCACCTCACCGTGGGTGGCAACACGACGCACCCGCGGTACCGCCAGCAGTAACACCAGGATTCCCAGCAGCGCCATGCCGCCGGTGGCATTGAACACCAGCGGAAGTCCGCCTGTCGCGGCCAACAGCGGACCCAGCATGATAGCGAGCGCGAAGGACAAGCCGATGCTAACACCCACCAGCGCCATGGCCTTGGTGCGCTGCTCATCCCGAGTCAGGTCGGCTACCAGGGCCATGATCGTGCTGGATATGGCGCCCGCGCCCTGCAGCAGGCGCCCGGTAATGACACCCTCGATAGTTGTTGCCTGGGCGGCGACAAAGCTGCCAAAGGCGAAGATTGACAGACCGGCAAGCAATACCGGCAGGCGCCCAACCCGGTCCGACAGCATCCCCAGCGGCACCTGCAACAGCGCCTGGGTCAGGCCGTAGACGCCTATCGCCAGGCCGATCAAGGCCGGGGTCGCGCCCTCCAGATCGTCCGCGTATAACGCCAGCAGGGGCAACACCATGAACAGGCCCAGCATGCGGAAGCAGTACAGGGCAGCAAGCGCCGCCACCGAGCGGCGCTCCAGTGCATTCATGGGTGTCTTGGTCAGCATTGCGTTACCAGATAAAACGCCGCGAATAGTAGCACGGCACAGCCCACTCATAGTAAATCCGGCCCGGGAGTATGAACAAAATGGGGGACAGCAAGCTTTTGTCGGCATCCACGGCATCCGACTACGCGTAATATTCGAATAACTTTGTAGCGGACTGGCCCAGGGCCATATACTTGAAGGTTTGGTGTCCACCCGTCACGGATGCCTGCAGCAATGCGAATTCCCAGTGGTACGGCAAAGGTAGAACATGGACGAGATTCAGGTCCGCGGCGCGCGCACTCACAACCTAAAGAACATTGACCTCGATATTCCAAGAGACAAGCTGGTAGTCATTACCGGCCTGTCAGGCTCTGGAAAATCTTCGCTGGCTTTCGACACCCTCTACGCGGAGGGCCAGCGCCGCTATGTGGAGTCGCTGTCCACCTACGCGCGCCAGTTCCTTTCCATGATGGAGAAGCCCGATATCGACCACGTGGAGGGGCTGTCGCCGGCGATATCCATCGAGCAGAAGTCCACCTCTCACAACCCGCGCTCCACCGTGGGCACGATCACCGAGATCTACGACTACCTGCGCCTGCTGTTTGCCCGCACCGGAGAACCGCGGTGCCCCGAACACGATCTGCCGCTGGAAGCCCGCACCGTCAGCCAGATGGTGGACACCGTACTGGACATGCCCGAAGGCGCCAGGCTGATGCTGCTGGCACCGGTCGTCAGGGGTCGCAAGGGAGAGCACCTTCACGTTTTCGACGAGTTGCGCGCCGGCGGGTTTGTGCGCGCCCGGGTGAACGGTCGAGTTTATGATCTCGATGAGGTGCCGCAGCTGGAGAAAAACAAGAAGCACACCATTGAAGTGGTGGTTGACCGCTTCAAGGTGCGCGATGACCTCAAGCAGCGGCTGGCGGAATCCTTCGAAACCGCGCTCAACCTGACCGACGGTCTGGCCTCCATTGCCTACATGGATGAAGACAGCGACGAGGCAGACCTGTTGTTCTCGGCCCGCTTCGCCTGCCCGGTATGCGGCCACAGCATTAGCGAGCTGGAGCCGAAGCTGTTCTCCTTCAACAGCCCTGCCGGCGCCTGCCCTGCCTGTGACGGGCTTGGCGTGCGCCAGTACTTCGACGAGGGCCGAATCGTGCTGCACCCGGAGGCCAGTCTGGCGGAGGGCGCTATACGCGGCTGGGACCGCCGCAATGTTTACTACTTCCATATGCTGACGTCGCTGGCCGACCACTACGGCTTTGATATCGACTCGCCCTTCAAGAAGCTTTCGAAAAAGCACCGCCAGATCATCCTGCATGGCAGCGGCAAGGATGACGTGACCTTTTCCTACATCAACGATCGCGGTGATGTGTTCCAGCGCACCCACCCCTTTGAAGGCATCATTCCGAATATGGAGCGCCGCTACCGTGATACCGAGAGCCAGTCGGTACGCGAAGAGCTGGCCAAGTATCTGAGCACCCAGCCCTGCCCAAGCTGCAACGGCACCCGGCTCTGCGAAGATGCCCGCAATGTGTTCGTGGATGGTCGCACCCTGCCGGACATCGTCGACATGTCAGTGGGAGATGCCGAGAACTATTTCATTGCGCTCAAGCTGGAAGGTCGCAAGGGCGAGATTGCCGACAAGATTCTCAAAGAGCTGCGCGCCCGCTATCGATTCCTGGTGGATGTGGGCCTCAACTACCTGACGCTCAACCGCAGCGCAGAAACCCTGTCTGGCGGCGAGGCCCAACGGATTCGCCTGGCGTCACAGATCGGCGCCGGCCTGGTAGGGGTTATGTACATTTTGGACGAACCCTCCATCGGTTTGCACCAACGGGACAATGAGCGCCTGCTCAAGACGCTGACCCACCTGCGCGACCTGGGCAACACCGTGCTGGTGGTGGAGCATGACGAGGACGCGATTCGTACCGCAGACCACATTATTGATATCGGCCCCGGCGCTGGCGTACACGGCGGCGAGATCGTTGCCCAGGGAGCACTCAAGGACATTCTCAAGAGCAGGCAGTCTTTGACTGGCGAGTACCTGTCTGGCAAACGCAGTATTGAAATTCCCAGTGACCGGGTAAAAGCAGACCCGAAGCGCCAGCTAAAGCTGAAGGGCGCTACTGGCAACAACCTGCACGACGTGGACCTTGAAATCCCCGTCGGGCTGATGACCTGCGTGACCGGCGTCTCCGGCAGCGGCAAGTCTACGCTGATCAACTCTACCCTGTTCCCGATCGCGGCCACGGAGCTCAACGGCGCATCCACGCTGTCGCCTGCACCCTATCGCAAGATCGAGGGCCTGAAGCATGTGGACAAGTGCATCGATATCGATCAAAGCCCCATTGGCCGCACGCCGCGGTCTAACCCGGCCACCTACACCGGCATTTTCACCGCCGTACGAGAGTTGTTCGCAGGCACCCAGGAGGCGCGCTCCCGGGGCTACAAGGCCGGGCGATTCAGCTTCAATGTGAAGGGTGGTCGCTGCGAGGCCTGCCAGGGCGACGGTGTTACCAAGGTGGAGATGCACTTTCTTCCTGATGTTTACGTGCCCTGTGACGTCTGCAAGGGCAAGCGCTACAACCGCGAAACCCTGGAGGTGCGCTACAAGGGCAAGAACATCCACGAGGTGCTGGAGATGACGGTAGAGGATGCGCTGGAGTTCTTCGCACCGGTCCCCTCCATCGCCAAGAAGCTGC
Organism: Halieaceae bacterium; assembly: GCA_028280635.1. GTDB lineage: Bacteria > Pseudomonadota > Gammaproteobacteria > Pseudomonadales > Halieaceae > JANQIO01. Next base: position 20,400 of record JANQLM010000008.1, on the reverse strand, counting down.
AGACCTTGATGGACGTTGGCCTGTCCTACATTCGCCTCGGCCAGGCCGCCACCACCCTGTCCGGAGGTGAGGCACAGCGGGTCAAGCTGTCGCGCGAACTCTCGAAACGCGATACCGGCAAAACACTGTACATCCTCGACGAACCCACCACCGGACTGCATTTCCAGGACATCCAGCAGCTGCTGGCCGTGCTGCACCGGCTGCGGGACCACGGCAACACCGTGGTAATCATCGAGCACAACCTGGACGTCATCAAAACCGCTGACTGGATTGTCGACCTGGGCCCCGAAGGAGGCAGCGGTGGCGGCAAGATCATCGCCACGGGCACACCCGAGGCAGTGGCTGACACCAAGGGCTCCTTCACCGGCCAGTTCCTCAAGCCCATCCTCGATGCCGGTAAGAACAAAGCTGGCAAGGACAAGGCAGCCTGAGCTCAGGGGACGACTAATCCACCGCGATCACCATAGCACCCAGTTTGCGGTGCTCGCGCAGGTGCAGGGCGAGATCTAGCGCCAGCTTGAGCGCCACCAGCGTCAGCAGCATCCACAGGGGCTGCCCCATGGACACCACCGCAAATCCGCCCAGGATAATGGCAACATGCAGGACCATCATGCGGGCATAGGGCGCATTCATCAGCCTGCGGATCCCGACCCGATGGCGCTCGCCGCCAAGCAGGAAGTTCTGCAGAAATGATAGGCCGTGGCTCAACGCCAGGGCCACGAAGCCCCAACGCCACTCGGGTGGTGCCACCGAGAGAACGGCGGATATCACGTCAAAGAGAAGCTCCACAAACACCAGCATGAACGGCCAGTCATTAACGCCTCCCAGCACATCGGGCTTCATGTCGAGCAGCATCAAGCCAATGAAAAGCCCGTGCCCGGCACAAAAGCCACCGTAGTGCACCAGGAAGAACAGTGAACCGAACATGCCCCCAACAGGAGAGACAACAAGCATCTTGAGAATGGCGTAGAAGCCTATCACCAGGTTTTCCGACCAGTAGAGGATCATGAGCGCGCCCACGTCCCAGCCGAAGTAGAGCACCCCGAGCACAGGCAACAGGTTCACCAGCATCAGCGCCACCAGGCTGAGGTAGCGTGCAGGCGACACCGGCCGGCCAGGTACCCGCTCCCCTTCCATCAATGCTTTCCCGACCATGGCGCCTAGTTTACCGCCACAAAAAAGCCGGGCAACGCCCGGCTTCTCTAAACTGCCAAAAAACGCGGCGGGGAGTTACTCGTCATCGTCCTCGAAAGCGTCGTCGGCATCAAAGGTCGGACGATCCACCAGCTCTACGTAGGCCATGGGTGCCTTGTCCCCGGCGCGGTAGCCACACTTGAGAATGCGAATATAGCCACCGGGGCGCTCCTGGTAGCGCGGGCCAAGCTCGGCGAACAGCTTGCCGACCGCGTCTTTGTTGCGCAGGCGGTCAAACGCCAGGCGACGATTGGCAACGCTGTCGTTCTTGGCCAGCGTAATCAGGGGCTCGGCCACACGGCGGAGTTCCTTGGCCTTGGGCAGCGTGGTCTTGATCAGCTCGTGTTCCACGAGGGACGCAGTCATGTTGCGGAACATGGCCTTGCGATGCGAGCTGTTGCGATTTAGCTGACGTCCACTGTGACGATGACGCATTTTTACAATCCTATAATCCGGTGCTATCGCAGCACGTGTATCTGTTGTGCGACCGGTACTGTGCGGTTTAGACGCTCAGTACGCGATCGTCGTTCTTGAGGCTGGCCGGCGGCCAGTTATCCAGGCGCATACCCAGGGACAGGCCACGGGATGCCAGAACGTCCTTGATTTCGGTCAGGGACTTCTTGCCCAGGTTCGGCGTCTTCAGCAGCTCCACTTCCGTGCGCTGCACCAGGTCGCCGATGTAGTAAATGTTCTCTGCCTTCAGGCAGTTGGCGGAACGCACCGTCAGCTCCAGGTCGTCGACCGGGCGCAGCAGGATCGGATCCACTTCGTCCTCTTCCTCGGCCGCTTCTTCCAGCTTCTCGCTTTCCAGGTCCACGAACACAGCCAGCTGTTGCTGGAGGATGGTGGCGGCGCGGCGGATCGCTTCTTCCGGATCGATGGTGCCGTTGGTTTCAAGGTCCAGCACCAGCTTGTCAAGGTCAGTGCGCTGTTCAACACGAGCCGCCTCAACAACGTAGGACACGCGCTGGATCGGGCTGAACGTGGCGTCCAGCTGCAGGCGGCCAATGGCGCGGGTCTCTTCTTCCGGGTTTTCGCGGCTGTCAGCCGGGGAGTAACCGCGACCACGCGCCACAGTCAGGTTCATACGAATCTCAGACTTGGCATTGAGGTGGCAGATCACGTGCTCCGGGTTGCGGATCTCGACTTCGTGGTCGGTCTGGATGTCACCGGCCGTGACGATACCGGGGCCCTGCTTGCTGAGGACCAGCTCGGCAGAATCCTTACCGTGCAGAACCAGGGCAACGCCCTTGAGGTTCAGCAGGATTTCAATCACATCTTCCTGCACACCTTCCATGGAGGTGTACTCATGATCAACGCCGTCGATGTCCACTTCCGTGATGGCACAGCCCGGCATGGAGGAAAGCAGGATCCGACGCAGCGCGTTGCCCAGGGTGTGGCCGAAGCCACGCTCGAGCGGCTCCAGGGTGACCTGGGCACGGGTGTCGCTCTTTTCCTCGACGTTGATAACGCGGGGCGTCAGAAATTCGGTTACTGCTGTCTGCATATGTGCACCTGTGTATTCGGTTTTCCGTAACGTTAGTCGGTGAAACGGATTACTTGGAGTAAAGTTCGACGATCAGGTTCTCGTTGATGTCCGAGCTCAGGTCCTGGCGATCCGGGTAGGCCTTGAACGTGCCTTCCAGCTTGTCGTTGTTTACTTCAATCCACTCGGGCTCGCCGCGCTGGGCAGCGAGAGCCAGGGCAGACTGCACGCGCAGCTGCTTCTTGGCCTTTTCGCGCAGCGAGATCACATCACCCGGCGCAACCTGGTAAGACGGGATGTTGACCGACTGACCGTTCACCAGGATGGAGCGGTGGGATACCAGCTGGCGCGCCTCTGCGCGGGTAGAGCCAAAGCCCATGCGGTAAACCACGTTGTCCAGGCGCGACTCCAGCAGGCGCAACAGGTTCTCACCGGTGGCGCCACGCTGGCGAGCAGCTTCCTTGTAATAGTTGCGGAATTGCTTCTCGAGGATGCCGTAGATACGGCGCACTTTCTGCTTTTCACGCAGCTGTACACCGTAGTCGGACAGGCGGCCACGACGGGCGCCGTGCTGGCCGGGGGCGTTCTCGATGTTGCACTTGCTTTCCAGTGCGCGCACACCGCTCTTCAGGAACAGGTCTGTTCCTTCACGGCGGGAGAGCTTGCACTTGGGACCGATATATCTTGCCATGTCTTGTCCTGCCTTATACGCGACGCTTTTTCGGAGGGCGACAGCCGTTGTGCGGAATCGGCGTCACGTCGGTGATGTTGCTGATCTTGAAGCCGCAGGCGTTCAGCGCGCGCACGGCAGACTCACGACCCGGCCCGGGGCCTTTTACCTGGACGTCCAGGTTCTGCAGGCCGTATTCCTTGGCCGCTTCACCGGCACGCTCCGCGGCCACCTGTGCGGCAAACGGGGTGCTCTTGCGGGAGCCACGGAAACCGGAACCGCCGGCCGTAGCCCAGCTCAGGGTATTACCCTGGCGATCGGTAATCGTAATGATGGTGTTGTTGAAGGACGCGTGGACGTGGGCAATACCATCTACCACGGTCTTCCGGACTTTTTTGCGAGTGCTTTTAGCACCTGGCTTAGCCATATTGAGTTCCTACTCTAATATCAACACTGCACTTCGGTGCAGCTACACTAAATCGGATTCGGTTTTTTGCTTCTCTGAGTCTTGCTAAGTTGACTTAGCGCCTCCCATGTTCGTTCGGAGATCCGACCCCGAGCGGTTTTATAAAAAGCTACTAGCGACGAATCGGCTTACGCGGCCCCTTACGAGTGCGCGCATTGGTCTTGGTCCGCTGACCACGCAGCGGCAGGCCCTTGCGGTGACGCAGGCCGCGGTTGCAACCCAGGTCCATCAGGCGCTTGATGTTCATGCTGACTTCGCGACGCAGATCGCCTTCAACATTCATCTTGCCCACTTCGTTGCGCAGCGCGTCCATCTGCTCTTCAGACAGTTCGCTGATCTTGCTCTGCTCGTCCACACCCGTAGTGGCGCACAGCTGTCTCGCCGTGGTGCGACCGACACCATAGATGTAGGTCAGCGAGATCACCGCGTGCTTGTTATCGGGAATGTTGACACCGGCTATACGAGCCATTCAAAGTCTCCAAATATCTTCAGCCACATGCGCTACACAGCGACGGCCACCCACCCAGGAATACCTGGTTTCGGGGGTCACCGGCGCGAAAGGCGCAGCATTCTAGCGACATAAATCCTAAAAATCAACACGTTACGTGAGTTCAGATCAGCCCTGGCGCTGCTTGTGCCGGGGCTCCACACTGCAAATAACACGCACCACACCCTTGCGGCGCACGATTTTGCAGTTGCGGCAGATCTTCTTCACTGAAGCACGTACTTTCATGACTTCTTCTCCACACTCACTCAGAAGCTACCGGACCCGGCCGGCGCTTCCATAATTCTTCAGGTTGGCCTTCTTGAGCACCGAGTCGTACTGCTGTGACATCAGGTGGCTCTGAACCTGGGCCATGAAATCCATCACTACGACCACGGCGATCAGCAGCGAGGTGCCGCCCAGGTAGAAGGGCACATTGGCCCAGATCTGCAGGAACTGCGGCATCAGGCAGATGATCGCAATATAGGCAGACCCAAACACGGTCAGTCGCGTCAGCACGCCATCGATATAGTTGGCGGTCTGCGCTCCCGGGCGGATACCCGGAACAAAGGCGCCGGAGCGCTTGAGGTTGTCCGCGACTTCTTCCGGGTTGAACATCAACGCGGTATAGAAGAAGCAGAAAAACACGATCAGGGTGGTGAACAGCAGCACATTGAGCGGCTGTCCGGGGCCGATCGCCAGCGCCAGCTCCTGCAGCAGCTCGTTTTCCGTGCCAAACCACTGGGCGATCGACGCCGGGAACAGCAGGATAGAGCTGGCGAAGATCGCGGGGATAACGCCGGACATATTGACCTTGAGCGGCAGGTGACTGCTCTGGGCCTGGTACTGGCGCCGACCCTGCTGGCGCTTGGCGTAGTTCACCGTGATGCGGCGTTGGCCGCGCTCAATAAACACAATGGCGTAAATCACCAGCACTGCCAGTACCAGAATGGCCAGTAACAGCAGGATGTTCAGCTCGCCCTGGCGGGCTGACTCCAGCGACTGGCCGACAGCAGCCGGCAGGCCTGCGACGATTCCAGCAAAGATCAACAAAGAGATTCCGTTGCCGACGCCTTTTTCAGTTATCTGCTCGCCCAGCCACATCATGAATACGGCACCGGTGACCAGCGAGGTAATCGCCACAATGTAGAACAGCAGGTTCACGCTGTAGGCCATGCCCTGGTTGGCCATACCCACGGCCATGCCCGTACCCTGTACCAGCGCCAGCACGACCGTCAGGTAGCGAGTGTACTGACTAATCTTGCGGCGACCGGACTCACCTTCCTTCTTGAGCTGTTCCAGCGAAGGCGTCACCGCCGACATCAGCTGCATAATGATGGACGCGGAGATATAGGGCATGATGCCCAGCGCCAGAATACTCATGCGCTCCAGGGCGCCGCCGGTAAACATATTGGCCAGGCCCAGGATAGTGCCCTGGTTCTGATTGAACAGCGCAGCGATCTGGTCCGGGTTGATACCGGGCACAGGAATATGGGTACCGACGCGATAGATGATGATCGCCATCAATACAAAGCGAAGGCGAGCTAGAAGCTCGCCCATTCCCGCGGTATTCGCACCCGGCAGAGACGGTCTACCCATTAAAACGCTATCCTCAACTCTCTCTTTTCAGCTCTTTCCAGCGCAAAGCGACTCAGGTTTGCGGATTACTCTTCGATCTTGCCGCCGGCCTTCTCGATGGCCTCGCGCGCACCCTTGGTTACCGCCAGGCCTTTGACCGTGACCGCCTTGTCCAGTTCACCGGACAGGAATACACGGGCGCGCTCAACGTCGTGACGCACCAGGTCGGCTGCTTTCAACGCGTCCAGATCGATCACCTCGGCGTTGACTTTGGCCAACTCGCCCAGGCGTACCTGCGCGGTGACGCGGGCAATGCGTGAGGTAAAGCCGTACTTGGGCAGGCGCTTCTGCAGCGGCATCTGACCGCCCTCAAAACCGGGCTTGACGGTGCCGCCGGAACGGGACTTCTGGCCCTTGTGACCACGACCCGCGGTCTTGCCCAGGCCGCTGCCGATACCACGGCCTACGCGCTTGGCGTTCTTGCGGGAACCGGGCGCCGGGCTCAGGGTATTCAGTCGCATTGAATCAGACATGTCTTACTCCTCAACCCGAAGCATGTAGTTGACTTTATTGATCATGCCGCGGATGGCAGGAGTATCCTCCACCTCGACGGTGTGACCGATGCGGCGCAGACCGAGGCCGGCGATGCAGGCTTTGTGGCTCTTCAGCCGGCCATTCACGCTGCGAATCTGCGTAACTTTGATCGTTGCTTCTTTAGCCATGACTCTGTCGTGGTCCTAAATAAATCGTTTTAACCCAAAATCTCTTCCACGGACTTGCCACGCTTAGCGGCAACGGCTTCCGGAGAGGTCATGTTCTGCAGGCCCTTGAAGGTGGCACGCACCACGTTCACCGGGTTGGTAGAGCCGTAGCACTTGGCCAGTACGTTGTGTACGCCCGCAATTTCCAGCACGGCGCGCATGGCACCGCCGGCAATAACACCGGTACCCTCAGAAGCCGGCTGCATGTACACCTTGGAGGCGCCGTGGCGGGCCTTGATCGGGTACTGGATGGTGCCGTCTGCCAATTCAACCTGGATCATGTTGCGACGGGCATTTTCCATGGCCTTCTGGATAGCGACCGGCACTTCGCGGGCCTTGCCGCGGCCGAAGCCCACCTTGCCATTGCCATCGCCAACCACGGTCAGGGCGGTGAAGCCGAAGATGCGGCCACCTTTGACCACCTTGGCTACACGGTTCACCTGGACCAGCTTCTCCTGCAGGCCTTCGGTGTTGTCATCTTTCTTGCGGTCGTTGTACGCCATTTCGCTAAACCCTAGAAATCCAGTCCATTTTCACGCGCAGCGTCGGCCAGAGCCTTCACGCGACCGTGATACTTGTAGCCGGCACGGTCGAAAGCGACCTTCTCCACGCCTGCAGCCTTGGCGCGCTCGGCAATGAGCTTGCCCACCTGGCTGGCGGCATCGATGTTGCCGGTGCTGCCACCGCGCAGGTCTTTGTCCAGCGTGGAGGCACTTGCCAGCACCTTGTCACCCGCGGGGGCGAACACCTGGGCATAGATATGCCGGGGCGTGCGGTGCACGCTGAGGCGGTTGATGCCCAGCTCGCGCATCTTGGCGCGGGAGCGACGAGCGCGGCGCAGCCGTGAATCGTTTTTTGCACTCATAACCTTACCTGCTTACTTCTTCTTGGCTTCCTTACGACGGACGTACTCGTCCGCGTAACGAATGCCTTTACCCTTGTAGGGCTCCGGGGGGCGGACGCTGCGAATCTTCGCCGCCGCCTGGCCCAGGGCCTGCTTATCGATACCTTTCAGTACAATTTCAGTCTGGCTCGGCATCTCCGCGGAGATGCCCTCAGGCAGTTCAAACTCAACCGGGTGGGAAAGACCTACCGTCAGGTTGAGCTTCTTGCCCTGCACGGCGGCACGATAGCCAACGCCGTTCAGAACCAGCTTCCGCTCAAAGCCGTCGGATACACCGACAACCATGTTGTTGACCAGCGCACGGGTAGTACCGGACATAGCCACGGCACCCGAGCTCTTGGCTGCGAAGGTCAGCGTGTTGTCCTCCTGGGTGATCTCAACACCCTCGTCAACAGTCATGGTCAGCGTGCCCTTGCTGCCCTTCACGGACAGATCGCGGCCGTCGAGCTTGACCTCTACGCCATTCGGTACGTTGACCGGGCTGTTAGCTACTCTGGACATAGTGAACGCTCTTTAATCGTCTAACTTTTACTAAAACTCAAATCTTTAGAACACGGTGCACAGCACTTCGCCGCCGACGCCGGCAGCGCGTGCAGCGCGATCGGTCATCACGCCCCGGCTGGTGGACACGATGGCCACGCCCAGCCCGCCGCGTACCGTGGGCAGCTTGTCCTTGCCGGCGTAACGACGCAGGCCGGGGCGGCTGGCACGATCAAGCTCAGCGATAACAGGCTTGCCATCGAAGTACTTCAGCTCGACAACCAGCTGCTTGTGACCGTCGCGCTCCATGTCGCGAAGGCCGGCAACGTAGCCTTCTTCTACCAGCACAGTGCAAACCGCGCGCTTCAGCTTGGAAGCCGGGATCTCAACCGTCGTCTTGCCCGCCTGCTGCGCGTTGCGGATGCGGGTCAGCATATCTGCCAGGGGATCTTGCATACTCATCTATTTGCTCTCTCCGTTCAGGCGCTTACCAGCTGGACTTAACCAGGCCGGGAACGTCACCGCGCATGGCTGCCTCACGCAGCTTGTTGCGGCACAGGCCAAACTTCCGATAAACCGCGTGGGGGCGGCCGGTAACCTGGCAACGGCGCTGCTGCCGCACCGGGCTGGCGTTGCGGGGCAGCTTTTGCAGCTTGACCTGCGCTTCCCACTTGTCGTCATCGCTGGCATTGGGATCCTTGAGAATCGCCTTCAGCTCAGCGCGCTTGCCAGCGAACTTTGCTACCGTGCGCGCACGCTTGTTCTCACGCGCAATCATCGATTTCTTAGCCATCTATCAGCCTCTTCTCTCTTAGCCTTTCAGCGGGAAGTTGAATGCCCGCAGAAGCGCTCGACCTTCGTCGTCATTACGAGCGGTCGTCGTGATCGTGATATCCAGGCCGCGCAGGGCGTCTACCTGGTCGTAATCGATTTCCGGGAAAATGATCTGCTCGGTAACGCCCATCGCGAAATTGCCGCGACCGTCAAAAGACTTGGGGCTGATACCGCGGAAGTCACGGATACGCGGAATCGCAATGCTGATCAGGCGCTCCAGGAACTCGTACATGCGCTCGCTGCGCAGCGTGACCTTGCAACCGATCGGCCAGCCCTCGCGCACCTTGAAGCCTGCAATCGACTTGCGGGCCTTGGTGACAACCGGCTTCTGGCCAGCGATCTTTTCCATATCCGCAACGGCGTTCTCCAGGACTTTCTTGTCGCCCAGGGCTTCACCGACACCCATGTTCAGGGTGATCTTGGTGATGCGGGGAACCTCCATCACGTTCTGCAGGCCCAGCTCTTCTTTGAGCTTCGGCGCAATTTCGGTCTTGTATGTATCTTTCAGCGTTGCCATATCTATTCGTCCGCTTAAGCGTCAATCGCCTCGCCACTGGATTTGTAAACGCGCACCTTCGAATCACCATCCACCTTGAAGCCGACACGGTCAGCCTTGTTGGTGCTGGGGTTGAAGATCGCCACATTGGAAACCTGGATCGGTGCTTCCTTCTCGATGATGCCGCCGGCAACACCCATCTGGGGGTTGGGCTTGGTGTGCTTCTTCATCATATTCACACCGGAGACCAGCAGGCGGTTGTCGTCCAGCACCTGCTGAACCTTGCCGCGCTTGCCCTTGTCCTTGCCGGTCAGGACGATCACTTCGTCATCACGCTTGATCTTTTTCATCTCTGTTTCTGCCTTCCGCCTCTGCTCTTCCCGTCGCCGCTTAAAGTACTTCGGGCGCCAGGGAAACAATCTTCATGAACTGCTCACCGCGCAGCTCACGGGTAACCGGGCCGAAAATACGCGTACCGATCGGTGCGTTCTGCGCGTTCAGCAGAACGGCAGCGTTATCGTCGAACTTGATCAGTGAGCCGTCATTGCGACGTACACCCTTGCGGGTGCGTACCACTACCGCGTTCATGACCTGGCCCTTCTTGACCTTGCCGCGCGGAATCGCTTCCTTAACGGTCACCTTGATGAGGTCGCCCACGCCGGCATAACGACGCTTGGATCCACCCAGCACCTTGATGCACATAACGCGACGGGCTCCGCTGTTATCAGCCACGTCCAGATAAGTTTGTGTTTGAATCATCTCTTAAACTCCAGCTAATCCAGCCTCAGTTCAGCGCGCCTGGGCGCTGCCTATCCTCAGACCTGAACGGCACTCTCTTCAACGCGCAGCAGCTTCCAGCTCTTTGACTTGGAAATGGGGCGCGTTTCCTGGACGGTAACCACGTCTCCCATGCCGCACTCATTGTTCTCGTCATGAGCATGGATCTTGGAGGAGCGGGTGATGTACTTGCCGTAGACCGGGTGCTTTACCCGGCGCTCGATCAGTACGGTGACCGTCTTGTCCATCTTGTTGCTTACTACACGACCGGTCGCGGTACGCGCAGTCTTCTGTTCTGCCGTCATCGTTTACTCCCCTGCCTTCTCGGTGAGCACAGTCTTCACGCGAGCGATGTCACGCTGGTTCTGCTTCAGCAGATGGCTCTGGCCCAGTTGGCCAGTGCTCTTCTGCATGCGCAGCTTGAACTGCTCTTCACGCAAGACCAGCAGGTCCTTGTTCAGGTCCTCAACGGACTTTTCACGCAATTCAGTAGCTTTCATTACATTACCGACCGTTTTACAAATTTCGTTTCAACGGGAATCTTCGCAGCGGCCAGTGTGAACGCTTCACGGGCCAGCTCTTCGGAAACGCCCTGCACTTCGTACAGCACCTTGCCGGGCTGGATCTGGGCCACCCAATACTCCACGTTACCCTTACCTTTACCCTGGCGAACTTCCAGCGGCTTGGTGGTAATTGGCTTGTCCGGGAATACGCGAATCCAGATCTTGCCGCCACGCTTGATGTGACGGGTCATGGCGCGACGCGCCGCCTCGATCTGGCGAGCGGTGATACGACCACGGCCTACAGCCTTCAGGCCGTATTCGCCGAAGCTTACCTTGCTGCCGCGATGTGCCAGGCCGCGGTTGCGGCCCTTCTGCATCTTGCGAAATTTCGTACGCTTTGGTTGTAGCATCTGCGTAAACCTTACTCAGTCAAATCAGTTAGTAGCGGTCTTCTTGGCAGAAGTGTCGGCGCTCTCTTCACCGCCAATCACTTCGCCTTTGAAAATCCACACTTTCACACCCAGAATGCCGTAGGTGGTGCTGGCCTCGTAGGTGGCGTAATCGATGTCAGCACGCAGGGTGTGCAGCGGCACACGGCCTTCGCGATACCACTCGGTACGGGCGATCTCGGCGCCGCCCAGACGACCGGATACCTGCACCTTGATGCCCTCGGCACCCTGGCGCATGGCGTTCTGCACCACACGCTTCATGGCGCGGCGGAACATCACTCGGCGCTCCAGCTGCTGGGCCACGTTCTGGGCTACCAGGCGGGCATCCAGGTCCGGCTTGCGAATCTCTTCGATGTTGATGTGCACGGGCACACCCATCTTTTCGCTCAGCACGGCGCGCAGCTTGTCGACGTCTTCACCCTTCTTGCCAATCACGATACCCGGGCGGGCAGTGTGAATGGTGATGCGGGCGGTCTGTGCCGGCCGCTCGATAACAACGCGGCTGACGGATGCGTGATCGAGCTTCTTCTCGATGTACTCGCGAACTTCCAGATCCGTAATCAGATTCTTGGAGTAGTTCTTGTTGTCGGCATACCAGACCGAGCTGTGCTCTTTGACGATGCCCAGGCGGATGCCTACCGGATGTACTTTCTGTCCCATGAGCTTAACCTTCCCCGTCTGCTACTTTTACGGTGATATGACAGGTGCGCTTGAGAATGCGGTCCGCACGGCCTTTGGCACGGGGACGCAGGCGCTTCATGGTCATACCCTCGTCTACGTAGATGCTGGAGACCTTCAGTTCGTCGACATCAGCACCTTCATTGTTCTCGGCATTGGCAATCGCCGAGTCCAGGACTTTCTTGATAATGTGGGCGGCCTTCTTATTGCTGTAGGTCAGCAGGTCGAGAGCGTCCTCGACACCCTTGCCACGCACCTGGTCGGCGACCAGGCGAGCTTTCTGGGCTGAAATGCGCGCACCTTTCAATTTGGCTGCAACTTCCATCTCTAAACCTCTCTAGCGCCTTAGCGCGCCTTCTTGTCCGCGGCGTGGCCGCGGAACGTACGCGTTACGGCGAACTCACCCAGCTTGTGGCCGACCATGTCCTCGTTGATCAGAACGGGGACGTGCTGGCGGCCGTTGTGTACCGCGATGGTCAGGCCGACCATATCCGGAGAGACCATGGAACGGCGTGACCAGGTCTTGATGGGGCGACGATCATTGCTCTCGACCGCGGCCTCGACCTTCTTCATCAGGTGCAGGTCAATAAAAGGACCTTTCTTCAGTGAACGGGGCACTTTCTATTCCTCACTCTAATCCGGTTACTTCTTGCGACGGCGGCGGACAATCAGGTCATCCGTACGCTTGTTCTTGCGGGTCTTGTAACCCTTGGTCGGCGTACCCCAGGGGGACACCGGGTGACGGCCACCCGAAGTACGGCCTTCACCACCACCGTGCGGGTGGTCTACCGGGTTCATGGCAACACCGCGAACCGTCGGGCGAACACCACGCCAGCGCGCGGCGCCGGCTTTGCCCAGCTTGCGCAGGCTGTGTTCACTGTTGGATACCTCACCCAGGCTGGCGCGGCAGTCCGACAGCACTTTGCGCATCTCACCGGAGCGCAGGCGCAGGGTGGCGTAGCGACCTTCGCGCGCTACCAGCTGGCAGGCGGCGCCGGCGGAGCGAGCCATCTGCGCGCCCTTGCCGGGCTTCAATTCGATGCAGTGCACCACGCTACCGACCGGAATGTTGCGCAGCGGCAGAGCGTTGCCCACCTTGATCGGCGCGTTGTCGCCGGACTGCACCGTGTCGCCGGCAGCAATGCCTTTGGGGGCAATGATGTAGCGGCGCTCACCGTCTGCGTACTTCAGCAGGGCGATGTGCGCGGTGCGGTTGGGGTCGTACTCGAGGCGCTCAACTTCAGCGATGATGCCGTCCTTGTTGCGCTTGAAATCGATCTTGCGGTAGTGCTGCTTGTGACCGCCACCCACGTGACGCGTGGTAATGCGGCCGTTGTTGTTACGACCGCCACTCTTGGACTGCTTCTCCAGCAGGGCCTTGTGAGGCGCACCCTTGTGCAGGCCTTCACCCACCACGTTGACGACGTGGCGGCGACCGGCTGAAGTGGGCTTTCTCTTAACAATTGCCATGGAAACCTACTCCTTCCTCACTCGGCCGCAGCAAAGTCAATGTCCTGACCCTGCTCCAGCTTCACGTATGCCTTCTTCCAGCTCGGCTTCTTGCTGTAGCCGAAACGGTTGCGCTTGACCTTGCCCTTGACCTTGAGGGTCTGGACATCGGCCACGTCCACCTTGAACAGCTGCTCAACGGCCTTCTTGACCTCCAGCTTGGTGGCATCGACCGCAACACGGAAGACGTACTGGTTGTTCATGTCAGCGACCACGGCCGCTTTTTCGGAAACGTGCGGGCCTAACAGCACCTGAAATACGCGCTCCTGGTTCATCCCAGCATCTCCTCAAACTTCTTCACGGCATCCACGGTCACCATGACCTTGTCGTAGGCGATCAGGGATACCGGATCCACGCCCTCGACATCGCGTACGTCGACCTTGTGCAGGTTGCGCGCCGCCAGGTACAGGTTTTCACCGACCTGCTCGGACACGATCAGCACGTTGTCCAGGCCGTAGTCCTGAAGCTGCTTGACCAGCAGCTTGGTCTTGGGCTCTTCCACGTCCAGGCTCTCGACGACCACCAGGCGATCCTGGCGAGCCAGTTCGGAAATGATGGAGCGCAGAGCCGCGCGGTACATTTTGCGGTTGACTTTCTGGCTGTGATCCTGCGGCTTGGCTGCGAAGGTCACACCACCGCTGCGCCAGATCGGCGAACGAATGGTGCCGGCGCGAGCACGGCCGGTGCCCTTCTGACGCCACGGCTTCTTGCCACCACCGCTGACAGCGGCGCGATTTTTCTGTGCACGCGTACCCTGGCGACCGCCAGCGAGGTACGCAGTAACAACCTGGTGAACCAGGTCTTCGTTGAACTCACGTGCAAAGGCCACGTCGGAAACCGAAACTTTTCCGGGCTTGGCCTTGCCGGGCTTCACGATACTCAATTCCACGGTAAAGACTCCTGACCTTATGCCTTGACTGCCGGACGGACGACCACGTCACCACCGGGTGCGCCGGGAACGGCGCCCTTGACCAGCAGCAGGTTGCGCTCGGCGTCGACACGCACAACTTCCAGGCCCTGGGTGGTCACGTTCTCAGCACCCATGTGGCCGGCCATCTTCTTGCCCTTAAATACACGGCCCGGCGTCTGGCACTGGCCGATAGAGCCCGGTGCGCGGTGCGCCAGAGAGTTACCGTGAGTCGCGTCCTGGGTCTTGAAGTTCCAGCGCTTAACCGCGCCCTGGAAACCTTTACCCTTGGACTTGCCGGCCACGTCGACCTTCTGGCCAGCCTCAAAGGCTTCCACAGTCAGGACGGCGCCTACTTCAGGGGCTTCGTCTTCCGCTTCCAGGCGGAATTCCCACAGACCGCGGCCGGCCTCTACGCCAGCCTTGGCGAAATGACCTGCTTCGGACTTGCTGATGCGGTTCGCGCGGCGGCTGCCTGCGGTCACCTGGATAGCGCGATAGCCATCGCTATCGGAATCCTTAACCTGGGTAACGCGATTGGGTTCTACCTCAATCACCGTTACCGGGACGGAAGAGCCGTCTTCGGTAAAAACGCGAGTCATACCGGACTTACGGCCGACTAAGCCAATAGTCATTGTTCTAACCTCTCAGTGTACGGGGCTCACACCCTCTATGGCCGCTCATCGCTGAGCGTTACACACCCGGGGCCCAGTCTTTTGACTGATAACCCCGAGCAGGTCTTGGTTGTTTGTTAACCTAGACTGATCTGTACTTCGACACCTGCAGCCAAATCCAATTTCATCAGGGCATCCACCGTCTTTTCGGTGGGCTCGACGATATCCAGAAGGCGTTTGTGGGTGCGGATTTCATACTGGTCACGCGCGTCTTTGTTGACGTGCGGAGAAATCAGTACCGTGTAGCGCTCTTTGCGAGTAGGAAGGGGAATAGGACCCTTGACCTGTGCACCTGTGCGACGCGCGGTTTCAACGATCTCCTGGGTAGACGTATCTATCAGGCGATGATCGAATGCTTTGAGACGAATACGAATCCTTTGATTCTGCATTTGATCAAACTCCAATAAAGAGTAAAAAACCAGAGGCCCGCTCAGGGACCCCCCGAAAAAGGAGTGCGCATTCTAATGACCGGCCTATCCCCTGTCAAACGCTTTTCCCATTAAATTCAGAAACATGGCGCAGGGGCCGGCAGGCTGCCGCCCGCTGCCGGAGGAGGGTCATTTCCGGCCAGATCAGCAGCTCAGGGCAGCTCCGGGACAGCGCATTCGGTCAAACATCAGCCGGGAGATGGCATCCACCACCTCGGGACGTTTCGGGTGCACATGCTTGCCCGGTGTATAGAGGATTTCCACCGGGCCACTCACCGAGGCTTCCAGAGCATCGATGGCGGAACGGGGCAGGGAGCTTTCCCGTTCGGCGTGCACCAGGATCAGCGGTCGCGGCGCCAGTTTTGGCACCCAGGCCTCGGGACCCAGGTGCGGCGCGCCCGCGACGCCGGCCAGGTAGTTGGAGATGGCCAGCCGCAAGGGCGTTACCGGAATCCGCTTGCCGAGCCCGTAATCAAACACTTCGGCCGGCGCGCCACCTCCGTGTATCAGCCACAGGCGCTCAATGCGCGAGTCCAGCACCGCCGGCACCGACGCCAGGTAGGCCCCGAAACTGATACCGGCCAGTTCCACCCGCCCCGGGTTGATGCCCGCCTCCGGGCTCAACAGGTAGTCCAAGGCCAAGAGCGCCACCGCCGGGGTGTCAAAAATGCCCTGCTGGATCCGCGGCAGGGCCATGAACACCTGCGCCAGACTGCGGTGAGGCACGGTCCCAAAGGGATAGGAAATGGCGGCAACGGTCGCGCCACGGGTATCGGGTATCACGTCGACCGCGGCGCGGCCGGTTTCCTGGCCACCCATCACCATCAACAGGGGGCGGTGTTCAAGCTCGCGGACCGGGCGGCGCACGGCAATATCCGCCACCAGGCCGCTGTCGGAAAACAGCCGAAACTCCCGCACCTGATCGCCCTTGAGACGATACTCGCTCACGGGTTCGACCCTCATAAGCTGACCTTTGCGCGCCAGGTGTTCAGGGGCCTGCTGGGCCGCCTGCCAAAGCCAGGTCGCAAAAACAAAGATCAACAGGACACAAGCGGCCAGCACCCACGCCAGCCAGCGCAATACTTGGGTCGCCATACGCCACATCACCTCCTGCGCAGACACGAGCACTATTCTAGCGCGCCCTGGGTTCTTTTATCGGGCGCTTGCATTGCAAAAGGGAATAACGTCGAATAGCGACCCCGACGTCACAGAAACCACCATGCAACGAACTGCCACCGTGACCCCGGAAGAACACGCCCGCGTCAGCGAACTGCTGGGCCGCGAGGCCCGCGGCCTGCGAGCCATCCCGGTGCGGGACGCCAACCATGAACCGATAGTCATCCGGGTCGCTTCCCTGGTGGACGACAAACCCTTCCCCACCCTGTTCTGGCTGGTGGACCCCTCACTGAACTACCGCATCGATCGCCTGGAGGCCGGCGGCATCATTGCTGAATGGCAGGCCCGGATCGACGCCGAGGCGGCGCTGCGAGAGAGCATGGCAGAGGACCACGCGGCCCACATTGCCCTGCGCAATTCCCTGATGACCGAGGCCGACCGCGCCAGGCTGCAAAGCCTGGGCTTCTACGATGCCCTGCAACAGCGCGGTATCGGCGGCATTGAGAAGCCGGACCGGATCCGCTGCCTGCATACCTGGTACGCGGCACATCTCATAGCCCCCAATACCGTGGGCAGGCTGATAGACGACTACTGGGCCAGCCGCCGGACGACATAGTCCCTCGGAACCCCGGCCCCACACCCCCTTACCCACACTTTGAACGCGGTTTTTGTACTCCGCACAGCCTTGAGCCGCATCAATTTCCAGACCGCTGCCAGCGTCTACACTGCCTACTATCCATTCCCCCCGACTGCGGGCATCCCCCGCCTGCCATCAGGAGCTTGCCGTGGAAGAAACCTGGTACGCGCACTCGACCAACAAGGTCATGGAACTGCTGGAGACTGGTGAGGCCGGGTTGTCAGACCCGGAGGCCGAACAGCGCCTGGCCCAGTATGGCCCCAACGAGATCGAGTTCAAGAAGACACCGGCCTGGCTGCGCCTGCTGCGTCAGTTCATGGATCCCATGGTCGTCATCCTGCTGGTCACCGCCACCATCACCGGGGTGCTGTCAGCACTGGGCAGCCACATGCTGCCGGACACTATCGTGATTCTCAGCGTGGTGATCCTGAATGCCATCCTTGGCTTTGTGCAGGAAGGCAAGGCCGAGGGCGCCCTGGATGCACTGCGCAATATGATGGTGCAGGAAGCACTGGTGTTGCGGGACGGAGACCAGCGCCGGATCGCCGCGCGCGACCTGGTCCCTGGCGACCTGGTGGTGCTGGAAAGCGGTGATCGCGTCCCCGCGGACTTGCGCTTTATCGAAACCAGCGACCTGCATGTGGACGAGTCCTCGCTGACCGGGGAATCGATACCCGTGGTAAAAAAAATCGAGCCCCTGGAGGGCCAGAACCTGGTACCCGGCGACCAGAAGAACATGGCTTTCTCGGGCACCTATATTACCCGCGGCACCGCCAGGGGCCTGGTGGTGGGCACCGGTGCAAACACCGTGTTCGGGCGCATCGCCGACCTGGTGAAATCCGCCGACCAGGGCCTGACGCCGCTGCAGCGCAAAATGAAGGAGTTCGTGCGCACCCTGATTATCGCCATCCTGGTGGTGGGCGGCTTCAACTTCGGCCTGGGCATCTACCTCGGCTACGCTATTTCCTACAGCTTCCTGGGTGCGGTATCGCTGGTGGTGGCCTCCATTCCCGAGATGCTGCCCGCCCTGGTCACCTCCATCCTGGCCCTGTCGGGCACGGTCATGGCGGGCCGCAAGGCGCTGATCCGCAAGCTACCCGCAGCGGAAACTCTGGGCGCCACGTCGGTGATCTGCTCTGACAAGACCGGCACGCTGACCGAAAACCGCATGACGGTGACTCGCGTCTACGCCGGCGGCGAAGTGTTCGGCGTCACCGGCGTAGGCTACGACATCGAGGGTGAATTCCAGCGCGGCGACCAGGCCGTGCCGCCCAGGCAGCAGCCCGCACTGATGAAACTGATGGAATCCGGCTTTCACTGCAACAACGCCCACCTCAGCGGCAAGGGCGGCACCGGCGACCCCACCGAGCTGGCGCTGCGTATCTCCGGCGCGAAGGCTGAACTGGTGGTCGACGGCGTTCACCGGCTGGTCGAGATCCCTTTCGACTCCACCGCCAAGTACATGGCGGTGCTCGTGGATATGCCGGATGGCCGCTTCATTCTGGTCAAAGGTGCCCCGGAAAGGGTGATCGCCATGTGCTCCAACACCCTGGACGCCGCCGGCAACACCATGCCGTTCGAGCCTCAGCGAGCACTGGATACTGCCAGGGACTTCGCCATGGACGCACTGCGCACCCTGGCCTTCGCCATCAAACCGGTAGCGTCAGACTGCGACGGCCTCACCCACGATGACCTCAGGGACCTCTGCTTCGTGGGCCTGCAGGGGATGATCGACCCGCCCCGCGAATCTGCGATACAGGCGGTGTTCCAGTGCAAACAGGCCGGCATTCGCACGGTGATGATTACCGGCGACCATCCGGACACTGCCCAGGCCGTTGCCCGGCAGTTGGGGATTGATGCCGAGCGCGCCATGACCGGCAATGAACTGTCGGAGTTGGACGAGGCCGGCTACCGGGAAGTGGCCCGTGAGGTCTCGGTGTTCGCCCGCGTGGCGCCGGAACACAAGAAAGCCATTGCCGAGGCCCTGCAACAGTTGGACAAGGTCGTGGCCATGACCGGCGACGGTGTCAACGATGCGCCGGCGCTGAAGGCGGCGGATATCGGGGTAGCCATGGGCAAGAGCGGCACGGAAGTGGCGCGGGAGTCCTCGGACATGGTGCTGGCAGACGACAACTTCGCCACTATCGTGGCGGCGGTCGAGGAAGGCCGGCATGCATGGAACAACCTGCGCAAAGCGATTCTCTACACCCTGCCGACCAACGCCGCCCAGGCGCTGCTGATTATGGGTGCGGTGCTGATGGCGGCATTCATACCACTGTTCAGCGTGCGCTTCGTGCTGGAGCCAGTACAGATTCTCTGGGTCAACCTGCTGGATTCGGTACTACTGACCATGCCGCTGATGATGGAGAAAAAAGAGCGCGGTCTCCTGCAGCAACCGCCGCGCCCAGCCGGCGCGCAGATCATAGACACCTTGTTCCTGCAGCGGGTGATCCTGCTCGGACTCGCCATCTCCGTGCCAGGCTTTTGCATCTACTACCACTTCGGCTCCGCCGCCGTGGTTAACGGCGAACTGGTAGACGCGCTACTGCTGACCCAGGCGCAGACGGCGGCGTTCTGGGCGATCCTGTTCGCCCACTTCGGCTACGTGATCTCGGCGCGCTCTGTATACGACTCCGCTTTCACCTTCAGCCCCTTCTCCAACCGCTGGCTGCTGGGCGGCATCGTGCTGAGCCTGGTCATCCGCTTTGTACCGACCCTGGTACCCGAGGCAGCCGCGCTGTTCAGGACGGCAGCCTTCCCGGTGGAGTGGTGGCCGCTGATCCTGGCCTGCTTCTTCCCCAGCTTCATCGCCATTGAAGCCGACAAGCTGGTGCGCAAGCTACGCAATGGCGCCAGGGAACCCGCTGCAGTTCCAGCGTGAGGCTGTATTCAACAGAAGCTCCGTAGGTCGGGCGCGAACTGGATCTACCCCTCCACGGACACGCTACAAGCATGACATCCACGTCTCGCTCGGCGACGGTCATCCCTGGCCGTCGACGGTCCGTGGAGGGGTAGATCCAGCTCACGCCCTGTTTCAGAGCCAAATTTTACGGCTTCCAGAATCGAAGCTTCCTGATTAGAGAACAGCGCGCGGATTCCGCAAAGTGGTAAGCAAAAAAAAGCCCCGCGGGTGCAGGGCTTTTTTGTCAGCGTTCTCCCTTGCTCCGTAGAGGGTTGGGAGGGGGACGGAGCTGAAGGTCCGTCCCCGTCGGCTGCGCCGACTACTCGATGATCTTGGCGACGACGCCCGCACCCACCGTGCGGCCACCTTCGCGGATCGCAAAGCGCAGGCCTTCTTCCATCGCAATCGGCGCAATCAGCGTCGCTACCATGTTGACGTTGTCGCCCGGCATGACCATCTCGACACCT
>JANQLM010000093.1 GCA_028280635.1 Halieaceae bacterium | reverse complement strand
GAGCCGAGGCCGAGCGAGTCTACGGCCCCGAGGTCATCGACGCCTACAAGTACTACTGGCGCAACGGTCTCGACGAGTTTCGGAAGTACACCGAGGAGTCGCAGATCAACATCGACAATCTTGGCCCCGACCGCCTCATCCTGGGCGAGCCTCAGCAGGTGGTGGACGAGTTTCACCGCTGGAACGAGGCGACGGGCGCCGACTACTTCCTGCTGCGCCTGCGCCACGCCCACTCCGGCGGGCCGCCCCACGAGCGCATCATGGAGGCCATCCAGCTCTTCGGCGAGGAAGTGATTCCGCACTGCCAGTAGTGTAAGCGGATCACCTGAACACGTAGCGACGAGAGAGAACCATGTCCGTTTCCGGCGCAATACTTTTTGCCATTTTAGAACCCCTAACAGAAAGAGGTCAAGCGTCGGAAGCAGATGATTGAACAGCCGAGGGACAGGAAGGCTTCATGGATGTCAGCGCGGCGCTCGTAGCGGACCCGCAGCCGGCGGAACTGGTGCAGCCACCCCAGGGTTCGCTCCACCACCCAGCGGTGCACTCCCAGCCCGCTGCCGTGCTCCGCGCCCCGCCGGGCCAGGGACGGCGCGATGTGGCGCCGGCGCAACTCCTGGCGCTGCCGCCGGGAGTCATAGGCCCGGTCGGCGTACAGCCGCTGGGGTCGGCGGCGGGGTCGGCCCCGTTGCCCCCGCACCGGCGGCACGGCCTCCACCAAAGGCAACAACTGGGTTATATCGTGGCGATTGGCCCCGGTCAGGATGGCCGACAGGGGTGTTCCGTGGGCCTCGGTGAGCACGTGATGCTTGCTCCCGGGCTTGCCCCGGTCCGTGGGATTGGGGCCGGTCTTTTTCCCCGCCGCCCACAGCCCGCACTGACGCGCTGTCCACACAAGCCCGGGACCAGTCCAGTCGGTCCGCCCCGTGCAATCTGGACAACAGCGTTTCGTGGAGCTTTTGCCACACCCCTGCTTGCTGCCAGTCCCGCAGCCGGCGCCAGCAGGTCATCCCAGAGCCGCAGCCCATCTCCTGGGGCAGCATCTCCCAGGGGATGCCGCTCTTCAATACGAACATAATGCCGGTCAGGGCCTTGCGGTCGTCCAGCGGCTTGCGTCCCGGGTTGCGGAACCGCCGGGGTTTCGGAGCTGGCAGCAGCGGTTGCACGATCTCCCATAGTTCGTCGCTGACCAAAGGTTTCGCCATCGAACACCACCTCCCACTTCCGCCTATACTGTGCCAGCGCAACCCAACGCAACGGAATGAACTTACCCAGAGATTAGCCGCCTGATTATGGATTAGCAAGCCATTTTGTTAGGGGTTCTTATAAGGATTAGTGAGACAGATAGTCAAAAACGATGCTCCTATCGGCATTTCACCGTAGCCAAACTTCCTTGCTTCGCGTTCAAATTCAGGATTGGTAATACGTAGGAAATACCGCTCCCTCAAATAGTAAAATTCGGCATCCACATTGGCTCTACCACCGTGTTGGCGAGACGGTCGTAGATGAATCTGTACATCCTCAACTCTGATCAAACGCATT
>JANQLM010000085.1 GCA_028280635.1 Halieaceae bacterium | reverse complement strand
GGCCGCTGGTGGGCCATGAACCCCGCCGCCTGCTGTGGGTGTCGGCCCTGGGCGGCGCCATCCTGCTGGTGCTGGCGGATATGCTGGTGCAGGCCATCTCCGGTCGGGTGGAGCTGAAGCTCGGCGTGATTACCGCGCTGATCGGCGGGCCGTTTTTCCTCTACATCATCATGCGTACCCGGAGCAGTGAATGGTAGGCGAGCTGTGCGCGGAACATATCGACTTCCGCTACCGGGAAGTGCCGGTGCTGCGTGATGTCTCCCTGGCTTTGGCCCGCGGCGAAATCGTTGGACTGATCGGCCCCAACGGCGCTGGCAAAACCACTCTGCTGCGCATTCTCTCTGGCCTGCAAGCGCCGGATTCGGGCCGGGTGGCGTTGGGCGAAGGGGAGCTGCAGAGTCTCTCGGCCGCCGAGCGGGCGCGGCTGCTGGCCTACCTCCCCCAGGGCGCGCCCGCCCACTGGCCGCTGCAGGTGGACCGGGTGGTGGAACTGGGCCGCATTCCCCACCGGGCCTGGTGGCAGCCCCTGGCGGAGGCCGACCAGCGGGCGGTCGACAGGGCCATTGTAGCCACCGACGCCGAGCGGCTGCGCGGTCGCATTGTCACCACGCTGTCCGGCGGTGAACGCGCCCGGGTAATGTTGGCCCGGGTGTTTGCTACCGAGCCCGGCTTTATCCTGGCGGATGAACCGGTGGCATCGCTGGATCCGTTTCACCAGCTCCAGGTCATGGAGACCCTGCGCGCCCATGCCGCCGAGGGTGGTGGAGTGTTGGTGGTCTTGCACGACCTCAACCTCGCGGCGCGCTTCTGCGACCGCCTGGTCGCCCTCGACTGCGGTCGGCGGGTCTGCGAGGGTGCACCCCGTGACGTGCTGGAAGACCCGGCCCTGGCCGCAGCCTACAGCGTGCGCATTGAGGTGGTGGAAGAGGCCGACGGCCTCTGGGTGCGCTACCGCTGAAAAGGGCCTCTTCCGCCTTTTCCTGGCCTAAATAGTTGTCCCAGCCCCGGGGTCCCGTGTCGATTCATGGCACCGGGCAAACCGCGGCGCTAGAGTTACCTGCCTGGAATCCCGCACCGCGACGAGGACACCCATGCGCTTCAGCTACCAGATTGGCATGTGCGATTCGAGCCACTACCTGCCCCTGGCGAAAGCGGCCGAAGCCGCCGGCTTCCACGGCATCACCACGCCCGACAGCATCTGCTACCCCCAGGAGTGTTCCTCTACCTATCCCTACAACGCCGACGGCAGCCGCCACTTCCTGGAGACCGAGCCCTTTATCGAGTCACTGATTGGCATCACGGCGATGGCGGCGGTGACGGAGAAGATCCGTTTTGCCACCTTTGTCTACAAGCTGGCCATTCGCCAGGCCGCCATCGTCGCCAAGCAGGTGCAGAGCATCAATGTGATGAGCGGCAACCGCTTCGATTTCGGTGTGGGGATCAGCCCCTGGGGCGAGGATTTCGCGGTGGCCCAGGTACCTTTCGAGAAGCGTGGCAAGCGCATCGATGAGCAGATCGATATCCTCCGCGGTCTGGAGTCGGGCGATTACTTCGGTTACCAGGGCGAACTGCACGATATGCCCGCCGCCAAGATGAACCCGGTACCCACCGAGCCCACCCCGATCCTGGTGGGCGGCCACGCGGATGTGGCGCTGAAGCGTGCGGCCCGCAACGACGGCTGGATGTGCGCCGGCGCCTCTCTGGACGAATTGCGCGACTACGTGGGCAAGATCAACCGGTACCGGGAAGAACTGGGCACCGCCGACAGACCCTTCCGCGTATTCACCACGGGCCAGGATGCCTTTACCCGCGAGGGCATTGAGGAACTGGAGGAAATCGGCATTACCGACGTGATCATTGCCTTCCGCAATGTCTACGAGTCGGAGCCCGACCACGACCTGGATACCAAGCTGCAACAGCTCAACTGGTACGCCGGCGAGTTCATTAACGCCTGAGCTGATTGACTCCCGGTGGATTTGGCCTAGGCTACTAGCCCTCTGGCCTCGTTTTCCCGGGAGCGGTCATGCCCGATAACACTGTCTCCGGCGGCTGCCTGTGCGGCGCCGTCCGTTTTGAAGCCCGCCTGCCCAGCCTCTGGTGCGCGCACTGCCACTGTACCCAGTGCCAGCGTTTCCATGGAGCCGGAGTGGTGACCTTCGTCGGTTTTCGCGAGCAGGACGTGGAGTTCACCGTGGGTGAAAACAAGGTCACCTGGTTCGCCTCGTCGCCGCAGGGCCAGCGCGGTTTCTGCGGCAAGTGCGGCTCCAGCTTCCTGTTTCGCAGCGAACGCTGGCCCGGCGAGCTGCATATCTGCCTCAGCAACATCCAGGGAGAAATCGATCGCCAGCCGGAAATGCACGTCTATTACGACGCCCACGTCCCCTGGCTGGAACTCGCCGACGAGTTGCCGCGCCAGGTGTGACTAGCTGGTTTCTCTACAGCCTCACGGTACTGATCTGGGGCTCGACCTGGATTGCCATCAAGTACCAGTTGGGGGTGGTGGATCCGATGGCGTCCATCGCCCATCGCTTTGCCCTGGCGGCGCTGCTGATCCTGGTGTTTCTGCTGCTGCGACGCCAATCCCTGCGCCTGCCGGCGAAACACCACCCCTTCCTGCTGCTGCAGGGCCTGTGCCTGTTCAGCGGCAATTACCTCTGCGTCTATAACGCGGAGCTGGTGTTGACCAGCGGCCTGGTGTCGGTGGTGTTCGCCGGCATCATGATGTTTAACGTGGTCAACGGCGCGCTGTTTCTCGGCAACGCTATCCAGCCCGGCGTGGTGGTGGGCGGCCTGATTGGCCTGGTCGGCATGGGCATGGTGTTCTGGCCGGAGCTGAACGCCTTCGATCTCACGGACCGGAACTTTGTGGCACTGCTCTACTGCCTGGCCGGCACCTTGCTGGCTTCCTTCGGCAACATCATCGCCGCCCGCAATAAGCTGCACGACCTGCCGCTGCTGGTGGGCAATGTCTGGGCCATGGGGTACGGTGCGGCGGCCATGTACATTGCGGCGCTGCTGGTCGGCGTCAGCATCGAGTTCGATACCTCGGTCAGCTATGTGGTCTCGCTGTTCTACCTGGTGGTGTTCGGCTCGGTAATCGCCTTCTGGGCCTATCTCACCCTGGTGGGCAGCATCGGTGCTGACCGGGCAGGGTACGCGAATCTGCTGTTCCCGCTGGTAGCACTGGCAATTTCCACTGTCATCGAGGACTACCAGTGGACCCTGGTGGCGATCCTCGGCATGGCGCTCGTCATGGTTGGCAACTGGGTGGTAATGCGGGCTCAGCGGTCTTGAGGTTTCTCGCTTCGTAGGACCGTGGGCCGGCGTAGCGCCTGTTTGCTGCTGCGGTCCACTCCCCTCGTTCGTGCGGCAAACCAGGTTGAACACCCAGCACCAAACCGCGCCCTGCAGCCCGAGTTAGGGGTCGCTCCCGACGCGGCTGAAAACAGGCGCTACGCCGGCCCACTCGACGGAGCCAGTTTCAGCCGGGCTTAGCGACGCTAGCTCGGACACCCCCCCCATCCAACGAGTGAGCCGTTGTGGCTTGTTCGCTGTTGAGGCTTCGGTACTTACGTTCTGGAGAGAGCGTCGGGAGCGACCTGTACTTTCCGCGGCAGCGCAAAGGTCGCCCGCAGATTCTGTCAGCCGAGGATATGCCCAGGAGATTAAAGCGGACCGCGACCGGAAGAACGTAAGTACCGAAGCCCCCTCGCGGTAGTGAAGAAGAGGCTACACTCGAAGAAAAGAACGCCGGGAGGCGACATGGCCGGGTTTAGTGTTAGTCGGACGTATACACAGCCGCGCGATGAGGTGCGCAGCACGGCGGAGGAGCTTGCTGATCAACTTGAGCGTCAGTACGGGGTGATGGCGCGCTGGCAGGGGGACGTGGTGACGATGCGCGGCAATGGAGTCGATGGGCGCCTCGAGATCGATGATGAGGCGGTGCACGTCAAGGTGTCGCTGGGCCTGATGGCGCGGGTGTTTGAGGGCCCGATCCGGCGGGTGGTGGACGATTACCTGGATCGCTATATCAGCTGAACGCTTCGACACCGGCCAGCGGGTTATCGCCGTCTACCAGCTTCGCGAAGGCTTCTCCCAGTTCATCGCTGGCTTTTATGCAGGTGTCCCAGTAGCTCACACGTTCCTCCTGACCCATCTTCGCGAAGTCGTTACGGTCGGGGATTTTGCCGTGGGGTAGCCTGGCCAGGTAGTCCTGTGAGGGGCAGACCAGCACGACGCGGTCCAGTAGTCCGGGGTCGGTGCCGCGCCAGGGCAGGAACTTGTCGAACCAGCCCGGGGTGACGTCGGCGCGGAAGTGGGGGTAGAGCACCAGGCCGTCGCCGCGGTGGTTGCTGAAGTCGAAGTGGTAGTCGACGATGCCACCGTCCCAGTAATGGCCGGCTGGGCCGCCGGCCACGTCGCGTTCGCCGGGCATCAGGAACGGTATTGAGCCCGAGGCCAGCAGGGCGGCTTTGGCATTGTCCAGGCTGAGCGGGATATGCAGGGTGTCGAAATCCTCGAACTCGAAGTCCAGGTCTTCATAGCCCCGGCAGCTAAATACCACGCGCTGGAACCAGGACTGCAGCAAGTTGCGGTTGAAGGCGTTGCTGAGCCCGGCCAGCACCATGCCGGTGGCCTGGGGTACCGGGTGTTTGGCACTGTTGGGGCCGCGGCCGCGGGCGGTGACCACGTGGGTGATGAAGCGCGGGTGGTCGCAGAGTAGCTGCAGATCGGCTTCGGTCAGGTAACCGTCCACCACCCACTGGCACTGCTCGCCGACGATCTCGGTGCGCGGTCGCGGGTCGGCGGGGTCGTAGCTCTGGTTCAGATAGCGGTGGTGCAGCGCTGCCAGTGCCGCCAGTGGGTCGCGGGCAGCCAGGGCGGCGTGACGCCAGGTGCCGATGGAAGAGCCAATCAGGTGCAAGCTGTGCTGGCTGCGCTGCAGGAAGTCCCCGAAAAGGAAACGGTCCAGCCCCGCCAGGCCCATGAACTTCGGGCCGCCGGAGGCGCCCACCAGGGTGTCGAACAGAGCCGGGTTCCAGCCTTCTGTCGCCAGCCGTGCGCGGGCAGTGTCGCCTGCGTAGATGGAAATAGCCTCAGGCACGTCTAGGGTTCTCTTACAGATTCTCTACGTTGCTCTCGGGGACGCTCTCCCGCGCCTCCCGTGGGGTGCGGCCGGTCCACTTGATAAAGGCGCGGCGGAAGTTGGAGACGTCGTTAAAGCCCACCATGAAGGCGATGCTGGCCAGCGGCAGGCGCGTGGTGCGCAGGTAGTGCACGGCGTGTTCGGTGCGCACCTGGTCCAGCAGTTGCTGGAAGGACGTGTCTTCGGCCGCCAGCCGGCGCCGGTAGGTGCGCGGGCTGATGCTCAGCATGTCGGCCACCTGGGGCATTTGCGGGTAGTGCCCTTCCAGCTTGCGCAGCAACTGCAGGGTTTGCTCGGTGAGCGAGCCGTCTTCCTCCAGGTCGGCCAGCAGGCGCCGGCACTCCTGTTCATACAATGCCAGCAGTGCCGGGTTGGAGGAGGGCAGCTCCACTTCCAGCCACTGGTCTGGAATGGATATGCGCGCTTCGTGGGCCATGAAGTACAGATCTTCACCAAACAGTTCCCGGTACTCCTCCAGGTAATCCGGCTCCGGGTAGGGAAACTCCACGCGGTACTCCAGCGCCGGGTTGTTGAGCAGCAGGTTGATGCTGTGCACGAAGGCGGCGAACAGCACCTCGTAGCTGAATTCCTGGCGCTCGTCCTGCCAGGGCGTATGGGCGGTAATCCAGCAACGTCCGTCTCGCTGCAGGTAGGACAGTTCCAGCGCCGGCGCCAGGATACGGTAGTACTTGAGCAGGAAGTTGAGCACCTGTTCCAGGTTTTCACAGGTCATGAAGGCCTGGCCAACGGTGGCGTGAGCGCTGAGGTTGAGGCGCTTGCCCAGGTGCAGGCCCAGGGCGCGGTCGCCGGTGAGGGCGTAGGCCCGTTCCACCACCTGCGAGAACACTTCCTCCGGTACCCGGGCACCCAGTTTGGCCATGGCGCTCTCGGTCATGCCGGTACCTTCCAGCAACTGGGTCGGGGTCACGCCGCGCTGGCGTGCCAGGTCCAGCAGGATCAGCGTGTACTGGGCGGGGGTTGATGAACTTTGCATGGCCATATATGACCACATTTTGACAACAGATTACCCTGTTCACAAGCACTTATTGCGCGGATATTGGATGCTCGAATACCCGAGGCCGGGCCGCAGAGGAGCTGCCCGGCGTTGATTTCACCAAGTCGTCGCCTGGAACGGGCCGAGTGATCAAGGAGATATGCACCATGAAACTGCAGTGGATGGACGAAACACCCCGCAAGATTCAGAGCTTTGCCGGTTCGGCTCGCCGCCAGGGTGACGCCGACGACATCGATGACAAGCTGACCAACGAGCATGTCGACCAGGTGGCGGAGATTTTCTCCACACCTCTGACCGGTGCCTACAACTGGGATTACACCATCCAGGACAACCGCATCAAGAAGCTCTACGAGCTCGGCAAGGAGCTCAATTGGAATGCGGAGATGGATATCGACTGGAACCGCCCCTGGCCGGAGGAAGACTTGGAGCAGGGCGCGGCGCTGATGAACCTCACCGACTACCCGCCCTACATGGCGCTGACCGATGAGCAGAAGCGCGAGTTCTGGCTGCACCAGAATTCCTGGAGCCTGTCCCAGTTCCTGCACGGCGAGCAGGGCGCCCTGCTGGTGGCCTCACAGCTCGCCTCCTGCGCGCCCACTTTCAACGCCAAGCTTTACGCCGCCTCCCAGACCTTTGACGAGGCGCGCCACGTGGAGGTGTTCAACAAGTACCTGCAGACCCGTATCGGCCTGATGTACCCGATCAACACCAGCCTCAAGAGCATTCTCGACAAGATTCTCACCGACCCGCGCTGGGACCTGAAGTTCATCGGCATGCAGATCATTATCGAGGGCCTGGCCCTGTCGGCCTTTAACACGGCCCGCGAGACCACGCCCGATGAAGTCCTCAAGGACGTCATCTACCTGGTGGTACGCGACGAGGCCCGCCACGTGACCTTCGGCGTGAACTACCTGGAAGAGTTTGTGAAGACCCTGTCCGACGAGGAGAAGGAAGAGCGCGCCCAGTTTGCCTACGAGGCCTGTGTGATCAGCCGCGAGCGCCTGGTGGCCACCGATGTATTTGCCCACTTCGGCTGGGATGTGGAGGAAGCGCGCCAGCGCGTCATGGAGGGCTTTGTGATGTCCACCTTCCGCGACCTGCTGTTCCAGCGCGTGATCCCCAACCTCAAGCGCATCGGCCTGATGACCGACAAGATTCGTCCCAAGTTTGAAGAACTGGGTATTCTCGATTTCGAGAACCTGCCCGACGACGGCGACATCGACTGGAAAGCCATGGAGCGCCCGCTGGACGTCACCGAGGAGCAGTCTGCCGAGCAGGCCGCGATCAAGGAGCAGATGGAAAGAATTGTCGCCGAGCGCCTGGCCCAGCAGGATACCTGCCCGGTTACCGGTCGGCCCATGACCGAGGTGCTGGCGGAGAAGGACGCGGCGGCGGCCAGCGCCTGATCCTCGCCTCGCCATTTCGCGACAAGATCAAGCGGGCTGCGGCCCGCTTTTTTGTGGCTGCTTGTTGCCAAACGGTGGGCTGCCTATAGTTTCGGAATGCGCGTTTTCCTTTTTCTGCTGCTCTGCCTGGCGCCGACGGTCTCGGCGCAAGTGCTCCGCTCCGAGGAAAACCCTAGTGCCGAATCCGGCGCTGATCCATCGCCACCACCTCTGGTGTTGAAGAAGGCGGCAAACCCGCCACCCTCGCCCCGTACGGTCGACGAGGCGATTGTTCGCCTGCGTGAGCAGATGCGCGCTATTGCCCAGTCTTCGCTGTCTGCGGCCGAGCAGCGCGATGCCTACCATGCCCTCTACCGGCAAGCCCTTTACCTGCGTGGTGCTGACGGGCGCCATACGGGTGAGCCACCCGGCAGCGTGGATGAAGCGGTCGACAGGCTGGAGCGGCTGTTTTTTGAGGTCGCGCTGGACTCTGCCCCGAACGAGACCACCCGCGACCAGCTAATTGCAGGCGCCCCGGAGCACCTTCAACTGGAGCCGGTGCGCCCCAGCGCGGTCAAACGCACACCGATCTTCATCCTTCGCGACCCCGCGGCGGAGGGCAACTGGTGGGGTGATGCCAGCTTCGATACCGAGGCCCTGGCGCTTGAGGAAATCCCCGAGTCGCCCGAGAAGCAGCTTGAGCCCCCTGAGGAAAACCTGGAACAAGAGGAATCCGGGCCGGCGGAACAAGTGGCGGTGGAAGTGCTGGCCGATGAGCAAACCACGGTCGCCATGCACGACGACCAGACCATTCTTCGCAATGTCACCGGGGAGTCCGGCGACGTGGTGCTGTTTGACCGCCTGCATGTGTGGGTGGGAGGCGGGGTGCAGTACGACGCATATACCTACGAGGACTTGCTGAACGCCCGCAACGATGGCGATGGTGAGAGCGACGCCTCCGTGCGCCGCGCCGAAGTTATTGTGCGCTCCACTCTGAACCTTGGGGGGGAGGTCAAGGCGCAGTACGACCTGGAGTCGAATATCTGGCGCGACCTGTACTATCGGCGGGTGGACGAAGAGCGCGCCTACACCCTGACGCTGGGCAATGTGCTGGAGCCCATGTCCCAGGAAAACCTGCTTGGCAACAAGTTCAACGCGCCTCTGGAGCGCTCGGCACCTACCTCGGTGTTTGGCGGCTGGCGCGGCATGGGGGTGCGTTTCAACAAGTGGTTTGACCTCAACCCCGGGGAGAGCTACCTGCTGTTCTCCGACCGGGGCGAATCCTTCGTAACGACCAGCATCGGCGTGTTTGGTGAAGACATCGAAAACACCAATGATACCGACCTGGCGGTGACCGGGCGGGTGACTTTCGGTCGCGAGCGCTACGGTGGCGGCCTGCACACCGGCCTGTCTTTCACCCTGCGCGACGGTGAGTTCGACCGCATCGACCCGCGCCCGGAAATCCAGGAAACCGATCGCCTGGTGCTGGCCCGCTTCGATGCGGATCGCGCCGGCATTGTCGGCATCGAGGCGTTGTTTTCCCGTGGTCCCCTGCATATCTCCTCGGAGGCCTATCTGGCCAACTACCAGGGCGGCGAGGAAGACGCCACCGGCTACGGCGGCTTCGTGGAGGTCGGCTACTACCTCACCGGCCAGACCCGCGCCTATCGCCCGGAGTGGGGACTGTGGGCGCCGCTGCAGGTGGGCGCCCGCAATATCTTCGAAGTCTTTGTCCGCGGCAGCTTTACCCATGGAGAGGCTGACGATGATCCGGACAATCACCTGCGCTCCATCACGGTGGGTGGCAGTTGGTACCGCCACAAGATTCGCACCAGCCTGAACCTGGTCTACAGCGAGACCGACAAACCCCTCGGTGACGAGGACGCGGGATTCGGCGCCGCCATGCGGGTGCAATACCTGTTCTAGTCAGGCATTATTCGCCTCTTTTCTCACGAGGCTACCCCGGAACGTCGACCATGAATGTCGAAACGCTGACCCTGGTGGCCTACTGTATTGCCATCATCGGCGCCTCCCTGCTGGGGGGTTGGCTGCCGTCGCTGATGCGCATGACCCACACGCGCACCCAGCTGATCATGAGCTGCGTGGCGGGCCTGATGCTGGGTGTGGCGCTGTTTCATTTGCTGCCCCACAGCCTGGTGGAGTTGCAGCACAGCGTGACCGCCGAGGTGTCGCCGGTAGATGTGCTGGTGTGGTGGGTCATGGCCGGGCTGGTGGTGATGTTGCTGTTGCTGCGACTGTTCCACTTCCACCAACACGATTTTGGGGACGACGGCCACGATCGCCAGCACCAGGATCACTGCCACGAAGCCCATCACGATGCCGGTGCCCACCCCCTGAGCTGGCTGGGTATTGCCATGGGCCTTGGCCTGCATACGCTCATCGACGGCATTGCCCTCGGCGCCAGCGTGCACGGCGGCGACGGCCACGGCGACGCCCACAGCTTCAGCTGGATTGGGTTGGGGGTGTTCCTGGCCATCCTGTTGCACAAACCGCTGGATGCGCTGTCGATCACCAGCATGATGCAGGCCGGGGGCTGGGGCGCACGCGCTCGCGCGGCGGCCAATATCGGCTTTGCCACCCTGTGTCCGCTGGGCGCCCTGCTGTTCATCTGGGGAGTGGGCCTGCTGGACAACCAGGCCTATGTGGTGGGTTGCGCCCTGGCGTTCTCCACCGGGGTGTTCCTGTGTATCTCCCTGGGTGACCTCCTGCCGGAGGTGCACTTTCACAGCCACGATCGCATCAAGCTGACAGTGTCTTTCCTGGTAGGTATCGGGCTGGCCTATGCGCTACGATTCATTGAACCCGGATCCAGCCACAGCCTGCTGACGGTAGCCCACCCATGACCACAGCCCCCGACAAGCCTGCGCAGGGCCAGCGCCCGCGGCGCATCATCTACCCGCCGGTCTGGCTGGTCATCGGCCTGATCGTGATTTTTGTGGCGGACCAGTATCTCCCCTTGCAGCGCTTCACCGGCGCCATCCCCCAGGCCCTGGGCAGCATCGCCATTGTCGCCGGCCTGTTGCTGTTGGTGCTGGCGGGCGGCCTGTTCAAGAAGGCCGATACCGAGCTCATCCCCTTCCGCGAAGTGCGCGCCCTGGTGACCGACGGCGTCTACCGCTTCACCCGCAATCCGATGTATCTCGGCATGGCACTGATCCTGCTGGGCACCGCCTGCACTACCGGCACTGTGGCGGGGCTGCTGGTGGTGCCGGTATTCATGGTGATTATCGAGCTGCGCTTTATCCGCCCGGAAGAAGCCATGCTGCGCGGAATTTTTGGCGAGGAGTTTGACGCCTACTGCGCCAGGGTGCGGCGCTGGCTCTAGCGAGCGAGAGCTGCCGCCAGCGGTAGCGCCATCGACGGGTAGTCGGTAATCACGCTGTCCACGCCCAGCTTGTAGAGATGCTGGATGACGCTGGCATCGTTCACTGTCCACACGCTGACATGGATGCCGCGCCGCTGTAGCCGCCGGACCTGGGCGCGGCTCTCCAGTGTTTCCCAGTGGGCGATCAGGTAATCAGCGCCGCAAGCTTCCAGCGTGTCCTCTGGCATGTTGGTGGTGGAGACATAACCCACCGCCTGGCGCGGCAGTGCTGCTTTCACGGCCTGCAACAGGCCGGGTTCTGAGGAGGTCACCACGGCCCGTGGCCGGTGCTGCCTGATCCATGCGGCCGTCGCTGCCGCCAGTGCCGGGTTGTTCCGCTTGCCCAGGGACTTGAGCTCCAGTTGCCAGTGCCTGATCTCGGGCAGGGCCCTGTAGAGTGCGGTGAGCGTGGGGATGCCGGTACCGCGCTTGTTGGGCCAGGGCGGCCCGTCGGCGCGGGCGTCCAGGCCGGCCAGCACCCTGGCGCTGTGTCCGACGACCTTGCCGGTCACTCCGGTGGTGCGCTTGAGGGTGCCGTCGTGCACCACCACTAGTTGCTGGTCGGCGGAGAGCCTCAGGTCGATCTCGAGGTGGCGTACGCCACGCTCCACCGCATGGCGGGCGCCGGCGATGGTGTTCTCCGGAGCCTCACCCCGGGCGCCGCGATGGCCGTAGATGATCACAGTGCTTCGATGATCGGGGCGTTGTCTTCCGGAGGGTCCGCGGTCAGGATGGAAAACCCACGGAACTGGTATTCGCGCCCTTCCTCAGTCAGCGAGAATGGAGCCCGTTCCAGGGCGATGGCCTGGAAGGCCTGGTCCAGGTCGACCAGGTAGCGGGATTCTGCCAGCGGGGTGTTATGCGCCATCAGCAGGTAGTCGACCTCGTCCGCCAGGGCAGCGAGTTTGGCCGCCGTGGCCATGTAGTCAGCAAAGCTGGATTCCTCGAGCTGGGCGTATAGCGGCGCCAGATAGAAGGTATCGCCAGTGAACAACAGGCGGCGGTCGCGGTCCAGCAATACGATGCTGTCCGGGGAGTGGCCGGGGGCGTGTATCACCTCCAGGCTGACACCGCCGAGGTCAATGGCCTCGCCCGGGCGCAGCCAGCGGCTGTATTCCCAGGGGCGGGTCTGGTAGTCCGAGACCACGAATCTGGGCGGCAGTGTTTTCCACACCCAGTCACCGCTCACGAACTGCACCAGCTCGCTGTTGGGGGTACCCAGAGAGCGCTGCAGGGAGAAGGGGTGCTTCATACCGACAATGGTGTCGAACTGGTGGTTGCCGCCGACGTGGTCGTAGTGGGCGTGGGAGTTGAGCACGCTGACGCGTTTGGAGGTGAGCTGCTTGACCACGCTCTGGATGTCGCCCATGCCCAGGCCGGAATCGAACAGCAGGGCGCTGCGGCTGCCGGTGATCAGGTAGGAGATGACTTCCTCGTACTGTCCCGGTTCGTAGATGGCGAATACGCCGTCGACGATTTCATAGACTTCGAACCAGGGATTCAGCGTGTCCACCTTCCTGAAATCCGACCAGGCGGCCCGCGGCAGGGCCGACCACCATTTGTCGCTGTCCGTCGCTGGCGCTGCGGATTCGGGGGCGGTCGGGTTCTGGGCCGTTTGCGGTGCACTGGCGGGCGCCGCCGCCGGCTGGGCTTGCGACGGGGGCGGCGGCTCCTGGCCGCAGCCGGTGAACAGGGTAACGAACAGCAGCGCGATAGAAGGCAGTGGAATAAGCGAAGATCGATTCATGATTTGGGTCCCACAACTGTGCCCCCAACATAGCAGAAAGCAACTGCGGCACGCACATGCGCAGGACCTGGACTACTCTGACAGTAAAGGACATAGGGAGAACTGCATCATGGCAGAGATCGATATACCGGAAGGACTTCCAGACTGGATCAAGACTCACGTGGAGCTCTACCTTCGCGACGGCGAAGCGGCACACTATTGGGACGCTTCGCTGGGTGGTGGGGAGGGTATGCTGACCACCCTGCTGCTGCACACCACGGGGCGCAAGTCGGGCAAAACATCCATCCTGCCGCTGATCTACCGGCCTACCGGTGATGGCGGCTACTGTGTTATCGCCTCCAAGGGCGGTGCGCAGGCCCACCCGGCCTGGTACCTGAACCTTCAGGCCGACCCCAACGTGCACCTGAAAGTGGCCAACCACGAGTTTGACGCTGTCGCCCGGGTCGCGGAGGGTGAGGAGCGCGCCAGGCTCTGGGACCTGATGGTGGACTACTACGCCCCCTACACTGACTACCAGGCCGCCACGGATCGCGAGATTCCTGTAGTGGTGCTGGATCCGCAGTAAAACAGCGGGGATAAAAAAGCCCGCGCGGTGCGCGGGCTGAGAGGGGGAGGGGTTGTTGGTTCAGACTGCGGCAGCCAGTTCCGGGGGTGACAGCCCAGCACGCGGCAGCTTGCGCATGACCAGGCTGTCCGCCGCGTAGGCGCCCCCGCCCTGAAGGGTCAGTGCCAGCGTCGCGGCCAGCAGGGTCAGGGCGTACTCGTAGCCGTTGGCGCTGACGAACAGGCCGTTGCCCAGGTGCACCGTCATTGCCATCGCCATGGTGAAAGCAGCGACTGCCGCTGCCGGACGGGTCAGCAGGCCGGCGACCAGCAGGATGCCGCCGAAGAACTCGGCGCTGCCGGCCAGCAGGGCCATCAGGTAGCCGGGCTCAAAGCCGACTGAGGCCATCCACTGGCCAGTGGCCTCCAGGCCGTAGCCGCCGAACCAGCCGAATAGCTTCTGGGCGCCGTGGGCGACCAGCACGATGCCGACCGGGATGCGCAGAACCGTGGCCGCCAGGCCGGCCTTGCTGTCGAGAATGCTTGATACTTCAAACTTCTTGCTCATGGTCAAATCTCCGTAGAGTCAGTGTTTGTTTGGAACGGTTCTCAGTGTATGCATTGCCTGATGGGAAAAAAGCGGATTAAAATGACCAATAAATTCAGATATTCTGAATAAAAATCATCTGGAGGGTTTTCCCTGTCACGCCTGAGCCTGGATGCGCTGGAAGTGCTGGACGCCATCGACCGCAAGGGCAGCTTTGCCGCAGCCGCGGCGGCCTTGTACCGGGTGCCCTCGGCGGTCACCTACAGTGTGCAGAAACTCGAGGAAGACCTGGGCGTATCCCTGTTCAAGAAAGAGGGCCGGCGCTCGGTGCTGACCCCCGCCGGCCGGGTACTGCTGGAGCAGGGCCGGGAAATCCTCGATGCTGCTGAACGCCTGGTGGAGACCACTCGCCAGGTCCATTCCGGCTGGGAGTCCCAGCTCAGTATTGCCCTGGACTCGCTGGTGGAGATCGAGCAGGTGGCGCCGGTGTTGGAGACCTTCTACCGCGACCACCCGGAAATTGAGATCACTCTCTCTGAAGAAGTGCTGGGGGGTGCCTGGGAGGCAGTGATCGAGGGGCGCGCCGACCTGGTGGTGGGGGCCGCGGAGCGGCCGCCCACCGCAACGGGCCTTTCGTCCCGCGAGTTCATGCAGGTGGAATGGGTGTTCGCCGTGCACCCCGATCACCCGCTGGCGAGGGCGGCCACACCATTGCGGCGCGATGACTTTGCCGACTATCGGGCTGTGGTGGTTATGGATTCCTCCCGCAGCCTGCCGCCGCAGACGTCACAAACCCTGCGACTCTTTGAGCGTCAGGCGGTACTGCGCGTAGAGACCGTGCAGCAGAAGATTGCCGTGCAGCAGGCCGGGTTGGCGGTGGGCTTCCTGCCGCGCCACAGGATAGAGCCCCAACTCGCCGCCGGTGAGCTGGTGGCGCTGGCTGTAGACCCGGTGGTAGAGCCGGCGCCCCTGCAACTGGTCTGGAAATCCGGCAGTCGCGGGCGCGCCCTGCGCTGGTTTATCGAGGAGTTGAGCCCATGAAGCGCGTTGTTATCTTGCTGGTTCTGTTGCTGCCGGTGGCCTGGGGCCTGCGCTGGGCCGGACAGGCCTTCGAAGTCGTCGTCGGTTACTCCGCCAAGCAGCTTTGCTCAGGCGTCTTCGTCTCGGGCTTCGAGCCGGAGTTCGTCATCAACAATGATATCCACCTGAGCATGGGGGTGTTAGGGCCCTTGCTGTCGCAGCTAGAACTGAACGTCGACCGGGAGCGCCGGCAAACTGACGCCGCGCTTTTCGGTCAAACCGCCCATGCGGTCGCCAGGAAAGGGCCGGGCTGCGTGCTGAATCCGCTCACGCCGGTGGCTGCGCCTCAGCTCTTCGGTGGTGCTCGCTGGAGTGGCCTTATGGGAGGTCTGACAGATGCGACAGAAGCGTCGCTGGATCCAGTCCTCGACGCCGCCTTCCAGGAACCCGAGGACGGACAGCGGCGCACCCTGGCAATCCTGGTGATGCGTGGTAACAAGCTGGTGGCGCAGCGCTATGCCGATGGCGTTTATGAGCTGACGCCGCTGCAGGGCTGGTCCATGAACAAGAGCCTGATGTCTACCTGGATTGGCATGCAGGTCCAGGCCGGCAAGCTGGACCTCGAGATGCCGATCGCTCCGCTGCTGGATCAGGCGGCCCCCGACCTGGCGCGGCGGGTCGATCCGGCATTGAACCTGGGTCACCTGCTGCATATGGAGAGCGGCCTGGACTTTGAGGAAACTTACTTCCCGGGGGATGATGCCACCCGCATGCTGTATCGGAGTCCCGCCATGTGGACGGCGGCACCAGGTAATGGCCAGCGCTATGCGCCTGGCCGGCATTTCAGTTACTCCAGTGGGGATACCAACCTGGCGAGCTGGGTCTGGCAGCAGAGCCTGGGCCAGGCCTATCCGGATTGGTTGAAAGAGAATTTTACCCAGCGCCTGTACCTGGCGGGGATGGTCAGCGAACGCGATGCCAGCGGCACCCAGGTGGGTTCCTCCTACACCTACATGGCCGCGCGCGACTGGGCAATTGTCGGTTGGTTTTGGCTGAAAGCCTGGCAGAACGGCAGTGAGCTGCTGCCGGAAAACTGGATGCGCGAGGCGACCACCCCGCGCCCCTCCGCCGTGGACGGCAACTACGGTCGGGGATTCTGGCTTAATGCCCAGGGCAAGGATTTTCCCAATCTACCCCGCAATATGTTCTATGCCTCCGGCCACAACGGTCAGTACGTGGTGATGTTCCCGGACGAGGATGTGGTCGTCGTGCGCCTGGGCCTGTCCAGTGGGTATATTGCGTCCGGTATCACGCCCCTGCTGGAGGGGGTGCTGGAGAAGCTGCCACCGCTGGCTCTGATTGAAGACGTTCAGCCATCAGGTCGATAAACGCCCGTACCTTGCCGGGGGACTGCGGTCCCGAGCGATGGATGATATGCACTGGCACGTCCGGCGGCGCAAAGTCTTCGAGAATCGGTACCAACTCGCCGGCGGCCACCGCGTCCGCCGCCTGGTAGGACAGTAGGCGGGTAATACCAAAGCCTCGCACCGCTGCCTCCAGGGCCGCGTCATTGCTGGTGACAGTGAGTCTTGGCCGCACGCGAATCCGCTGCTCGCCGTCCGGAAACTGGAAACGCCAGCTCAGGCCGAAATTGCCGGCACTGGAAGCAACCAGCCGGTGCAGGTTCAGGGCGTGGGGTGATTCCGGTGCGCCGCGCTCGGCGAGGTAGCCTGGAGCGGCCAGCAGCCGCTGCCGCACGGCGCCCACCCGGCGCGCCCGCATGGAGGAATCCGGCAGGTCGCCGATGCGAATACCCACGTCCAGGCCTTCCTCGAGCAGGTTTACCGGCCGATCCAGGAACACCGCATCCACCTGCATCTCGGGGTAGCGGCTGAGATAGTCGACGATTCCCGGCATCACATAGCGGCGCCCGAACAGGACCGGGGCAGTTACCGATAGCAGCCCCCGGGGCTCGGCGTTGATGCCGGCGGCCGCATCCTCCGCCGCCTCGAGTTCGGCGAGTATCCGGCGCGCATCCTCCAGGAAGCGCAGCCCCGCTTCCGTGGCCCGCACATAGCGGGTTGTGCGGTTCAGCAGCTTGACGCCGAGGTGGGCCTCGAGCGCGGCGATGGCCCGGGTCACGGCCGGTGCCGATTGTCCCAGGCGCCGCGCGGCGGCGGAAAAGCCTTCTTCTTCGGCCACCGCCACGAATACCTGCATCTGGAGAAAGCGATCCATCACTATTCCACAAAGAGAAATAATAAATTGCGATTTTACGGGATTCTTCCGATCTGGGGAATTGGGCATAGTGAACCCATCGACAGCGAACACCCCGAGGACAGCAACATGGCACACAGCTATCACGAGATCGCGTTTACCCCGACCATCCTGGAGCTCCAGGCTCGTGCCGGCAGCCGGGACAACTACGCTGCCATGAGCGAGGGCAGCCGCTACGCGGATCGCCTGACCGAGCGCGAAGCGGGTTTCATCGCCCAGCGCGACAGCTTCTATATGGCCAGTGTCAGTGAGACCGGCTGGCCCTATGTGCAGCATCGCGGCGGCCCCGGGGGCTTCATGAAAGTGCTGGATGAAAAGACCATCGGCTTTGCCGACTACTCCGGCAATCGCCAGTACGTCAGCACCGGCAATTTTCGCCAGGACGACCGCGTCAGCCTGTTCTTCATGGATTATCCCAATCGCCGGCGCCTGAAAATGCTGGGCCGGGTACGCATCGTGGAAGCCCACGAAACAGCAATCCTCGAGCAGCTGGAAGACCCGGATTACGCGGTACAGATAGGGCGCGCCTTCCTGATCACCGTGGAAGGCTTTGACTGGAATTGCCCCGCGCATATCACGCCGCGCTTTACCGAAGACGAGGTGCGCGCCGGGCTGGAAGAGCTGGTGGCGGAAAACCGCCGCCTGAAGCGCGCCCTGGAAACCGCTGCCAACGACGAGCGGGGTTCTGGTGCCACCGACCCTGTACTGGGTGATGGTCCGCTGGAACTGGTGATTTCCGGTGTGCGTCAACTGGCGCCGGGTATTCGCGCCTACGAGCTGCGCGACGCGGAAGGCAGGGACCTGCCACCCGTGACTGCCGGTGCCCACCTGCAGATTCCTGTGCGCCTGCCCGGCGGTGAGCTGACCGAGCGGCATTACTCCATCGCCTCCAACCCGGCTCGGCCAGATGCCTACGAGATTGCCGTGTTGCGGGAGGAGGAGGGCCGCGGCGGCTCGCGCGCGGTGCACAACAGTTTTGCCATTGGCACCGTGCTGCGCACCGGGCGCCCCGAAAACCACTTCCCGCTGCACGAGGGCGATAACCCCGCAGTGCTGATTGCGGGCGGCATCGGGATTACGGCCATCAAGCCCATGGCCCAGGCCCTGGAGCAGCGCGGGACTGACTTCCACCTGCACTACGCCGGCAGAAGCCGTCGCGATATGGCCTTCCGCGATCGCCTGGAGCGCCAGCTTGAAGAGCGTATGACGGTGTACGCCGGCGCAGATGGCGAGCGCATCGACCTGGAAGCCGTGCTGCGAGAGGCCCCGGCCGACGCGCTGGTCTACATCTGCGGCCCCGACCGGCTGATTGCCGGTGTGATGACGGCGGCGAAAGCGGTGGGCTTCCCCCGTGACCGCGTCCGCCTTGAGCGTTTTTCCTGAGCGAGCCTGAACCTGGACCAAGAGAACGAGGACCCACGACATGACTGATGAACCACAACGCCCGCCGCTGCCGCCCTTCACCCGCGACGCCGCCATCGAGAAAGTGCGGCTCGCCGAAGACGGCTGGAACAGTCGCGACCCGGAGCGGGTGGCGCTGGCCTACACCGCCGATAGCCGTTGGCGTAACCGCGCCGAGTTCCCCCGGGGTCGCGAGCAGATTCGCGCTTTCCTGGCGGGCAAGTGGGACCGGGAGCAGGAGTACCGGCTGATCAAGGAACTCTGGGCATACACCGACAACCGTATTGCGGTGCGCTTCGCCTACGAGTACCGCGACGCCGCGGGCCAGTGGTACCGCGCCTACGGCAACGAGAACTGGGAGTTTGATGAGAATGGCCTGATGCGTGAGCGCCACGCCAGTATCAACGATCTTCTGATCGACGAATCCGAGCGATTGTTCCACTGGCCCCAGGGCCGGCGGCCGGATGACCACCCGGGCCTCAGTGAACTGGGCCTTTGAATTGGTGCGCTTATTAAAACCTTTACCTGGAGGACACCCTCATGAGCACGACTAACACTACTCAAAGTAACACCATCAAACTCTACCGCCACGCGTTGTCGGGTCACAGCCATCGGGTCGAGCTGTTCCTGTCGATCCTCAATCTCGACAGCGAACTGGTGGATGTGGACCTGCTGGCCGGCGCCCACAAGCAGCCGGAATTCCTGGCCATGAACCGCTTCGGCCAGGTGCCGGTGCTGGAAGACGGAGACACCATTGTCTCTGACTCCAATGCCATCCTGGTGTACCTGGCGAGCAAATACGACGCCAGCCAGAGCTGGTTGCCGACGGAGTCGGATGTGGCGGCCCAGGTGCAGCGCTTCCTGAGCGTGGCGGCCGGCCCGGTAGCGAGCGGTCCCGCCTCGGCGCGACTGGTCACGGTATTTGGGGCCGGCCTGGACCACCAGCGCGCGATCGAAACCGCCCACAACGTGCTGGCCACCCTGGATGCCCACCTCGACGGCCGTGACTGGCTGGTCGGTGCGCGCCCGACTATCGCCGATGTGGCCAACTACGCTTACATCGCCCATGCGCCGGAGGGTGGGGTAGACCTGTCTGCCTACGCCCATGTGCGGGCCTGGCTGCGCCGGGTCGAGAACCTGCCGGGCTTTGTGCCGATGCAGGCCACTCCCGCGGGGCTGGCAGCGTGATGTTTGACCTAGGCTTGTGCGGAGGTTGCTTAGGCGCCGAGGCGGGCAGCTACCTGCTCCAGGTTGCGGCGGCTTACGGGGACCCTGTCCCCGTTTGCCAGCCGCAGCTCGCCCTGCCGCCCCACGCGACGGAACTCCACCGGGCTCGTCGCCGCCACCCAGAAGGACCGGTGACACTGGAAGCCCGCGATGCCATGGGCCTGCATTTCTTCGATGGCGTCCCGGAGGTTATAGAGGATTAATGTGCGGCCCTTGTCAGTGACCACGCTGATGTAGTGCAGCTCTGCCTGCAGGTACTGCACCGGGCCGCGCACTTCGTCCGGCAGCAACTGAAAGAAAGCGGGGTGGGGCGACGCCTTGTCTTCACTTCTGTAGGGCAAGGTTGTCGAGGTGGCGGAGCTGTCAACGCGAGCCTCCGCCGCGTCCACGCGCTCAAGCTTGTAGCCGAGGAGCCAAGGCGTATTGATGGCCAGCCACAGCACAATGGCAGCGGGCGCGGCGCCCTTAAACTCGTCAAACATCTCGAGCAGGATCCCACTCTCGGACATTGCCTCCTGGCCTAGCCACGCGTCCAGGCCCATGCCCAGCGGAGCGAAAAACAAGGAGCCAAACGTCCCGGACGCAGCCAACTGC
Organism: Halieaceae bacterium; assembly: GCA_028280635.1. Taxonomy (GTDB): domain Bacteria; phylum Pseudomonadota; class Gammaproteobacteria; order Pseudomonadales; family Halieaceae; genus JANQIO01. Next base: position 45,962 of record JANQLM010000085.1, on the reverse strand, counting down.
AGCCAGGGATTCTGTCGCTCGAACCAGCGCAAACGCAGAAGTTGAGCATGCACAAGCACCATGGCTGCCATGATTCCCACGGCCTGGAATTGCCATTGGATTAGTCGCCGCCCCAGAGCTTCATCGTCTTCGCCGCCCGAGGCGAAGCCGAGTACTAACCCCAGCACGATCGCAATGTCGAAGAAATAGCGCGCAGGCGTGACTGCGCCGAGGTCAAACTGTCCGTTCATAAAGAACCGCACCGTGTCTGGGCGTTGCTCTTTGGTCCATATCTTAAGATACGCGGCCCTGGGCTTCACAGCCTTTAGGGGAACAACAGCCTACCGGAACTGGCCGCAGCAGTGTGCCGAAAGCGGCGCTGGCTCAGGCCTTACGCTTGAGCCCTATGAAGCCCAGCACAAACGCAGTCGCCACGCCCAGCAGCATGAAGATGAACTGCAGCATGCTGATCACCGGTGGCGGAGGTTTGATGGGTGGTGCCGAAACGCCGAGGCTGGCGCGTTGGCGGCCGCTGAGGTGCCCGCGCATGTGCTGGCGCCAGGCGTCGAAATCGGGCTGGTTCTTCACGATCCAGCTAAGGTCGACGGCGTCGACGTCGTAAAAATAGCGCAGGTCTGAGTCGGGCACCCGCTCTGGCCTGGTCGCCAGGGTGTAGTTGCGTTCGATCATGAACCGGCGCACCGCGCGGGGCGAACCATCGGTAGTCATGAAGAATTCGGCATCGTCCACGGCCTGCTTGAAGCGCTGCGGCGCCTGTTCCTCGGACCAGACCTCGGCGGGATCCGGCTGCGGCGGCGGGGGCAGTTCGATGGCTTCCTGCTTTGGCAGCAGGAAGGCGCCGCCTGCGATCAACGCGGTGGCCAGGGCAGCGCAGGCGAAGCCCGACTTGGTGCCGCGTCCGCCCATCAGTCCGCACACCAACCCCACCAGCGCGCCGGCGACCCAGGCGGCAACACCGCCACCCAGGTTGCCGAAGTGCGCCAGCCCCAGCCAGATCCCGGCGCCGACGATACCGGCCCCGGCCCCTGACAGCATTGCCGCCCGCGGCAGCTTCGGCGGGAGCTTCGGCTTGCGGGTTTTGGTGGCGGTAGTCTTCTTTGCGAGGTCGGCACCGCAGCCCGGGCATTGATCCGCACGCGGTTGCAGGGAGTGACAGACCGGGCACAGCATGTTCGATCCGGGTGTGGCGTTCTGGAACGGCATGGCATCCTGGCCGCGGGCCGCATCCACACCGGTGTCGACCGCGGTAATCGTCTCGGTGACCGCCGGCATCTCAGCCGCCTCGTCTGGCTCGTCCAGCATGGAGAGGGCAGAGGCCTCTGGCTGTGGCGCGGGCGCCTGCGTGGGGGCTTCATCCTCTTCGCCAAACAGGGCATCGAGATCCATATCGTCATCGACCGAGGTTTCTTCCTGCATGGCCCCCAGGTCCACTTCGGGGGCATCGTCGATCGGTTCGAAGTCGTCGACGTCCGGCTCGGCGCTGGCCTGTTCCAGCAACGTGGCATCCAGTTCGATGTCAGGCTCGGGTGGTTTTTCGGTTTTTTGTTTAATCCGCTTGTTCGGTTTCTGTGCAGCTTTTTTCCTGGCCGCGGGCGCTGGTTGCGGTGTCGGGGCGGCCTCGCCCAGGTCGCCAAACTCAGCGACCAGGGAGGCGGGATCGATCTCCGGTTCGGCCGGCGCGGGGTCTTCCTGTACGACAGGCGCGGGAGAGGGTTCTGGCGCAGGGGGCGTCTGTTCCTCGTCTGGGGCCGGCTTGGGAGCTGACCTCTCCTGGTAGACGGCGGTGGAGGCGTCGATGCCCAGGCCCTTGAGCTGGGCCTGGAAACTGGCGGCGGCTGACAGGTCGGCGCGTTGCAGTACGGTGTGGGCAACGCCGTTAAACAGCATCAGTGCTTCATCCGGGTGGATGCCGAGAATGGGCGCGACTGCCTTGGCAACTTCTCCCGCCTTGTGGCCGGAGAGGATGCCATTGATAACCACGTTGTACTCGACGGAGCTACCTGCCATGTCTGTATCCAGTGTTGCGTTGTTTAGGTGACGCCGGGACGGCCTATACCTCCACAAACTACTCAGGCAGACGAGAAGCGCAAACTCATCTTACGAAAATGAGATTCATTTCCCCCTAGTATGACGAATTTATGGCTGAAGTGAGAAGAGGTTCTCATTGGCAGCCCGCGTACGGCGTCGGCTGTGGCCTCTTCGAGCGCGGGACCGCGGCGGTGGAGGCTGACCCATTTCCGGGTCTATGGCGGGCTTCTATGCTAGTCTGAAGAAATCAGCAGTTATTCATAGTGGTGACAATCATGAAGCCAGTCGCTCTCGTTTTAGAATTTCGTAAGCAGCTCTTTGCACTGTTTCTCTGTGCACTACTGGTACCTTTTACACCCGGCGCTGTGGCGCAGGATGATGCTATCTCCCAAGGCAGAGCCGCCGTGCTTCTCGCCAATGCGATGGGGTTGGGCGCTGATTCAAGCGGCCCGCTGACGGAAGACAGCGCCATCCGGCTTCTCAATGCGCAGGGGATAGCGCCCCTGGGCGGCTGGGACAGTGATGCCAATCTCACTTCCGCCGAACTGGCTCGTTTTATGGTGCAGGCGCTGGGAGCAGATGCGGACTTTAGCCAGGAGCAAGTCAATGACCCGTCCGCGCAGGCCTATAAGGATCTGCTGATCGCCGATTTCGACGTTGATGTCGATAAGCTGGAGATAGATACCGGGACGTCAACGCAGTCGCAAAGTGGCACTGTCAGCCAGTCCGAGTTTCAAACAGTTCTCGCATCATTCAACCAGGCCATCATCACCGATAGCGACGGCTGCAATACGGATTGCCCCGGCTTCTAGCGGCGCCGCCTAGCGGTTTTCTCGCACATAGAGGGAGAAGCTTGGCAGCTCTCCCTCGCGCGCATCAATCAGGAATACCACCTGCCCGTCCGGCGAGATCGCTCCTTCCCGGCTGCCGGTCTGCAATTGTCCGCTGAATCCCACCAACACATAGTCACCAAATCGTCTATTTCGGTTGCCCAGCGAGTCCCGGCGTATGGTCAGGTCGCCTCCGCCCGCGCGGGTGAAATCCCGCTGGGTGACGGCGGTAAACAGCGGCGAGGTGATGGTCACGTAAGTGCCGTAGTAGGTGCCGGCCACCGTGTTGAGGGTGTTATTGCTTGAAGTACGCAGGCAGGCGCCCACGCCGCGCGCGTCGCTGGCGATTTCTGAGCCGACAAACACGTTGCCGTCCGCGGAGATACTGCCGGTGAGTTGCAGGCCCAGGTAGTTGAGGCGGGCGGTGCCGTCCTCAAACAGGGTGTAGCCAATGGCTGAACTGCCCTGTTCGTTCCAGCGGTCCGCAATAATGGTGAAGGAGCCGCTGCCACTGCCGTTGAGCTGGGCACTGAAAAACCGCGCGTAACCGCCCTGACCGCGCGGGCTGGAGCGGGTGCTGATGTGGCCACAGTACCAGCTTCCGGCGAAGCTGTTGGGGTTGGTTTCACTGCGTTTCGGCATGTAATAGGTCACCGAGGTGTCATTGCCCTCGGTATCCGCCAGCGTGACCAGATCAAAATCGCCGGTGGCTGCCCCGGCCTCAACGGTCGAACCCACGCCGCTGCCTACCAGCCCTCTGTTGCGGCGGTCGTAGCGATACTCCCGGCGACTGATCAACAGGTCGGGTTGGGTGGCCTGCTGCACGGTGTAGCGCCAGCTACCGGTATTGTCGAACAGCGCATCCAGCAGGGAAGCATAGGACGTGCCGCCGATGCCGCCGAACTGGGAGGCGTTGTAGCGGGCGCCGGACAGGGTGTCACCGTCCTGCGTGAATACGGCACGCAGCGCCGGCCAGGTCTGGTCTGGGAAGTTCTCGTCCCAGAAGTCGGCCAGCGACTGGTCGTAGCTGATGTTGCAATCGGCGCCACTTGAGCCCGCGGCGCAGGCGCCGTCCCAGTGTGAGAAGCGCCAGCCCGGCCTTGGCAGGGCGCGATAGACGAGGTCTTCGTTGCCATCCACAGCATTGTTGGCGCAGCGGCCGATGCCTGCCTGGAATTCTTCCAGGGCGCAGCCTCGGATGCCGCTGGCGGTTTCGATAATGTCACCCTGGCCCTGGATTTCCAGTGGGTGTCTACAGGCGCCCAGCAGCAGAACCGCCGCTGGCATCAGCACTCTTCGGAGCTGTTTCATGGGTACCGCGAAGTGAATGGTCTGCCGGCAGGATACAGGAACCCCACAGGGCGGCAATAGCGCGTGGGCATCTTTACACTTGGGCCGTTACACTGTGGAGCATTCTGTAAGGAGAGCTGCGTGCGCGAAGACCCCGTAGACCAGAATGCGCCACCGCCCGGGATCGACCCTTTCGTCAAGCGCTATCTGGTAGGCCTGGCCCTGGTGCTGGTGGGTGGCATCACCTGGTTCCTGCTGCAGCAGGACCAACGGGTGGTGGCCATCAACGAACGCCTGGCCGCGGCGTCAGTGCTGGCCGACTACCCCTACAGGTTTCGGGTGCTGTCACTGGAAAACGGCGTAGCAGTGGTTACCAGCCCGCGCTCGCCGGAGATGGGGCCCATGCACTTCCTGCGGGTGCTCGATGCCTCCCTCAACGACAAGGATGTGCTGCACCCGGACATGATGGCCGCCCAGCAGCAGCTTGCGGAGGTGCAGGTGGAAGCGGAGGCCCTGGTGCTCGCGGAGCCCGATGTCGATCGGGTACGTTGGCAGCTCGACAGGCAGTGGTACCGGGAGCACGGGATTTTCCTGCCCGAGTAGACGCATCACTTCCCCGATTGGTTCCCGTGGCATACTAGCGCCACGTCAACCAGGAACCAGAATAAATGGCGATCCGCGAACCCCTGCGCCTGATCGGCGGCACCGGCTCACCCTATACCCGCAAGATGCTGGCCCTGATGCGCTACCGTCACATCCCCTACGCCATTACCTGGGGCCAGCCCGCTGAAGTGCTGGCCGAGATGGGCGTGGCCGCGCCGCGCCCGACCCTCTTGCCCACCTACCTGTTTGAAGAGGGCGGGCAGACGGTGGCGCGCTGTGACTCCACGCCAATCATTCGAGAGCTCGAGCAAAGCCATCCCGGGCGCTCGGTGATTCCCGATGACCCGGCCCTGGCGTTTATTGATTACCTGCTGGAAGATTTCGGCGATGAGTGGTGCACCAAGTACATGTTCCACTATCGCTGGCATGCCTCGGCCGACGCGGACAATGCAGGCACGCTGCTGCCGCTCACCATGAACATCACCCTGCCCGACGAGGTACACGAAATGGCGGCGAAGGCTTTTGCCGAGCGCCAGATTGGTCGCCTGTATGTGGTGGGCTCCAACGACACCACTGCGCCGGTGATTGATGCCAGCTACCGGCGTTTCCTGGCGGCCATGCAGAAGCTGCTGACCTCACAACCCTTCCTGCTGGGGCAGCGACCGGGGTCGGGGGATTTTGCATTGTACGGACAGCTAACCCAGTTGGTGGGTTTTGATCCGACACCGCGCGCGATTACCCATGAGGTGTCACCCCGCACCGTGGCCTGGGTGGATCGCATGGAAGACCTGAGCGGCCAGCCCGCTCCCGACGATGGCTGGCACTTGGGCCAGGCCCTGCATGAATTGCTGTGCGAGGTCGGCAGGGTCTATGTGCCGGCGCTGCTGGCCAATGCCGGGGCGCTGGCAGCCGGCGAGAAAACCTGGTGCGCGGAGATCGACGGCTCGCCCTGGGAGCAACAGACCTTCCCCTACCAGGGCAAGTGCCTCCACTGGATTCGCGAGCATTACCACGGCCTGGCGGAAGGCGACAGGGAGCGGGTCGATAGCTGGCTGGCCGGTACCGGCTGCGAAAGCCTGCTGCTGAAGTCGCCGGCGTGAGCACGCCACTGGGCCTCTATGGGTCCAACATCTCCTACTTCACCGGCAAGCTCGAGAACTACTTCCGTGTGAAGGGCCTGGATTACCGTCTGCATGCCATGCAGTTCCCCGGTGACGCCAAACGCATCGAGCGCGACCTGGGGGTGTACCAGATGCCCGTAGTGCAATTGCCGGACGGCCGCTGGCTTACCGACTCCACCAAAATCATCCAGTGGTTTGAAGCAGAGCAGCCGGGGCCCGCACTGCTGCCCGGCAACCCGGTCGCGGCGTTCATTTGCTACCTGCTGGAGGACTATGCCGACGAGTGGCTGTGGCGCCCGGCCATGCACTACCGCTGGCACTCCGTCGAAGGGTCCCACTTCGCCAGCCGCCACCTGGCGGATGAACACCTGGGCGGGGTGCCGGCGCCCGCCGGGCTCAAGCGCGCTTTTATGCGCCGCCGCCAGCGTAACGGCTATACCCGCGGTGACGGGATCACCCCGGACAATGTCGTGGGGGTTGAGGCCATCTTCCTGGACCTGTTGAAACGGCTGGAGGCTATTTTCCGCCGTCGTCCCTTCTTGCTCGGGCAGCGACCGACGCTGGCGGATGTCGGTTTCTCGGGCCCGTTCTTTCGTCATTTTGCCCTCGACCCGGTGCCGTTGGAGATCATTCGCCAGCGCGCCCCCGCCGTGCTGGAGTGGGTGGCGCGGCTGTGGAATACTCGCCTCGCTGACTGCCCCGCTGAGGTCGACGGCGCGGTGCCGGAAGACCTGGGGCCCTTGCTTGAGGCGATTGGCAGCGAGTACCTGCCCTACCTGAATGCCAACGCGGCGGCGGTTGCCGCGGGCAGCAAGCGTTTTGACGCCGAGGTCGGCGGCGTCGCCTACCGCGGCGCACGTTACTCGCGTTACCGGGTCTGGTGCCTGGCGGAGCTGCGCAGGCACTTCGAGCAGCTGCCGGAGCCCGCCAGTGAAGAGTCGAGGCGTCTGTTGGAGCAGCACGGTTGCTGGAGACCGCTCTGGGAACGGGAAAGCCTGCCACTGCTGCCCGGCCAGGAGGAGGGATTGCCCTTCAAGGCCAGCACCAAGATGGTGGGTACCAATGAACGGGTCTAGCCCAGGCGGATAAGGACAAAATGATTGGACGCACGCAGCGCGCTTACTGAGCACAACCGGGATCTGGTAGCTTCGCGGCCGGATGAGCCTGACGAATCCCTGCGCGAGCGCTTCTCCGAGTACGGCTACCTGTACTTCCCGGCCCTGGTCGACGCGGGAGCCTGCATGGCGCTGTTGGCAGATATTGTCGCCGAAGCCGGTCCCCACGTCATATTGGAAGACGGTGCCCCGCGACTCGCCAGCGAGCCCTTCTTTGAAACCGACCCGGCCTGGGATGCCATTTATCCCGGCATCCAGTCCCTCGAGGCCTTTCACGGTTTTTTCCACACGCCAGCCATGCGCGAACTGCAAACACGGTTGCTGGATGCGGAGCCCTTCGTCTACCCGATGAAAATGGCGCGTATCTCCACGCCCCGCAAGATTGGCTATGAGACCCCGCCGCACCAGGACGCCCATTCTCACCAGGCCGGCCCGACCATGGCCGGGCTGTGGGTGGCCCTGCACGACGTGCCTGAGCAGTTGGGTCGCCTCAAACTGCTGGCACACTCACACAGGCGCGGTGTGCGCCCGGTGTTCCAGGCCGAGGGGGTGGGTGGCATTCAGTGTGAGATCTACCCGGATGAAACCGAGTGGCATGTCTCTGACTACGGTCGCGGCGACGTGGTGATTTTCCATTCCTGCACGGTGCACAAAGCCGAGCCCAACCTGACCCCGGATGCGGTGCGGGTGTCAGTCGATACCCGCTACTGTGATTACGGCGCCCCGGTATTTCGGACCAACATCGAACCGCACCATGGCTGGCGAATTCCGGGGCTGGACTGGGCCTCGATTTATCGCGGCTGGCACGATGACAGTCTCCAGTACTACTGGGAAGACTATCCGGCGATTACCTAGGCGGGCCCACTCACCGGGCTACCTGCCAAACCAGCCGTCCAGCCGGCGCAGGGTCTCGGCGAGGATATCCCCTTCCAGGTTGGCGTTGGCGCCGGCGTAGACGTCGGCTTCCGTGAGTACCGTGGTATCAGGCTCGACCCGCGGACTGTTGTCGGCAAAGGTCACATCCAGGGTCACCGCCTTCGAGCCGCCAGCGTCGTTGCTCCAGGGTTCCCAGATCGGCAGGCTGTTGCCGTTGGGGTCGCCGGTACGGGCGAAGCTGGACCAGTAGCTCACCATGATATCCGCCATGCTCGAGCGGCTTTCCGCGTTGGCCTCGCTAAAGAAAATCGGCGTAAAGTCGGCAAAGATGAAGGTGTCTTCATTGCCCATCATGAAGGGGATTTCCGCGCTGTGGAACGCACCGCCGGTGTCACCGAAGGTGCCGGGCAGGGGGCTGTTGCCGTCCTCGTCGGTAGAGCCCCAGTTGAAGCGGTAGACATACAGCTCCGGCATGTCGTCGTTGCCGCGCAGGCGCCGGGCCAGCGCGTCGGCGCCGGTTACCCGCCAGGCCTGGCTCAGGTAGGTGCCCACCGCCAGGCGCAGCTCTTCCGGACCGTCCGGGTATTCATTGAAGCCCAGCACATTGGTATAGAGCTTGTATTCATCCCTGTTGGTGCCGAATAGCAGCGGCACCTTGCCGGGGAAATCGCCGCTGTCGATCCGCGCATAGCCCTCGGTAGGCAGCACCGTACCGTCACCGATGATCTCCGGTGTGTTGGCCAGTGACAGCAACGTGAACACGTCAGTATCGCGCAGGAACTCGGCCAGCTCCTCATCGCTGAGCTGCATGTCTGGCAGGCCGGCAAAGGCCGTCAGGTCGGCGACCAGGGTGTTGGAGGCACCCAGTGCCCGCTCCAGCGGCGTCACGCTGCCCCCCAGACTCTGGATGATGCCCTTGTGATACAGCCCGGTGGCTTCGTTGCTGATCACCAGCGACAGCACATTGGCGCCGCCGGCGGATTCACCGGCGATGGTGACATTGCTCGCGTCACCGCCAAAGGCGGCCGCATTCGCCTGGACCCACTCCAGGGCTCGCACCAGATCCAGGGTGCCGTAGTTGCCGGAGGCGTCTCGCGCATTCTCGCCGGCCAGGGACGGGTGATAGAGCCAGCCCAGGGCGCCCAGGCGGTATTGCACTGTGACCACCACCAGGTTGCCGCGCTCCGCCAGCCGGGCGCCGTCATAGGCGGGGGTTTCCTGGCCGGTGTCGCCGTTGTTGTTGCCGCCGCCGTGGATCCACACAAACACCGGCAGGTCGCGCTCCTGGGTCTGGGGCCGAAACACGTTCAGGTACAGGCAGTCTTCGCTGCCCGCAAACTCGTTGGTGAAGTACAGGAACTGTGGGCAGAAATCCGCCAGCGCGTTGGCGGGCCGCGTCTCCGACCAGGCCGCCGGGGGTTGCGGAGCCCGCCAGCGCAGCTCGCCCACCGGCGGCGCCGCGAAAGGCACGCCGAGATACTCCCAGGCCGTGGCCCGAGAGCTGGCCTGTCCCTCAATCGGCCCGCTGTCGAGGCTGACGGCAGTGCCCAGTGGCACCAGCGGCTCGATTTCAACAAACGTGTTGTCGCTGTCGGAACAGGCGGCCAACAGCAGGACGGCAATCGGCAGGGCATACTTCGGCCATGGGGACACAGTCATCTCCTTGTTATTCTGTGGCATGGGCGAGCGCAGTGTGCCAAGTTTGTCAGGGCGATGCCAAGCTGCCTCTTGATTCTTGCCGGAGCCGTTTATGTCCCTGAACTGTGATCACACCGATCCGACCAGCGGGTGCTTTATCTGTGCCGGAGCCGAAGCCGCGGAGGATTCGCCGGCGGCGCTTGAGCGGCGCCAGTTTCTTAAGGCCTCCCTGGCGGCGCCGCTGGTCCTCTCACCGGGCGCGGTGATGGCAGGCCAGGGCGCTGCAGCAAGTCGCCCCCGCGGCGACGCCTTTGTGATCAGGGCGGGCCAGGCGCTGGTGCTGCGCGAGGGTGATATCGCCGTTGACCGCGATGTATCGATCCTGGTGCGCAAGGGACTTATCGAGGCGGTGGAGGCCAAGCCGATTCGCGGCTTCGACGTCATTGACGCCCGCGACCAGTTGCTGGTGCCGGGCTTTATCAGCGGCCATACCCATGCCGCCAGCGCCACGCCCACCCGCGGTATTATCGAGATGGGACGCTCTTTTGCCCGCCCGTTGGAGCTGGTGGAAACCTTGAGCGATGACGAGTTGGATGCCCTTACCGCCTTCAACGTGATGGAGCTGCTGTTGGGTGGTTCTACCACTCACCTGGAAATGTCCCTGAGCCTGCGCCAGGCCCAGTCATACGTGCGCGTGGCCCGGCGCTGGGGGGTGCGCGGTTACCCGGGCGGCATGGTGCCGGGCATTACTCGCCTGTTCCCCATCTGGTTCCGCGGTGATGACCAGGCGCTGATGGATTCCGTTGAGGACACACTCGCTGAAATCGAGGCCAACCTCGCCTTTGCCCGCACCGTCAATGGCGCGGACAACGGCCGCATCCTGCCCCAGGTCACCCCGCATGCCACTGACACCCAGACACCAGAGACCATGCGCGCCCACGCCGCCGCGGCGAAGGCGTTGGGCAACGGCATCCATATCCACCTGTCGCAATCGGCCCGGGAAACCGACACCGTGAAGCGGCTGTGGGGCGTGACCCCGGCGGCCTGGTGTCAGCAGTTCGGTTTCTACGACGGCCCTTTCTTCGGCGCGCATATGGTTGGGCTGGATTTCGAGGTGGACCCGCCCATCCTCAATGCCGCCGGTGCGGTGTATGTCCATTGTCCCTCCGGCGGCGGCGCCGGTGGCGATACCCAGCCCTACCCGGAGGCGCTCGCCGCTGGCATGAACGTCAATATCGGCATCGACACCCACTCCAACGATTACATCGAAAACCTGAAGCTGGCGGTGCTCTACGGGCAGGCGCGGGAATCACTGCTCAAGGACAGCCCCGTGCCGCTGCACAAGCCCACCATCCGGGATGCGGTGCGCGGTGCGACCCTGGTAGCCGCCGAGGGACTGGGCCGGCAGGATATCGGGCGTATTGCCCCCGGTGCAAAGGCCGACCTGGTAGGAATCAACGTCAGCGGGCCGCTGGTGGGCACTGGCACTTTACCTCCCGAACCGCTGAATAACCTCTTGTATGCCAACGGCCTGTCTACCCGGCTGGTCATGACCGACGGAATAGTCCAGGTGTTTGAGGGGCGCTTCGTTGCCGACGACGCCAGCCGGGTGGCGGCGGAAGGTGGCGCTGCGGTCCGGGAAATTTGGCATCAGCTCGCCGCCGAGGGTTGGTTCGACTAGGGTCCCTTGTCAGCTCGAAGCGCCGGCGAACAGGAACTTCAATGCCACGCCGTTGTTGCACCAGCGTTGGCCAGTGGGGCGCGGGCCGTCGCTGAACACGTGGCCGTGGTGGCCCCCGCAGCGGGCGCAGTGATACTCGGTACGCGGCCACACCAACTTGTAATCCTTCTTGGTTTCGAAAGCGCCGGGAATATGAGTAAAGAAGCTGGGCCAGCCGGTGCCGGATTCGTATTTCATGTCTGAGGTGAACAGGGGCAGGCCACAGCCGGCGCAGGCAAACACGCCGCGACGTTTTTCCCCGTTCAGGGGGCTGGTGCCGGGGCGCTCGGTGGCTTCCTTGCGCAGTACGTCGAAGGCCAGCGGTGACAATCGCTCACGCCACTCCTCCTCGCTGAGCTCCAGCCTGTCGTCGGCGCTCGGCGGCTCAGACCCCGCTGGCAGGTAATCGCGCCAACTGCCCTGCAATTCAGAAACGCTCATGCTGGCCTCCGTGGGCATCGGTCTAAGGCTGTACAGGGCGGGAATGGCAAGTAGCCCACCCAGCAGGAAGTCGCGTCGTTTCAAGGTGATCTCCGGTCAGTTCTCGTGGCATTGTGTAGACAGCATCCCAGTCGATTAGTGCCTTTGCTCATTCTACGCCCGCCTGTCGACTTCCGGTTTGTCTGCCGGGGAAGAGCGGAAAGGAAAGCAGTGCTTGTCAGCGCCCGGCCCGGTCCAAGCTGTTTGCGCAGCGCGGCAGGTTGGAGTGGTGGTAGAGGCAGTCGAATAATGATACATAGTATCTTTTTGGCGGAAGCGAAGTATCGGGCCGTGCGTCAATCCTGTCCTCCCCTAAGTAGTCCAAAGGCTGACTTTGACGCGGCTCAAGTCAGGAATTGGCAGCATAGCGCCCGCAGTGACGGCCAGGCCGTTGAAACTGTGGAGTTGCGCCGCGGCGCGAGCCTGGTGTTAAGCCAGTTTGATGCTGGGGAAGCCCGTGTATTCAGGTTCACAGAGCCCGAAGACATGTTCGGCTTCGGCTTTCACCTGCAAGACGGGGCGCACTTCTGTCTCGATAGCATCGACTTTGCGACACGCGCACTGGATGTCTGGGTATGCGCCGCCCCGCGCGGTGCGGTGTCCCGGTTCGTGCTTTCGGGCAAAGGCTTTCGTACCGTGTCGATTCGATTCGAACCCGAGGTGGCTGAAGAGTATTTCGATGAAGGCCTCGCGCTCCCCACCCAGGCGCGGGACATTCTGAAGTCTGCTCGCAGGAAAGCAGGTGCGGTTCGCCTTGCCAGCATGGAGCCGGCCGCGGCCGCGCGCCTGCAATCCATGTTTACCACCAACTATGGTGGGGCGGCGCGTAGGCTGTACTTGCAGTCTTGCGCCCTGGATCTTCTTGCGGACCAGATTGGCAGCCTCGTGCGGGAAGAGAGCCACCCCGGAGTGCTGCAGCCTCACCATCGTGACAGGGTAGTCGCGGCGCGTGATTACCTGGATCGCCACTTCCGCGATCCCCCTACCATTCCCGAGCTGGCGAAGATCGTCGGCACCAATGAATTTACCCTGAAGCGCGCCTTCAAAGCCGCGTTCGGGATGACACTGTTCGGTTATGTCTTGAAACGCAGGATGGAGCGAGCCGAGCTGCTTCTGCTCCAGGGCACGACCGTTGCCGGTGCCGCGGAAGAGGTAGGCTATGATTGCCCGCGCTCTTTCTCTGCGGCGTTTCGTCGTCAGCTGGGTAGGACGCCGAGCGCCGTGCGCCGAGCTGCGCGATAGATTCCTCCCGATCGGGGGCCCTTTTTCTCCCGCTGAACGCAGTGGCGCAGTTTTCGCCCATGCTAGCTTGCGAAGTCTGTCCAGGTTCGCGGAGAGCAGGGTGCGATACCCAACTATTATTTGTGCAGCGACGGCTTCGATCTTCGCAGCGGCACCTCAGGGTGTGTTGAGCCAGGAGCAGGCTGAGTCGCTCGAAGTGGTCGTCGTCACCGCCCGGCAAAGGGAAGAGGACGCCCGCAATGTGCCTTTTGCGCTGACGGTGTTGGACGCCGGCGCGCTGGAGACGCGCCGAGTAGACGATACGCACAGCTTCTTTAGACAGGCGCCCGGTCTGTCTCTGACAAGTTTTGATGATGGCCGTTTTGCTTATTTCCAGCTTCGCGGTATTGGACCGCTTTCTCAGGCCATCGGTCCGGATGACGGCTCCGTTGTCACCTATGTAGACGGCATTCCACAGCCTGTCTTCGCCTCCGAGTTTGCGTACCTTGATCTGCAACGAATGGAAGTGCTTCGAGGTCCGCAGGGCACTTTGTTTGGCCGCAATACCCAGGGTGGAGCCATCAGCATTACCACCCGGGCACCTACAGCGGAGTTTGAGGGGCGTGTACGGCTGGAGGGCGGTGAGCAGGAATACGGCCTGGGTGAAATCTCGATCTCGGGACCTTTGGCAGGACAACGCGTACTGGGGCGCTTATCGCTCCGTGCATCAACGCTAGACGGCTTCGTCGACAATACGGCGCCGGGTGGTGACAGTCTTGGTGGCCGAACGGATTACGCTGGTCGCGGCGTTGTGGTCATCGAACCGGAGCAAGAGGACGGCTGGCGGGTCACACTGTCCGCCAATGCCGACAGGCGTGATTCAGAGCCCTATTTCTATGTGCTGCGCGGTGAATCCGATCCCCTGGTCGAAATCGATCCGGAAAACGAGGTGGAGAGAACGGCCTGGGGTGTAAGCCTTAAGCTCGAGAAGTCGCTGGGATTTGCCGATTTAACCTCAATTACCGCGGGCAATGGTTTCCGCACCGAACAACTGTTGGACGATACCAATGGCTTGATTTACGGACCGCTGTTTGGGCAGCCCCCATCGGATTTTCTGCCCCCGCTGGATTTCTCTGACTGGGAGGAAGAGGAAGATCGCCTGTATCAGGAGTTGCGGCTCAGCAGTGTCGAGGGCGGCGATATTGCCTGGTCAGCCGGTATCGTGTACTTCACTTCTGATCTGGATGTGGAGCTCGACAACCGATCAACGTTCTCGCCGGTGCTCAATGGCGACAGGGATGCAACCCAGGGGATTGATTCCTATGCGGCTTATGCGGAAGTCACCCTGCCGATTGCCGGTCCACGCCTGAGCGCCACCGCGGGGCTGCGCTACACGCGCGATGAAAAATCACTGGAGGCGACCTTCACCGGGATTGGCTTTCCGGGCTCGGTCAGTTTTCATCAGGAGGACAGCCAGGAAGACTTCGATTTTTTCACGGGGCGGCTCGGGCTGACCTATGCGGCGACCGATAGCCTAAACATTTACACCACCGTGGGGAGAGGTGCGAAGAGTGGTGGGTTTCCTCGCCTGACCCTTAATGCTGCCTTCGGCATTGACAGTCCTGCTTATGATGAATCCACCTCCTGGACCTATGAAGCCGGGATGAAGGCCCTGCTGCTGGATGGCCGAGCGAGTGTCGATCTGTCAGCCTTCTACAATGATGTTGATGACGAACAACTGTTCGTGCTGGATCTAGTGGCGTTCCAGTTCGTGCCAGTCAATCTCGATACGCGGTCCATTGGGCTCGAGGCGCAGGGCAGCTTCGCGCTCACTCATGCCTGGACGCTGAGCGGTGGCCTCGCCTGGACGGACGGGGAGATGCGAGATGACGACGTATTCTCTGGCTCCGAATCCGGGAACCCCATCCCCAACGTCCCGGAATTGAGTACTTCGCTGACTCTGGATTACCGGGGCGATAGCCTGGCGTGGTCCGGTGTGACGTTCACCCCGTTCATGACACTCACACACCAGTATGTCGATGATCGAGCCGCTGACGTCGCGGACAGCTTTGATCTTAACGCTTACCACAACGTCGATCTCCGGATCGGCGCGTCTTTCCGACAGTTTGAGCTGTTTGCCTTCTCCCGGAACTTGCTGGATGAAGAACAGGAGCTAAATGGCGTGCTCTTTGGTCCCGGGGTGGAGGCCGCTTCTTTGGCCCAACCGAGGATAATGGGTGTTGGCCTGACCTCGTCGTTTTGACCAGTACCTATGCTGTCACTGCCCAGTTTTACGACGCCGTGGCGAGCGGGCAGCGCGCCTCTGTTGATCGAGAGATCGAGCACTGCCTCCGGGGCCTCGACACCAGGGGAGCTCCTATCGTTGATATTGGCGCCGGCACGGGGTTTACCACCGCGGCCATCGCGCGGATTTGCCCGCGTACGCACATTCTGGCTATCGAGCCTGACCCGGTTATGCGCGCAGCATTGATGACCCGTATTTGCTCGGAATCATCGCTTCGGGAATACGTGAGCATTCTTCCCGAGCCGCTGCTGTCGGCGCCGCTGCCCCCGGTGATTTCGGCCGCAGTGGCGAGTGCCTCACTGGTTCACTTCGATCCTCAGCAGCGACGTGAGATGTGGGCGCTGCTCGCGGGCCGCCTGCTCCCGGGTGGCAGGGTCGTCATCGAGGTGCAGTGCCCGGTGGCACAAGATGTGGAAGAGCGTTCGATTGCGACTGCAACAGTGGGTCAGGTCAGATATGAGGCCCTGGCGTCAGCCCGCCGTCTCAATGACCAGCAACAGCTATGGCGCATGTGTTATGTGGCCACCTTTGGTGGCACTGAGATTGCGCGCGAGAGCACCGAGTACGTCTGCTGGACGATATCGCCCGAGCAGTTGTTGTCTGAGGCGGCCGGATTCGGGTTCACAGGAACAGAGAGTGGCAATCTCGTCGTGCTGAATGCAGAACCCTCCGGTGTCTCAGGCTAGCTCCTTCCAGGTCCCATGCATGTCCTTGCTCGCTGGACTTAAAAGGGTGTCTATGCCGTATGTCCTGTGGCGTATGTGGAGATCACCCGTGTCGCTGATTGCATCATCGGCCTGATTGCCAGCTACAAACGAGCCGAACCGAGGGCTGAACAAGACGGCTTGTGTTGGGAAAGCACAAAATACTCCGTACGCTGTCATATAATTGTGGGTTTTGCCGCATGCCTCGCAAGCAGCTCTTGAGCACGCGGTATCCTTGCCGTGGGCTGTTTGGCAGGCTAAACGCGGCATTAACGAATTTAGAAGAGGTGAGCATGAACAACACGTTCAAGGGTCTTGCTGCGATTATCGCGCAGGTAGCAGTACTAGCGGGGTGCAGTGATTCAGGTGATCCCATGGAAACAGCGAAAGCGCCGGTTGCGGCGACTGCCGACGCCGGCCCGGTTGTCACCGAAGGCATGTGGCAACCGCATCAACTACCTGAAATCGCCGATTCGCTGAAAAGCCTGGGGCTTGAGCTGGACCCTGCCAGCATGACCCGGCTCACCGACTTTCCCCTCAATGCCATCGTCAGCCTGGGCGGCTGTTCCGCGTCATTCGTGTCGCCGGAGGGTCTGGTGATTACCAATCACCATTGCGCCTACGGTTCGATCTCCTACAACTCCACCGAGGATAACAATATTCTGGCCAACGGCTTTATCGCCCAGAGCCAGTCCGAGGAGTTGCCGGCCCGCCCCGGTTCCCGTGTTTACGTCACCGTCGCCATGGATGAAGTGAGCGACCAGGTAAAAGCCGGGCTGACAGAAGAGATGACCGGCACCGAGCGCTACAAGGCGATCGAAGATGCCGAGAAGGCACTGGTTGCTGAGTGCGAGCAGGACGAGGGGCATCGCTGTGAGGTCTACAGTTTCTACGGTGGCCTGAACTACTACCTGATCAAGCAACTCGCGATTCGCGATGTGCGCATCGTCTACACACCGCCCGAGAGCATCGGCAAGTTCGGTGGCGATATCGACAACTGGATGTGGCCGCGCCATACCGGTGACTTCGCCTTCTACCGCGCCTACGTGGACAAGGCGGGCAATCCCGCCGACTACTCGGAAGACAACGTGCCGTTCAAGCCGAAGCATCACCTGACGATGGCGAAGCGAGGCCCGAAGCAGGGTGAGTTCGTCATGCTCGCCGGCTACCCTGGGACTACCAACCGCTACCGCCTGGCGACGGAAGTCGAGAACACCTTCGCCTGGTACTACCCGACCATGCAGACCCTGCTGGCGGAGTGGTCGGGCACCATTGCCGATGCCACAGTAGATAACACGGACGCCGAGCTGAAGTACGCCAGCCTTGCAGCAAACCTCAACAACTACTCCAAGAACTTTGGTGGCATGCTGGCGGGCTACGGCCGTACCGACCTGCTGGAGCGCAAGCGCCAGCTTGAGAAGGACCTGCAGGCATGGATTGGCAGCGACCCGGGCCGCGATGCGAAGTACGCGTCGACACTGGCGGATCTGCAGGCGTTGATTGCCGAGAAGCAGTCCACCCAGGAACTCGACCTGGTGCTGCGTTACATGGATCGTTCCGCAATGCTCTCCGCCGCGCGGCGACTGTACCGTCTCAGCGTGGAAAATGAAAAGCCCGATGCTGAACGTGAACCCGGCTACCAGGAGCGTGATCTCACCCGCTTCACCCAGAGCATGCAGAGTATCGAGCGCAACTTCGAACCCGGCGTCGACAAGGCGATCTGGACCTATTTCCTGAAGCGCTACCTGGCCCTGCCGGAAGACCAGCGCATTGCTTCCTTCGACCAGTTCCTGGGTGACGCCGACGGTGATGAGGCCCTGGACCAGAAACTATCGGCCATGTACGCGGCAACGTCGCTCAGTGACACGGACTCGCGGCTGGCGCTGATCGGAGAAAAAAGGCCGGTGTTTGAGAACAGCGACGATCCCTTCATCCTGCTCGCCGTTGCCATCTCCGACGACATGAAGGCCATCGAGGACAAGAACAAGGAAATGGACGGCCAGTTTCTCGCACTGCGCCCAAAGTATATGGAGTTGCTGATTGCCTACTATGGCGAGCTGGGCAAGCCGGTCTATCCCGATGCCAATTCTTCACTGCGGGTCACCTATGGCGCCGTACAGGGCTACACACCACCGGCTGGTACGATCAACGGCCCCGCCGACGGCAATGACGGTGCAGACGGTTACGTAGCGTTCACAACTCTTCGCGGCATTGAAGCCAAGTACACGGGTGAGGACCCCTTTGATTCGCCGGCCAAACAGCTTCAGCTAATTGAGGATGAGGACTTTGGCGCTTACCGCGACGACAGCCTGGACTCCGTGCCCGTGAACTTCCTGAGCACCCTGGATATCACCGGCGGCAACTCGGGTTCCGCCACCATGAACGGCAAGGGTGAGTTTGTGGGTATCGTGTTCGATACCACTTACGAGAGCATTAACTCCGACTGGGACTTCAGCGCCAACACGCGCTCGATCCACGTTGATGTGGCTTACATGCTGTGGATCATGGAGAAGATCGACGGCGCCGACAGTCTCCTGCAGGAGTTGGGGGTGGGAAGCTAAGCAGCCCCCTCTATTGCGCTAGCGTTTCGCCAGGCTCTGCACCGAACGCCAGGCCTCTTCGATAGCGGCTTCGCTCATGGCGTTGCTGGCGGAGTCGGTACCGGCAAAGGAGATATTGCCCACCCGCTGCCGCGCATTGACCCAGGGGCGCTGCGGGTGATCCCATGCCTCCGGCCACCAGGCGACGTCACCTGAAGCCGGGTCCACCGAGTAGGCATAGCCATGGGGCCAACGGTTTACGGTGATGGCGAGAATGTCATCGGCCGGGTCGAAGCCCGCCGGGCCCAGCATACGCCCAAGTTGCTCGCGAGCGTTGCGCTCAAAGGTCTCGAAGGGCATGCCGAACAGCCTGTTACGCCCGACCCGGAACTGCTCCGCCGCCGGCAACCCGGGTTCCAGCGGAATGTGTTGCATATGCAGCACCATCGGCTCGTCCGGCGACAGCGGGTAGGCATAGCCCGCGAAGCTGGCCGGCCGGCTCAGGAGGATGATCTGGAAAAAACTGCCCGGACAGTAGGCGCGCCAGATGCCCAGTTCCGCCAGGCTGGTCCAGTTGCGTATCAGCACGCTGGTATAGACCAGGGGTGACCGTATGCAGTGGCTTTGTGCCAGCTGTTGGGCCTTCGGGATATCCGGGCAGATATGCGGGAGCATAGCGTGGTAACCAGCCCAGATCACCTGAGAGGCGCTGACCTTACGCGCCCTGTCCTGGCTGACGTAGGTGATCACTACATCGCCATCCAGGTCGCCGCCTTCGTGACGCAGGTCGACCACGGTGCTGTTGAGGCGGACGCGGGCCTGGTGACCGGGCTGGTCCAACTGGCCGTAGTCGAAGGGCGCCATGACAATATCGTCCATGGTCTTGCCCGGCGCCACGCCCGGCACAAGGCGGCGTACCAGTAGGCGGGCGATGGTGGCGTTGCCGTCCGGAAACTGGAAGATGGACTCGTCGTCGCCCTCATCCTCGGCGTCCTCGTAGCCCAGGTCCATATCCGCGAAGCCGGGGTAGCCCTGTTCCCAGGCCATCCACGCCGGCAGGCCGTCGGCGCCGATGGACCACACCCCGTGGGGCCACTTCTGGATGTAGGCCAGGGCGGTGTCGCCGAACTGGCCGTGCTCACGCATGTATTCCTGCCAGCTTAGCCTGTCGAGAATGGCGCGCCGCTCGGCAGTGCTCTTGCCGGCGAGGTAGTCAGTGTCATCCTCAATAAGGCGAGTTAGGTCATCGCGGGTTTGTTTCGGCAGCGGTGAGCGCTGAATACTCGCCGGGTTGTCATAGCTGTCCTGCGCCAGGTAGTCGGTGCCGAAGGTCTCGCGGTCAAAAAAGCTGCAGAACCCCAGTCCATGCTTTTCCAACTGATCCTGGTGGTAGTAGTCCTGGTAGCGCTCGGCATCCAGCCCCAGTTCGGTCAGCACCTGCTTCGATACCGCCGGGTAGGTGCGTGGCGCCTCGATCAGCATGGTGCCGCCGAAGCAAATCAAGGTGCGGCCACCGACCGTGAATTCGTTGCGTTTGGCATGGCCGCCAAAGTCGTCGTGGTTGTCTAGGATGAGGATGCGCGCGTTTTGGTTTACGTCGCGCAGATAAATGTGAGCAGCGGCAAGACCGCTGATGCCCGCACCAACGATGACCAGGTCGTAGTGTTCGCTCGAGGATTGCGCCTGCCAGCGTCGCCCCTGCACCGTGGCATGGGCAGTTTCGAAGGAGCCCACATGGGCGCCTCGCATGCCGGTCTGTGCCGGGGGATAGTAGGGCGCCCTGCTCTCGGCGGCGACCGCGTCTCCGGCGAAAGGTGGTAATAATGATGCCCCCGCCGCCAGGCTAATTCCCTGGACAAAATCGCGCCGACTGATTGGGCGGGACATCCCCAGGCGTTTGTCATGTTGCTTCATGTAGATTGAACATCGGGGTGATTCCAGAGCCAGTATGTCTCTGAGAGTCCCTTGGGACCATACATGTTCTGGGGTAGGCCAGGCACTGGCAACGTGTGGGGGCAGGTCCTGTAAGCCTGTGTCCCGACCACCCCAGCGTATCTTTGACAACAGAAACTATCACCCAACCTTATTTCATTTTTGCTTCGCCAGTTTCCTGACGAGCGCACTACATGACGGCATTCATTCTGTACGCAGGATTAAATAACTTTAATCGTAACGCGTTGCGATTAAAATAATAACGCGTTACGTTTATTGCGGATGTGCACTGGTTTGGGTGTGCGGTTATCAAATGGGGCGGGAATCCCCGGGAGCTATCGAAACGTGAAGAAAATCGCCTTTGTTGGACTCGGCAATATGGGATCTGGCATGGCCAGCAGTATTGTCCGGGCGGGTTTCGACCTCAGGGTCTGGAATCGCACTGCGTCCAAGATGGCGCCGCTGCAGGAACTGGGCGCCGAAACCGCTTCGTCCATACGTGATGCCGTCGAGGGCGCAGACCTTGTATTCACCAGCCTGATGGATGACGGGTCGGTCCTGGACGCGCTCAATGGTGATGAAGGCATGCTGGAAGGGCTTGCAAGAAACGCAGTTCACGTCTGTCTGACCACGGTGTCCCCTACGCTTGCAGATTCGCTAAAGGGCATACACGAGCAACATGGATCAGAGTTTGTCATGTGCCCGGTTCTCGGCCGTCCTGACGCCGCTGCCGATGGTTCACTGATAGCGCTTCTGGCAGGTTCCGCGTCAGGTGCGGATAAGGCTGCGCCTGTGATCGAGTCGTTCACGCAAATGGTGTTTCTGCTGGGTGCGGAGCCACGCCATGCCGCCGTGCTCAAGCTGTGTCTCAACTACGCGGTGATATCCAATATCGAATTGATGAGTGAGGTCTACGCCTGTGCAGAAAAGTCGGGGCTCGATCTCGAGCAAGTCGAGGGCTTCTTTAGAACACTCTATGGCTTTCCGGTGCTCCACATGTATGCGGAGAAGATCAGAAACCGGGCTTTCTCCGACGGCGGCTTCAAGATGACCGGTGGACTCAAGGACATACGACTAATGCTGGACTCTGCATCGCAGCTCGGTACCAGCTTTGATATCGGTCAGATTATTGAGAGCAAGATGGATGAAGCACTGACTCTTGGCTACGAGGAGTTGGACTGGAGTGCCATCTACGAGGTGACGCGTAGGCGCGCTGATCTTGACCATGCCTGACAGGCATCCCGGGCTGAATAGAAATCCAGAACTCTAGATAGGACATTGAATATGAATCAAATCAAAGGTGGCGAGCTGCTTTTGCGCTGTTTGGCGCAGGAAAAGATTGAGCATGTGCATGCCATTACTGACGGCACCTATATGTCGTTTCTGGAGCCGCTTGAGCGTTTGGGAGACGAGCTCGGTGTCAGGCTTGTCGTGCCGAGACACGAAGCCGCGGCTGCACACTTCTGCGATGCCTATACACGTGTGAGCGGTAAGCCCGCAGTGGTGATGGCCTGTGCCGGACCGGGTGCGGCGAATCTGATCTCAGGCCTGATTTGTGCTGAGGCAGAAGGTAGCCCGGTGGTGGCGATCACTACCACCCGGCGTAGCGACATTGGTGATTCCTATACCCAGCAGGCCGCCATGCAGGTGGGCAATCAACACGATTGCTTCAAGGCCGCTGTTAAATGGAGCGGCAAGGTGGATCACTGGTCACGCATTCCTGACATGGTACGTCATGCATTCCGGGTGGCCATGAGCGGGCGCCCGGGTCCGGTGCATCTGTTGATTCCTCAGGACGTGCTAGACGGCCTCGGGGACCTGGACAGTGTTGAATTGATTGCGCCCGAGCGCTACCGGGCATCGGCAATGTTCAAGCAGCCCGCGGCTCCAGATGTGGTCAGGCAGGCAGCGGAAATCCTGGTCAGCGCTGAATTGGTTTCGATAAGAATCGGCAACGGCGCGGAGCGTGCGGAGGCGGGTGCAGAGATCATCCGTCTCGCCGAGTATCTCGGTATGCCGATGACAAAGACCGCGCGCGGCTCCAGTGTGGTGCCCTGCAGCCACCCCCTGGCGATTCATACCCTGAGCGCCGGAGCGTTGATGGCAAATACCGAGGCCGACGTGCTGTTGGTGGTCGGTACCCGGATGGGGGAGATGAGCGGATTCGGTAAGCAGCCTTTGTGGGCAGATCCACAGAAATCCAAAACTATTCAGGTCGATGCAGAACCGACCAATATTGGGCTGAACAGGCCGGTTGATGTTGGGCTGGTTGGTGACGCGAAAGTGGTCCTCAGGCAGTTGTTTGAGGCTGTAGAGGAGTTGACCGAGCCGAGGCAGCCACATCCCAACGTCGCCGTGTACAAGCAGCTTGAATCCGAATGGGTTGCTGATCTCAACGCGGTCGCTGACGAGATGCAGGACCCCCTGTGTATTGGAGCGGCAATTCGTGAGGCTAACAGCTTTCTTAATCAGGACGCGATCGTGACGCTGGATGGTGGAAACACAAATTGGTGGGGCTTCTCCTATGCCCGCGCCAGGAAGGAGCGCTCCATCGTTCAATCATCCTGCTATGGGCACCTGGGTACGGGCCTGCCCTACGCAATCGGCGCCAAGCTCGCGTACCCGGAGCGGCCGGTGTGCTGTATTACCGGCGACAGTGCCTTCAACTTCAATATCCAGGAGCTCGAAACGGCGTTCAGGGAAGATCTGCCGGTAGTGTGTATGGTCATGGTCGACGGCGCCTGGGGAATGGAGAAGACGGCGCAGAGAAGGTCCTGGGGCAGAGAAGCGCCCTGGTTCAAGGTATTCAATGCGGAGGAAATCCGCTACGACCAGATTTGTGAGGCCATGGGCGGCTACGGCGAATACGTCACCAAGGCGTCGGAGATCGGGCCTGCGCTGGGGCGCTGCTTCGCCAGCAATCTCGTGTCAGTGATTCACTGTGTGATCGACCCCGATTCAAATGTCTGGCCTCCCGGGATCGAGGCATGGAATGCCATGCGCAGCGGTAAGGTGGCTGAATGGTTGTCAGGCGAGAGCTGACAGCAGTGGCGTGGGGCTCGAAGTACGCAAGTAAGAGGGGCCCTCAACGAGGCCGGCACTGGATATGAGCATTTCTCTTCGGCATCAGAACCGCATCAACGGGCAATGGCTGCACTCATGCACCGCGCGCGACTACCCTCTGTACGATCCCGCCGATACACGGTGTCATGTTCATTCCTATCCGCTCTCCGCTGAGCGTGATGTGGTAGCAGGCGTGGAGTCAGCCGCGGGTGCCTTTGATCACTGGCGTAAGGTTCCCGTGGCGGAGAAGGCTGCCATCATGCGCCGCGCCGCTCAACTCATTGAAGACAACAGGGAGCAGATTGCCCGGCTGATTACGGCAGAGAACGGCAAGCTGTTAAAAGAGTCCCAATCGGAAATTGACAGCACCATCGCGGAACTCCTTTTTCAGGTGGGCGAGGGCGAACGTCAATTTGGCAGGGCCAATCAGTCTCACCAGGGTGCGTCCTGGGGGTTTACGCGCCTGGAGCCACTCGGCGTCATATCGGTGATCGTGCCGTGGAACTTCCCGTTCAATGTACCTTTCCGGAAGCTGGTGCCTGCGCTTATGGCCGGCAACACGGCCATTCTCAAACCGGCAAGTCAGACCGCCGGTGTCGGTGAGACTGTCGTTCACATTCTCACGGAGGCGGGCCTGCCGTGCGAGGTGCTGCAGTTTGTTACCGGATCGGGCTCAGAGCTTTCTGACGTGTTAGTGGCGTCTTCTGGTGTCAGAGCGGTGACGTTCACAGGTTCCACCTATGTCGGCAAGTGTATCGCCAAACAGTCAGCGCAGCAGTTTGTCAGGACGCAGTTGGAGATGGGCGGCAAGAACCCGGTGGTGGCATTGGCCGATAGCGACATCAATCTGGTTGCCGAACAGGTGGCCATTGGTGCCTTCTCCTGCGCCGGACAATGGTGTACAGCCACCAGCCGACTCATCGTAGAGAAACCGATTTACGAAGAGCTTCTGGGCGAGCTCCTCAGGCGAGCAGAAACCATCGCTCTTGGCCATGGCATGGACCCGGCGGCGACCATGGGTCCGGTCTGCGGAGAGCTTCAGCTTGCGTCCGTCCTGGGTCACATTGATAAGGCGTTACACCAGGAGTGCCGACTGGTGCTCGGTGGCGCGCGCAGCGGTGACAGGTGTCTGGAGCATGGTTGCTTCGTTGAACCCACCGTGTTCGAAGTCAAGGATGCGAGTGCCGATCTGTCGCGGGAGGAAGTGTTTGGGCCAGTGCTGACGGTGGAGATAGCTCAGGACTATGAGCATGCCCTGGCCTTGGCGAACGCCGTTCGCTACGGCTTGTCCTCATCGGTTTTTACCCGTGACCTGGATCGCGCGCTGGACTTCTCCGAGCGAACAGAAACGGGGATGACGCATATCAACATGCACTCGGCCTACAAGGAGCCCCAGTTTAGCTTTGGTGGCATCAAGGAATCAGGGTTTGGTCTGCCAGAAGCCGGCAGCACCGGTATCCAGTTTTTTCAGGAAGAAAAAGTGGTTTACCTCAGAAGATAGCCCATACAACACCCGCGCAGCCGCTTCCTAAGGCGCTTTGCGACTAAGGACGCAATAGAGGAAAACAGATGTCGCTTACCAGTTTTGTGCCCTACGTGGGCTTTGAGCAGTATCAGAAGGCTTTTGAAGAGTCCTTCGTAATGCAGCGTCGCGATGATGGCGTGATCACCTTACGGATGCATACTCAACTCGGCCCATTTCAACTGAGCGTAGAGAACCATCGCGCTGTCGGGCAGGCACTTAAAGCAGTGGCCGCCGACCCCGATAACGAGCTCATGATCTTTACCGGCACCGGCAATATGTTTCTTGCAGGTGTGGATCCGGACGGATTCGCGCTCGAGCAGCAGGACCTTGAGTACTGGGCCTACGAGTACGCCTATAAAGATGGCCGCGTCAATGTCGCCACTCTGGTAAACGACTTTGAGATACCCACTATCGGTGTCCTGAACGGGCCGGGAGCCCACACCGAGATGTGCCTGATGTGCGATATCACTATCTGTAGTGAAGATACCATCATCTGGGATCCCCACTTTGCCATGGGCTCGGTACCCGGTGACGGCATTCACAGTTGTTTTCGGGAACTGCTGGGTGTGAAACGCGCGGCTTACGCGCTGCTCACCAGCCAGGCGATTGACGCCGCTACGGCGCTTGAATACGGCATGGTGAATGAAGTGGTGCCGCGAGACCGCCTGATGGATCGCGCCTACGAGATCGCGGATCAGATTATGAAGCAAAAACGAACCATCAGGCGCCTCACGAGCCAGCTTGTACGCAGGCCCTGGAAGCAGCGAGTTGTCGATGATCTTGACGGTGGCTTCGGCATGCAGATGTTCGGCCATCTCAGTAAGGGCGAGGTTGTTCACAGCGCAGATCATGTAGATCAACTCAAAGATTCCTTCGGTATCAATCCGGAGGACTAACGGTGGCTGAGCGGCATTCAAATACAAGCGCTGCCAGCGAGCCCGGCACAAGGTTCGCGGATGATTAGCAGCGATCCTCGACTCTCGCGGGCGAGACTGGCGGCATTTGCCGCGCTTGAAATCCCAATGGCGGCCTTTCTCACGCCGCTGGTGGTGTATATACCGTCGTTCTATGCCAGTGAGAAAGGCCTGGGGCTCGCTACAGTCGGCCTGGTATTTGGGCTGACGAAGCTCTGGGATATCATCACGGATCCTGTCGCCGGTACTGTGATGGAGCGCCTTGGTCCTGCGCAGGGGCGTTGGCGCTTCTGGTTGTTGATGTCCTTGCCGCTGATGCTCCTGGGCGTGTACAGAATCTTCCTGCCCCCGGAGTCCGTCGACTGGCAGTACTTTGCCTTTTGGATGGTGATTTTGTACGTGGGCTGGACGCTGCTGACGATTTCACACATATCCTGGGGCGTGGAGCTCGCGGCCGACTATCACGGTCGCGCCAGGGTGGCTGCCTACCGGCAGTTGGCGGGGCTGCTGGGCGGCTTGCTGATCGTTGCCATCCCGGTTGTCACTGACCAGCTATCTGGCGCCGACGAGTCACTTCGAATCAAATACATGGGGCTTTTCGTTCTGGTCGCGCTGCCGCTGCTTACCTACACAGCGATAGCGGCGGTTCCTGCCACCACCTCGCTGGCAGTCCCCGAGGGTAAGCATCGCTGGTACGATGCACTGCTGCTGCTGAAAAATCATCGGCCTTTGCACGCGCTGCTGCTGTGTAACATGGCGGTGCTTCTCGGCCTGGCTGCCATGTCCAGTAGCTTGCTGTTCTACGCTGAGAGCGTGCTTCGCCTGGGGAGGTGGGCCAGTTTCGCTATTGTCCCCGCGCTGCTGTCCGGCCTGGCTTTCCTGCCGCTGCTAAAGCTTCTTACCGTGCGGCTAGGCAAGGTCAGGACCTTCCGCTGGTTGCTTGGTTTTCAGGTAGCTGTTCAGCCGCTATTCCTGATCATCCCCGCCGAGAGCCTGGTGCTCGCCGTGACTGCGTTTTTGTTGCTGGGTGCCATCAACGGAGGCGTGGTGTTCCTGCCACAGGCGATCATTGCCGACCTGAAGGACCGGCGGACCCGGGTCGGTTCATATCGCACCGGGCTTTATGTTGCGCTACTGCAATCATCCAGCAAGCTGTCTGCCGCGCTTGCGGTCGCGCTCATGTTTCTGGTGTTGCCGCTGACGAGTTTTGACGCCGCGGCCGGACCGTTAAACGAAGCGGGTAGTCTGGACCGCCTGCGCATCCTGATCTGCTGTGTGCCCATGTTGTGTTACGGCTTTGCCTGGCTGATGATACGAAGCTATGCCCATGACAAAGGCGCCGATGCGCCCGGCCAGTATTGAGATTTGCCGGTTGTAGAGACCAAACGCCCCGATATCCGCGCGTTACGCGGCCTTCATCTGTTCCATTTTGCGACCAGCAACTGCTCACAGCGCGTACGCCTGGTGCTTGAGGAAAAGGGCCTGCGCTGGACGGGGCATCACGTCGATCTCGCGAAGTTTGAGAACGCCAGCGCTGATTTTGTTGCGCTCAACCCGCGAGGCGTGGTTCCTGTGTTGGTGCACGATGGCGTCACGATCGTTGAGTCCATTGATATCATTCTCTACCTTGAGGAACTGTTTCCAGAGCCCCGGTTGACGCCCTGTGACGCCGGTGACCGGCGCTATCTTGATGACAGCCTTGAGCGATCGGCCGAGATTCAGGCCTCTCTCAAACTGCTTATGCATGAGTTTCTGTTCAAGCCTTTCCGGCGCATGAACCCTCAGCAACTCGACCGCTATCGAGCGGCCACCAGGCAGCCGTCGCTGATCGCCTTCATGGAGGACTTTTCTTCACCCGGAGGATTTGGGCGTGATCGCATTCTCGGCGCTATCGAGGATATGGAGAACGTCATGGAGGCCCTTGAAGTCAGGCTTTCAAGCCGTAGCTGGCTGAGTGGCGACGGCCACGGATTGGCAGACATCGCCTGGATAGTTAACCTGCACCGGTTTGGGCTGATGGCCTTCCCGATGAGGCGCTATCGTCGTCTGAATCAGTGGATCAGCCGGATGCGAAATCGTCCGGCATACCGGCGCGCAGTGCGCAACTTTGATTCCGGAAAGCTGCGGTCGCTGTTCCGTGCGTACACGGCGCTGCGGCTGGCCCGTGGAACGTCCATTCGCAGCTACCTGGATTGAGCTGGGGTCGCCAGATTGAAGCGGCACGCTGTTTTTCTTTTCTCCGTTAGAGTGGACGGCGGCCTGGGCGCGTCGTCAAGTGATGGCCTATGCCGGTTAGCGTGCTTTGCGCCACTGCTTGTGTGACGTAGACTGGCGAACGCCCATCGGGCGGTACCGCACATGCTGGGAGTTTAATCAGCTAGCAATGGCAAATACCAGAGAACTGGCTATGACACCTCGGCAGATTGCCCGGCGCCAGGCAATCCTGGACACCGTCCGCGTGCAACTAAAACAGGAAGGCTATGACGCGCTCAGCATGCGTGGTATTGCTGCCTCGGCGGGAGTATCCCCAAGCACCCTGTATCAAATCTACGGTAGCAAGGAGTCGCTGGTCCTCCACGCCCTGGCTGACACCATCAATGCCCTTTCTGCGGAAGAGGAAAGGTACGCGCCCGGCGTGGAGCGTTTCCTGCAGCGGCTGGAGTCGGTGGCAGGCTTCTTCCTGGACCATCCGACGACTGGTGAAGGCATGACTCAACTACTGTTCCAGAACTCGGGTGAATCGCCTGCCAGTGCACTGCTGGTGGTCAACGCCATCGATGCCCGGCGCACGTCGATTGAAGAGATGGTTCAGGAGGGCGAGTTGCGAAGGGATGTCGATGTCGAGTTCATGGCGCGTACTCTGGTATCCGTCACCTGGGGCACTGTACTGCTCTGGCTCAAAGGTATTATTCCCGGTCGGGGTTTTCGCGATGAGCTGGTCAGGGCATCCTTCGATCTGGTGTTGCCGTCCGCTACCCGTAAGTCCAGACCTCGGGTGCAGGAGATTCTCGACAACGCTGCCGGCCAGTAGGCCCACTGTCGCAGGGTTCCGATAGGCATTTCTGGCCGCTTTAGAGGCGCGTTCCGGGACGTGAACTTTCTGTAACCTCTCCGCCACTCTGGCTTAATTCGCTCGCTCATACCATTTCGATCAATGCCGGCCATGCCTCAGCGTATGGGCCGCTTCATCGGAAATTAGTCTGGAGCACGGATATGAGTGATAAGGAGTTTTTGATCAGCCGGCGTTCGGCATTAAAGGGGATGACGGCCGGCATCGCGGGTGTGTCCATTGGCGTCAGCGCGTCTGTCAGCAGTCCGGGCCTCGTCGCGCGGGACCCGGATACCACGAGGAGTGATCTCAAGCGCCCGGTAGTGATCAACGGTAAGCGCATGCTGACCATTGATATACACGCCCATTGCCAGGTCGACGCGATATGGCCGCTGGTCAAGGACGTGCTGGCCGATGAATTTGAGGGGGAGAATCCGTTCAGACGCGGCCCGCTCTACGAGATGTCCGACATCCCGGCGCGGCTGCGGGAAATGGACGCGATGGGGATTGATGTTCAGGTGCTTTCCCTGAACACCACGCAGATTCTGACCTGGGCGGGCAGAGAGCTGGCGGAAGAATCTGTAGCCATCCAAAACCAGGCACTTACCGACATGGTCAAGTCCTATCCAGACCGCTTCGTTGCGGTGGGCACCGTGGCGCTACAGTTTCCTGAACTGGCCGCTGCCCAACTTGAGCACGCGGTGAAGAAGTTGGGCCACAAGGGGGTGATGATCCGGGCGAGCGTCAACGGTGAGGAACTCTCGCATCCCAAGTTCCACCCGTTCTGGGCCAAGGCCGAGGAATTGGGGGTGATGGTCTTTATTCACCCGGACGGGTTCTCGGAAGGCGAGGAGCGTTTCAAGGGTAACGGCAGGCTTACCAATATCATCGGCTACCCACTGGAAACTACGGTCGCACTTTCTCACCTGATATTTGAAGGGACCCTGGACCGTTTTCCCGGTCTGAAAATCCTAGCCTCTCATGGCGGTGGCTTTCTGCCCTCCTACATTGGTCGATCAGACCATTGCCACAATAGCAATGATCGCGGTTGTCGCGGCGCAGAGCAAAAGCTGCCCAGTGAGTACATCAAACAGATTTACTGTGACACTCTGGTTTATCGCACGGCCAACCTGGAGCACCTTATACGCGAGGTGGGGCCAGGCCAGGTGGTGATGGGTTCAGATTTCCCCTTTGGCATGGTCAACAAGAACGCCGTAGCTCACGTGCTCAGTGCCCAGGGGCTGACCGACGCTGAAATAGCGGCCATTCTCGGCGGTACCGCGGCGAGGTTGTTGAATATCGACGCCGCCGAATACCTCAGGAGAAATACGGCGCGAGGCTAACAGCGCTCGAACTTGTAGCGAAAGCGGAACTGTCGGCGTATCCACCTCCGGCCGAGGGGCGACAAGATCCCCAGCTTGCAGGCTTACTGCGACACATACCGACCGCTGAGGAAATGGAAAAAACTATAGATTAAAAAATATTAACGATGGGTCCACGGGCGCACAATGGACCCAGGTGGATTATGTCTACAGCCCGCATCCCGCGATCATGATTGCGAGGCTTCGATACCAATTAATAATGACAAGACATAATGGGAGTTCTACCTATGTATCATCCCCTGGGGCGTGGTTTTAAGACTTCTGCGATAGCGGCACTGGTGTGCACAGCCTCTTCTGCCTTGGGTGCAGACAACACACTCACACCTCTCGAGGAGATAGTGGTCACTGCAGAGCGCAGGGCGCAGAGCCTGCAGGATGTGCCGCTGTCGATTTCGGCTATCACCGGCGACAGCCTGAACGCGCTCAAGGTCAACCGTTCGGAGGACCTGATGGGTCTGGTCCCCAATCTGAACATCGCCAAGAGCAATCTCGGAAGGTCCAGAACGATTATTCGTGGCATCGGAGGCTCTGCCGGCGACAACCCCGGTATGAACCAGAAAGTAGCGCTTTTCATTGATGATGTTTACGTGGCACGCCAGGCAGGCATGGATACGGCACTGTTTGACCTGGAGAGGATTGAGGTTCTGAGAGGACCACAGGGAACCCTGTACGGACAAAACTCTATTGCCGGTGCGATTAACATTCACTCCGTCAAACCGGATCAGGAGTTTCGAGCAAAGGCCCAACTCGACCTGGGTAACTACGATACAGTCAATACGCGCTTTCTGGTCAATGGTGGGCTTACCAACACTGTCTCTGCCAAGCTGGTGTTGGGTAACAACAAGCACGGCGGGTTCGGTGACAACCAGTTCAGCGGTGATGAAGTCACCGAGACCGAGACTTATTTTGGTCGTCTGCAATTTCGCTATGAGCACGATAACTGGGATGTATTGGCGACCCTGGATTATGAAGACAACCCAGAAGTGGACTACCCTGCTTCGTTTATGAATGGCAACGCCGGGGATTTCTTCACGCTGCTCGGCGGCGCGATCCGTATTCCTACCAGCAAGACGTTCAGCGATGACGTGCAGGATGCCTACAACGATTTCGCTGGATACCAGGAACAGGAGCAGGGTGGCTTCTCACTGAACGCCAGTTACGCCTTTGACAACTTCACCCTGACGTCAATAACGGCTTACCGCACTCTGGATAGCAATGCGGCGCGCGACGTGGATACCCAGAGCCGGGAAGTGTTGGCCTTCTACAACGGAGGCGAAGTCGACCTCTCCCAGGAGCTGACACTGGATACCGACCAGTTCAGCCAGGAGTTCCGCATATCCGGCGACTATGGCGACAGCATCTTCTACACCGCGGGTCTGTTCTACTTCCGCGAGCAGAGCGAGCGCAGCGAAACCAGCTTCGGCACTGCTATACCGCTGGCGCCGCTGGATCCACTGGTCGAGGACTACCATTTCCAGGATATCGACTCTACGAGTACGGCCATTTATGGCCAGATGACCTGGGCAGTGACCGACAGACTCAACCTGACCGCCGGGGTGCGCCTCAGCTGGGACGAGAAAGAGGCAGACAATATTGCAGAAGGACGAGGTGCGGTGTCACTCACGATCGATGAGAACGCGGACGGCAGCGTCGGTTACCGCAACTCCGTGGATGACTCCTGGGACGATATCTCGCCGAAGCTAACCCTTGACTACGCGCTCTCCGACGACCACATGGTCTACGCTACCTTCGCGCGCGGCTACTTGAGCGGTGGGATCAACTTTGCCTCATCCAATCTGGAGCAGGCTGAAGACGAGTCAATTTTTGACCCGGAAGTGGCGGACAATTATGAAGTCGGCATCAAGGGCTCGCTGCTCGATGGTCGAGCCACGTACAGCGTGTCGGCGTTCCTGATTGACTACGAAGACCTTCAGTTCCAGTCGGCATCTGAGACTGGCCAGACCCTTACCACCAACGCAGCAACTGCGGAAAGTAAGGGTGTTGAGATAGAGCTGACCGCGGCTCTCTCGGATCGACTCAGCGCAATGCTTGCTTATGGATACACCGACGCGGCTTATAAAGACTTTTGCGACGGAGGTGTAGATGTCACCGCTGGAGGAGACGACTGTGTCGATGCCAATGGCGACCCCGCTCTGGATGCCTCTGGTGTACAGCTTCAGTACGCGCCGGAGGATACCGCAAGCGCAACACTCGAGTACGCATTGCCACTTTCGGAGAGCGAATTGTCCCTGGTCTTGAACGCTGCCTACCAGAGCCGGTGGATTGGTGAAACGGATGAGAATCCGCTGATCGGCAACGGCGGTAGCTACTGGCTTTACAACGCTTCACTCACCTGGCGCGGTGACTACATGCCCCTGGAGCTCGGCCTTTGGGGCAGAAACCTCGCTGATGAAGAGTACTTCACGGACTGTTTCGGCGGATTCGGTGACACCACGTTTGCCGTGACCTGTCGCTCGGGTGCACCGCGCACCTACGGTGTCTCCCTGGTCTACAACTTTGAGTAGACCGCTCACCAACCCCTGAGACTGTTGGTCCGGCCTGGGGGTAGCTCTTTTATGGTTTGCTGGAGGGCTGCCCCCCTTTTTATCGCCATTTGTTTTCCAGGCAAGCTTGGTTAGGCTAGAGCACGGCGCAAGCGCGCCTTGTAGCCCCGGCGGATCCAGGCGAGGTTTGTAACCATGCGCGTTCTAGTGATTGAAGACGACCAGGTGGTGGCAGACTACATTGGCAAGGGTCTGAGAGAAGCGAGTCACACCGTCGATCATGCCGCTGACGGCAAGACCGGCCTGTTCCTGGCCATGTCGGAGCACTACGACGTGATTATTGTCGACCGTATGTTGCCGGCTATGGATGGGCTCAAGATCGTCCAGTCGTTGAGAGCGGCCGACAATCACGCCCCGGCATTGATACTGAGCGCATTGGCGGACGTTGGTGAGAGGGTGACGGGCCTGCAGGCGGGCGCCGACGATTACCTGGTCAAGCCGTTTGCATTCTCGGAGCTTCTTGCCCGGGTAGAGGTGCTGGGCAGACGGCACCACGGGTCGAGAGGCTTCACCGAATCTGTTCTCGTGGTGGCGGACCTCAAGCTTGATCTGCTGTCCAGGGAGGCTGAGCGGGGTGGCAGGAAGATCGACCTGAAGCCACGGGAATTTCGGCTGCTGGAGTACCTGATGCGGCACGCCGACCAAATTGTTACCCGGACGATGTTGTTGGAGCAGGTGTGGGATTACTACTTCGACCCCCGTACTAACATCATCGACGTACATATCAGCCGGTTGCGCCGCAAGATAGACGAGGGCTCCGGCCCGTCACTCATCGAAACCGTACGTGGCTCTGGCTATGTCATTCGAGACACTTAGCAACCTGGTACGCAGCACGTCCTTTCGTATTGCGGCCATGTTCATGTCACTGTTCCTGGCGTCGGTGGTCGTCATCAGCCTCTTCGTGTACACGGCGATCGAGAGCTACCTGCGCGCGCAGGCCAGCACCTACGTCGATACCATGCTGGCGGAGGGGCAGGGTTTTCTCAACGAGGGCGGTCTCGGAGAACTCATTGCAGAAATCGATGAGCGCGCCCAGCGTGGCGTCGGCGCCCAGGACATATATGTGCTGTTTGATCAGGACTGCGCGCCCATCGTGAAAACCCTGCCGCGGTTGCCGCCCGATCTTCTCGCGGAGGACTTCTGCGCCAGCACCCTGGCCGCAGGTGGGCGGGCAGTCTTTGATATCTCCCGAGCTCAACTGTTCGATGAGAGCCGCTCGCCAGGCGAAGCGGCACGCGAGAGCGTCGTGTCCAGGATCGTGCAGATCGACAGCGGGGCATACATCTACGCGGCGAGGATCGTTCCGGAAATCTACAGCACCCGGCAGTTTGTCGGCCGCATCCTGCTTGGCGGAGTGTTGCTGGTGCTTGTGCTGGGGAGCCTGGGCGCGGCGATTCTCACCAATACCATTGCCCGCAGGCTTGAGAAAATCAACCGGATTAGCCTCCAGGTTCGCCAGGGCAACCTGGGTTTGAGAATCGCTGTCGACAACTCGGGTGATGAGTTTGACCGGCTGGCACAGAACCTCAACATGATGCTCGATCGCATTGAATACCTCGTGGAAGGTATGAAGCAGGTGTCGAACAATGTTGCGCACGACCTGCGAACACCGCTGACCCGGGTACAGGGGCACCTGGAATATCTGAACCAGTTCGTCGGTGATGATGAGGCTGCCACCCAGCTAGTGCAGAAGATCATTGAGGAGACCGATGAAATTCTTGCTATCTTCAGCGCGCTGCTGGAGATCGCAGGTCTCGAATCCAAAAGTGCGAAAGGAAGCTTCAACCTGGTTGATCTCGACCAGATCATTGAGGATGTAGTAGATCTCTACGAACCAATGGCGTTGGAAAAGCATATTGATATCAGCTGCAAAATAGACACCATTCACCCCTTGCGCGGTGATCGCAACCTGCTATTTCAGGCCCTCGGCAATATCGTAGACAACGCGATTAAGTACACGCCACCGGGAAAGCCCATCGAGATCAGGGTCACGGAGGACGCCGGTTTCACCTCGGTCATCGTCAAAGACAGTGGCCCTGGGATACCTGAGGAGATGCGGCAGAAGGTGCTGGAGCGGTTTTATCGACTGGAGTTGCACCGTAAATCCCCGGGGAATGGCCTCGGGCTCAGTCTGGTACAAGCCATCGCCCGCTACCATAGTGGTGAGATCAAGCTGAGTGGGGATCGCTCCGGCCTGGTGTTTTCGTTCAGGATTCCTTACCAGGCCAGCTAGCCGGGTGCCACGTAGTTGCGGCTCGATCCGGCCTCGGCGCCCTGGATTCACCCAGGGTTTTTACGGCTGGCAAACTATCCCCGGGCCCGGCTGAATCGGCGCTGTCCTTCGAGCCGTTCACCAGAACGCCAGTGAGCTCGAGTACGCCGGTTAAGGCGATAAACCTCATGGGCAGGTCTTGCACTGAAACTGGGCATTCGCTTTGAGGCGGTGGTCTTCCTGTTTTCCAAAGGTCACTCTGCGTCGTGCAACGCCCGGTAGTGGACTTCGGTGAAGGGAGGATGCGCACGGTAGCAAATACCGACCGATCGTTCAATAAAATGTGTCTCGCTGTCCATTAAGAATCTGCAACGCCGCGTTCAGCTTCCGTTGAAGTGTCTTGGGGCTAACTATCTGCCGCCATTCACGGGTGTGCGCCCGCAGAAAACTGTAAACCTGTTTGAGTGAGCTTCTCGACAGGTTTGTGGATCAGTATCGGGTGCCCCCCTCAAGTAGAGAGCTGAACATGTATGACTCGAGACACCGCCGCTTCAATCGACGGCAGCGCCAACTTTCATCGACTTGTGCGGCCGCCTTGTGCCTGGCGCCGCTCATCTGCATTAACGCCTGGGCGGACGATGGCGCAGACGGCCTGACGTGGGGCATTGGTTTTGGTGGTATCGCCGAAGACGACGGTTACCTGGACGTCGGTGCAGAAACCAACGTTCTACCTGTACTCTATATTGAAACCGAAAGTTTTACGTTCCTGGGCTACTCCTTTGACTGGATTTTGAAGGAGGGGGATATCGGAGAACTATCCCTGGTGGGCGGGTACCGATTCGATGGCTATGAAAGTGGTGAAAGCGATGCACTGGACGGCATGGACGACCGTGATGGCACGCTGGATGTGGGATTCGCCTACCGGCTGGAAACCACGGCTGGTGAATTTGAGCTGGCGGTCACGCACGATGCCCTGTCAACTCACAATGGCTACCATTTGACCCTGGGCTACGGTAAGTCTTTCCGAATCGGCAGTGGTGGCATCAAGCCCTACGTGGAATACGCCTACATGTCAGACGATCTTGCAAACTACTACTACGGGGTCAAAGCCAGTGAAGCCATTGAGGGGCGACCGCGCTATGAGGTCGGTGCAGCACACAACTACACGGTCGGCGTTGACTCACTTTGGACCTTCGGTCAGCACCACAACCTCAAATTTGATCTGTCATATACCGTGTTTGATTCTGTGATCGGAGACAGCCCCATCATGGAACGGGACGACAACCCACAGGTTATTTTTGGCTACTGGTATACGTTCTAGGGTGCTACATGACAGGTCGATAGACTTGGTTGCGTTTGGCCACTTGGCGGGCACACCTCCCGAGCGCTGACTTGAAGCGAGAAAGGGCCGCCCGCCTAGGTGGCCCTTTTTCGTTTGCCAGGAGGAAGCGGCGGCAATGCCATAGTCTTGGACGTCAGTTGCGTTCTCCAGCGCCAGCAAGATCACTACGAATCCCCCAGGTCGTTTCGGCTGCTTCCGCCGCAAGATACTATTCTCCGGTAGTGCTTGTCTGCCGCGAGGATACCGGTGCCATATCGAGGTGACATCACCCGGTTGCGCGGTCTGCTATCGGTATGGACCGGCGCAGTTCTCCCGCGGCCGCGACCATATTCCGCAGAGCCGGCATGACCTCGTCCCATTGCCGGGTCTTCAGGCCGCAGTCCGGGTTGACCCACAGCCGCTCGGCAGGAATGCGCTCGGCGGCCTTGCGCATCAGCTCGACCATGTGCTGCTGCGCCGGAGTGTTCGGCGAGTGGATGTCATAGACGCCTGGCCCAATCTCGTTCGGATAGCTGAAGTCATCGAAGGCGCCGAGCAGCTCCATGTCGGACCGTGAGGTTTCAATAGTAATGGCGTCGGCATCCAGGTCGGCGATCGAAGCGATGATGTCATTGAACTCCGAGTAGCACATATGGGTGTGGATTTGAGTCTCGTCCGCTACGCCGTTGGCAGCGATACGAAAGCACTCGACCGCCCATTTCAGGTAGTCCTGCCACTGCGACTTGCGTAACGGCAGGCCTTCGCGGAACGCGGGCTCATCGATCTGGATGATACGTACACCGGCCTTCTCCAGGTCCAGTACCTCCTCTCGAATTGCCAGAGCTAACTGGTAGCAGGACATCGAACGCGGCTGGTCGTCGCGCACGAAGGACCAGTTCAACATCGTCACGGGTGCTGTCAGCATCCCTTTCATCGGCTTAGTCGTCAGCGACTGGGCATAGTTGATCCAATCGACCGTCATAGCCTTTGGGCGCTTGATGTCGCCAAACAGGATTGGCGGCTTCACGCACCGCGAGCCGTAAGACTGCACCCAGCCAAACTGGCTGAAAGCGTAGCCTTCGAGCTGCTCGCCAAAGTACTCGACCATGTCATTGCGCTCGGCCTCGCCGTGCACCAGCACGTCCAACCCAAGCGCTTCCTGCTCACTGACGCAGCGCGCGATCTCGGCCTCCATCGCAGCTTTGTAGGCCGCGTGGTCAAGCTCACCGGACTTTAAGCGGCGTCTCGTCTGGCGGATTTCCGCGGTTTGCGGAAAGGAGCCGATGGTAGTTGTGGGAAACCGGGGCAGCTTGAGTAGTGCCGCCTGTTTGCCGGCACGCACCGCATATGGGCTCTGGCGCTCGCCCAGCCGGGCGTCGACCTTGGCCAGTGCGGCCTTTGTCGCCGGATTGTGCACGCGCGGTGAATTGCGGCGTGCCTCAATGGCGGCCTGGTTTGCTTCGAGTTCTGCGCGGACTACGGTGCGGCCCTCGTTCAATGCCAGTGCGAGCACGCGCAGCTCCTCAAGTTTCTGCCTGGCGAAAGCCAGCCAGGACCTGATCTCACTGTCTAACGTTTGCTCGCTATCCAGATCGACTGGCACGTGCAGCAGCGAGCACGATGGCGCAATCCACAGCCGCTCGCCCAGACGCCGCTGAACCGGCTCTAGCCAGTCGAGCACGGCGCTCAGATCCGTCTTCCAGATGTTGCGTCCATTGATCACGCCGAACGAAACAACCTTTTGGTCTGGCAGCAGGTCGAGCAGGCGGTGTGCCTCGTCGCGAGCGTTGACCGCTTCGATGTGCAGGCCGGCCACGGGCAGTTTTGCGGCCAGCTCCAGGTTCTCCTGCAGTTTGCCGAAATAGGTGGTGAGCATGAGTTTCACAGGGCAGTTGTCCAGTTGACGGTAGGCCAGCTCGAATGCACGTTGCCACTCCGCGTCGAGTTCGGTTACCAGTATGGGCTCATCGACTTGCACCCAGTCGACGCCCTCGGCCGCCAGCCGTTCGAACAGCTGCTCGTAGACCGGTAGTAGTCTTTCCAGCAACGCCAGCTTGTTCGAGCTGTCCTTGGTCTTGCCGAGCCACAGGTAGGTCACTGGCCCGATGATCACCGGCTTGGCCCTGACCCTTTGTGCAGCGGCCTCATTGAGTTGCTTAAGCAGACGTGAGGGGTCCAGCGCAAACTGCGTGGAGATGGTGAATTCAGGGACAATGTAGTGGTAGTTGGTGTCGAACCACTTGGTCATCTCGCCGGCCGCCACGCCGCCCCAGTTGCCTCCGTGTTGTTCCTCGGCGGACTCGGCCGAGCGGCCGCGCGCCACCCGGAAGTAGTTGTCCAGCGCGTAACCGGAGAAAGCGCGCACGCGATCGGGCAAGTTGCCCAGCGTGAAGCTCATGTCCAGCACCTGATCGTAGAAGGAAAAATCGCCAACCGGCGCCAGGTCGAGAGTCGCCTGGTCTTGCCAGTGATGGCGGCGGAGTTCGGCGCCGACTGCCTCGAGTTCGTCCTGGGACGACTGCCCCTTCCAGTAAGACTCCAGGGCGAATTTAAGTTGGCGCTTCGCGCCAATGCGCGGGAAGCCGAGGTTGTGGGTGTATGCCATAACGGTTGCCTGTATGAATTGAACCTGGCGTCATACTAGGCAGCCTATATCATGAACAAAAATGGTATTATTTCATCTATCGGTGAATTTTATTCACGTTAGTAGAGGCTGCCATGGCCATCCTTGAGCGCACCCACCTGGATATCATCCGCGCGGTAGACCGGCACGGTTCTTTGACTGCCGCGGCCGAGCACCTGCACTTGACGCAATCCGCGCTAAGCCATGCGGTACGCAAGCTCGAGGACCAACTTGGTGTGCCGGTGTGGCATCGCGAGGGACGCAGCCTGCGCCCGACCCAGGCCGGAGACTATCTGCTGCGGCTGGCCAACCGACTGCTGCCTCAGCTTGAGCATGCTGAAGAAGTTCTCGGCCAGTTCGCACGAGGCGAGCGCGGCACGCTGCGCGTCGGTATGGAATGCCATCCCTGTTACCAGTGGCTGCTCAAGATTGTGGCACCTTATCTTGCGGCCTGGCCGACGGTGGACGTGGACGTCAAGCAGAAGTTCCAGTTCGGTGGCATTGGCGCGCTGTTTGGCCACGAGATCGATGTTCTGGTGACTCCCGATCCACTCTATAAGTCGGGTTTGAAGTTTGAGCCGGTGTTCGATTATGAGCAGGTGCTGGTGGTCGGTCCGGAACATCCGCTGCGCGGAGCAGTGTATGTGACGCCTCAGCAACTCGCCGACGAAACCCTGATCACCTACCCGGTCGCAATCGATCGACTCGATGTCTACACCGAGTTTCTAATGCCCGAAGGCATCAGCCCAAGGCGACAGAAGCCAATCGAAACCACCGACATCATGCTGCAGATGGTCGCCAGCGGTCGTGGCGTGGCGGCCCTGCCGCGCTGGCTGGTAGAAGAGAACACAACAAAGTTCGATGTCACCGCAGTGACATTGGGCCAAGGTGGCGTCAAAAAGCAGATTCATCTGGGCATTCGAGAGGCGGATGCCGGTACTGACTACTTGCGCGCTTTTCTGACTCTCGCGCGCTCACACCGGCAAGCGACCGATTGACTCCTGCGATACACATCGCGGGCCACTCCCCCGCCATGACCGGTAATGAGGGGTCGTTCGCCGATGTGTTTTCAAGGCCTGGTGGATTCGGCCTCAGGCGCAGTTGTGTATGGTGCGAAGCTGCGTGTTGCGTCGTCGGCTCCCAGGGGTCGACCGATCATGGGGAATGCCCGCTGATGACAGCGGTGTCGTTCGCAGAGCTTGCAGCCCGGTCCGATGGGCGTCATCGCGTCCGGGGCGTTCGTATCCAGTCCTTGGCCATAGACGAGGCGACTCGCGTGCGATAGGTCGCAACCGAGCGCCACTGCGAACTGTTTCCGCTCCGTGCCGAAGCCACCTGGCCCCTGCTCCACGGTGCGCGCAATCCAGAGGTGGCGGCGTCCGTCGGGCATCTCGGCCACTTGTGTAAGGACTTCGCGGGGGCGTGAGAAGGCCTCGTAGACCTTCCAGAGCGGGCAGGAACCGCCGAAGCGAGAGAAATGGAAATCCGTGGCCGACTGCCGTTTCGAGATATTGCCGGCGCGGTCTACTCGAATAAAGAAGAAGGGCACACCGCGCGCGCCGGGTCGCTGCAGAGTGGACAGGCGATGGCAGGCAGTCTCGAAGCCCACGCCGAAATGCTGTCCAATCAGCTCAATGTCGTAGCTCCGCGCTTCCGCCGTCTCGAGGAAGGCCCGGTACGGCAGTATGACGGCCCCTGCGAAGTAGCTGGCGAGCCCTATCCGCAGGTTGGCCGCCGCCTCTGGGTTCAGGTTGGCTTCAGTGACCAGATTGCGTATTGCGGCATCCTGCTCGATGAAAGCGAGTTGGGTCGCCAACTGGAAGGCGCGCTGTCCCGGCGAGAGCTGCCGGGAGAGGTGCACGACGCGCGATGCCTCGTCATAGCGGCGAAGCGTGACAGGATCGTCGTCGAGACTGATGTGGATGCCGTGTCGTCCGGCGAGCCTGGCGGCCAGTCCGTCGGCCATGCCCCCTGCCGGCAGGCTTTCGCCGATCGCTTCGCCCGCCTCGTCGAGAAGGCCGACATAGTTGCGCCGCTCGTAGAACCAGTCTCGCACTGCCTCAAAGGGTGTAGGCGGTAAAGGCACGGTTGATCCGACCGATATCCTCTCAGCCAGTAGATCAGCGCGTTCCGTCGCCTCTCGAAGTCGACCCTGCAGGCTGACGATCACGCGCGCGATACCCGGCAGGTTGGCGACAAGCTCGCGCAGTTCCGCGGTGCTGGGCGTCCTGTTCTCATCATCCAGCGCTGCGCGCAGGTCTGTCACGAGTCGGGCATCGTCACTTTCTGCGAAGAGCTGCACGTCGAGCCCAAGCACCTCATTGAGGCGCAGAAGCACCGGCACGGTCAGCGGACGCTGGTTGTGCTCGATCTGGTTGAGGTAGCTTGGCGAGATGCCCAGCATCTTGGCAAGCCCGCTCTGGGTCAGGCCGCGTTCCTCTCGCAGAACCCGCAGGCGGCCGCCCATGAAGGTCTTCCTCATGGCGCCATCTTCATTGAGTTTTTATAGAGAAATGTTGATAACGCACTCTTCATAATGCCTGATTTATGAAATTTGCAAAATTCGCAAATTTACTTCTCGGTTTTTACGAACTTGTGCATTTTCAGTAGTTTATTCAGAGCTTCAGGGTGTGGCAATGTATTTTGCGAATTTTGTGAATGCAATCGGATATGAGCACTCCCACTCTTTTCACAGAAATAATCCTGCCGGACCAGGCCAACCATTACGGCACGCTGTTCGGTGGCAACGGCCTGTCCATGATGACGCGGGCAGCCTTTGTAGCGGCGAGCCGCCACGCGAAGCATAAGGTCGTGCTCGCAGCCTGTCGTGAAGCGCGGTTCGACGCTCCGGTCCCGGTGGGTAGCGTTCTGCTGCTGACAGCGACCGTTGTGGACGTTGGGCGGAGCTCGATGCAGGTCCGGGTGGAAGGTGCCTGCGAGCGTCCCGGGCAAGAGTTGTCCGCCCCCGTTTCACAGGCCAGCTTCACTATGGTCGCCGTCGATTGCGACGGTCGCCCAATTCCCGTTCCCGCCCTGAAAGGCGCCGCTGCATGAAGACTCATACCGTCAGGACCTATAAATCCGCTGAGCACCTCCCGCGCGAGGACCAGCTCGCCTGGAAGATTGCCGAGGTCGCGACTGATCCCGTTGCCGTCGAAAGCGAGGTCGCCGAGATGATCATCAACCGGATCATCGACAACGCCGCCGTCGCAGCTGCATCGCTTGATCGGCGTCCCGTCGCCTCCGCGCGAACGCAGGCACTCTGCCATCCTTGCACGCCGGGTGCGGCAGTGTTCGGCATGGGGCCCGATACACGAGTGAACCCGGCATGGGCCGCCTGGGCGAACGGAGTTGCAGTGCGCGAGCTGGATTTTCACGACACCTTCCTGGCGGCCGACTACTCTCACCCGGCCGACAATATCCCGCCCGTTCTCGGAGTCGCGCAGCACACCGGCAAATCCGGCGCCGACCTGATTCGCGGGCTGGCCACAGGGTATGAGATCCAGGTGAATCTCGTGCGTGGTATCTGCCTACATGAGCATAAGGTTGATCACATTGCACATTTAGGGCCGTCCGCGGCGGCCGGCATCGGCACGCTGCTGGGGCTGGATACCGAGACCCTCTACCAGGCTGTCCAACAGGCGCTGCATGTCACTACGACCACACGGCAGAGCCGCAAGGGTGAGATCTCGTCGTGGAAAGCTTATGCACCGGCGTTCGCAGGTAAGATGGCGATCGAGGCGGTAGACCGTGCGATGCGCGGCGAGGGCGCGCCCTCACCGGCCTGGGAAGGCGAGGATGGATTTATCGCCTACCTCCTGTCGGGTTCCGGTGCGCTCTACCACATGCCGCTGCCCGAGCCGGGTGAGACCAAGCGCGCGATACTCGACACCTATACCAAGGAGCATTCGGCGGAATACCAGAGCCAGGCGCTCATCGACCTCGCTCGCCGTCTGGGTCCGAAGATCGGCGATCTCTCTGCGGTCGAGAACATCGTTATCCACACCAGTCACCACACCCATTATGTGATCGGCACCGGTGCGGGGGATCCACAGAAGATGGACTCAGGGGCCAGCCGCGAGACTCTGGACCATTCCATTATGTACATCTTCGCCGTCGCGCTGGAGGACGGTGGCTGGCACCACGTGGACAGCTACACACCGGAACGCGCAGCACGCCCCTCCACTGTCGCCCTCTGGCACAAGGTCTCGACCATCGAAGACCCCGAGTGGACGCGCCGCTATCACGCGCGCGACCCCAGGGAGAAGGCCTTCGGCGGGCGCGTCGTGGTAACGCTTGAAGACGGCCGGGTGATTGAGGAAGAGCTCGCCCTGGCCGATGCCCATCCGGACGGCGCACGGCCCTTTGTGCGTGAAAACTACAAGCAGAAGTTCCTAAGCTTGTCCGAGGGCATTGTCGTGCCGGAGGAGCAGCGGCGTTTCCTCGACGCAGCCGAAGCACTGGCTGAACTGGAGCCCGGCGACCTGGGTGCTCTCAACGTCGCCGTTGCGCCGGAACGTCTCGGGGCGGCGCGCCCCACCGGTATTTTCGACTTCAAGGCATGAGGGAAACCGTCATGGCAACCAAACCCAAGAAATCTGTCGCTCTTTCGGGAATTGAAGCCGGTACCACCGCACTTTGCACCGTTGGGCGCAGCGGCAACGACCTGCATTACCGGGGCTATGACATCCTCGATATCGCCGAGACCTGCAGCTTTGAAGAAATTGCCTATTTGCTTGTCCATGGTGAGTTGCCTGATGTGGCACAGCTGCAGGCCTACCAGGCCAAGCTTGTTCGCCTGCGCGGCCTGCCGGCGATTGTGCGCGAGACCCTGGAGCTGTTACCCGCCGCTACACACCCGATGGACGTGATGCGCACCGGCGTCGCGGCGCTGGGCTGCGTGCTTCCCGAAGCGCACGATCACAGCCCAGCCGGGGCGCGCGACATCGTGGACCGGCTGCTGGCCTCGCTCGGGTCTATGCTGCTGTACTGGCACCATTTCTCACACAATGGCCGGCGGATAGAGGTGGAAGGCGAAGATAGCTCCATTGCCGAGCACTTTCTCCGTCTTCTGCATGGGCGCGTGCCTTCCGAGGCACACGTTAGGGCGATGCAAACCTCGCTGATCCTTTACGCCGAACACGAATTCAACGCATCGACCTTCGTGGCTCGCTCCATCGCCTCGACAGGCGCCGACATGCATTCGGCGATCACGGGCGCGATCGGTGCGCTGCGCGGGCCGAAGCATGGCGGCGCGAACGAGGTCGCGTTCGAAATCCAGTCCCGCTATGCCGGTCCGGACGAGGCTGGTGACGACATTCGGGCGCAGGTGCAGGCCAGGAAGATCGTGATAGGTTTTGGTCACCCCGTATACACGGTCGCCGATCCGCGCAATGTGGTTATCAAGCGTGTCGCGCGCACCCTGT
The DNA here is from genome assembly GCA_028280635.1 of Halieaceae bacterium. Lineage (GTDB taxonomy): Bacteria > Pseudomonadota > Gammaproteobacteria > Pseudomonadales > Halieaceae > JANQIO01. The sequence goes on along the minus strand of JANQLM010000085.1, from coordinate 1,480 downwards.
CCGATGAGGCAGCTGACACCAGGCTTTACGACATTGCAACCCGGATCGAGATGGTAATGGCTGAGGAACGGAAACTGTTCCCCAACCTGGACTGGTTTAGCGCCGTGTCCTACCACTTGCTGGGCGTTCCGACGACCATGTTCACGCCGCTGTTTGTGATCTCGCGGACCTCGGGATGGGGTGCGCACGTGATCGAGCAACGAGCTGATGGCAAGATCATCCGGCCCTCCGCTGTATACACGGGCCCCGAGGATCGCCGCTTTGTTCCGCTCTCCAATCGCGGGTCCCGGCTATCGCATCGCGCGGCCTGAGGGGATAGCGATGCCTTATCTCGATGCCTCGGATTTGCCTACCGCCCCGGCGAGCCGTCGCTTTCGCGAGCTGCTTGAAGCGCCGGGCATCCTCTGTCTCCCTGGCGCGCACAATGGGATGGCCGCCTTGCAGGCGAAGGCCGCCGGGTTCGACGCGCTCTATCTGTCAGGCGCGGCTATGACCGCTTCGATGGGGCTGCCGGACCTTGGCATCATCACAGTAGATGAGGTCGCATTCTTCATCCGCCAGATCGCGCGCGCCTCACAGCTCCCACTGCTGGTGGACGGTGATACCGGCTACGGCGAGGCGCTGAACGTCATGCACATGGTGCGAGTATTTGAAGAGGCCGGCGCGGCCGCGGTACACCTGGAAGACCAGCTGCTTCCCAAGAAGTGTGGCCACCTGAATGACAAAAAGCTCTCCGCGCCCGCCGATATGGCGGCGAAGGTTGCAGCGGCAGCGCGCGCCCGGCGCAACCTCGCCATCATCGCCCGCACCGATGCGGCGGCCTCGGAAGGTATCGAGGGAACCCTCGCGCGCGCGAAACTCTACATAGAGGCCGGCGCGGATGCCATCTTCCCCGAGGCCCTGACCAGCGTAGAGATGTTCCGTGAAGTGCGCGCAGCTCTTCCTGGTGTGAAGCTGCTCGCCAATATGACCGAATTTGGCCGCACGCCATTGCTGACTGCCCAGGAGTTCGAGGAACTCGGCTACGACATGGTGATCTGGCCGGTGTCTTCACTGCGGGTGGCTAACAAGGCGCAGGAGAACTTGTACGCGGCGCTCGCGCGCGATGGTGCCGCCAGCGCAATGCTCGAGCGAATGCAGACTCGCAGGGAGCTGTATGAATTGATCGGGCTTGATGACTTCGAGGCTCTCGACGCCTCTATCGTTGCCAGTCTTCCCCCTGACGAGACCCTCTAAACGTGCGCGACAACGTCCCGGTTTGGTCCTTATGGAGAGCGGTTGGGCGGTTGCGAGATGGCGGTCGCCCTGTGGGCGGCAGGAGTTGAACCCGCGTCCGCCAGTACTCTGCCTTCAGCTCTACATGCTTAGATTCCGTCTATTTATTTAGCCGCTCACAGCCCGACGGGCAGGACGTGATTGGCGATTCCGGTAAGAATCTAACAGCGCAGCCCCGGACAAGCGTTGCTGCGATCCAGTTCTA
>JANQLM010000068.1 GCA_028280635.1 Halieaceae bacterium | reverse complement strand
TTGCAAAAATGAAGGGCTTCGACGCGGTCAGTGAGGCCCTGCAGGCGGAAACCGGCGCCCGGTTCGGAGGCGTGGACCCCAGCGGTACCTTTGGTCTGGAGCAAACCAGTTGCATCGGGCTCAGCGACCAGGAGCCGGCGATGCTGGTGGACAAGGTGGTCTTTACCCGCTTGACGCCTGAGAAGGTGGTGGACATTGTTGCGCGGCTTCGCCAGGGCGAAACACCGGAGCAAATCGCCAATCCCCGGGGGCTGCCGCCCCAGGCGCTGGATTACGTTGACGCGCTGGTCGAAAGCAACATACACCAGGCCGGGCCTGTGTTTTTCGATCGCGGCACCAGTGTTCGCGAAGTACTGGAGCGCTGGCTTGCCCGACATCCTGAGGAACTGATCCTGGCCGCCACGGAGTCCGGGTTGCGAGGCCGTGGCGGTGCCGGTTTCTCAGTGGGTCTGAAATGGCGCCTGTGTCGGGAATCTGGCGCCGATACCCGCTATGTCATCTGCAACGCGGATGAGGGGGAGCCGGGCACGTTCAAGGACCGCGTGCTTCTGACCCGCAGTCCGCTGCAGGTGTTTGCAGGCATGATTATTGCCGCGCATGCCACTGCTGCCCGGGAAGGCATTGTCTACCTGAGGGCGGAGTACTTCTATCTGAAGGCCTACCTGGAGGCGCAGCTGCAACTGTTACGCGACGAGGGTCTGCTGGGCCGCGACATTCTTGGGCGAGGGCTGGACTTTGATATCCGTATCCAGATGGGTGCCGGTGCCTATATCTGCGGTGACGAGTCGGCACTGATCGAGTCCTGCGAAGGCAAGCGAGGCACCCCCCGCCTCAAACCGCCTTTCCCGGTGTACCAGGGCTATCTCGGTAAACCCACGGCTGTCTGCAACGTGGAGACCTTTGCCACGATCACCCGGGTGATGGAACTCGGTCCGAGCTGGTTCGAAGGTCTGGGGACGAAGGAGTCCTGTGGCACACGGCTGCTGAGTATATCCGGGGACTGTGCCCGACCTGGCATCTATGAGATCGAATGGGGCGTCACGCTCAACCATGTGCTGGCGCTCGTGGGGGCGCGCAATGCCCGGGCGGTACAGTTGAGTGGTCCATCAGGGGAGTGCCTCTCGGTGGAGAAAGACGGGCACCGAAAGTTCTGCTACAGCGACCTGTCCTGCAACGGCTCCATGATGATCTTCGATTACAGCAGGGATTTGCTGGCCGTAGTACGCGACTTCATGCAGTTCTTTGTCGACGAGTCCTGCGGCATCTGTACCCCCTGCCGGTCCGGCAACGAGGACCTGCTGCGAAAAATCGACCTGTTCATGGCGGGGAAAGCCCGGCCTTCGGACATTGATGACCTGCAAAGCTGGGGCAGGATGATCCAGAGGACCAGCCGCTGTGGGCTGGGCGGCACGTCACCGAAGCCCATACTCACCACACTCGGGAAGTTCCCGGAACTGTTCGAGCCCGGGAATCACAATACGCACGAGACGCTGCTGCCGTCCTTTGACCACGTGCAGGCGTTCAGCGCTTACGACCGGGCGCATGCCACCCTCGATAAGGAGCGAGGCTGATGATCAAGCTCGTGATCGATGGCAAGCCTGTGGAGGTCGAGGAGGGCACAAACCTCGTTGAGGCTGCCGGGGAAAACGGGGTCTATATTCCCACCCTGTGCTATCTCAAGGGTGAACCCTGTATCGGCACCTGTCGAGTGTGCTCGGTCAGGGTCAATGGCAACGTCACCGCTGCCTGCTCTGTCACCGTCAGCAACGATATGGAAGTCGACGTCAATGAGCCGGAGGTGACCGACATGCGCCGGGCGCTGGTGGAGGCCCTGTTTGCAGAAGGCAACCACAATTGCCCGAGTTGCGAAAAGAGCGGCCGCTGCGAATTGCAGGCGGTTGGCTACGAAACCGGCATGATGGTGTCGCGCTTCCCCTATCGATACCCACCCCGCGATCGCGACGTCGGGGCGAAACACCTGTGGCTTGAAAGAGACCGGTGCATCTTCTGTCAGCGCTGTGTCGAGCATATTCGCGACAGGACATCGGGGCACAAGATATTCAGCATCAATGGGCGCGGCTCTCGCGCCCGCATTGAGATCGATGTCGAACTCGCCGACCAGATGCCGCCAGAGCAGGTACGTGAGGCGATGGATATCTGCCCGGTGGGTTGCATCCTGGAAAAGCGTGTCGGCTTCGACGTACCCATGGGCCAGCGTAAGTTCGAAGTGCAGACCCACCGTGAGCGAGCGACGGAGGGAAAGTCCAATGAGTGAGCGTATCCCCGAGGCCGAATACTCCCACGAGCTGCCACGCCTGGCCCTGGATGAAAACACTCGGCAGCAACGCGGCGAGAAGATCAAGGTGTCGATGATTGGTCTTTGCGGCTGCTGGGGTTGTTCCCTTTCATTGCTGGACGTGGATGAGCGAATTCTGGAGCTGCTCGATCACATCACCATCCTGCGATCCTCTTTCACTGACATAAAACGCATTCCCGAGCGCTGCACCATCGGCTTTATCGAAGGTGGGGTGGCCAACGAGGAGAACTTCGAGACCTTGCAGCACTATCGGGAAAACTGTGATGTGCTCATTTCCGTGGGTGCATGCGCAATCTGGGGCGGTGTGCCGGCCATGCGCAATGCCCGCACGGCGCTGGAAGATTGCTTGCGGGAGGCTTATGCCGACTCGGTCACGCGACCGGAGGAAGGCCCGTCGCTGATACCCCTGCACGATGAGCTCCCGCGCATTGCCGACCGCGTGTATCCCTGCCATGAGGTGGTCAAAATGGACTACTTCATTCCGGGTTGTCCGCCAGATGGCGACGCCATATTTCGGGTGCTCAATGACCTGCTGAACGGTCGCCCGATAGATCTTCCCACTTCCATCAACCGTTACGACTGACGCGAGGCCAACGATGGGCAGAAAGCTGGTTATCGACCCCGTCACCCGCATTGAAGGACACGGCAAGGTCGTCATCAACCTCGACGAGGAAAACCAGGTCGCCGATGCCAAACTCCATGTCGTGGAGTTCCGCGGTTTTGAGAAGTTCGTCCAGGGGCACCCCTTCTGGGAAGCCCCCATGCTGCTGCAGCGCATTTGCGGGATCTGCTTCGTCAGCCACCACCTCGCCGGCGCCAAGACCCTGGACGACATGATCGGCGTGGGTTACAGCACCGGCGCCATGATCACACCCACGGCGGAGAAGGTGAGGCGCCTCGGGCACTACGCCCAGCAACTGCAGTCCCATGTCACCGCTTATTTCTACCTGGTGGTACCGGAAATGATGCTCGGCATGGACGCGCCTCCTGAGAAGCGCAATATCCTGGGGCTCATCGAGGAAGACCCGGCGCTCGTCAAGCGGGTGGTGGCCCTGCGCAAGTGGGGCCAGGAACTGATCGCCGTGCTGCTGGGTAAACGCATGCACGGCATCAACTCCGTGCCGGGAGGTGTCAATGACAATCTCAGCGCCGCTGATAGAGACCGTTTCCTGAATGGGGACAGCGGGCTGCTCTCTATGGCTGAAGTCATGGAGTATGCCCAGGATGGCCTCAAGGTCTTCCGCGACTTCCATGAACAGCACCGGGAAGAAGTGGATAGCTTCGCGGATGTGGATGCCCTCAACATGTGCCTGGTCGACGATGAAGGCAATGCGGACTACTACCACGGTCGGCTACGTGTCACCGACAGCGACGGTGAGACCGTCCGCGACTTTGACTACCACGACTACCTCGCGCACTTTGCGGAGGCGACCGAGGAGTGGAGCTACATGAAGTTCCCTTACATCCGGGAACTCGGTCGCGAACAGGGCTCGCTGCGTGTTGGTCCCCTGGCGCGCGTCAACAACACGCAATCCTATGCAACCCCCATGGCGCAGGAAGCCCTGGCGGAGTTCAAAGCCTACAGCGACGGTAAGCCCAACAACCGTGTGTTGCACACCATGTGGGCGCGCGCGATCGAGATTATTCACACCGCGGAACTGATAGAGCAACTGCTCAATGACCCGGAACTGCAGGAGGATTCACTGATCGTGGTACCCGATGAAGGTGCCTGGACCGGTGAGGGCATCGGCGTGGTCGAGGCACCACGGGGAACCCTGCTACACCATTACCGGGCTGACGAAGCGGGCAGGATCACCTTTGCAAACCTGATCGTGGCGACGACCCAGAACAACCAGGTGCTTAATCGCACGGTGCGCGCAGTATCCGAGCGCTATCTGGCCGGCAAAACAGAGATTACCGAAGGTATGATGAACGCTATAGAGGTGGGTATCCGCGCCTACGATCCCTGCTTGAGCTGCGCCACCCACGCCCTGGGGCAGATGCCCCTCAAAGTCTCCATTGTCGACGCCGCAGGAAGGACCATCGATGAACGTGTGCGTTGAGCCGGTGGATTTTACGCTGGCGTCTTTCGACCACGACGACTGCCTGGTCTACGGCATCGGTAACGATGGGCGTCGGGATGACGGGTTGGGATGGGCGTTTATGGACTGGCTTGAAGACAGTGGACATTGCCGACAGGCGGAGCGGCGGCGGCACTACCAGTTGCAGCTTGAAGACGCCGACCTGCTCAGCTACAAGCGGCGTGTGCTGTTCGTGGATGCCAGCAGGGATTCCGGCGTCGACACCTTCGCAGTTACCAGGGTGCATCCACAGTTGGATTTCAGTTTCACATCCCACGCCCTGTCGATCTCGGCCGTTCTCGCCACCTGTCTAACCTGTTTTGACCGGGCACCGGAAGTGCTTCAGCTCGCGATTCGTGGTTTCGAGTGGGAGCTGCAGGCCGGGCTCTCGGCTGCAGCGCAGGAGAACCTTGCGCTGGCACAGGCGTATATCAGCGGCTCGCCAGTTACCGTGGCTGCCGAACAACACTGCTGGAAAGCTGTTTAACCACCGGGTTTTGGAGGAAGCCGATGACAAGGCCGCAGATAGAACGTGTCAGGAAATTGATCGATGCAGCCCCACTGCGTCAGTACATCGATGCTGAGGGAGCGCAGATACTGGCTGAGAGGGCAGCGAGCGAAGTGGCGCTGAAAGATGGTGAGTACCTTTACCATGCCGGCGACGAAGCCAGCAGCTTCTTCATTGTCGCTGAGGGTCGCCTGGCTTCCCTGGGGAAAAAGACGCGAGAAGGTCGCCCCAGAATTCTGCACGTACTGGAAGAGGGTGACCTGCTCGGTGAACTGAGCTTCATCGATGGCACGCCGCGGACGATGTCCGTTTGCGCACTGGGCGACGCCAGCGTGCTGTGCTTTGAAGCGGAAGATATTCTTCCCCTGTCCGACGAACACCCGAAACTCATCTTCGACTTCATGCGGGCGGTGATCAAGCGCGTGCATCACACCTTGTCGTCGATAGTGCAGCAGCAGTCTGAGTTGACCGACTACATCACGTCCGGGGCACGAGGGCGTCGCTGAGCGAGGGCCAGCAGAAAACCGGCGCCCTGGCCAGGGAAGCAATGCTGTCGACTGCCCCAGGCCTCGCCGTCTGGCTAGCGTTCCTCTTCAGTAGCAGGAATTGGGCGAAAGCTCCGGATTGATTTCCCCGGCGACTTCCTCCGGGTCGATGCCGCTCTCCAGGAGCACCGCGCGCACGGTCTCTATGTGCTCCAGTACAACAGCGAAGCGGTCTCCGTACTCATGTCGGGTCACCTCGATGGCCTGCGGCATATAGGTATAGGCAATCTTGAGGGCGTTCAGTTGCTCATCAGTCATAACATGCATTTCCTCAGCTTACTCCTGGGAATGTTAATGGAATATTCAGATACATAGGACTTGAATGGAAGCGCCCGGCCAGGGGCGCCCGGCCCGGAAACCGGCCGGTTTTCAAAGCCTTCCAGGACCGTATTTCTTGCCGCCTGGACCTCCGACTCGTGCTAACCAAAGGGTTGGATACTTCGCGGCCCCACGCCAGAGATATATCCACTTTTAGTTTGGGGACTTGCACAAAGACCGCGCACCGCTCGCTTTAGCTTGGTGCAAAAGTACGATAATACTGAATTTATAACACTAATAATAAGAATTTTTCGATTATTTGCGAGGCCAGTTGCCAAGCGGGTTTTGAGCGTTTTCCTCGATTCCAATCAGCTCTAAGAACAATTGGCACGAATTTAGCTATCTCACATTCGTGAAAATTTCGGTGCTCTTCGCCACGAGGGTCAATCGCGGGAAATGGAGTGCCTTTGTAAAACCCTTAGATCAGAAACGAGGATTCCTCATGAACAACAGAGATAATAGAAACGTGCTTACTTCAGTAGCAGCCGCAAACGCCACCGCAACCGCGCCGTTCAGGAAGAAGGCACTGGCGCTCGCCGCAGCTACGCTTCTCAGCGCTTCCGTGGCCGGTAACGTGCACGCAGATGATGACAAGCTGAGCGGCAGTGCATCGTTCAACTCTGACGCCTTCTTCGGCGTTAACCCGTTTGTCGGGCTGACCTACGACGCTGGCGATATGGACGTCACCTTCTACGGTATTTTCTGGGGTGCCGGCACGGGCCAGGACTGGGGTAACTGGACGGAGTACGGCGTGGGTGTCGGATTCGAGATGCTGGGCGGCGATCTGTACGTCAACCCGCAGATCGGCTTCACCTCCGGCAACCTGCTGTCCTCTGGCACGGCTGATGACGGCATCGTGGGTGACGGCTGGGTGCCGAACATTACGATGAACTATGGCACTGAGGACTGGGAAGGCCAGCTCTACTTCGGCTACTACCTGCCTCTGCGCGAAGAAGATGATGACGGTGAGAGCACCCTCGAGTACATCCACTACTGGGTGAACGGTGGTAAGAAGTTTGGCAAGTACTTCTCAGCCGGGGTGCACTTCGAGGAACTGGAACTGACTGGCGGCTCCAACGTCAGCAGCCAGGACGGCTACCAGTGGCTTGGCCCGTATTTCCAGGTGGCAAACGACAAGTTCTCGTTGCGCTTCTCAGCGGGTACCGACCTGACGGACGATGACGATTCTTTCTCGGCGACGGACTTCTACAAGCTGCAGTTCGGTTACGCCTTCTAGCAATTCCATTGGAATGTTCTCTCTTCGGCCGGCTTTTGCCGGCCTTTTTTTTGTTCTGCTCCCCACCATCAGTAGATCCTGAGCCGATCCTGCCGGCGTGGTATGCCAGGCGGAAGCAGGGACTGGAGGGTCAGGTGTTGCTATGACTCCCCGTCTACCCAGGCGGCAGAGATGGCATCGGCAGCGCGGCGGATGGCCGCAAGGACGGGTGGAATGCGCTCGGCGTTGGTAGAGCGCACAACCAACTCTGCGCCAATTTGCCCCTGGCGAAAGAAGGGGTAGGAACCGATAGAGACCTCGGGGTGGGCGTCCTGTATCGCTGCGAGGCCTTCTGCCATTTCGCTTTCTGGTGCGAGTACAGTGACCGAAGCGGACAACATGGGCTCGGCTCCCGCCAGTTCACCACGCAGTCCCTCGAGCATGCCACGCATGATCCCGGGGATTCCCGCCAGCATGAATACATTGTCTTTCCGCACGCCCGGGGCGCCGCTCATGGGGTTCTTTACCAGGCCCCCGCCGTCCGGTACCCGCGCCATGCGCTTGCGCGCATCCGTCAATTCCTGTGGCCCGTAGTACTCGCCAAGCATTTGCAGGGCCTCTTCGTTGTAGGTGACGTCTACCTCAAAGGCGCCGGCAATGGCATCTACCGTGATGTCGTCGTGGGTCGGGCCGATGCCGCCGGTGGTGAAACAGTAGTCGCAACGCTCGCGAAGCGCATTCACTGCCTCGATGATAGCCAGACGATCATCGCCAACAATCCGCACTTCACTCAGAACGACACCTTCCTCGTTGAGCCACTTTGCCAGGTAGGCAATATTGGCGTCCTGTGTGCGCCCGGACAGAATCTCGTCGCCGATCACCACCAGGCCCGCGGTCACTCGTGTTGCTTGAGACATGTTCACCTACTCCCTCAGCGGGTTTCCCTTGCCAAGTCGTTTGTATTACAAAGCCAAGTTTACTTGGCTGGTAATACAAACACAGCTTGCGCGCAGCGTGAACGGCTTAGTAGTTCCTGTGCATACACGAACATTGTGGAACCGCAAGATAAATTCACTATGACCTACACGTGCTATTGCGTGCGTACGCACGCCGCGAGTGTTGATTGAATCTACATATCAGTAATGTAGCAGCGATACTGCAACAGTCTTTCACTGTGCGTGTTCTTTTCCCGTACTCCAATCACAAAAATTCTCCATCACGCCTCTAGTTTGACGCACGTCATTCTCGCGTAATGTCAGAGGGTGTATTTTTAGTGCCGCTAGCTATTTTTTAGCAGCTTCACCCACAGTGATCTGATTCATTGCGAGGTATCTTGAAATGGAGCGCTTGGGTTTTTTCACCCCCACTGCACGTCCGTGCAAACAATCTGAACATAAGGAAATCTAACTGTGTATATATGATTCTCAGTCATATCCAGGAGCGGTATTATGAAAAAACTTGGAATAAGGACGTTGTATTCATCGTTGCTACTTATCTTCCTGTCGTCTCAACCTTCAGCTCAAGCTGAAACCGTGATGATCACCGCGGGTGAATCAAAGGAGATTCCAGCAACACAGCAACCACGCTTTTTGTCGCCATTGGAGGAGCGACTTCACGTCATCGGCAAAACTCTATACGAAAAAAGAGGGGGCGCGACTGGTCAGTTTTTGAAGGTAGGGGGCAAGAGTTTAGGAAAAATACCCTCGACAACTTTCACTAAAGATAAGTCAGGCGTGAAACAAGATGTCGTCCGTCTCCTGGAAGAGAATGCGGCGATCATTGGTGATATCACCGGCTATGAGTTTGAGATCACAAAGGCTGGAACCGGTACGCCGAGCCAGAAGTTCCGAATCCCTAACCCACAATCTAGCATAGAGTTCCATCAAGTTATAAACGGGCTGAAGACGCCACCATCGATAATGTATGTGAGTCAGGATACCGGCGACGTCGTATCTCTAAGCCTTGTCACAGCCGATCCTGGCAGCCCTATGTTTGATCGGAGTACTTGGCTATCAGAAGAGAAGCTACATGAAAGCCTGCGAAGCATTGTGGATAGCCAGCTTGGCGGCTTTGAAGAGGGCAACATTCACAACTTGTCATACCAGATAATCTGGTCTGACAGCGACACAATCCTCGCACCGGCTTGGGTAGTGTATTACGGTGTTCATTTGATCCGCATTGATCCCCAAACAGGAGCGCTTCTTTATCTAACAAATCAACTGCGGTCCTTTGGGGAAACTCAGTGTGAGGACGATGGAACTTTGCCCGGTGCTCAACACCGCGATTGCCATGAATCAGATATGGATATCTTCAGGATCAACGGTGTCTGTCAGGGTGGTCATGCAGCTTGTTCGGAACCAAGATACTCCCGCGCATGGAACGAGATATCTCAGACGATTCATTACCCGTTGGCAGTCAATATGCCGGCGCCGTCGGACTATGATCTGATGTTCAAAGCCGTTTCACCTGTTTGGAGTCTGACAACAGCTTGGTTTTTACCATACGGCACACCGCTCGTACCTGTCATTGGGTTAGGGACCACGTGGTTTGGGGCGTCCAGTCTTGCTAGAGACGATGCCGCGGTGCACGAGTATGGGCATGCTTGGCATTGGGAAAACAACCAAATCGGTTATGGCGCCCCAGGTAACCTTACTAACATATACAGTGAAGCAGTGGCGGACACGTTTCTGGCGATTGTCACAGGGGATTTACAGATCAACGACCTGAATGGTGGAAGCCGTCACCTCAACTCCGGTACGACCTATTCAGATATAACCTACAGTCCATTCCATGTCACCCCTGACTCAGTAGTGCTCAGTGAGCTCTTTATTGATATTCGAACAGCCATCGGTTTTGCGCATGGAAACCACCTTTTCGCCAAGCATGTGAAAAGTCAAAGCCCTGCCCTTCATGGCTCATTGAGTGATTACACCATTGATGACTTTCGAGTTGGCCTAAGGCAAATAATCTACCAAGACCTAAACAAGTCCCAAAGGACAGCAGTGTGCAATTTGTGGGCATCAAAACAATTCCCTGGAACGCTGTGTAACCCACCTTCCACTCCTTCTGGCATGGTCGCGTTCGAGACTGGCGCATGCGTGACAGCTTGGAGTGAATCTCAGCAGCAGTATGTCTATGGCTCAGAATACTACTTCACGTGGCTGGACGTTGACAGGGAAGACCACTATGACAACTGTGTTGGCAACTCGCTGGCCGGCCCATGGAGCTGCTTGCTGGTGGCGCAACAGAACGGCACATCAAGCTTGCCCCATACCGCTATGACAAGCGGGACCGGATACGCCGGTGTCCGGGCGTGTAATGAGTCAGGATGTAGCACAATGAACATAACCGTGTTCTACAACCAGTGTCCGTGACGGCTGGCATTGATTACTTGCTCCAAGCTAAGCACTACTAAAGCAGTTTAGTTTCTAACGACCTAGCAGTTTGTAAGTTCACCGGTTGAGCGTTGCAAATGTCATTCATTTTTTGCTGATTCGGCCCGGCTTTTAAGCCGGGCCATTTTTCTTGGGCTGAAGGCATATTGGCCATGCGTCATGCCATCAAGAAGCTGGTATTCACGGGCCGGTTGACCTATTTACACGGAGAGGGTTTTCGAACTCCGCAGATCGCCCGTCCTTTCAGGCTTTCAGAGTACTTTCTTATCCAAAAAGTAGGAGTGGTGGGCCCAGTAGGACTTGAACCTACGACCAATCGATTATGAGTCGACTGCTCTAACCAACTGAGCTATGGGCCCCTGTGCGGCGCCGTATGGCGGGTAGCGGAGCATTATAGAGCGCGCTATCGGGGGCGTCACTCTTTCCGCTGCGGCTTACTCTTCGACGAAGCCGCCCCAGCCGGCCATGTATTCGACGAATTTCTCCCCCAGGCCCTGGCCGCGCAGATAGTCTTTTGTCACCGGGTTGGGTACAGGCTCGAAGCTGTCGTTGGCCGCCACGCAGCGTGGGAAATCGTGATGGAGGATGGCGGCGCGACCGGGCAGGACGAAATCGGCGCCGGCATCCAGGCAGCGGCGCGCCGCGTCGCCGGAGCGAATCTTGCCGGCGGTGCCGAGTTTCACGCCACCACGCTTCAGCTCAGCGAAGCAGGACAGCAGAGTGCGGTCCTTGAAGTCGTCTTCGGCGGGCTCCTTGAAAGAATCCCACAGGGACATATCGAGAAAGTCGATCTGGCCGCGTTGGAACAGTTCCTGGGCGAGTTCCCGCATTTCACCAAGGCGGATGTCGAAGCGCTCTGGCGACAGCCGCAGGCCCAGCACGAAGTCCGGGGCGGACTGGGCGCGAACGCCGTCGATCAGTTCGAGGATTAACCGAGCTCGATTCTCCAGGCTGCCGCCATAGGCGTCGTCGCGCCGGTTGATGGTCGGGCTCAGGAATTGGCACAACAGGTAGCCGTGGGCGCCGTGCAACTCAACGCCGTCAAAGCCGGCCTGTTCTGCGCGCCTGGCAGCGGCCAGGAAGTCCTCGCGAAGCTGCTCGACTTCATCGAGGCTGAGCGCACGGGCGCCGGTTTCCTCATTGTCAGAGGGGCACAGGGGCTGCTGGCCAATTTCTTCTTCCGGTGAGCGCATGCCCGCGTGGTGGAGCTGCAACAGAGCGAGGCTGTCGTTGGTGCGAATGCCGGTGGCCAGACGGGTCAGGCCTTCCAGGTGGTCATCGGAGAAGCAGCCCAGCTGCCCGGGAAAACCCTTGCCGGCGGCCTGCACATGGGAAGCACAGGTCATGGTTGCGCCGAAGCCGCCTTCTGCCCTCATGGTCAGCCAGCGGTACTCGTCATCGGAGAGTACGCCATTGTCGTGGCTCTGCAGATTGGTAAGTGGCGCCAGCATGAAGCGGTTCTTCATCACCTTGCCGGAGGCAAAGGGCAGGGGGGCAAACAAGTTGCTCATGGAGTCTCCGGGGTGTAGGGGCTACTTACTGGCGGTGAGGCCGATGGATTTCAGCAGGGAGGCCGTTTCCGCCCGCAGGCGCTCCACCGTGGTGCTCTTCTCGCGCAGCATTTTCTCCAGGAACTGGAGGTACAGGTAGTTTTGCATTTGCATGCGCACGCGGGATTCCAGTATGCGAGGCCGGATGGGCTTGGAAATGAAGTCGGCGGCACCGGCATCGAGGGCGGCCTCCTCGGCGTCTTCATCTTCCATGCCGGTCAGGAAGATCACAGGCAGGTCGGCGGTGTCCGGGCTTGCTTTGAGCTTGGCGCACACTTCCAGGCCGTCCATACCCGGCATCATGATGTCGAGCAGCACCAGGTCGGCGCCATCAGCGGCCAGTGCCTCTAGGGCCTCCGGGCCTGAGGAGGCAAGGGTGACATCGTAGTCCTTGCTGAGAATGCCCTGGATGATGGAGAGCAGGCCGCGGTCGTCGTCCACCACCAGGACGCGACCGAGTACTGCCGTTTCTTCCGTCATCCGAGTGCTGCCGGCGCCTACTCGTCCAGGAAGCTGCGCAGGTGGTCCGAGCGGGTCGGGTGGCGCAGCTTGCGCAGGGCCTTGGCTTCTATTTGCCGGATGCGCTCACGGGTGACATCGAACTGCTTGCCCACTTCCTCGAGGGTGTGGTCGGTGTTCATGTCGATACCAAAGCGCATGCGCAGCACCTTGGCTTCGCGGGCGGTGAGGCCGGCCAGCACGTCTTTGGTGGCCTCGTGCAGGCCAGAACCGGTAGCGGAGTCGACCGGGGACTCGATAGTCGCGTCCTCGATAAAGTCGCCCAGGTGCGAATCTTCGTCGTCGCCGATAGGCGTTTCCATGGAGATCGGTTCCTTGGCGATCTTCAGCACCTTGCGCACCTTGTCTTCCGGCATGTCCATGCGCTCACCGAGCTCTTCCGGGGTGGGCTCGCGGCCCATCTCCTGCAGCATCTGGCGGGAGATACGGTTGAGCTTGTTAATGGTCTCGATCATGTGCACCGGGATACGGATGGTGCGCGCCTGGTCGGCGATAGAGCGGGTGATGGCCTGGCGAATCCACCAGGTGGCATAGGTGGAGAACTTGTAGCCGCGCCGGTATTCGAACTTGTCCACTGCCTTCATCAGGCCGATGTTGCCTTCTTGGATCAGGTCCAGGAACTGCAGGCCGCGATTGGTGTACTTCTTGGCGATGGAGATCACCAGGCGCAGGTTGGCTTCCACCATTTCCTTCTTGGCCCGGCGCGCCATGGCCTCACCCATGGACATGCGGCGATTGATTTCCTTGATCTCGGTAACCGACAGCCCGGCTTCTTCCTCAACCAGTTGCAGCTTGCGCTGGGCACGCTGAATGTTGTCTTTCTCGGCCGTCAGCCTGGCCGCATAGTCCTTCTTGGAGCGGGTGTGCTTGCTCACCCAGCGCAGGTCCGACTCGGAGCCCTGGAAGCTTTTGATGAACTCCATCCGGGGCATGCCGCAGGTCTTCACACAGATCTGCATGATCTCGCGCTCCAGGTTGCGCACCTGCAGCAGCACGTCGCGGGCTTCCTCGGTCAGAGGGTCGAAGACGCGGGGGGTCAGCTTCAGGAACTTGAACAGTTCCGCCAGCTTTTCCATGTCCTTCTGGGCGGTTTTGCCGTCGCGCCCTTCCTTGGCGATGGATTTGTCGGCCTTGTTGCAGGCGCGCTTTATGGCGGTGAAGCGTTTCTTGGCCTCCACCGGATCCGGGCCGGTATCGCCATCTTCGTCGTCATCGTCATCGCTGTCGCCGCTTGCTTCCTGCTGGGCGGCGACTTCTGCCGCGGAGGGAACGTGTTCAGCTGGGTCCAGGTAACCCACCAGGATGTCCGACAGCCGACGTTCCTCGGTAGCCACCTTGTCGTACTCATCGAGGATGGAGCGCACGGCGCCCGGGTAGTAGGCCAGTGCCGCCATCAGCTCGCGGATGCCTTCCTCGATGCGCTTGGCGATGACGATCTCGCCCTCGCGGGTCAGCAGTTCCACCGTGCCCATCTCGCGCATATACATGCGCACCGGGTCGGTGGTGCGGCCGGCTTCGGTTTCTACCGCGGCCAGCGCCGCGGCAGCTTCAGCGGCCACCACATCGTCTGCGGAGGAGTCGCCCTCGGTAATCAGCAGGGTGTCAGCGTCCGGTGCCACCTCAAAGACCTGGATGCCCATGTCGTTGATCATCTGGATGATGTCTTCAACCTGGTCCGGATCGGAGATGTCTTCGGGGAGGTGATCGTTCACCTCGGCATAGGTCAGGAAGCCCTGCTCCTTGCCCTTGGCAATCAGTTCTTTGAGACGGGATTGTTGTTGAACCACGTCGTTCATGCAGCGGGTACCTTCAACAGTTGTTCGGGCCGACAAGCTCTAAGTGTAGTAAAGCGTCGCCCGCAGATTCCAAATAAAAAATGTAATCGCCCATTATAACCGGAAAACACATTAACCGGCTATAAAATAGCCAATTGGAATTAACGGCGTTTCTTGTTTTTTGCCGCTGATTCTGGAGGTATTTCGGCGTTTTCCGGGAGGCCGTCCAGGCGTCCGGCCGGTCAACGGTGAGGCGGGGTCGGTCCTGGACTCAGCACCAGTACCGATTCTGCCATGTTCACTGCTTTCGGCCGCGTTCTTCGTCCCGGCGCCTCTTTTCACGCAGCTCCTGGACGATTTCCAGCTTCTCCAACTCGCTGATGTCAGCGTAGTTCCTGTGTTTCAGTTTGTCGACTCGGGCTTCAAATTCCCGGGATTTCGGGTGATTTAACAGCCTGTTCATAGTGTCAGTGAACTCGTTTTCAATACCTTCCGGCGGAATCAGCCGCTCCTGGCTGGCGAGCCGGTTCAACAGCTCACCCTGCTGCGTGCCGTACCAGTGCCCCAACAGCATATGGGTCGTGGATTCAGGGCGTCGTGCCAGCAGTTCCAGCAGCTCCAGCAGCAGTGCCACCTCATCGCCTTCCAGGGCCTTCAGCGGCTCCAGGTCTTCCACCTGTCGTGCCACGGCCGGCTGGTGCAGCAGCAGGAAGATGGCCATTTGCACCAGCCCTGTCGGCCCGGCCTGGGCCTGGGAGCGAGGCTGCCGCTGCCTGGGGCTGGATGGCGCTGCTGGCGGTGCCTCCGGCGCCGGGGGCGGGGCCACGATCTGGCTCAGGGTGTCGGTGGCCATGCCGGTGCGCTGCGCCAGTTCCTTGAACATCAGCTCCCTGTAGACCCCGGGCGGCAGCTTTTGCAGCAGCGGGGCCGCCAGCTTGCTGAGCCGTGCTTTGCCATCCAGGGAACCCAGCGACAGATTGGCCGCCAGGCTGTCGAACAGGAAACTGTCCAGGGGAACAGCGTTTGCTACCAGGCCAAGGAAGTGTTCGGCTCCCCGGTCGCGCACCAGGGTGTCCGGGTCTTCGCCCTCGGGCAGGAACAGGAACCGGGCTGAGCGACCATCCTGCATACAGGGCAGAGCGGCATCCAGCGCCCGGCCAGCTGCCTGGCGCCCGGCGTCGTCGCCGTCGAAGCAAAACACCACCTCCGGGCACAGCCGGAAGATCTTCTCAAGGTGGGCCTGGCCCGTGGCCGTGCCCAGCGTCGCGGTGGCGTTGTTGATCCCGTGCTGGGCCAGCGCGATCACGTCCATATAGCCTTCCACGATAATTATCCGTTCCAGTTGCCGGTTGGCCTGGCGGGCCTGGTAGAGCCCGTAGAGCTCCCGGCCTTTGTGGAAGATCGGGGTTTCCGGCGAGTTGAGGTACTTGGGCTTGTCGTCACCCAGTACCCGGCCACCGAAGCCGATCACCCGCCCGCGCTGGTCGCGTATCGGGAACACCACCCGGTCCCGGAAGCGGTCGTAAACCCGCCCGCTTTCGTTCTCCACCAGCATGCCGGCCTGCTTGAGCTGCTGTTTGCGCTCTTCAGTGGTGCCGAGGGCCTTCAGCAGGTTGTCCCAGCCCGGGGCGGCAAAGCCGAGGTCGAAGCGCTTGGCGATCTCGCCGGTCAGGCCGCGGCCCTTGAGGTAGTCCACCGCAGTGGCCTTGCGCGGGTGCTCGCGCAACTGGCGCTGGTAGTAGCGCGTCGCTTCCTCCATCAGCGGGTAGAGCTCGCGTTGGCCGCGCTCCTCGCGGCGCTCCGGCTGTTCCCGGGGAACGGTCATGCCCAGGCTGTCGGCGAGGGATTCCACCGCCGCCGGAAACTCCATATTCTCGTAGTCCATCAGGAAACCCAGGGCGTTGCCGCCGGCGCCGCAGCCGAAGCAGTAGTAAAACTGTTTCTCCGGGTTGACGCTGAATGAGGGGGTTTTCTCCTGGTGAAACGGGCAGCAGGCCATGTAGTTCTTGCCGCTTTTCTTGAGCTTCACACGGCGATCGATCACGTCGACGATGTCGGCGCGATCGAGAAGATCGTCGATAAAGGATTGTGGAATCAATCCAGCCATGTGTTTGCTGCCCTGGGATTGCGCTGTTGAATCACGCCCGTCCCGGATAGTGTACCGGGAAGGTCAAGCGTCGCTCTAAGTCTGAAAGTGTAGCCTTGAATGCGCGGCGCGGGCGCCGCAGAGGCCAGATGGCTCAGCCCTGCAGGCGTTGCTTGACCAGTCCGCTGACCTGGCCCATGTCGGCGCGGCCCTGCAGTTTGGGCTTCAGCAGGCCCATCACCGGGCCCATGGCCTGCATGCCCTCGGCATCGACGCCGGCAATGGCTTCGTCCACCAGGGCGAGAATCTCTTCTTCGGACAGCTGCTCGGGCAGGAATTCCTGAATCACCCCGATCTCGTAGTTTTCCTGTTGCGCCAGCTCGTCGCGGCCGGCGTCGCTGTACTGTTGGGCCGAGTCCCGGCGCTGCTTGACCATTTTGTCGAGCACGGCCAGCACCCGGGCGTCATCCAGTTCGATGCGCTCGTCGACTTCTATGCGTTTGAATTCCGCCTGCATGAGGCGAATGGTCTGGAGGCGGGCTTTATCCCTGGCCCGCATGGCCGCTTTCATAGCGGCCTGGATATCGTCCTTGAGGGGAGAAGCGCTCATCCGCGCAGGGTCTTCGACTGCTCAGCCTTAATACAGGCGGACGCGCTTCTTGTTTTCCCGGGACATTTTCTTCGCGTGACGCTTCACGGCAGCCGCGGCCGCGCGCTTGCGCACGGTGGTGGGCTTCTCGTAGTGCTCACGCTTGCGAACTTCGGCCAGGATACCGGCCTTTTCGCAGGAGCGCTTGAAGCGACGGAGCGCGATGTCAAACGGCTCGTTTTCCTTGATCTTGATAGAGGGCATTCAGTTCACACCTGTCCAGTAAAATCTGCTGCAGGCCGCGAATTTCAAGGCCTCCAACCACAAAGGGCGCGCATTTTATACCCAAGACGGGGAGAATGCAAAGCCGGATTTTGGCGCCGACGCGGTGCCGGAAACTGGCCTGTAGTCGGGCCGTCCATTATCATCCCGCCTCTATTTGAGCTGGAACCCCAGGCATGCGTGTACTTGGCCTTGAAACCTCCTGCGATGAAACCGGCATAGCGCTGTACGACACCGACTGCGGCCTGCTGGCTGATGCCCTGTACAGCCAGGTAAAGGTGCATCGGGAATACGGCGGCGTGGTGCCCGAGCTCGCCTCCCGCGACCACGTGCGCAAGGCGCTGCCGCTGGTGCAGAAAGTGCTGGCCGATGGCGGTTGTGCGCGCCCGGATGCGGTGGCTTACACCGCGGGCCCCGGCCTCGTGGGCGCGCTGATGGTCGGAGCCACCCTGGCGCGTTCCCTGGCGCTGGGTTGGGGTGTGCCGGTGCTCGGTGTACACCATATGGAAGGCCACCTGCTGGCGCCGATGCTGGAAGAGGAGCGTCCGGATTACCCCTTTGTCGCCCTGCTGGTCTCCGGCGGGCACACCCAACTGGTGCGGGTCGATGCCATCGGTGAGTACAAAATGCTGGGTGAGTCAGTAGACGACGCGGCCGGCGAGGCCTTCGACAAGACGGCGAAAATGCTTGGCGAGCCCTACCCGGGCGGCCCCCACGTGGCGCGGCTGGCGGAGTCAGGCGATGTATCGCGCTTCGATTTCCCGCGACCGATGACCGCCAAGCCCGGCCTGGATTTCAGCTTCAGCGGGCTCAAGACTCACACCCTGACTACACTGGAGGCCGCCGGTGGCCGCGGCCAGGTCGACGAACAGACCCGTGCGGACATCGCCTGCGCCTTCCAGCAGGCGGTGGTGGATACCCTGGTCATCAAGTGCCGCCGGGCGCTGGAGCAGGAAAACCTCCATACCCTGGTAATCGCCGGCGGCGTCAGTGCCAACAAAGAGCTGCGCCGACAGCTGAAACTGGCGCTGGAGAAGCTCGGCGGCCGGGTGTTCTACCCGGGCCTGCGCTTCTGCACTGACAACGGTGCCATGATCGCCTATGCCGGAGCCCAGCGCCTGCTGGCCGGCGAAGTGGATGGCCCCGAGGCCCCGGTGCGACCGCGCTGGCCACTGGACGAATTGCCGCCTTTGGGCGGTGCCAGCCAGGCCGCCTGACTTGGATATGGTGTACCTCAATGATCTGGTGGTGGAGGCCATTATCGGCATTCACCCCTGGGAGCGTGAGGTGCCCCAACGCCTGGTGTTGCAGCTCGAGGTCGGTATCGACGTGGCCGCCGTGGCCGCCAGTGACGATATCGGGCACACGGTGGACTATTCGGCCCTGGCTGAGCGGGTACGCGATCATATTCGCGACAGGCGTTACCGCTTGCTGGAAACCCTGGCGGAGGAAACCGCCGCCATGATACGACAGGAATTCGGTGTCGACTGGTTGCGGCTGCAGGTCGGCAAACCGGGCGCGGTGACCACCGCCAGGGAGGTTGGAGTACAGATCGAGCGCGGCAATCGTACATGACCCGGGTGCTTCTGGGCATCGGCAGCAACATCGATCGCCACGACAACCTCTGTATCGGCCTCGACAAGCTGCGGTCGGATTTTGGCCTCCAGCGCCTGTCGTCAGTGTACGAGAGCGCCGCGGAGGGCTTTGAGGGGCCGCCCTTCTTCAACCTTGCGGTGGAACTGGAAACCGATATCGAGCTGACGGCACTGGCGCGCTTCCTGCGCCAGATGGAATACCGCATGGGCCGGCCGCGCAATGCCACGCGCTTCAGCTCCCGCACCCTCGACCTCGATATTCTCTGCTACGGTGACCTGCACGGTCAGGTCGACGGTATCCGGCTGCCGCGGGCTGAGATTACCGAGAACGCCTACGTGCTGGCGCCGCTGGCGGAGTTGGCGCCGACGGTGCGGCTTCCCGGAGGTGAAGAAAACTTTGCAGAGCTTTGGCAGCGACTGGGGGCGAGCA
>JANQLM010000066.1 GCA_028280635.1 Halieaceae bacterium | reverse complement strand
CCGCCCCGGCGGTAATGATCCCCAGATCGAGGACCCGCAAACCCGCGAGCGGCAAGTTCGGCCCTGCGGGGGAAACATGTCCCACTCCTTTCTCATCGGACTGAGCGGCAGGCGCTGCCACACAGGCGGCGAATCGGTGCGGTGCCACCGGTACCCTGGCCTCCCCACGCTCGGGCGCAGGCACGGTCTCGAAGGCCCCCCGGTGCAGGAACAGCGGGTCTTGCAGCAGCTCCCCCGGTGACATCACCGGCGCACCGGGCACCCCATGGTCGATAAATAGCTGGTAGAGCTCTCCCCGGGTCCTGGTCGCCACCCAGGCACGTATGATCGCCATACATTCTTCAAGATGCGCCTTGCGCGAACGGAAGTCGGTGAACTTCGCATCCTGCAGGCGATCGTCGCCAATCATATCGACCACGCCTGGCCAGTTGCCCTCGCCGTAAACAAAGGCCACGTAGCCATCTTTACAGGGGAGTACCGGCCATTCGGCGTTTGTGCCCTTGCGGTGCATTTCTTCCGCCAGTACCCCGTTGGCCGCTGCTTTCCAGCTAATCCAGGACATGACGGCGAGCCCGTTCACCCTGGCAATCTCTGCCCTGTCGAGCCGCGCTATGCTGTTGAACACCGCCGACAGGGCGCAGAAAGCGCCGTAGCCGATAGAGCCCGCGGCATAGTGCGCTGCGGGAACCAGCGGTTCGCGTTCAGGGTCGCCCAGGGACTCGGAGAGTGCTGACCGAGCAAACAGTGTCGCCTCACCGTGCCAGCTCTCCATATTGATTTCCACGGCGCTGATGTCGGGTTCGGTAAGGATGTCTTGCAGGTCGACATTCGCGTTGGCAATGAGCAACACGCGGTTGCGGCCGGCGGCCGCCCACTGGGCGGGTGTCTGCCCTGGCTCCGGCTGCCAGGTTGTTTTACCCCTGCCGGAAAAACTGTTTTCGCAGTGAGGAAAACCGGGTTCAAGCAGGACCCTTGCACCCCACTGCTGCGCGAGTTGCCCGGTAAAGTCGACAGCGCGCAGGCAGGTGGGGGAGGCCATTGGAGAGCAGGTCTGTAGTACCTCCAGGGAAGACAGGCATTTCATTCGAAGCTCCACCCCGCGTCGTGTCGATGAGATCGCTGGCCGCGCGGCGCCGTGATTGTAATAAACTAACTAATCAGCAAGTATATTAAACGTAAACGGAAAGTACAAGCCCCGTCGGCCCGTACTTCCGTCGCCGGGTTGGCCTCTGTTGAGCGGGAAGGGCATTGAGCTGTTCGCGTGGACGCTGCGAGCCACGGCAGAGCATTATTACTTGCTGAATGATCATCAAGTATGATACATGTTATGCAAACACTAAGTTAATAACTATAAGGAGGTGGGTATGGGTGTTATTACCAGAGTCAATGCTGTCGCGGGTTTGGTGGCGACATCAGTCTTTGCCCTGGATGCGAGCCTGGCCTTTGGTCAGCACCAGCTCGAGGAAATCGTGGTGACCGCCAGGAAGCGCGAGGAGAGCTTGCAGGATGTGCCGGTGGCGGTGCAGGCATTTGATTCCCGCGCGCTTGAGGCCTACGCCACGGCGGAGTTCGAAGACCTGAACAGCCAGGTGTCGGGGCTGATTATCTACAGCTCGGGCCCGGTGTTCCCGTCGATAAATCTGCGTGGCATTCAGGGAGACGCGGTGAATGCCGCAACAGATGAGTCTGTGGCGGTTAACCTCGACGGCGTGGCTCACAGCTCTCCTCAGCTACTGAGGTTTGGCCTGTTTGATTTACAGTCGATCGAGGTTCTGAAGGGACCGCAGGCACTGTTCTTTGGCAAGAACAGCCCGGGCGGCATCCTCGCGATGAAAACCAAGGATCCGACAGACGAATTCTTCAGCGAGGTGCAGTTTGGCTACGAGATGGAGAACGAGCGCGCCTTCGGACACGTGATACTGTCGGGCCCGCTGACCGATACCTGGGGCGGAAGGCTCGCCGTGCGCCATCAGGACGCCGAGGGTTACTACAACAATATCTGGGGCAGAGGAGATCCCACGGCCTCCCAGCCCAGGGACGACACGGGCCCGAATTTCGATGAAACGGTTTACGTGGGAACGCTGCAAGGCGACTTCGAACGCTCCTCCGTCACTGTGAAGGCTTACCATGCCGAGCGCGACCAGGGCCACTATGCCATGGTCGGGATCAAACAGTGTAACGAGTTAACTCCCGTACTGAACCCCTTCAGCGACTGTAAAGTCAGCGATAACTTTTCCGCAGAAGATTTCATTATCGACCCGCTGGTAGCGCCCTCCATATATGCCGAGAGCGAGCCGACGATGAACATCGAGCTGACGCAGCTTGCGCTGGATTTCGACTACGAGATCAGCGACAGCTGGGAACTCAACGCAATTACCGGCTGGGTGGATATCGAGAACAATCTGTTTGGCAACGTTGGTGCCCGGCCCGCCAACATTGCTGGTGGTCTGGCGATAGGCTCCTTGGTCAAGGTCGAGACCCTGTCCCAGGAGCTCCGGCTCAGCGGCGACTTCGATAGTTTCCGGCTGATGTTTGGGGCCTTTGTCGACGACCGGGAGCTCGAGACCGGTGGCCAGGTGTGGATAAGCCCGACCTTCAGGCTGATACCGGACAACATCAGCACGGTCGACGGTCAGTCCTGGTCGGTGTTTGCGCAGACGGATATATCGCTTAGCGAAACCCTGGAGCTGTCTCTGGGTGCGCGCTATACCGAGGAAGAGCGGAGCTATTCCGGGCAGAATTTCGAAGAGCACAGGGGTATACCTGCCGGGCCCCATCGGGTCGCAACGTCTGATCTGGACTATGACGATCTATCGCCTGAAGTGGCCCTTTCCTGGAGGCCGCAGGAGGAATTGATGTTGTATGCGACCTATAAGGAAGGATTCAAATCCGGCGGTTTCAACGTCGCGCCGCTCGACCTGGCCCCGACCACGGTGCCGGGAACGGAACCCTTTGAAAACGCCTTCGAAGAGGAGAATGTCGAGGGTTTCGAAGTGGGCGCCAAGTGGCAGTTGCTCGACAACACGCTGCGTATCAATACGGCGATATTCAGCTACGAGTACTCCGACCTGCAGCAAAACGCCATTTTCACCAGTGAGGACGGTGGTATCGAAACCCGGACGATCAATGCCGGTAAGGCCATCGTGGAGGGCTTCGAAGCAGACATTCTCTGGCAGACGCCTCTGGAGCCGCTGCGAGTGTCTTTCAATGTCGCGTACAACGACAGTCAGTTCGACGACTTCGTTTCCCAGTGCAACGAGTACCAGATATTTGTTGATCCATCGGGCTGCAATGTGGACGTCGATGACAGTCTGGAAACGGATGCCGGGGGGCTGCTTGCCGGTACGGGCTTTGATGCACAGGACCGGGAAGGACACCCGCTCCGCCGGGCACCCGAATGGGCGGGTTCTCTCGGTATCAACTTCGACTCGCCGCTGACCGCGTCCATGAGGATCAAGGCCAATCTGCTCGCCAGCTATAGCGGCAGTTACCAGGGTGATGGGGAAAACAATCCCTGGGCCAAGCAGGACTCCTATACGCTGTACAACGGAGGCATAGGCATATACGCGGCAAACGGCGCCTGGTCGCTGGACTTCATCGGCCGGAATCTGACTGACGAGGCAGTAGCTCTCGACAGTTTCGATCTCTCTCGCTCTGAAGGAAATGACGGTACTGTGCCACAGGCGACGGCCTATGCCCGCAACCCGACTCGCGAGTGGATGCTGCAACTCACCCTGCGCCCGGACGTGATGTTCTGATCGTTCCAATGCGCGACCGGGCATGTGGTCTTGCTCATCTGGGAGGGCCCCGGCCGGGGCTCTCCGCATTTTGCTCTCGGACCGGCGTTCGCTCCAGTCGCGCGACGCCTGCCCCGAGGTCTTGCTTATCCGTGCTGCCGTTGCGCCCTGCCGCGCCCAGCGCTGACCACTGGAGAAAACCGTGAATCCAGAGTACCGATACCTTCACTACGCTGTTCAGGACCAGGTCGCCGTGATCACCCTCAACCGGCCGGAACAGAGCAATGCGATTGTTTCCGAGATGCGGGAGGAACTACTCGATGCGTTTCTGGTGAGCGATGCAAGCGATGAAGTGAGAGCGATTGTGCTCACCGGCGCCGGCGACGCATTTTGCGCCGGCGGTGATTTGCATGCCATGAAGAATGCTATCGAGAGTGGCGATAGCTGGGTTGATACCGAGCACCGGATTATGCCCGTTCGCAACAAAGTCGTGCTGGCCATGCATCGGGCCAGCAAACCCCTGGTAGCGGGTATCAACGGCGCCGTGGCGGGGGGTGGTATGGGTATGGCGCTGGCCTGCGATATTCGGGTTGCATCCAGTGATGCAAAGTTCAGCATGGCGTTTTCGAAGCTGGGGCTGCACCCGGAGTGGGGTCTGTCCTACTTCCTGCCCCGGATTGTCGGCGAAGCCAGGGCCAAAGAGTTGATCTGGCTCGCCCCGAAACTGTCTGCCGCGGAGGCGCTCAAGCTTGGAATCGTTTCTCAGGTGGTGGATGCGGATGACCTCCTGCCGGCGACCATGGACCTGGCTCGTTCCCTCGCCGCCGGCCCGCCTGTCGCCACGCGGCTGTCCAGAAAGTCCCTGTCCAGGTCGCTCGGTCTCTCGCTTGAGGAGACACTGGATATGGAGACTTATGCGCAAAACATCTGTATGGCGAGTGAGGACTTCAGGGAAGGGGTCACCGCGGTTGTCGAGAAGCGACCGCCAAAGTTCATCGGGCGCTGAAGCATGCAGAATAGCTCGCGCGACATCGCGTCCCCCCTGCTGCTCCTTTTTCTCGTTGTCTGTTGGCTGTTCCTTTGCGCCTGCGCGGGGCCGGGCGACAGCGGCAAACCACCCGCAGGCGCGGTACGCGATGGCTCGCCGCAAACCGGCAAACCCGTTTTTTCCTGGCGCGCCAGACATTCGAGCGACTTTCCGGGGGAGTGGCTGCTCGCCGGTCGAAACTACCAGGAACAACGCTTCAGCCCCCTGACCGCGATTAATCGGGAAACCGTCAGCGATCTTGGGCT
>JANQLM010000044.1 GCA_028280635.1 Halieaceae bacterium | reverse complement strand
GATTTCCGCCATGGCGGAACCGATGTCGGCCAGGGAGCGGACGGTTTTGACACCGGCGTCTTCCAGAGCGGCGAACTTCTCGTCGGCCGTACCCTTGCCACCCGAGATGATCGCACCGGCGTGGCCCATGCGCTTGCCCTTCGGTGCGGTAACGCCGGCAATGTAGCTGACCACGGGCTTGGAGACATTCGCCTTGATGTAGGCCGCGGCCTCTTCTTCCGCGGTGCCGCCGATTTCACCGATCATCACGATGGCTTCGGTGGCCGGGTCCTTCTCAAACAGTTCGAGGATGTCGATGAAGTTGGAACCTGGGATGGGGTCACCGCCGATGCCCACACAGGTGGACTGGCCGAAGCCGGCGTCGGTGGTCTGCTTCACGGCTTCATAGGTCAGGGTGCCGGAGCGGCTGACGATGCCAACCTTGCCGGGCAGGTGAATGCTGCCGGGCATGATGCCGATTTTACACTCGCCAGGAGTGATTACCCCGGGGCAGTTCGGGCCGATCAGGCGCACACCCATCTCGTCACACTTCACTTTCGCGTCGAGCATGTCCAGGGTGGGAATGCCCTCAGTGATGCAAACAATCAGCTTCACGCCGCCATTGGCGGCTTCGAGGATGGAGTCCTTGCAGAACGGTGCCGGTACGTAGATGACGGAGGCGTCGGCGCCGGTAGTGTCTACGGCTTCCGCCACGGTGTTGAACACCGGCAGGCCCAGGTGCTCCTGGCCGCCCTTGCCCGGGGTAACACCGCCGACCATTTTGGTGCCGTAGTCGATAGCCTGCTCTGAGTGGAAGGTCCCCTGGGAGCCGGTAAAGCCCTGGCAGATAACCTTGGTGTCTTTGTTGATCAGGACGCTCATGCTGCACCTCCGGCTGCTTCCACGGCTTTTTTCGCAGCGTCGGTCAGTCCTTCCGCGGCAATGATGTTGAAATCGCTCTCGTCCAGCAGCTTGCGGCCGAGTTCGGCGTTGTTGCCCTCGAGGCGCACAACGACGGGCACCTGCACGCCCACTTCTTCCACGGCACCCATAATGCCTTCGGCAATCAGGTCACAGCGCACAATGCCGCCAAAGATGTTCACCAGTACCGCTTTCACGTTCTCATCCGACAGGATGATCTTGAAAGCCTCGGTCACACGCTCCTTGGTGGCGCCACCGCCCACGTCGAGGAAGTTGGCGGGGAAACCGCCGTGCAGGGCAACAATATCCATGGTGCCCATGGCCAGGCCGGCGCCGTTGACCATGCAGCCGATGTTGCCGTCCAGCGCCACGTAGTTGAGCTCCCACTGGGCCGCATGGGCCTCGCGCTCGTCTTCCTGTGAGGGGTCGTGCATCTCGCGCACCGCATCCTGGCGGTACAGGGCATTACCGTCCACGCCGACTTTGGCGTCCAGGCAGTGCAGCTTGCCTTCTTCGGTGATCACCAGCGGGTTGACTTCGATCAGCGCCAGGTCTTTGTCCTGGAACAGCTTGGCCAGGCCCAGGAAAATCTTCACGAACTGCTTGATCTGGTCACCCTGCAGGCCCAGGCGGAAGGCCAGGTCGCGGCCCTGGTAGGGCTGGGCGCCCACCAGCGGATCAACCGTGGCCTTGAGAATCTTTTCGGGCGTTTCCTCGGCAACCTTCTCGATTTCGACGCCACCCTCGGTGGAGGCCATGAACACGATGCGACGGGTGGAGCGGTCCACCACGGCGCCCAGGTACATTTCCTCGGCGATGTCGGTGCAGGCTTCTACCAGGATCTTGCTGACCGGCTGGCCGTTCTCGTCGGTCTGGTAGGTGACCAGGTTCTTGCCCAGCCACTGCTCGGCAAAGGCGTGAATCTCGTCCTTGGTCTTGACCAGCTTAACGCCACCGGCCTTGCCGCGGCCGCCGGCGTGCACCTGGGCTTTTACCACCCACATGTCGCCACCGATCATGTCCGCAGCCTTGACCGCGTCAGCGGCCGTGTCGACAGCGTGCCCCTTGGAAACCGGCAGGCCGTACTCGGCAAACAGCTGTTTGCCCTGATACTCGTGAAGGTTCATCGTTGTATCTTTCCGTTCTCGTAAAATGCTTGCAGTGAGGTCTGGCGATTCAGCCGCGGTGAAAACCGCTCGTCGCCCCCAATATTATTATGTTGGGTTGCATACGGGCCGCCGGCCCGCACTGTGAAAACGGCGTTCATTCTCCCCAAATCAAGCACCGCCTTCAACTGACGAGCGCGCCGATAACGCGGGCGCACTCCTCGAAACACACTGGGTTGTTAAAGGGCGAACTCTCAGCAAGTGAGTACGCCCCTCGAAATTCATAGTGGCTCATACAGAGAGCGGTCTTATAAAAAACCCTAACGCTTTTTGCGGTTGGCGATATGAATCGCGTGGCCATCCACCGCCAGCGCAGCCTCGTGCACCGCCTCCGACAGGGTCGGGTGGCCAAACACGGTGAGCTGCAGGTCTTCGGCGCTGGAGCCGAACTCCATGGCGATCACCACCTGCTGCACCAGGTCCGCCGCGGAGGGGCCCACCACGTGGCAGCCAAGGATGCGGTCGGTCTCGGTGCAGGCCAGCATTTTCACCATGCCATCGCTGTCGTTGGCGGCCAGGGCGCGGCCACTGGCGGCAAACGGGAAGGCGCCGGCTTTGTACTCGATGCCGTCAGCCTTGAGTTCCTGTTCGGTCTTGCCCACGGAGGCGATCTCCGGGTGGGTGTAGATCACGTTGGGAATGGTGTCGTAGTTCATCTGCGCGTGCTTGCCGGCGATACGCTCGGCCACCATCACACCCTCTTCCGAACCCTTGTGGGCCAGCATCGGGCCGCGCACGATATCGCCCACCGCATAGATGTGAGGCGCTTCGGTCTCGCAGTAGTCATTGACGAAGATGAAGCCGCGTTCGTCCATGTTCACGCCGCAGTCGGCGGACAACACGCTCTCGGTCTGGGGGCGGCGGCCCACACAGACGATCAGCTTGTCGAACTTTTCGGTAGTCTCGCCGTCAGCGTTGGTGTAGGTCACCTCCACCTTCTTGCTCTTTACCTCGGCGTTGGTCACCCGGCAGCCCATGCGGATATCCAGGCCCTGCTTGGTAAAGATTTTCTTGGCTTCCTTGGCGATCTGCTGGTCCATCATCGGCAGGAAGTCTTCCAGGGCTTCCAGCACCACCACCTCTGAGCCGCAGCGGCTCCAAACGCTGCCGAGTTCCAGGCCGATCACGCCGGCACCGATCACACCCAGGCGCTTGGGGGCTTCTTCAAACATCAGCGCGCCAGTGGAGTCCACAATATACTCGTGGTCGCAGGGGGCGGGCGGAATCTCGATGGGCAGGGAGCCGGTGGCGACAATGATGTTCTCGGCGTCCAGCACCTCGACGCTGCCGTCAGGCCTGGTCAGTTCCACCTGGTGGTTGGCCAGCACCTTGCCCATACCGGTCAGAGGCGTCACACCGTTGGTCTTGAACAGTCCGCCGATGCCGCCGGTGAGCTGGTCGACAATCTTCTGCTTACGGGCCTGCATGGCCGGGATGTCCAGCTCGGCGCCTTTCACATTGATGCCGTGAACACCAAGCTCTT
Organism: Halieaceae bacterium; assembly: GCA_028280635.1. Lineage (GTDB taxonomy): Bacteria > Pseudomonadota > Gammaproteobacteria > Pseudomonadales > Halieaceae > JANQIO01. The sequence goes on along the minus strand of JANQLM010000044.1, from coordinate 15,367 downwards.
CGGCAGCTTCGTGGTACTTGTAGGAACTGTCGAGCAGGGCCTTGGAGGGGATACAGCCCACGTTCAGGCAGGTGCCGCCCAACTGAACCTTGCCGTCCTCGTGGGTGTCCTTCTCGATACAGGCGGTCTTCAGGCCGAGCTGGGCAGCGCGGATGGCCGCCACATAGCCGGCGGGCCCGGAACCGATCACTACAACATCATATTTTTCAGACATACATCTCTACCTATAACGAATCTGTGTGAATGGGCTGTTACACGGCTTTCTCACTGCAGCTTAAAGCTGCAGCAGAATCCGCGCCGGGTCTTCCAGCAGGTCCTTGATCGCCACCAGGAACTGCACTGCATCCTTGCCATCGATCAGGCGGTGGTCGTAAGACAGTGCCAGGTACATCATCGGCAGCACCACCACTTCACCGTTCACCGCCATCGGCCGCTCCTGGATCTTGTGCATGCCCAGTATGCCAGTCTGCGGCGGGTTGAGGATCGGGGTGGACATCAGCGAGCCGAACACACCGCCGTTGGAGATTGTGAAGGTGCCGCCGGTCATCTCCTCGATGCTCAGCTTGCCATCGCGAGCGCGCACGCCGAAGTCATTGATCTGCGCCTCCACATCAGCAATGCTCATGAAGTCAGCATCTTTCAGTATCGGCACCACCAGACCATTCTGGGTGGATACCGCCACACCGATATCCTGGTAGCCGTGGTAGACGATGTCGTTCCCGTCGATGGAGGCGTTGACCGCCGGGAAGCGCTTGAGCGCCTCGCAGGCCGCCTTGACGAAAAAGCCCATGAAACCCAGTCGGGTGCCGTTGTGGGTTTTCTCGAAGCTGTCCTTGTACTTACTGCGCAGGGCCATCACCGGCGCCATGTTCACCTCGTTGAAGGTGGTGAGCATGGCCGTGTCCTGAGACACGCTCAGCAGGCGCTCGGCGATACGCTTGCGCATGCGGGTCATAGGCACGCGGCGCTCGACGCGCTCGCTGGTGGGGCCGTCCACTGCCGGTGCCGTGGCGGCAGCCGGAGCCGGCGCGGGGGCAGGAGCCGGTGCAGGCTCGGACTTCAGGTACTTGAGAATATCTTCCTTGAGAATGCGGCCGTCTTTGCCGGTGCCGGTCACTTTCGACAGATCCACATTCTTTTCATCCGCCAGGCGGCGCGCGGCGGGGCCGATCTGGCTGTCGTCGGCCTCGGTGGCAGCCGCCGGCTCTGCAGCGGCCGGCGCCGCCTCAGCAGTTGGGGCAGGCTCAGCAGCCGGCGCCGGGGCAGCAGCCACAGCCCCCTCTTCCAGGGTACCCAGCACCTCGTTGCTGAGTACCGTGTCGCCCTCCTGTTTCATAATTCCGGAGAGCGTGCCGTCTACCGGCGCGACCACTTCCATGACGACCTTGTCGGTCTCGATCTCCACGATCAGTTCGTCGCGCTTTACAGCCTCTCCAGGCTGCTTGTGCCAGGTCGCTACTTCTCCGTCGGCGACCGATTCCGGGAACGCCGGGGCCTTGATCTCAATTGCCATTTCCCTATTCCTGTTCTTCCAAGGCTTCGTTGATGAATTGTTCCTGCTGCTGCAGGTGCAGGCTCATGTAGCCCGCAGCCGGCGCCGCGGAGGCCTCGCGGCCGGCGTAGCGCAGGTAGATTTCTGCTTTGTGACGGTGGATAACGCGGCGCATATGGTGCTGGCTGGAATACCAGGCGCCCTGGTTCATGGGCTCTTCCTGGCACCACACCGCGTCTTCCAGGTTGGGGTACTTCTGGAGTTGCTCATACAGCTCCGGCTCCGGGAAGGGGTAGAGCTGCTCGAGGCGGATAATGGCCACGTCGTCGATACCGCGTTCACGGCGAGTATCGCGCAGGTCGTAGTAGACCTTGCCGGAGCACAGCACCACGCGCTTCACCGCCTTCGAATCCAGCTCATCAGTCTCGCCAATCACCTGCTGGAAGCGACCCCCGGCCAGCTCTTCCAGTGACGATGTGGCCTGCTTGTGACGCAGCAGGCTTTTGGGCGACATCACTACCAACGGGCGGCGCAGCGGGCGAATAGCCTGGCGCCGCAACACGTGGAAAATCTGTGCCGGGGTAGTGGGCACAATCACCTGCACGTTGTGCTCGGCGCAGAGCTGCAGGAAGCGCTCCAGGCGCGCCGAGGAGTGCTCGGGGCCCTGGCCCTCGTAGCCGTGGGGCAGCAGCAGGGTCAGGCCGCAGAGGCGCTGCCACTTGTGCTCGCCGCTGGTAATAAACTGGTCGATCACCACCTGGGCGCCGTTGGCGAAGTCGCCGAACTGGGCTTCCCAGACCACCAGTCCCTTGGGAGAGGTGGTGGCATAGCCGTATTCAAAGGCCAGCACCGCCTCTTCCGACAGCAGCGAGTCGTACAGGTCGAACACCGCCTGGTCTTCGCTGATGTTTTGCAAGGGGATGTAGATGCTGCCGTCCTTCTGGTTGTGCAGCACCGCGTGGCGGTGGCTGAAGGTGCCGCGGCCCACATCCTGACCGGTGATGCGCACCGGGTACTCGGCTTCCAGCAGCGAGGCATAGGCCAGGGTCTCGGCAAAGCCCCAGTTCACGGCCAGCGCTCCGCCCCCCATCTTGCGGCGGTCCTCAAGAATCTTCTTCACCTGGCGGTTGAGCGGGATGCCTTCCGGCGACTCGTTGATCTTCGCCGCCAGGGCCTGCATGTGGTGCAGGTCCATGGTGGTGTCGCTCTCGATATTGAAGTCGTGGCCCAGGTAAGGGGTCCAGTCAACAAACAGTTCCTTGTTGGGTTCGCTCACCAGGCTGGACACCAGCGGGTCGCCGGCGTCCAGGGATTCCCGGAAGCCGTCCACCAGGTTCTGGTCCTCTTCCTGGGAGATCACGCCTAGCTGGATAAGCTGTTGGGCATACAGATCGCGGGTGGTCGGGTGCTTCTTGATAGCGTCGTACATGAGCGGCTGGGTGATAGAGGGGTCGTCCGCCTCGTTGTGGCCGCGCCGGCGGTAACAGACCAGGTCCACCACCACGTCTTTCTTGAACTCGTTGCGATAGTCCACCGCCATCTGGGTAACAAACAGCACCGCTTCAGGGTCGTCCGCGTTCACGTGGAAGATGGGCGCCTGCACCATCTTGGCCACATCGGTGCAGTACTCGGTGGAGCGCGCATCCGACTGGCGGCTGGTGGTAAAGCCGATCTGGTTGTTGAGCACGATGTGGATGGTGCCGCCGGTGCGGTAGCCGCGGGTCTGCGACATCTGGAATGTTTCCATTACCACGCCCTGGCCGGCGAAAGCGGCATCGCCGTGTACCACGATGGGCAGCACCGTACTACCGAAGGGGTCCAGGCGGCGGTCCTGGCGGGCGCGCACGCTGCCCTCCACCACCGGCGAGACAATCTCCAGATGCGAGGGGTTGAAGGACAGCGCCAGGTGGCACTCGCCGCCCGGCGTCATCACGTTGGAGGAGAAGCCCTGGTGGTACTTCACATCACCGGAAGTTTCGACGATGGCCTTGCCCTCGAACTCCTCGAACAGGTCCGAGGGGCGCTTGCCCAGTACGTTGATCAGCACGTTGAGACGGCCGCGGTGGGCCATGCCGATCACCACTTCCTTGGCGCCGTAGCCACCGGCACGCTGGATCATTTCGTAGAGCATGGGAATGAGGCTTTCGCCCCCTTCCAGCCCGAAGCGCTTGGTGCCCGGGTACTTCGAGCCCAGGGACTTCTCCAGGCCCTCGGCCTTGATCAGCCGGCGCAGCAGGGTCTTCTGTACCTCGGTGCCGAAGTCCGGCGCCGAGCGCACGGCTTCCATGCGGCCCATCACCCAGTGACGCTCTTCACTGTTGGTAATGTGCATGAACTCTGCACCCACATGCTTGCAATAGGTTCTTTCCAACGCGTCGTGAATCTCGCCGAGAGTGGCGTCGGCCTTGCCGATGTGCAGGCTGCCGGTCTGGAACACGGTGTCGAAGTCGGCCTGGGACAGCTCGTGAAAGGACAGCTCAAGGTCGGCCACGTGCTGGCGGTCGGCGATGCCCAGCGGGTCCAGGCTGGCCTTCTGGTGGCCGCGCTGGCGATAGGCCGAAATAAGCTGGATGACGCGTACCTGCTTGCGCTCGTACTCGGTGGCCTGGCTGTCCGCCTGCACGGTCGCCTCGGTGCGCACCCGCATCTTGCTGATCTGGGCAAAGCGGTCGCGTACCGTGGAATGGGGAATGTCTGCCAGGTTGCCATCAACTCGCGGCAGGGTGTCGAAATAGCTGCGCCATTCCTCGGGAACCGCGTTGGGGTCCATGAGGTAGGCTTCATACAAATCTTCTACATAGGTAGCGTTGCCGCCGTAGATATGGGAGCTGCGCCAGAGCGCCTCCATCTGACTTTCTTGCATGCGCGCTTGAATCCGAACAGTGGGCTGGAATTTTGGCGCGCAGATTATCGCACACAAAAACCCCCGCACCCTAGCGCTGCGGGGCTTCTCGGGCGGATATAGACAGGTTTTTTTACCGCCCGGCAGCCCCGGGCGGCAATACCCCGACAGGGGTCGGGGTCTTTAGGTGCTTAACGCCCTTTGTCAGGCGCCGCGCTGCAACAACATGGTGCGTATATGACCGATAGCGCGGGTCGGGTTGAGACCTTTCGGGCATACGTTCACGCAGTTCTGGATGTTGTGGCAGCGGAACACGCTGAAGGGGTCATCCAGCTTGGCCAGGCGTTCCTCGGTGGCGGTGTCGCGGGAATCCGCCAGGAAACGGTAGGCCTGCAACAGGCCCGCCGGGCCGATGAAGCGATCCGGGTTCCACCAGAAGGACGGGCAACTGGTAGAGCAGCAGGCGCAGAGAATGCACTCGTACAGACCGTCGAGCTTGGCGCGCTCTTCCGGGCTCTGCAGCCGCTCGATGGCCGGGGCTGGCGTATTGTTCTGCAGGTAGGGCTGGATCTTCTCGTACTGCTGGTAGAACAGGCTCATGTCCACCACCAGGTCGCGCACCACCGGCAGGCCCGGCAACGGGCGCAGCACCAGCTTGTTGTTCTTCACCGTGTCGGACAGGTGGGTGATACAGGCCAGGCCGTTCTTGCCATTGATGTTCATGCCGTCGGAACCACACACACCCTCGCGACAGGAACGGCGGTAAGTGATGGAGGGATCTTCGGCCTTCAGCAACTCGAGGACGTCCAGCACCATCATATCCTTGCCGCCGGTGTCGACTTCAAGGTCCTGCATGTAGGGTTCCTTGTCGGTCTCCGGGTTGTAGCGGTAGATACTGACTTGCAACATGTCGGAAAGTCCTCGTGATCAGTAGGTACGTACTTTGGGCTCGAAGCCCGGCATGGTCTTCGGCGTGAAGTTCACCGACCGCTTGCCCAGGCGCTTTTCGGTCGGATAGTACAGGGAATGGCACAGCCAGTTCTCGTCGTCGCGCTCCGGCAGGTCCTCGCGGGCGTGGGCGCCGCGGCTCTCGGTGCGCTGCTCGGCGGAGATCGCCGTGGCCTCGGCGGTCTCCAGCAGGTTCTGCAGCTCCAGCAGCTCGATGCGCGCGGTGTTGTAGGCCTGGCTCTTGTCTTCCAGGTGGGCGTTCTCAATACGCGGGCGCAGCTCCTGCAACTTCTTGACGCCTTCCACCATGAAGTCACCCTTGCGGAACACACCGAAGTGGTTCTGCATGATGGTTTGCAGCTCCTTGCGCAGGTCCGCGGTCTTCTCGCCGTCGGTGGAGGCGTTGACCCTGTTGAGGCGCGCCATGGCTTCTTCGATGTCGCTGTCACTGGGATCGCGCAGCTCGATGCCCGTGCGCAGGGCGTCTTCGATAAACAGGCCGGAGGCACGGCCGAACACCACAAGGTCCAGCAGCGAGTTGCCGCCCAGGCGGTTGGCGCCGTGTACGGACACGCAGGCAGCTTCGCCACAGGCGTAGAAGCCGGGGATCACCTGGTCGTTGCCGTCGGTGTCGACCGTCAGCGCCTGACCATGAATGTTGGTGGGCGTACCGCCCATCATATAGTGACAGGTCGGCACCACCGGAATCGGCTCTTTCACCGGGTCGGCGTGGGCAAAGGTGCGGGACAGTTCCAGAATACCCGGCAGGCGGGACTCCAGCACTTCCTCACCGAGGTGGTCGAGTTTCAGGAATACGTGGTCACCCTCTGGGCCACAGCCGCGGCCTTCGAGGATTTCCAGCACCATGGAACGGGCCACCACGTCGCGGCCGGCCAGATCCTTGGCGTTGGGGGCGTAGCGCTCCATGAAGCGCTCGCCGTCTTTGTTGATCAGGTAGCCGCCCTCACCCCGGCAACCTTCCGTTACCAGGGTGCCGGCGCCATAAATGCCAGTGGGATGGAACTGCCACATCTCCATGTCCTGCAAGGGGAAGCCCGCACGCATGGCCATGCCAACCCCATCGCCGGTGTTGATGTGAGCGTTCGTGGTGGAGGCGTAGATACGGCCGGCGCCACCGGTGGCGAATACCGTCGCCTTGGACTTCACGAATACGGTCTCGCCGCTTTCGATGTCGATAGCGATCACGCCTACCACCGCGCCGTCCTGGTTCTTCACCAGGTCGACGGCAAACCACTCGTTGAAGAACTGCGTGTTGTTCTTGACGTTGTTCTGGTAGAGCGTGTGCAGCAGCGCGTGGCCGGTGCGGTCCGCCGCGGCACAGGTGCGGGCGGCCTGGCCACCCTCACCGAAGTTCTTGGACTGGCCGCCGAAGGGGCGCTGGTATATGCGGCCCTCTTCGGTACGAGAGAAAGGCAGGCCCATGTGTTCGAGTTCAAAGATGGCTTCCGGGCCCACTGAACACATGTATTCGATGGCGTCCTGGTCGCCGATGTAGTCGGAGCCTTTTACCGTGTCATACATATGCCAGCGCCAGTCGTCATTGGGGTCTGCGCTGGCAATCGCGCAGGTGATACCGCCCTGGGCCGACACCGTGTGCGAGCGGGTCGGGAAGACCTTGCTGATCACCGCGGTCTTGTAGCCGGACTGGGCCAGCTGCAGCGCGGCACGCATGCCGGAGCCGCCGCCACCGACGATGACGCCGTCAAATGAGATGGTACGAATGGAAGCCATGTTTCAGGTGTCTCCAGGTGTCACACGCCAATAACAGGCGCTGATTATCAAAAATGTATCGGGTCCGGCTTATCCAGACAATCGCCAGGCAATTGAGCCCGGCGAGCCCTCAGCCCATCCAGATGATCTGGAGGCCCCAGACCATGTAGGTGAACAGCGTCACGCCACAGATGGCGCTGACGATGCCCCGAATGAGATTGCCGTTGGCCCCAATCATGCGCGTGGTCAGGTAGTCCGTGAGCACGCACCACAGGCCGATCCAGGCGTGCAGGCCGATCGACAGCATGGCCGCCACGCTGAGCACCTGCATCCAGGTCTGGGCGAAGAAGCCCTGCCACTGGGCATAGCTCATATCATCGTTCATGCCGATGTAGGTACCGATAATGCTGAACCAGGCCAGCAGGATGACGCCGCTGACGCGCTGAACCAGCCAGTCGTAGAGGCCGGAACGGCCCAGGTTTGTTACTGCAGTTACCATATCCACAACCCCGCGAGCGCAATCAGCACAACGGAAAGAACAATGATGATGCGGGAGCCGAGCACGCCGCCTTCCAGGGTCTCGCCGTAGCCGAAGTCACCGACCAGGTGCTTCAGGCCGGCCAGGCCGTGGTAGATGCTCACCGACAGGATGCCCCAGACAACCAGCTTTACGAAGGGCGACGCCAGCAGCGACTTCACTTCGGCAAAACCCTGGGGGCCCGAGAGGCTCATATCCAGCAGGTACAGCATGATGCCAACGGAAACGAAATTGATGACCCCGGAAATGCGGGTAAGGATGGACGTGATCGCGGTGATCGGGAGCTTGATCGTTCCCAGGTCCAGGTTTACAGGTCTTGTGTCATTCACGATGTTCGATACCAGTATGTGGCCCCGTACGGGGTATCGTTGTTTGTGCGCCACGACCCTTCTTGGCGAGCGCCGGTGGCGAAGTGGGCGCGCTGTGCTGCTCTGGGAGAAGCGTGGTTTTTGTGGCTGGAAGCCAGCCGAGGTGCGCGCCCGTGAAACCGCGGCAGAGTATAGGCAGATGCCGATTCAAATACAACGCGACCCCCCGGCGTTGCTGGCTTGCGGGGCCTGCGTCCAATTGACAATCCTCACCGAAACTCTATAGTTGAGCACCCCGCCCAAGTATGAAAACAGGACCCTCCATGAGCGACAAAAAAGCAAGCCTTTCCATCGACGGCCTGGACGAGGCGATCGATCTGCCAGTCTACTCCGGTAGCATCGGGCCCGACGTGGTCGACGTGGGCGGACTTACCGCCAAAGGCATGTTTACCTACGACCCGGGTTTTGTTTCCACCGCTGCCTGCGAATCACAGATTACCTATATTGACGGTGGCAAAGGCACCCTGCTGCACCGCGGCTACCCCATCGACCAGCTCGCTGAACACTCCGACTACCTCGAAACCTGCTATCTGCTGCTGTACGGAGAACTGCCTAATGCCGAGCAGAAAGCCAACTTCGAAAACACCGTGCGCTACCACACCATGGTGCACGACCAACTGACCTACTTCTTCCGCGGATTCCGCCGCGACGCGCACCCGATGGCCATCCTCTGTGGCGTGGTTGGCGCCCTGTCCGCTTTCTACCACGACTCCACCGATATCAGCGACGAGAAGCACCGCGAAGTCGCGGCTTTCCGCCTGATTGCCAAGATGCCGACCCTGGCGGCCATGAGCTACAAGTACTCCATCGGCCAGCCCTTTATGTACCCGGACAACAATCTCAGCTACGGCGAGAACTTCCTGCATATGATGTTCGGTACGCCCTGCGAGCCCAGCAACGTCAACCCCGTGCTCGCCAAGGCCATGGACCGCATCTTCCTGCTGCACGCCGACCACGAGCAGAACGCCTCTACTTCCACGGTGCGCCTGGCGGGCTCCTCGGGCGCCAATCCGTTTGCCTGTATCGCGGCTGGTATCGCGGCCCTGTGGGGCCCGAGCCACGGCGGTGCCAACGAGGCGGTGCTGAATATGCTGCAGGAAATTGGCGACCCGGAGCGCATCGACGAGTTCGTGGCCCGGGCCAAGGACAAGGACGATCCCTTCCGCCTGATGGGCTTCGGTCACCGGGTGTACAAGAACTTCGATCCCCGCGCCACGGTGCTCAAAGAGAGCTGCGACGAGGTGTTGGCGGAGTTGGGTATCGAGAACGATCCGCTGCTGGCCATCGCCAAGCGCCTGGAGCAGATCGCCCTGGAAGACGAATACTTCATCGAGAAGAAGCTCTACCCCAACGTGGACTTCTACTCCGGCATCATTCTCAAGGCCATCGGCATTCCCACCAGCATGTTCACGGTGATCTTCGCCGTGGGCCGCACCGTGGGCTGGATTGCCCACTGGAACGAAATGATCAGCGGCAGCTACCGTATCGGTCGCCCGCGCCAGCTTTACACGGGCCATACCCAGCGGGACTACGTGCCTGTCGATAAGCGCTAATGACCACCTGCGTCATCAGTGGGACGGGGCTCTTCACCCCGAGCCTGTCTATTAGCAATGCGGAACTGGTTGAGTCCTTCAACCAGTTCGTCGACAACTACAACACCGAGCACGCTGAGGCTATTGCCGCCGGCGACGTACCGCAGCTGGAACACTCCTCTGCAGAATTTATCGAGAAGGCGTCGGGCATCAAGGCCCGCTACGTGATCGACAAGGAAGGCGTACTGGACCCCGAGCGCATGGCCCCGCGCATCGCCGAGCGGCCCAACGAGGAACAGTCCCTGCAGTGCGAGATCGGCGTGATTGCCGCGCACGAAGCCATGGAACGCGCCGGCAAGACTGCCGCCGATATCGACGCGGTGATCGTCGCCTGTTCCAACTTGCAGCGCCCCTACCCGGCCATCGCCGTCGAGTTGCAGGACGCCCTCGGCATCGAGGGTTGGGGCTACGATATGAACGTGGCCTGCTCATCAGCCACCTTCGGCATCCAGGCTGCACGCGATAGCATCGTCAACGGCAGTGCCGACTGTGTGCTGGTGGTAAACCCGGAAATCTGTTCCGGCCACCTGAACTTCCGCGATCGCGACGCCCACTTTATTTTCGGCGACGTGTGTACGGCCGTCGTCGTGGAACGCAAGGATGCCGCCAGCTCGGATGACCAGTTCGAGATCCTCGGCACACGCCTGAAGACCAAGTTCTCGAATAACATCCGCAACAACTTCGGCTTCCTCAACCGCGGCGATGAAAGCGGCGTCGGCCAGCCCGACAAGCTGTTCCGCCAGAACGGCCGCAAGGTGTTCAAGGAAGTCTGCCCGATGGTCGCTGACCTGATTCTCGATCACCTCGGCAGCCTGTCGCTGGAGGCCGCGGGGGTCAAGCGCATGTGGCTGCACCAGGCCAACCTCAATATGAACCAGCTCATTAGCCGCCGGGTGCTGGGGCGGGAAGCAAGCGCTGAAGAGGCGCCGACAATTCTCGACGAGTACGCGAACACCAGCTCTGCGGGTTCGGTGATCGCCTTCCACAAGCATCACGGCGATTTTGCGGCCGGGGATACCGGCGTGCTGTGTTCTTTCGGTGCCGGCTACAGCATCGGCAGCGTGGTACTGCGCAAGCTCTAAGCGCTGTCTATCTGTTCTCGAGTTAGCGGGCGGCCAACAGGTCGCCCAGCACCTTCAACACCTCTTCGCACTGCTCCGCCGTACCCACAGTGATACGCAGGAAGTCGCCGATGCGCGGCTTGTCGAAGTGGCGTACCACGATACGCTGCTCGCGCAGGCCCTGCTGCAGGGCTTTCGCCTCCGCACCGGCATGGCGGGCAAATACAAAGTTCGCCTGCGACGGCAGTACCTCGAAACCCAGTTCCGCAAGTCCGGCGGCGAGCTGTGCCCGGTTGGCGATGATCTCCTCGCGACGGGCCTGGAACCAGGCATCATCTTCCAGCGCGGCAATGGCGCCGGCCTGGGCCAGCCGGTCCAGCGGGTAGGAATTGAAGCTGTTCTTGACCCGCTGCAGTCCTTCGATCAGCTCGGCATTACCAAAGGCGGCGCCAACCCGCAGGCCGGCCAGGGCGCGGGATTTGGACATGGTCTGGATGACCAGCAGATTGGGGTAGTCATTGATCAGCGTCACCGCTGACTCGGCGCCGAAGTCCACGTAGGCCTCATCAACCACCACCACGGTGTCGGTATTGTCCTCCAGCAGCGCCTCGATCTCAGACAGCGGCAGGGCAATCCCGGTGGGCGCATTCGGGTTGGGGAAGATGATACCGCCATTGGCCTGGCGGTAGGCCGCCAGGTCGATCTCGAAGGCATCGTTGAGCGGCATGGTCCTCGCCTCCAGCCCAAAAAAATCGCTGTACACCGGGTAGAAGCTGTAGGTGATGTCCGGGTAGAGTACCGGCGCGCCGCTGTGGAACAGCGCGCGAAAGGTATGCGCCAGCACCTCGTCAGAGCCATTGCCGGGAAACACCTGTTCTGGCCGCAGGCCCTGGTTGCGGGCGTAGGCTTGCTTGAGGGCCGTAGCCTCCGGGTCCGAGTACAGGCGCAGCCCGTCATCAGCGGCGGCGTGAATGGCCTCAATGACTTTCGGTGACGGGCCAAAGGGCATCTCATTGGTGTTGAGCTTGACCAGGCCTTGCTCAGTGGGCTGCTCGCCGGGCACATAGGGTGACAGCTCCGCCACCATGGGGTTCCAGAATCGGGACATCGGGTTCTCCTTGCAGGCGATAGTGTACTGGCCGGGCGCGGCCGCGGCGACCCGCGGCGGCATTGGGTGACGGCAAATGCCCGTCGCCCCTATACTGTCCGCCCGCCAGACAGGAGGTATGACATGGCCGTAGGCAACTCACTCAGCAAGCTGCTGGGCAAATCACCACTGAGCCCCTTGCAGGAGCATATGCGCGAGTCCGAAGCGGCCGTCGCGACACTGCCCACCCTGCTGGCGGCGGCCCAGGCCGGCGACTGGGAACTGGCCAGCCAGCTCGACAAGGCGTTGCGGGATCATGCCAAGGAGGCCGACCGCCTCAAGCTGGAGCTGCGTATGCAACTGCGCAAAAGCCTGTTCATGCCGGTCTCCCGCAGCGACCTGCTGGAATTGCTCACCTCCCAGGACCTGGTGGCGGACGACGCCGAGAGCTTTGCCGGCCTGTTGCTGAGCCGCAAGATCCAGGTGCCCGAGAAAGCCTTTGCCCATTTTGCCGCCTTCCTGACGGCCAGCACTTCTGCGTGCACCCTGGCGCTGGACGCGGTCAACGAACTGGATGAGGTGTTCGAAGTGGGCTTTGGCAAGCGGGAAATCGACCTGGTCTACGCCCGCCTCAAGGCCATCGCCAAACAGGAAAAAGCCGCCCGCAAGCTGGAAGCCAAGCTGCGGGCAACGCTGTTCAAGCTGGAGAAATCCCTGGACCCGCTGGAGGCCATGTTCCTTTACCAGTTGGTGGACCGCCTGGATACCATCGCTCGCGGCTCCGAGCGGATCGGCAACCGGCTGCTGATACTGATCAGTATCTAGCGCTGCTCCCGTCAGACATCAGGTGACGAGTGCTCCGGCAGCAAGTCAAGCACGGCCTCACGCGCCGCGTGGCGCACGTCCACCCCCTCGACGACGTAGATCACGTACTCTGCGATATTGCGGGCGTGGTCGCCAATCCGTTCCAGTGAGCGCAGCGCCCACATGGTGGTAATGCAGGCCTCCACGGCTTCCGGATCACTGCGCATGGTGTCCGCCAGGACCGCCATGGCGCCGGCCATATTGGCGTCGATTTCCTCGTCACCGCGGGCAATCGCCGCCGCGGCTGGCGCCTCCCGGCGGGCGAAAGCGTCCAGCGCTCCACGCAGCATCTCGATAACAATCGCCCCGAGTTTCTGGGTCCAGGGCCGCGCCGGGTCTTCCTCTGCCTGCTCGCTCAGGGCAATAGCCTGCCGGGCAATGCGGCTGCTCTCGTCGCCGATGCGCTCCAGGTCGATGATCACCTTGCTGATGGCCAATACCAGGCGCAGGTCACCGGCGGCGGGCTGGCGTCGCGCGAGGATACGGAAGCACTCGTCATTGATGTCCACTTCCATAGCGTTGATGGCCTGGTCGGATTCCATCACCGCCTGGGCCTCGCCGCTATCCAGTTCCAGCAGGGCCATCATGGCGGCCAAAAGCTGCTTTTCCACCACACCGCCCATCTCCAGCATGTGGGCGGTCACCGTCTCCAGTTCCTGGTTGAACTGTCCGGAGATATGCTGGCGGTGTAAATCCTGCTCGGCCATAGCCCTCATCCGTAGCGGCCCGTGATGTAGTCCTCGGTCTGACGCTGTCGCGGGTTGGTGAACAGGCGGTCGGTGCTGTCGTACTCAACCAGCCGCCCCAGGTTCATGAAGGCGGTCATATCCGACACCCGCGCAGCCTGCTGCATATTGTGCGTTACGATCACGATAGTGTACTTGGATTTCAGTTCGTAGATCAGTTCCTCGATTTTCAGGGTGGAAATCGGGTCCAGCGAGGAAGCGGGTTCATCCAGGAGCACCATCTCCGGTTCCACGGCAATGGTGCGGGCAATCACCAGACGCTGCTGCTGGCCGCCGGACAGGCCCAGGGCATTGTCTTCCAGGCGGTCCTTGACCTCGTCCCACAGCGCCGCGGAGCGCAGGGATTTCTCGACGATTTCGTCCAGGTGACGGCGCCGGTTGATACCCTGGATCCTCAGCCCATAGGCCACGTTCTCGTACACCGACATGGGAAACGGGTTGGGTTTCTGGAACACCATACCCACCCGGCGCCGAAGCTGCGACACATCCACGGTAGGCAGGTAGATGTTGGTGTCTTCCAGCATCACCCGGCCGCTGACCACGCAGCCGTCGACCAGGTCGTTCATGCGATTGAAACAGCGCAGCAGGCTGGACTTGCCGCAGCCGCTGGGTCCGATGAAAGCGGTCACCCGGCGCCGCGGTATGGTCAGGTCGATATCCCGCAGGGCGGGCTTGCCGCTGTAACTCAGGTTCAGCCGCTCGACTGACAGCGCCACATCGGCTTCCTGGGCGGGAGCCCAGGGGCGGCGATTCATGGCATCCAGGTCAAATCCGTGGGTCGACACCGGGGTCTCCAGGCTGTTTTCTATGTCCGCACCTGCGGCTGATTGCGTTTTGGATGGGGCCATCAGCTTGCATCCAGCGCCGCGTAGCGCTCACGCAGCCGGTTGCGCAGCGACACCGCGGCGAGGTTGAGCAGCGCAATAATCAGCACAAGCAACAGGGCGGTAGCATATACCAGCGGGCGCGCCGCTTCGATGTTGGGGCTCTGGAAGCCCACGTCGTAGATATGGAAACCCAGGTGCATGAACTTCTGCTCCAGGTGCAGGTAGGGGAAATTGCCGTCCAGCGGCAGGGTGGGCGCCAGCTTGACCACGCCGACCAGCATCAAGGGCGCGACTTCGCCGGCGGCCCGGGCGACGGCGAGAATGACGCCTGTCATCATCGCCGGGCTGGCCATGGGCAGCACTACCCGCCATAGCGTCTCGGCACGTGTCGCGCCCAGCGCAAGACTCCCCTCGCGTATCGATTGCGGAATGCGTGCCAGGCCTTCCTCAGTCGCCACAATCACCACCGGCAGGGTCAGCAGCGCCAGGGTCAGCGAGGCCCACATCAGCCCCGGGGTGCCGTAGGTGGGGCTGGGCAGGGCTTCGGGAAAGAACAGCCGGTCCATCTCCCCGCCGACGCCATAGACGAAGAAGCCCAGCCCGAAAATACCGTAGACAATAGAGGGGACCCCGGCGAGATTATTGACGGCAGCACGGAACACCCGGGTGATACGCCCCTGCCCGGCCACCTCGTGCAGGAACACGGCGGCCAGTACGCCGAAGGGTGTCACGATAATCGACATCAGCAGCACCATCAGCACGGTACCGAAGATCGCCGGATACACCCCGCCCTCGGTGTTGGCCTCGCGGGGTTCGTCAGACAGGAATTCCCAGAGCCTGAGCCGGTAGTAGTTGAGTCTGGCCAACAGGCCCATATCGTTGGGCCGGATGGCGCGCACCACCTTGCCCAGCGGCAATGTGACCTCACGGCCGTCAGCCAGCAACACCCGATAGCTGTAGCGCTCGCTCTGTTCGTAAAGCGCCAGCAGGCGGCGCCGCGCTGCCTGATACTGTGCCTCCAGCGACGCCCGTTGCTCCGCCAGCGCGGCGGGTACCGGCTCGCCATCCAGCACCAGGCGGCGCTCCCGCAGCCGCAGGCGCTCCATGGCAAAATTGATGCCGCCCACCTGTTCGCGCTCCAGCGCCCGAATCTCATTACGCACCGACTGGTTGGCGGCAATCAACTCCTGAAAGCGAGCCCAGACGCGGTCGCCGTCCAAATCAGTGATAACTTCGCCCCCCTGCTCCAACCACAGCAGGCGGCCATAGAG
>JANQLM010000053.1 GCA_028280635.1 Halieaceae bacterium | reverse complement strand
GGGTTTCAGTCTGGGCGTGGCCATCGTCCGCTTACATGCCTGGCTGCGGCGCAACGACCAGCGCCTGCACCCACGGCTCCTGGGGCCGGTAGCAGGTGCTGCTGCGGGGCCGGCAAGCGCGCAAGGCTGAGGCTTTTCCATCGACCTGATCCGCGGTCGCTGCCCGACAACCCCGACCCGAGGCTGAACTGTTCCCCCACTTTCCTACGTATTTTTGAACAATCGAGAGGTACGAATGCATACCCCCAGCAAGCGGTTTTCAACAGCCCTGTGCACCCTGGTGCTGGCCTGGCTGGCCAGCCTGCCGGCGGTGGCGGCCGAGCTGCCGGACTTCAAAAGCATCGTCCGGCAGAACAATCCGGCGGTGGTCAAGATCCTGGTGGAATTCGAACCCGGAAGCGAGTCCTATCACTCGGATATGCCGCAGATACCGGAATACCTGCGGCGCTTCTTCGAGGGCCAGCTCGCGCCCCCCGAGGAGCTGCCGCCGCGGCGCGGTATGGGTTCCGGTTTCATCATCAGCCGGGATGGTTATATCGTCACCAACAATCATGTGGTGGCCGGTGCCGACCGGGTCATCGTCCGCCTTACCGACCGCACGGAGTTCGAGGCGGAAATCAAGGGCCTGGATGAGCGCTCTGACCTGGCCCTGTTGAAAGTTGGTGGCAGGGACCTGCCGGTGGCGGAACTGGCTGAGCCCGAGGCGCTGGAAGTCGGTGAGTGGGTGCTGGCCATCGGCTCGCCCTTCGGCCTGGATTACTCGGTGACGGCCGGCATTGTCAGCGCCATGGGGCGCAGCCTGCCCACGGAGAACGGTGAGAATTACGTGCCGTTTATCCAGACCGACGTGGCGATCAACCCGGGCAACAGCGGTGGACCGCTGTTCAATCTGGACGGTGAGGTGGTGGGTGTGAACTCGCAGATATTCACCCGCAGCGGCGGCTCCATCGGGCTCTCCTTTGCGATACCGGTCAGCGTGGTGAGCAATGTCATCGAGCAGCTGCGTGAAGACGGTGAGGTGACCCGGGGCTGGCTGGGCGTCACCATCCAGGACGTGGACAAGGTGCTGGCTGAATCCCTGGGTCTGGACCGGCCCAAGGGCGCGCTGATCGTGCAGCTTCAATCCGGTGGACCCGCTGACGAGGGTGGGCTGGAGTCCGGCGATGTCATAACACGATTTGCCGGTAAGGATATTCTCACCTCGTCAGAGCTGCCCCACGCCGTCGGCCTGGTCAAGCCCGGGACTGAAGTGAAGGTAGTCCTGGTGAGGGACGGCCGGGAGAAAACCCTGCGCCTGGCGGTCGGCGCCCTGGAGGCAGATGACCGTCCCTCGGTGGCGGCGGTCGCGCCGCGGGCCGGCGACGAGGCACGGTTGGGGCTGGTGGTGGAAGAAATCACCGAGCAGTTGCAGTCGCGCTGGGGTATCAGCGGCGGCGTGGTGGTCGCTGAAGTCATCAGCGGCTCACCGGCGGATGAGCGAGGGGTACGCAGCGGGGACGTGATCACCCTGATTGCCGGCAACCCCGTTACCTCGGTGGAGAGTTTCATGCGCATTGTCGAGGGCCTGGAACCCGGTAAGTCGGTGCCCATGAGGCTGTTTCGGCGCGGCGCCCCGCAGTTTATTGGCATCACGCCTGACTAACGTCGGCGCGTGGCGGTTGTACCCGTGATCGGGTACAATCGCGCGCCTTTCACTGACCACAAGCAAACACCCGGGCGGCTTTTTGAAGAACCTGGACACCATCCGTAACTTCTCCATCATTGCCCATATAGATCACGGCAAGTCCACGCTCGCCGACCGGTTTATCCAGGTCTGTGGGGGACTGTCCGACCGCGAGATGGCCGAGCAGGTGCTCGACTCCATGGATATCGAGCGCGAGCGCGGCATTACCATCAAGGCCCAGAGCGTGACGCTCAACTACACCGCCGCCGATGGTGAGACCTACCAGCTCAACTTTATCGACACCCCCGGTCACGTGGACTTCTCCTACGAGGTATCCCGTTCACTGGCAGCCTGCGAAGGAGCACTGTTGGTGGTGGATGCGGGGCAGGGGGTGGAAGCCCAGTCGGTGGCCAACTGTTACACCGCGATCGAGCAGGGCCTCGAGGTGCTGCCTATTCTCAACAAGATGGACCTGCCCCAGGCCGAACCCGACCGGGTTAAGCAGGAAATCGAGGACATCATCGGCATCGAAGCAGGCGAGGCCTGTCCCGTCAGCGCCAAGACCGGCCTGGGTGTCGAAGATGCCCTGGAGTACCTGATTGAGAATATTCCGCCCCCGGAAGGCGACCGCGAGGCGCCGCTGCAGGCCCTGATCATCGACAGCTGGTTTGATAACTACCTGGGCGTGGTGTCGCTGGTGCGTGTCAAGAACGGTGTGCTGCGCAAGGGTGACAAGATTATTTCCAAGTCGATCGGCAAGCCCCAGGGTGTCGACAGCGTCGGCATTTTCACGCCCAAGCGCACTGAGACCGGCGTGCTGGTGGCCGGTGAGGTGGGTTACGTGGTGGCGGGGATCAAGGATATCCACGGCGCCCCGGTGGGAGATACCCTGACCCATGCTGCTACCCCGGATGTAGAAGCGCTGCCGGGTTTCCAACGGGTCAAGCCGCAGGTCTATGCCGGCATATTTACGGTGTCCACGGATGACTACGAAGATTTCCGCGATGCCCTCGGCAAGCTGACACTCAACGACGCCTCCCTGTTTTACGAGCCGGAAACCTCCGATGCCCTGGGTTTTGGCTTCCGCTGTGGTTTCCTCGGCATGCTGCACATGGAGATCATCCAGGAACGGCTGGAGCGTGAATACGACCTCGACCTGATTACCACGGCGCCCACCGTGGTGTACGAAGTGGTCAAGAAAGACGGTACGGTGGTGGAGGTCGACAACCCCTCGGCCCTGCCCGATGTGGGTGACATCGAGCAGATGCGGGAGCCGATCGTGCAGGCCAATATTCTGCTGCCGCAGGAACACCTCGGCAGCGTTATCAGCCTGTGCGAGGAAAAGCGCGGCATCCAGAAGGATATGCAGTTCATGGGCCAGCAGGTGTCGCTGGTGTACGAACTGCCCATGGCGGAAGTGGTCATGGACTTCTTTGACCGCCTGAAGAGCGTGAGCCGCGGCTACGCATCTCTGGACTATCATTTCGTGCGTTTTGAGGCAGCCGACCTGGTGCGTCTCGACGTGCTGATCAATAACGAGCGTGTCGATGCCCTGGCGATTATTGTGCACCGTTCCCAGGCCCAGTCGCGCGGCCGGGTATTGACTGAAAAGATGCGCGAACTGATTCCCAGGCAGATGTTTGATGTGGCCATCCAGGCGGCGCTGGGTGGCAAGATTATCGCCCGCCAGACGGTCAAGGCCCTACGCAAGAACGTGACGGCGAAGTGCTACGGTGGCGACGCCACCCGCAAGCGCAAGCTGCTTGAGAAGCAGAAGGCAGGCAAGAAACGCATGAAACAGGTGGGACGTGTGGAGATTCCACAGTCCGCCTTCCTGGCAGTATTGAAGACGGAGGCCTGACGCGCCCGATGGATATCGATTTTCCCCTGATTCTGGTT
>JANQLM010000028.1 GCA_028280635.1 Halieaceae bacterium | reverse complement strand
GATCATCGCGATCGACCCGGATAGCCTTGAAACCGAGGTTGTGCTGGAGCGGGAAGGGCCGCCCATGGGCGGCGGCACGGTGGCGGTAGATGCCGCTGGCCACCTGTATATTGGTTCCTACGCCGGGGACCGCATCATCAAGTTTCCACTGACCCTGGCTCCATGAGCGCTGCCCCGGTTCGACTTGTCGCGCTGTTCGCCGGGCCCCTGCTGGCGGCGCTGGTGCTGGCCGGCATGCTGCAGGCTGGCTATTCCCGTGAGATTGCCGTCACGGCGCTGGTAGCGACCTGGTGTGTCGTGTGGTGGATTTTCGAGCCGGTGCCGATTCCGGTGACCTCTTTGCTGCCGCTGGCGATCCTGCCGCTGATGAGCGTGCTCACCCCGGCGCAGGTGGGCGCCGCCTACGGCAGTCCGCTGATTTTGCTGTTGCTGGGTGGGTTTATCCTCTCCCGCGCCATGGAAACCAGCGGCGCCCACCGGCGTGTCGCCCTGAACATGATGCGCCTGTTTGGGGCTGACAGTGACCGACGGCTGGTGTTTGGTTTCATGGCGGCAGCCGCCACGCTCAGCATGTGGATTTCCAATACCGCCACCACCCTGATGCTGCTGCCGGTGGCCATGGCCATTATCGAGCGGGCCCGGGGCGAGGCACTGGCGGTGCCACTGCTGCTGGGCATGGCCTATGCCGCCAGTGTGGGTGGAATCGCGACACCGATCGGTACACCGCCCAACCTGATTTTCATGCAGATTTACAGCGAGACCACCGGCGGTGAGATCAGTTTCGGGCAGTGGATCAGCTGGGGCCTGCCGGTGGTGCTGGTCATGGTGCCGCTGATGGGCCTCTGGCTGACCCGCAAGCTCAGTGGCTCCAGCGAGGTGGATTTGCCGGAATCCGGCGCCTGGCGGATCGAGGAGAAGCGCGTGATGATGGTGTTCGCAATCACCGCCCTGGCCTGGGTAACACGTACCGAGCCTTTCGGCGGCTGGCGCGCCTGGCTGGACCTGCCCATGGCCAACGATGCCTCGGTGGCGCTGCTGGCGGTGGTACTGATGTTCATGATTCCCAACGGCAAGGGCGAGCGCCTGCTGAACTGGGAGCAGGCGGTCACCATTCCCTGGGGCGTGCTTATCCTGTTCTCGGGCGGTATCTGCCTGGCCAAGGGATTCGTGGCCTCGGGGCTTAGCGGCGTACTGGGAGAATGGCTGGCTTCGCTCAACTACCTGCCACTGTGGCTGTTGATGGGCATTATCTGCCTGGTGGTCACCTTTATGACCGAGACCACCAGCAATGTCGCCACGACAACGCTGCTGATGCCCATCCTCGCCGCCGCCGGTCTGGCGGCAGATATTCCCCCGGAAGTCCTCATGGTGCCGGCGGCCATGACCGCGAGCTGTGCCTTTATGCTGCCGGTGGCCACGGCGCCCAACACCGTGGTTTACGGCAGCGGCAGGATCACGGTGCAGCGCATGGTGAAGGAAGGTTTTGCCCTCAACATGCTGGGGGTGCTGGTGGTTGCTAGCATCTGTTTCTGGCGGCTTGCGTAGCAAGAACTGGAGCAGCCGAAGCAGGACCCCGCCGTGCAAGCATCCCAGTTTTTCGATCTGCAGTGGTCGGATTTCATTGTCCATGCACCCAGCGCAGAGGGTATACACAGCTTGCTCGGGGCCGGCGAGACCATCGTCAACGACCATATCGCCCTGCGCAGCTTCGCCACCCCGCAGCTCGGCCTTGATGCGCTGCATCCCCTGTTTGCCGGCCTGGGTTTCGCGATGGGTGATGAGTACCGGTTTCGCGCCAAGAAGCTCAGGGCGCGCTATTACCAGCACACTGCGGCAGGTATTCCCAAGGTGTTTGTCAGCGAGCTGTTGCTCGATGAATGCAGCGAACAGCTCAGGGGCACGGTGCTGAAGCTGTGTGAGCGGGTGCCCGCGGATGCGACGCTGGATCCCGGTTTTCTGGCTTCCGGTCGACACTGGGACATCAGCTTCGAAGTCTATCGGGGCCTCCTACAGGAGAGCGAGTACGCCGCCTGGCTGGCCGCGCATGGCTTCAGGGCCAATCACTTCACTGTCGACGTCAATGCACTGTCGGGCTTTGGCTCCGTGGCGGCTGTGAACCGGGCGCTGACCGCCGCAGGGTATCTGTTGAATACGTCCGGGGGTGAAATCAAGGGATCCCCCGCAGTATTGCTGGAACAGTCATCAACGCTCGCCGATCGTGTAGAGGTGGAGTTCTCTGATGGCGTGCAGACGGTTCCAGGCTGCTTTTACGAGTTCGCCCGGCGCTATCCCCAGGCTGACGGCACGCTCTACCAGGGCTTCGTGGAAGCCAACGCCGACCGTATCTTTGAAAGCACCAATGCCCTGGCGGGCTGAGCTAGCTGCCCGGCCGGGATTCCTGCTCCTGCGCTGAATCGGCTTGAGACTGCTCGGATACCCGTTGGTCGATATAGCCACTCATCGCGGCCGCGGCGGCACCACAGACAAAGCCGCCGAAGAAACCGGCCAACATGGCCGTATTTGTGTCGCGCTTGATGATATATACGATCAGGCCAATAACCGCACCCAGGAAGGTGCCGGTGCTGAACCAGGTCATCAGCATTGTCTTCATGATGAGCATCGCCGTCTGAATACAGCGCCAGTGTAGCTGATAGAGCGGCGCTCGTGGCTCTGTTCAGCGATATACCTGTTCAGACCGAAACCGGGTGATCCGTGGCATATCGCCCTCGACATGGATCGTCAGTGTTTCCCGCGCCAACATTTCACCGGTGTAGCCATCCCAGCGGTAGCCCTCAGTGCGTGTCGCTTCGACGGTGCCTTTTTCACCGTCGACGCTGACGGAGACGATGCTGTAGCCGGGATCGAAGGCCTCATAGCCATCGAACTCACCGTCGTCCCATTCCTCGTTGACCCGCAGGGCGAACTCCGTGCTGCCGTAGCCGGCGCCGAAATCCATTTTGTAGTGCAGGTAGGCATCGTGGGCGAACTGTGCGTAGGCGCTGTCCTGATCCCCGGCCAGGCTGGCGCGATAGTAGTTTGTTGCCATCTCGCGTAGCTGGGTCTCTGACAGCGCCGCCCCGGACTGCGTGTCTTCAGCCGGCGCCAGCACAGCCTCCGCGATGCCCGGGTAGCTGCCGAGGGCCAGCGCGCCGGCCAGCGCCAGGCAACAGGGCAGCAGGTAGGCCTGTGGCCCCGAGCGGCGATCGCCGGGTTTCCACTCCGGCGGCGCCACCAGCGCATACGCAGCCTCGCCATAGGAACCGGCGCCCAGGGCGCGCCGGGCCAGGCGGACAAAGCCGTGAAAGTACACCGTGAGCGGATTGACCGATTCGATCTGCTCGGTTAGCCCGAAGTTCACCGTCTCCCGCTCTTCGGCGAAGCTGCCGAACAGCCGGTCCCAGAGTATGAAGATGCCGCCATAGTTTTTGTCGATATAGGGTGCATTGCTGCCGTGGTGCACCCGGTGATGTGAGGGCGTGTTCATCAGCCATTCGATCGGGCGCGGCAGTTTGCCGATCAGTCGGGTGTGCAGGATGGTCTGGTAGAGCTGTACAAACGCCTCGCAGGCAAAGATCAGGATTGGGTCGAAGCCGGCCACCGCCAGCGGCAGGTGGAAAAACACCGGCCAGAAACCATCCATGGGGCCGAAGCGGTAGGCCACCGAAATGTTGAAGTAGGGGGAGCTGTGATGCACTGAGTGGGTAGCCCAGGCGAGCCCTACCCGGTGCGAGAAGCGGTGCTCCCAATAGTAGGCGAAGTCACATAGCACAACCAGCAGGGCGACCGACCAGGGCGTGACCGGAATCTCCACCAGGGCGAAGTTCAGGTAGGCCCAATAGAACACCGAGACATAGGCGGCGGCGATCAGGCCGTAGGTAACCACGACAAAGAAAGCGAAGGTGAGAAAGCTGGCCAGGGAGTCACCCGCCAGGTTCCAGCTCAGGCGCCGCTTCAGGGCCAGCCGCAGCATTTCGAGGCCGAACAGGCCGATGAACGCCAGGGCGCCCCAGGCTTCCAGCCAGGTTTCGAAGTCTGCCACGGCCTGGGCCGACAGCGCGGTATTGATCCACTCCATTACAGGGTCTCCAGTAAACGCATGGCCGCCGCTTTCGAGTCCGCGAACAGGGGGGCGGCGGGCATTAGCGGGGCCATGGAATCGGCATTGAAATACATGGCCACGATGCCCGTGGCCACGGCGCGGACGGCGCCGGCATCGGCCCCGGGGTGCTCGGCGGCGAGTTCCCCACCGAGGTCATCCACGAAGGATTCATACCACTGCCTGAGAATGTCGCTCAGCGGTGGCCGCTCCTGGGCGGCCACCATCAGGGCCTGGTACAGCAGGATGTCGTGGCTGGAGCTGGCGTAGCGGGCATCGAACAGCAGCTCTATGGTGGCGCGGCTGCGCCCTGTCTTCGGCAGGTAGCGCTGGAGTTCGGCACCCTCGGCCTCGCCGCGGGCAGCAAAGCGCGCTATCAGTGCGTCCAGCAGATCTTCCCGGTTGCCCACATAGTGATGCAGCAGCGGTCGCGCCAGGCCGCATTCATCGGCCACCTTCTGCAGCGTGGCGCCCTCGACCCCAAAGCGCACCACGCAGCGCTCGTAGGCATCGATGATTTCCTCGGTACGCTCGGCTTTTTTGCTGGGTCTGGCCATGCTTCGCCCTTAAATTGACAATGTTGCCAATTATGGGGGCGGGAAGTTAATTGTCAATAGTGTAAATTTATCAGGTAAAAGAGATCAGCCCCGGTACCAGGGCCGTCGAACGGGATGCGGTTTGCTGCAGAGGGCCTGTTGTCAGGCGCTGAAGGATTCGCCTACCAATTGCTCGGAGACCTCCCACAGGCGCTCGGCCGTGGACAGTTCCAGGGCATAGGCGCGCACGCCGTGGCTGGTGGACTCGTTCTCGATGGGTGCCACGCCGCAGTCCTCGAGATAAACGCCGCCCTGGCCCTCCAGCTCCGGCGCGGTGGCGGCGTAGACCGAGGTGGCTGCGCCTGCGGCGGTGGACTTCAGGGTCCAGTTGCCGATCTGCTCGGCGCGGGCGTTGATCAGGGCGCGGTCTTCCTCATCCATGTGGCGCCCGAGTTCGGTTTCGATCACTCCGGGGTGCACGGCGTACACCCGCACGCCGCGGTCCCGCAGGCGCGCATCCAGGGCGACGGCGAACAGTATATTGGCGGTTTTGGACTGGCCGTAGGCCACCCACTTGTTGTAGCCGCGCCGGGAGAAATCCAGGTCGTCGAAATCCACTGGCGACATGTGGTGGGCCCGAGAGCTGAGTGCGACCACTCGCGAGGGCGCCCCCGCGAGCAGCGCGGGCAGCAGGCGGTTGGTCATCAGGAAGTGGCCCAGGTGGTTGGTGCCGAACTGGAGTTCGAAACCGTCTGCGGTCCTGCCTTCGGAGCAGGCCATGATGCCGGCGTTGTTGACCAGGATGTTCAGGCTGTCGTGGTGCGCCAGGTAGTTGTCGGTAAAGGCGCGGATGCTGGCCAGCGAGCCCAACTCCAGCTCCATGACGTCCACCGCCTGGTTGCCGGTGGTTTCCCGGATATGGGCGGCGACTTCCTCACCGCGGGCCATGTTGCGTGCCGTCAGTGTGACCGCGGCGCCGTGGGCGGCCAGGGTGCGGGCGGTTTCCACGCCCAGCCCGGCGGTGGCGCCGGTGACCAGGGCGCGGGCCTCGGTCAGGTCGATGCCTTCCAGCACCTGGTCGGTGGTTGTGTCGTGGCCAAAGTTGCTGCGGTCGCTCATGGCAGCCTCCTTATCGTTATTCTGTTGACAGCTTGGCGCTCCAGAGAAGGCCTGCCCCGGATTCGCCGGGGCAGGGTGTGTGGATGTTACAGCAGTTCCATCATCGCTTCAGCGGAGCTGACCTCGATGCCGGCGCCCGGCTCGACGTTGAGGTGGGTGACGGTGCCGTTGTCGACAATCATGGCGTAGCGCTGGCTGCGCGTGCCCATGCCAAAGCCACTGCCGTCCAGCACCAGGTCCAGAGCCTGGGTCAGCTCGGCATTACCGTCGGCGAGCATGAGAATCTCGGAGGCATTCTGAGCCTCGCCCCAGGCGCCCATGACGAAGGCGTCGTTCACAGACAGGCAGGCGATGGTGTCCACGCCCATGGCCTTGATCTTGTCCGCGTTGACCACAAAGCCGGGCAGGTGGGTCATGGAGCAACCCGGTGTAAAAGCGCCTGGGACGGCGAACATAACGACTTTCTTGCCCGAAAAAACTTCGTCGGTAGTGATCTCCTGCGGACCCTGGGGGCCCATCATGTTAAGGGTGACGGCAGGTACTTTGTCGCCAACTTGAATGGTCATGCTAATCTCCAGTAACGGTAAGGCGCCCTCGCGGGGGCGAAATTTTCGGGCCGTGGCCCACTGCCGATGATTATAGACCCTGAGCCGGCCTGTTGATGCAATGTTCCCTCTGTGGCGGTTCCGAACCGGCGTATTTCCATCGCGATGGCCGTCGCGAGTACCACCGCTGTGCCGAATGCCGGCTGGTCTACGTGCCGCCGCGACACTTCCTGGATCTCGAAGCGGAGCGAGCCGAGTACAGCCTGCACGAAAACGACCCGGCGGACGCGGGCTACCGGGAATTCCTGGGCCGCCTGGCCACACCGCTCAGCCAGCGGCTGCGTGCCGGTGCTCGCGGCCTGGATTTTGGCTGCGGCCCGGGGCCGGCGCTGGTGGCCATGCTGCGGGAGTCAGGCTTCGAGGTGGCGCAGTACGATCCGTTCTTTTTCCCGGATCGCACGCCCCTGTCGCGGCGTTACGATTTCATCACCGCTACCGAAGTGGTTGAGCACCTGCACAGGCCTGGCGAAGAGCTGGAGCGGTTGTGGGCCATGTTGCGGCCGGGCGGCTGGCTGGGGGTGATGACCAAGCTGGTGATCGACGCCGAAGCCTTTGCTGACTGGCACTACAAGAATGACCTCACCCATGTGAGCTTCTTCTCGCGGGAGACCTGGCAGTGGTGGGGCGACAGCCACCAGGCGCAGCCCGAATTCATTGGCAACGACGTTATTTTGCTGCGGCGGGAGCGATGATGTTGCGGTAGATGCTGCGCACCTGCTCATAAAAGTCGCGCTGCTGCTCGCCGAGATAGGGCGCGATCATGCTCATCAACTGGTAGACGCCCTTGTGAATGATCAGCGCGGGTGGCCGCTCTTCGTGCAGCAGGTGATCGTAGTTCAGCCAGTAGGTCAGCAGTAACACCATATTGTCCACCAGCGCTTCCGCTTCTTCTTCGCTGGTGCTTACCACGGCGGCGTCGCTGAGCGTCTGCCAGAAGGCGGTGATCGCGGCATGCTTGAGGTCGACGATGCGGCGAAAGCGCCGCGCGAGTTCCGGGTAGCGGGCCAGCAGATCACTGAGGTTGCGGTACAGGAAGCGGTAGTTGTACATCTCCTCGAAGACCACGTAGAGGTAGAACCAGTTGTCCTCGACGCTCAGCGGCCTGTCGATGGGGGCATTGAGTATCTCGGTAATGCCCTGCTCATACTGGGTGAACAGCTCGGCGATGAGCACGTCCTTGCCCTTGAAATGGTAGTAGAGGTTACCCGGGCTGATGTCCAGCTCGTTGGCGATATCCACCGTGGTGGTATTGGCTTCCCCCTCGAGGTTAAACAGCGCGAGGCTGGTCTGGAGGATGCGGTCCCGGGTTTTCATTCCGTTTTGGTGCTAGCGCTTCTTGCCGGGGGCGGATTTGCGGGTGGCCGGGGCTTTGCGGGCTGGCGCCTTTTTGCGTTTGGCGGGAGCCGCCTTCTTTTTGCCGGCGGGTGTTTTGCGCGCCGTCTTCTTCCTGTCAGCCACCGCTTTCTTCGGGTTAGGTGTCTTGCGGGCAGGCTTTTTGGCGGCGGCGGCCAACAGGGTGTCGAGCTTCGCTTCCAGGGCGTCGAGGCGGGCGTTGACAGCATCCAGCTCATCGCTGCGCCCGAGACTGAGGTTGAAGGTTTCCCGCACCCGGCCGATGCGCTCTTCAACGCTCAGGCCGCTGGTTTTGCGAATGCTGGACAGGGAGTCGCGCACCTCGTCTTCCAGGCGAATGCCTTTCTCCACCAGTTCGCGGAACAGACGCGGTGGCTCGCGAGCTGCTTCTTCCAGTTTTCCCTGGGCGTCGCGGATCGCCTTGCCGTACGCACCCAGGCCGGCCAGCCAGATATTGCGGGCGA
>JANQLM010000126.1 GCA_028280635.1 Halieaceae bacterium | reverse complement strand
CTTGGCTTCAGTGATTTCGACATGGAAGGCCGCTACATCCAGGCCGACTACGCCAATGTCAGCGTCGGCTGCCTGCTGGTGCCACCGGGCGGCGGCGCCGGCAGCGATGAGCAGACTCGCAAGGCCGAATTCCTCGGGCTGCTGCAGTCCCACCTCAACAAGATCCGCAACAAGCGCCGCGAGTTTGTCATCTGCGGTGGCTGGAACCTGGCACACACGGCACACGACGTGCAGGACACCGAGCGCAACAGCACCCGCAGTGGTTTCCTTGCCGAGGAGCGCCAGTGGATGGACGAAGTGCTTGAGCTGGGCTACGTGGACGCTTTCCGGGAGATCAACTCCGACAGCGACGAGTTCAGCTGGTGGCCGGAGGGCGAGCGCGAGAGCAACGGCCTGCGCACAGATTTCCAGCTGGTGTCCGCGGGCATGAAGTACGCCATTGAGTACGGCGCTATCTACAAGGCCAAGACCTTCTCCAGCCACGCGCCCATCATCATGGATTACGACCTGGAGCCCGCGGTCTAGTCGTCCCCCGCCAGGGCCTGCTGTTGCAGGGCACAGATCGATTCGATACCCCGCGACGCCAGGTCCAGCATGTTGTCCAGCTCCTCGCGCCGAAACACGTCGCCCTCGGCCGTGCCCTGTACTTCGATGAACCCACCGTCCGCCGCCATGATCACATTCATATCGGTATCGGCGCTGGAGTCCTCGAGGTAGTCGAGGTCCAGTACCGGCTCGCCGTCGACCACCCCCACCGATACCGCGGCAATCAGTTGATGCAGGGGATCGGTTTCAATCAGGCGCTCACGCTGCAGGTGACGCAGGGCATCGACCAGCGCCACGCAGCTTCCGGAAATCGCCGCCGTGCGTGTGCCGCCATCGGCCTGGATCACATCGCAATCGATATTGATGGTGAATTCACCGAGCTGCTCGAGGTCCACGGCGGCGCGCAGGGAGCGGCCTATCAAGCGCTGGATTTCGACCGTTCGGCCACCCTGCTTGCCACGGGCGGCCTCGCGGTCCATGCGCTCTCCGGTAGAACGCGGCAACATGCCGTACTCGGCAGTCAGCCAGCCGCGGCCCTGGCCGCGCAGAAATCGCGGTACCCCCTCGGAGACGCTGGCAGTACAAATCACCCGGGTATCGCCGAAGCATACCAGCACGGAACCTTCCGCATGGCGAGTAAAGTGCCGGGTAAAACTGATGTCGCGCAGCTGATCGGGCGCGCGGCCGCTGGGTCTGGGCATGGGAATTTGTCGTTGCTGTGGGGCGCAGCATTATAAGGCATAGAACAGGACCGGCGTCACTGGCGAAACCGGGCAGTGCTGCTAAAATCGGTGCCTTTTCGGGGGGCCGCATGAACGTCAACAGCATGACCGCCTTCGCCAGGGAGAGCGATGACGCGGGCCCAGGCAACCTGGCCGTGGAAATCCGTTCCGTCAATCACCGCTATCTGGACTGCCACTTCAAGCTTCCGGAGGCGCTGCGCAGTCTGGAGCAGGCCTTGCGGGAGCGCCTGCAAAAAGGTCTGTCTCGAGGCAAGGTCGAAGTCCAGTTCCGCTGGCAGGCCCAGGCCGGCACCAGCACCCGCCTGGAGATCAATACTGAACAGCTGGCTGCGCTGGCCGCCGCCATGAATCAGGTGACGGACGCTGTTTCCGAAGCAGCCCCGCCCACAAGCCTGGATATCCTGCAGTGGCCCGGTGTTGTCGAGGGCGATAGCGAAGACGCCGAAGCCCTGGCCGCTCGCTCTCTGGCGCTGTTCGACCGCGCCCTGCAAACCCTGGTAGACACCCGCGCCCGGGAGGGTAACAAGCTGGCCGGCTTTATTCGCGAGCGGCTGGCGGCGGTGTCCGTGGAAGTGGACGCCGCCCGGGCGCGCATGCCCGAACTACTGGCGCAGCAGCACGAACGCATGCGGGCGCGGGTCGCCGATCTCGGCATCGAGGCAGACCCGGAGCGGCTGGAAGCCGAGCTCGCTATCGTCGCGCAAAAATCTGACGTGGACGAGGAACTCGATCGCCTGGTGGCCCATGTAGAGGAGGTCGGCCGTGTCCTCGACAAGGGCGGCCCCTGTGGCCGGCGCCTGGATTTCCTGATGCAGGAGCTCAATCGTGAGGCCAATACCCTGTCGTCGAAATCCTTGGCCACCAGTACCACCCAGAATGCCGTCGAGCTCAAGGTCCTGATTGAGCAGATGCGCGAACAGATTCAGAACCTCGAGTGAGTATGCAACGCCCGGAGATCACAGCCCCATGAAAACCCCCGGCAGCCTCTACACTGTGTCAGCGCCCTCCGGGGCGGGCAAAACCAGCCTGGTCAAGGCGCTGGTGGAGCACTGCCCGAACATTGGTGTATCGGTGTCCCACACCACCCGCGAGGTGCGCCCCGGTGAGCGCGATGGTGTCAGCTACCACTTTGTCACCGATACGGTCTTTCTCGATATGCTGTCCCGCGGTGAGTTTCTGGAACATGCCCAGGTCTTCAGCCACTACTACGGCACCTCCCAGCCCTGGGTAGAGCAGCAGCTCGCTGATGGCCAGGACGTGATCCTGGAGATCGACTGGCAGGGCGCCGCCCAGATCAAGCGCCAGCGGCCGGACGCGGTGTCAGTGTTTATCCTGCCGCCGTCGCGGCAGGCCTTGCTGGAGCGCCTCACCCAACGCGGCCGAGACCAGGACGACATTATCCAGCAGCGCATGAACCAGGCGGTGGACGAGATTTCCCACTACCCCGAGGCCGACTTCATCGTGGTTAACGACGACTTCGATACCGCTCTCCAGCAGCTCGTGCACCTGGTGGAAGCGCAGCGTCTGCGGGCCTCTGCCCAGGTCATTCGGCACCAGCAACTTCTGACAGAACTGCTGTCGTAAGCCAATGTTTTTGTTATACTTCTCGGCTTCCACGAAAAAGGCTGGAGGCCAGCGGGGGTGTTTCACTCTCTCCCTGCCACCACAGCTGTGAGTATTTGATCAGGAATTGAAGAATGGCACGTGTAACCGTTGAAGATTGTCTGGAAAACGTCGCAAACCGTTTTGAGCTGGTGATGGTAGCCAGCAAGCGCGCGCGGCAGATGGCCACCGGTGGCAAGGACCCGATGGTGGAAGAAGAGTCGGACAAGCCCACCGTTATCGCCCTGCGCGAGATCGCTGAAGGCTTTATCACCCCGGAAATTCTCGAGCGTGAAGATGAAGTGGACGCCGAGGAAGAGCTGCTGGAAGCCATGGAGTCCACACCCGAGGTCCTCTAGCCGGTCCCACCCTGGCGAGGGGCTGAGCCCGATGCGGGCCGGAGCATAAGTCAGTGAACAGCATCAGCGCCCTCGACAGTATCCTCCAAACCTACCTCACTCCCGAGGAAAGCAACCAGGTCAAGCGCGCCTACTTCTTTGCGGAGCAGGCGCACCACGGCCAGTTTCGCCGCAGCGGCGAGGCCTACGTCAGCCACCCCCTGGCGGTCGCTGGCATCCTCGCCGACATGCACATGGACCACCAGAGCCTTATGGCGGCCATGTTGCACGACGTCATCGAAGACACCGGCATCAAGAAAGAAGCCATCGGCGCCCAGTTCGGGCAGACCGTGGCGGAACTGGTGGACGGCGTCAGCAAGCTGACCCAGATCGAGTTCAGCTCCCAGGCCGAGAAGCAGGCTGAGAACTTCCAGAAGATGGCGCTGGCCATGGCCAAGGACATTCGCGTGATCCTGGTGAAGCTGGCGGACCGCCTCCACAATATGCGCACCCTGGGCGTGTTGCAGGTGGACAAGCGCCGTCGCATCGCCCGCGAAACCCTGGAGATGTACGCCCCTATTGCCCTGCGCCTGGGCATGAATAACGTGCGTATGGAGTTCGAGAACCTCGGCTTCAACGCCCTGCACCCGATGCGCGCCGAACGCATTTCCGCGGCCGTGCGCCGCGCCCGCGGCAACCGCAAGGAACTGGTCGAGAAGATCCGCCACCAGCTGCAGAACTGCCTGGAGCAGGAAGGCCACAGCGCCGAGGTGATCGGTCGCGAGAAGCACCTCTACAGCATCTACCTGAAGATGAAGACCAAAGGCAAGAACTTCTCCGACATCATGGACATCTTCGCCTTCCGCATCATTGTCGACTCGGTGGATACCTGTTACCGGGTGCTGGGCTGTGTACACAACCTGTATGCACCGGTGCCCGGCGAGTTCAAGGACTATATCGCCATCCCCAAGGCCAACGGCTACCAATCGCTGCACACGGTGCTGATGGGCATGCACGGCGTGCCCATTGAAATCCAGATTCGCACCCGCGACATGGAGGAGATGGCCAACAACGGCATCGCAGCCCACTGGCTCTACAAGTCCAGTGAATCCACCGCCGCCAGCGGCAGCCACGCCCGCGCCCGCCAGTGGGTGCAGGGCCTGCTGGAAATGCAACAGCGCGCCGGCAATTCGCTGGAATTCATCGAGAGCGTAAAGATCGACCTGTTCCCGGACGAGGTCTA
This sequence comes from Halieaceae bacterium, assembly GCA_028280635.1. Classification (GTDB taxonomy): domain Bacteria; phylum Pseudomonadota; class Gammaproteobacteria; order Pseudomonadales; family Halieaceae; genus JANQIO01. The sequence continues at coordinate 62,026 of JANQLM010000126.1, read as the reverse complement.
TGTCTTCACCCCCAAGGGCGACATCATGGAGTTGCCCCGCGGCGCCACCGCCGTGGACTTCGCCTACGCCGTGCATACGGACGTCGGCAACAGCTGTGTGGCCTGCCGCATCAATCGCCGGCTGGCACCCCTGTCCGAGCCGCTGCAGAGCGGCCAGACCGTGGAAATTCTCACCGCCCCTGGCGCCCGGCCCAACCCAGCCTGGTTCAACTACGCGGTCACCGCCAAGGCGCGCACCAATATTCGCCATTTTCTCAAGCAGCAGCGCCGCGAGGACTCCATCGACCTGGGCAAGCGCCTGCTGGACAAGGCACTGATGGGACTGGACACCCACTACGACGCGCTGGACCCCGCCAAGGCCGACACCTACCTCAAGCAGGCCGGCTACAAGCACATGAACCAGCTTTTGGAAGATATCGCCCAGGGCAACCGGGTCGCCGCCATCACCGCCCAGCAGCTGCTGGGTAATGTCGCCGACGCGAACCCGGGCAACGGCAGCTCAAGCGCACAGCCGGTGGCGATCCGCGGCACCGAGGGCTTTATGGTGAGCTACGGCAAGTGCTGCCACCCGATTCCCGGTGATGCCATAGCCGGCTACATCAGCTCGGAAAAAGGTATCGTGGTGCATCGCGAACACTGCCACAACCTGGCGGAGCTGCGGGAGAACGCCGACCGGCTGGTGGCCCTGCGCTGGGATGACCAGGTCGAGGGCGAGTTCGTCGCCGCACTGCGTATCGAGGTGGAAAATCGCCGCGGGATGCTTGCGGTACTGGCCACCCGCATCAACAGCCTGGATGCCAACATCGAAAAAATCAGCACCGAAGACAAGGACTACCAGTTCAGCTACGTGAACATGGAAATGTCCGTCAAGAACCGCGTGCACCTGGCGCAGATACTCAAGCGTATTCGCAGCCTCAAGGAAGTTCACAAGGTCACCCGACTCAAGCACTGAAGGATTTGCCATGACCAACCGCGCCGTTATATCCAGCGCTGACGCGCCTGAAGCTATCGGACCCTATTCACAGGCAGTGAAAGTCGGCAACACCGTCTGGCTGTCCGGCCAGATCCCCCTGCAGCCCGAGACCATGACAATGGTGGAAGGCGATATCAGCGCCCAGGCCCACCAGGTGTTCCGCAACCTGGTAGCCGTGGCCGAGGCGGCGGGGGGTACGCTCAACGACGCCGTGAAGGTCAACATCAGCCTGACCGACCTTGAAGATTTTGCCGCCGTCAACGCGGTAATGGCTGAGTACTTCCAGGAACCCTACCCGGCCCGGGCCTGTGTGCAGGTTGCCGCCCTGCCCAAGGGCGCGGGCATCGAAGTCGAAGTCGTTATGGCGCTTTGAGCGCCTCCAGCATCGAGCCGTAGCCCGCCCGGTAGTCCGGGTAGCGCAGCCGGTAACCCGAAGCTCCCAGAAGACCGTTTCGGCAGCGGCGGTTGGCCCCAGGCGGTGCCACCGTTTCCCGCGGGTCTGTCACCCCCAGTTGCTGCGCCAACCAGGATTCCACGTCGTGGCTAAGCGCAGGCAGATCGTCGCTGGCCAGGTAGATCCGCTCCGGCGTATCCAGCGCCATCAGGTGTAGCAGGAAGTCAACGCAGTCATCCCGGTGAATGCGGTTGCTGTAGTGGGGAGGCTCGGCGCGGACAATGTCGCCGCGGGCGATGCGCTGTAGCAGGCGGCTGGGGCTGCGGCCATAGATACCGGAAAAGCGCACAACGCTGACCCGGTGATGGCTTTCCAGTAAACGCTGCTCCGCCGCTACAAGCATTTCCGCCTGGCCGTCGGCCGGAGCCAGCGCCGAGTTTTCATCCACCCATGCGCCCCCGGCATCGCCATACACTCGAGTGCTGGACACGTAAATCAACTGCTGGGGCGGCAGCCCATCCCACTGCGCCAGCAGGTTCTCGACCGGGCGCAGGTAGCCCTCGCGATAGCCGTCTACATCGCGCGCCGGCGGAGTGGGCGTCAACAGGGTTATATCAGCCGCGTGGTCTGCCAGTTGCGCGAGTGAGGCGGGATCAGTGTAGTCCACTGCCAGGGAAGCCAGCCCCGGTGGAAGTGCCGCCACGTTGCGACGCAGGGCGAGGGGCTGGTCGCCACGCGCAGCGAGTTTGAGCGCCACCGCAGTGCCGATATCACCACAGGCGAGCAGGTTGACGCGAACGGGGTTTTTTTCACTTGGGCTCACTGGTACAACTATACGCCGCCCTTCGGGGTAACGCTCATTCACAAGGCAGCCTATGTCCTATTTCTTGCCGGCTGGCGCGGCAGGCGCTCTACAGCAACCCGTGAACCCCCATGCCTGATATTGCCAAACAGGCCGTGACCAGCCTGCGCGGCGTCGGCCCGAGGATGGCGGAAAAGCTCGCAGAAGCTGGCATCGAGCGCGTCGAAGACCTGCTGTTTCACCTGCCACTGCGCTACCAGGACCGTACCCGCATCACCCCGCTGGGCGCGGTGCAGCCGGGCGCTGATTTGGTGGTGGAAGGGGAAGTACGGGTAGCCGACATCGCCTTCGGCCGCCGCCGCAGCCTGCTGTGTCGGATTCAGGACAACACCGGCACCCTGAGCCTGCGCTTTTTCCATTTTTCCGCAGCCCAGAAAAACAACCTGCAGCCGGGCCAGCGGCTGCGCTGTTTCGGTGAAGTGCGCCGCGGCGCGAGCGGCCTGGAGATGTACCACCCGGAATACCGGTTGGTGGACGACAGCCAGCCGACCCCGGTGGAAGAAGCACTCACCCCTATTTATCCCGGCACCGCCGGCGTGTCGCAGACCAGCTGGCGCAAGCTCTGTGCCCAGGCGGTGGCGCTGGTGGCGCGCTCGGCACCGGCGGACCTGCTACCTGGCGCGCAGGGATACGGGCTCAGCCTGGTCGACGCGCTGACCTATCTGCACGCGCCGCCACCGAATGCGCCCCAGGAGCTGATTCGCGATGGCCGCCACCCGGCCCAGCTCCGGCTCGCCCTGGAAGAACTGGTGGCGCACAACCTCTCGCTGGAAAAGCTGCGGCGCCAGCAGCAGGCCAGGGGCGCACCGGTACTGGCCGACGGCCAGCTTGCCCTTAATGAGTTCATAGACGCACTGCCCTTTACGCTGACGTCTGCGCAGCAGCGGGTGGTGGACGAGATTCTCGAAGATCTCGGCAAATCTGTCCCCATGCTGCGCCTGGTGCAGGGTGATGTCGGCTCCGGCAAAACGGTGGTGGCCGCCTGTGCCGCGCGCCGCGCCATGGCCTGTGGCTACCAGGTGGCGATCATGGCGCCCACGGAGATCCTCGCCGAACAACACCGCGCCAGTTTCGCCGGGTGGTTCGAGGCGGCTGGTATCAGTCCCTGCCTGCTCACCGGGCGTATCAAAGGCAAGGCGCGCAAGTCTGCGGTGGAAGCGATTGCCAGCGGTGACGCCCAACTGGTGATCGGTACCCACGCGCTGTTCCAGGACGACGTAGCGTTTTCCAGGCTGGGCCTGGTAGTGGTGGACGAGCAACACCGCTTCGGAGTGCATCAGCGGCTGCGCCTGACCGAGAAGGGGCAGCAGCCACACCAGTTGGTCATGACCGCCACACCGATTCCCCGCACCCTGTCGATGGTGGCCTACGCGGACCTGGATTGTTCGGTAATCGACGAACTGCCGCCGGGCCGTCAGCCGGTACAGACGGTGCTGATAGGCGACGGCCGCCGCGACCAGGTCATCGATCGGGTGCGCGCCGCCTGTGAGGGGGGGCGCCAGGCCTACTGGGTCTGCACCCTGATCGAGGAGTCAGACGCCCTCGAAGCACAGGCGGCGGAAGCCACCTGCCAGGACCTCCAGACTCGGCTGCCGGACCTGCGCATAGGGCTGGTTCACGGCCGCCTGAAGCCTTCCGAGAAAGAAGCGGTCATGCAGGCCTTCAAGGCCGGGGATATCGACCTGCTGGTCGCCACCACCGTGATAGAAGTAGGGGTGGATGTCGCCAATGCCAGCCTGATGATTATCGAGAACCCGGAGCGGCTGGGCCTGGCGCAACTGCACCAGCTGCGGGGGCGGGTGGGGCGCGGCAGCGATGCCAGCCACTGCGTGCTGCTGTTCAAGGCGCCGCTGAGCCGGCAGGGCCAGGCGCGCCTGACATCACTGCGGGAAAGCAATGACGGCTTCTACATCGCCGAGCGCGACCTGGAGCTGCGCGGACCCGGTGAAGTCCTGGGCACCCGCCAGACCGGTCTGATGGATTTCCGGGTGGCCGACATCCAGGTGCACGGCGACCTGTTGGACCGGGTGCGCGAGCTGGCGCGGGAAATCGCCGACCAGCGGCCCGCGCAGGTGGAGCCGCTGATTCGGCGCTGGCTCGGTAACGCGGAGCGCTTCGCCAGCGTTTAAAGACTATCCGAGGATGGGCGGCAGCTCTTTCTGAAGAGCCAGCTTTTCCCTGGTGGCGTCGCCAGTCAGCGCGAAGCCCAGCAACTCACCGGCGCTGTTGCGGAACTCCGCCTTGACGCTGTTGCCGTCTTCGGTGAACTGCCATTCGCCTTCGGTATCCGCAGCCACCGGGCTCACCACCACCGGGCAGGCGGGGGTCTTGATGGTCACCGGCATGGCCGGGTAGGCCACTTCGCTGCTGTCACCGGCCAGGGTCTTGCCCAGGGCCCGGGCCGCCGCCATCAGCGGCGCCACGTAGACCAGCACGTGGCCTTCCACCTCGGCGCAGTCGCCAAAGGCATAGACATTGGGGGCGCTGGTTTCCAGCAAGCGGTTGGTCTTGATACCGCGACCCACTGCCAGGCCCGAGGATTCCGCAAGGCCGGTGCTGGGACGCACGCCGACCGCGCACAGCACGATGTCGGCTTCGATGGACTCACCATTATTGAGGCTCACTGCAACCCCGTCGCCGGACTTGTTGACTTCGGTGGCCAGCGGGCCGAAGTGGAAGCGGGCGCCTTTCTCTTCCAGGCCGCGCTGCACCGCCTTGCCGGCAGGCTCCGGCAGCAGGGTGGGCAGGCAATAGTCCAGGGGGTCGACGGTTTCCACCTCGTAGCCGCCGTTCAGCAGATCATTGGTAAATTCACAGCCGATCAGGCCGCCGCCGATAATGCAGACCTTCTTGACCTCATTCTTGGCAACGGCCTGGCGGAAGTCGTCATAGTCCAGCAGGTCGTTGACGGAATACACGTACTCCAGGGCGTCACCCGCCAGCGGCGGCTTGATGACTTCAGCGCCTATCGCCAGCACCAGCTTTGAATAGTGCAGGGCGGTTTCCGAGTCCGCCACGTGGACCAGTTGCTTCTCGGTGTCGATGCTGGACACGCGGGTGCGGGTCCACACCGCGGCATTCAGGGTCTGTCCCATGCTGCCGGCATCGGCCGTAGCCAGGTCGTCGGCACTGGTATCCTTGGTATAGCCGGTGGAGAGCATGGGCTTGGAGTAGGCGCGGCCGTCATCGGCGGTGATCAGGATCAACGGTGTGGAATCGTCATGCTTGCGAAACTCCTTGGCCAGACCATAACCGGCCAGGCCCGTGCCGATAATCACCACCGGGGCGTGCTCGGTATCCGCCTCCGCCTCCTGGTGATGGGGCACCTGTTCTACCGGCGACTCCTCGATCAGCTCGAAGTCTTCCTTGCCAACACCGCAATCCGGGCACAACCAGTCTTCGGGAACATCCTCCCATTTGGTGCCAGGTGCAATGCCGTCGTCCGGCCAACCCTTGGCCTCGTCATAGACCAGGCCGCAAACTATGCATTCCCATTTGCTCATAGGCTGGGGTCTCCGTGATTTGTGCGGTGTTTCGGGGATGGGACACTATAATCGCGGCTGAAAAATGTGCAAGTCACGCCGGCTGTGGCACACTGCCGCCGTGCCAAACCCGCCCGTCAGTACCACCTACCCCAACTGGTACAGTCCCGAGCAGATGCAACTGCGCGGGCTGCCAGGGAGTGTGCGCCCCTGGCTGCTGGACGAGACCTCCCTCACCGAGCGCTTGCTGCGCAAGACCGGGGGTGCGTTCCGGGTCCAGCGCCTGAGCCAGGCCTGGTGCCGCCCCCAGCTTTCGGAATCACGCCTGCTGGCGCTGCCACCGGGTCAGTGGGCGCTGGTGCGCGAGGTGGTCCTGCGCTGCTTTGAGGAACCCTGGGTCTACGCTCGCAGCATCATCCCCAGCGCCACCCTAAGCGGCGAGCTCAGGCGCCTGCGACAACTGCAGAACGACTCCCTGGGTGCCCTGCTGTTTCGCCACCCGCAACTGAGGCGCGAGGCCTTCGAAATCACCCAGCTACCGGCGGGCAGCCATTACATCCACCGCGACTATCGGCAGGACAGTCCAGCCTGGGCACGGCGCTCCCGCTTTGTGCTGCGCGGCAACAGCGTGCTGGTCAGCGAGGTGTTTCTGGAGCGGTTTCAAGCCTGAGGCAGACCCGTCATAATAGGCGGCTTTCGTCACTCCAAAGTTTCATGTCCACCGCCACGTCCCGCTTTACGGCCTACCTGCAGCTGGTCCGCTTCGACCGCCCCATCGGCACCCTGTTGCTGCTGTGGCCGACCCTCTGGGCCCTGTGGCTTGCCGCCGAGGGCGTGCCGCCGCTCAAGCTACTGCTGATCTTTTCCCTTGGCACGTTGCTGATGCGCAGCGCTGGCTGCGCCGTGAACGACCTGGCGGACCGCAACTTCGACGGCGCAGTAGAGCGCACCCGCCAGCGGCCTCTGGTCACCGGCGCCGTGGCGCCCAACGAGGCCCTGGTGCTGGCCGCCTGCCTGGCGCTGGCCGCCTTCGTCCTGGTTCTGTTTACCAATACGCTCACCATCCTGCTGTCCTTTGCCGGGGTCGCGCTGGCCGCCTGCTACCCTTTCATGAAACGCCATACACACTTGCCGCAGCTGGTCTTGGGGGCAGCGTTTTCCTGGGGCATCCCGATGGCCTTCGCCGCCGTATCAAGTGCATTACCGCCGGCCCTGTGGCTGGTGTTCGTCGCCAACCTGTTCTGGACGGTGGCTTACGATACGGAGTACGCCATGGTAGATCGTGAAGATGACCTCAAGGTCGGCATCAAGTCGACGGCCATTCTGTTTGGTGAGCTCGACCGCCACGTCATCGCCGCCTTACAGGCCCTGGCGATGATCGCCCTGCTACTGGTGGGGCAGCGTTTTGAGCTGGGTTGGATCTACTTTGTCTCGCTGCTGGCCGCCAGCGGCCTGTTTGTGTATCAGCAGCGGCTGATTCGCGAGCGCCTGCCCGCCGACTGCTTCCGCGCCTTTCTCAACAACAACTGGGTGGGAGCAGCGGTATTCGCCGGCGTCGTGCTGGACGCCTGGAGCCGCGGCACGGCCCAGTGAACGGTCTGGAACTCGAAGCCCGCTTCCTGCCCTCGCTGACGCAGATTGACCGGGACAGCTGGAACCGGGTCGCCGGCACCGACTACCCCTTCCTGCGCCACGAGTTCCTGCTGGCCCTGGAGAGCAGCGGCTGCACCGATGCCGACAGCGGTTGGCAGCCCTACCACGTTACTCTCTATCGCGACGGCACCCTGATTGCGCTGATGCCGATGTACCTGAAGTCCCACTCCTACGGTGAATACGTTTTCGACTGGAGCTGGGCGGACGCCTACCGGCGCCATGGTCGCCAGTACTACCCAAAGTTGCTCACGGCCATTCCCTTCACCCCTGCCACCGGGCCGCGGCTGTGCGTGGCGCACGAGGAGAACCCCGCCCAGTGCCGCGCGGCGCTGCAGGCGGCCGCGCAGCAGTTCGCCGACCAGCAGGAGCTGTCCTCCTGGCACGTGCTGTTCCCCAGCGACGAAGAAGCGGCCACCCTGGAGGGCCAGGGGATGAGCCTGCGCCGCGGCAGCCAGTTCCACTGGTTCAACCAGGGCTACGGCAGCTTCGACGACTTCCTGGCCACCTTCAACAGTCGCAAGCGCAAGTCGCTCAAGCGCGAACGGCGGCGCGTGGTGGAGCAGGGCATCGAACTGGATACCCTCGCGGGTCGCGACATCAGCGAACGCGATTGGGAGGAATTCTACCGCTTCTACCAGATGACCTACGCCAAGCGCAGCGGCCACGGCGGTTACCTGAACCGGGACTTCTTCACCCAGCTCGGAGAGGCATTGCCCGAGCACTGTGTAATGGTGCGCGCCAGCCTCAATGGCGAGGCGGTGGCCGGTTCCCTGTGCCTGCGTTCAGGCGATACGCTGTACGGGCGCTACTGGGGATGCGTACGCGAACTCGACTGCCTGCACTTCGAGGCCTGCTACTACCAAGGCATTGAGTACTGTATTCGCGAGGGCCTGCAGCGCTTCGATCCCGGGGCCCAGGGTGAGCACAAAATCCAGCGCGGCTTTACCCCCATCCCCACTGTCTCGGCCCATTGGATGGCCGACCCGGCTTTTGCCCAGGCCATCGACGATTTCACGCGCCGGGAAGAGGATCACATCGAGGCCTATATCCGCGAAGCCTCCAATTACCTGCCGTTCAAGCAGGACCAGGAGGGCCAGCCAGGCGCCGGACAGGACGAATCAGGCGGCTGATTTCCGCCAGGCCAGCAGGCGATTGTTGGCCGGCATGGCGGTGTCATCCAGAAGCTGATAACCGGCTGCCTCTGCCCGCGCATCCACGGCCTCAAAGTCGCGAATGCCACCGCCCGGGTGCTGGACTGCCAGCCACTCGTCAAAGCGGGCGTTGCTTTCGCTGGTGTACTGGCCACCGTAGTTGAAAGGCCCGTAGACCAGCAGGCGATTACCTGCGGGGGCGTGCTCGCCAAGGTAGGCAAACAGGGCCTCCACCGAGCTCCAGGGCATGATGTGCAGGCTGTTGGCGGTGAACACAGCGGCGGGAATGCCGATGCCCCAATCCTGCCAGGTGACATCCAGAGGGTGGGGGGCAGGCAGGTTGTCACCGGCGTAGTCTTCTCGCCAGGCCTCAATGCCGGGCAGGTTGTCGGCCAGATCGCTGGGCTGCCAGCGCAGCCCCGGCAGCTGTTCAGCGAAGAAGCGGGCGTGCTGCCCGGTGCCACTGCCCAGCTCCAGCAGCATATCCACACCCTCGAGGTGGTGGCGCAATACCGCGAGGATGGGCCGCTTGTTGTTTTCACAGGCCTGGGAAAAGGGGCGCATATCCGTCACGGCGCCCTCAGGCGCTCATATCGTATTCAGAGAAATCCGGGCGCTGCATGCTGAAGTGAAAGCGCAGCGAGCTGTGGGGCCAGTTGTTGGTGATCTTGCCGCTGGCATTCTTGTACCAGCTACCGCACTCGCCGCCCCAGACGGTGTCCGCCAGGTCTTCCTGCAGCTTCTCATTGAAGCGCGCAGCCACCTCGCGGTTGGCGTCCAGCAGGCGGATGTCGTGGGCCAGCATCTTGTCGATGCAGCGAACGATGTACTTCACCTGGGCTTCCACCATGTAGATGATAGAGTTGTGGCCGAGGTTGGTGTTGGGCCCGTAGAGCAGGAAGAGGTTCGGGAAGCCGGGCACGGCGACACCGCGATGGGCCCAAGCGCCTTCGCGCCAGGTGTCCTCAAGCCGTTCAGCGCCGCGGCCGCGCACTTCCAATGGCGTCAGGAATTCCGTGGCCTTGAAGCCGGTGCCATAAATGATGACGTCCACCGGCCGCGACACACCGTCTTCAGTAATCACCCCGTCCGGGCCAATGCCCTGGATGGGCGACGTGACAATGTCGATACCCCCCGCTGCCAACGCCTGGTAGTAGTCGTCGGATACCAGGATACGCTTGCAGCCCAGCGGGTAGTCGGGGGTCAGCACCGGGCGCAGGGCCGGATCACTGATTTCCTGTTCCAGGTAGCGCCGGGCAATCCATTTCACCAGTCGGTGACGAATAGTGCCCGGCAGCATGGCGCCGAAAAAGAACAGCTCCTGCCGCAGATACCAGGCCAGCCGCGACAGCTTCAACAACCATGGGAAACGCCGATAGCGCTCGACCTCCTCGGCGCCGTAGCCGCGGTCGTTGCGCGGCACGATGTAGTTGGCGCTGCGCTGGTAGACATAGACCTGCGCCGCCGCGCGCGACACCGGCGGAATAAACTGGATGGCGCTGGCGGCGTTGCCGATGACAGCCACCCGCTTGCCGGTGAGGTCGACGGAGTGATCCCAGCGCGCCGAGTGAAAGCTGGCGCCGTCAAAGGTCTCATGACCTGCAAAATCCGGTGTAAACGGCCGATTAAGCTGCCCGAGCCCGCTGACCAGGAAACGGCAGGCCAGCCGCTCACCGCCGGCGAGGGTTAGCGTCCACCCGCCGGCCCCCTCATCGAGGTCGGCTGCCTCCACCGTCGCCTGGTAGCGAATGGCGTCACCCAGACCGTATTTGTCGATGCAATGCTGGAAATAGGCCTGGATCTCAGGCTGGGGTGCGTGAGATCGCGACCAGTCAGGCTTGGGCTCGAAGGAAAAGCTGTAGAGGTGGGAGGCGACGTCACAACAGGCACCGGGATAGGTGTTGTCGTGCCAGGTGCCACCGGCGGCCTCTGTCTTTTCCAGTATCAGGAAGTCGGTGATGCCCGCTTCCCGCAACTTGATGCCCATGCAGATACCGGACATGCCGGCACCCAGGACAATAACCGAATAGCGCTCCATCAGGCCTCTTCGCGAGTGAACACCCATTCGCGCGCGGTGGATTCCCCGGCATTATAGCGGTAGCCATCGACCTTGAACTTCTTGAGGTCGCTGACTTTCTCCAGCCGCTTGTCGATCACATAACGCGCCATTTGGCCGCGGGCCTTCTTGGCGAAGAAGCTGATGACCTTGTACCTGCCGTTTTTCCTGTCCTTGAACACCGGTGTGATGATGTCGGCGTTGAGCTCGCCGGGGCGCACCGACTTGAAATACTCGTTGGAGGCCAGGTTGACCAGCACATCACTCTTCAGCGACTTCAGCTGCTTGTTGAGGACGGCGGTAATGTCGTCACCCCAGAACTCATAGAGATTGCGCCCGCCACTATTCTCGAACTTGAGCCCCATCTCCAGCCGGTAAGGCTGCATCAGGTCCAGCGGTCGCAGGATGCCGTAAAGCCCGGACAGGATGCGCAGGTGCTTCTGGGCGTAATCGAGGTCCGCCGCCTTCATACTGTCCGCATCCAAGCCGGCATATACGTCGCCCTTGAAAGCCAGTACCGACTGCTTGGCATTGTCCAGGGTGAACGGTTCCCCCCAGTTCATGAAGCGCTGGTGGTTGAGCTCGGCCAGCTTGTCGCTGACGCCCATCAGGGCGCCGATATCCTGCGGCGACAGCTTGCGGGCGTCGTCCACCAGCGTGGCGGAGCGCTCAAGCAGTGCCGGCTGGGTGGCTTTGCGGGTTTGCGGGGGCGTTTCATAATCCAGCGTTTTTGCCGGTGACAATACAATCAGCATTCCTTACCTTCCTGTTTCCTATAGCGAGCCTGGCTCGCGCGCGGATATACTGCGCCGAATCATACGCCGGACAGCCATAAAAACCAGCCGGGACCCGCCGCTTGATGCAAGCACTGCGAGTATTTATACGCACCGTGGATCAGTTCACCGAGCAGTCGGGGCGCTGGCTGGCCTGGCTGTGCCTGGCCCTGGCGCTGACCGTGTGCCTGGTGGTGCTGCTGCGCTACGGTCTGGGCGCCGGCTCCATCGCCCTGCAGGAATCCAGCACCTACCTGCACGCACTGGTGTTCATGCTGGGTGCCGCTTACACCCTCAAGCGTGACGGCCATGTGCGGGTGGATATTTTCTACCGCCGCTTCAGCGCCCGTGGCAAGGCCTGGGTCAACAGTGTGGGCTGCATCCTGTTCCTGTTGCCCTTCTGCGTATTTGTCGGCGTCGTGAGCTGGCCCTTCGTCACCGAGGCCTGGCGCATCCTGGAAGGTTCGCCAGACCCGGGTGGTATCCACGGGGTCTACCTGCTCAAGTCACTGATCCCGCTGATGGCTCTCAGCCTGCTGTTGCAGGGGCTGGCAGAGCTGGCCCGCAATGCCCTGGTACTGGTGGACGAAGAGTGAGCGAAGCTGCCAATACCACCTCCCTGTGGATGTTCGCCTGCGTCTGCCTGGCGCTGATGCTGGGTTACCCGGTGGCCTATACCCTGGCCGGCACGGCGCTGCTGTTCGCCGCCGGCGGTATCCTGATTGGCAATTTTGACCCCAGCTTCCTCAGCGCCCTGCCCGGCCGGCTGTTCGGCACCATCAGCAATATCACCCTGATCGCGGTACCGCTGTTTATCATGATGGGGGTAATCCTGGAAAAATCCCGGGTGGCCGAGCAGCTACTGGACAATATGGCGCGGCTGCTGGCGGGCCTGCGCGGCGGCCTGGGCATATCGGTGGTACTGGTGGGGGCATTGCTCGCCGCCAGCACCGGGATTGTCGGCGCTACCGTGGTCACCATGGGGCTGTTGTCCCTGCCCAGCATGCTCAAGCGCGGTTACGATCCGGCGCTGGCTACAGGAACGATTTGCGCCACCGGTACCCTGGGACAGATCATCCCGCCATCGATTGCCCTGGTACTGCTGGGGGATATTCTCTCCAGCGCCTACCAGCAGGCCCAGCTACGCATGAACGTGTTCAACCCGAAGACGGTATCGGTGGGTGACCTGTTTATCGGCGCGCTGCTTCCGGGCCTGGTGCTCGTGGCGCTCTACGTGCTGTATCTGGTGGTCTACTCCAGCCTGCGACCCCAGCACGCGCCACCGGCCGAGGACGTTCAGGGCATTTCCCTGGGCACACTGCTGAAAGGACTGGCGCCACCGCTGCTGCTAATCGTGGCCGTATTGGGCTCGATCCTGGGCGGTGCCGCCACTCCTACTGAAGCAGCGGGGGTCGGCACTCTTGGGGCTCTCGCGCTGGCCTATGCCAAGCGCGAGATGAACCTGTCGCGCCTGCATGAGGTGGCCCGCAATACCCTGGAAGTCACCTGCATGGTCTTCATGATCCTGATTGGCGCCGCCCTGTTTGCGCTGGTGTTCAGGGGCTTCGGCGGCGAGGAGTTGATCCACTACTACTTCGAGGGCATTCCCGGCGGCGTGCTGGGCGCCACCCTGGTGGTGATGCTGATCATCTTCCTGCTGGGCTTTATTCTCGACTTTATCGAAATCACTTTCGTGGTGGTGCCGGTCGTCGGGCCGGTGCTGCTGGCCATGGGCCTGGACCCGGTCTGGCTGGGCATCATGATCGCCATCAACCTGCAGACCTCCTTCCTGACACCGCCGTTCGGGTTTGCCCTGTTCTACCTGCGTGGCGTTGCACCCGACAGTGTGCCCACCGGCGCCATCTACCGCGGGGTGATTCCATTTATTATCATTCAGCTGGCGGTGCTGGGCCTGCTGGTCATCTGGCCTGGCCTGGCCACCTGGCTACCCTCCGTGCTCAAGCACTGAGACACGCAAACCCTTCGGAATCGAGACTGCCATGAACGACATCGACAGCACGCCCCTGCCCCAGGGCGACCTGGCCCTGCAAACCGTGGCCATGCCCCGGGATACCAACGCCAACGGCGACATCTTCGGCGGCTGGCTGCTGTCGCAGATGGACCTTGCCGGTGGCATCGCCGCCGGCGATGTGGCCCAGGGCCGGGTAGCCACCGTGGCCATCGACGGCATGGCATTTCTTACCCCGGTGCACGTGGGCGCCGTAGTGCGCTGCTATACGGACGTGCTGGAAATCGGCCGCAGCTCCATCCGCATCATGGTGGAAGTGTGGATCGACTCAAAACACGACGGCGAACCCATCAAGGTGACCGAGGGTGAGTTCGTATTCGTCGCCATCGACGAGAACGGCCGTACTCGAGCCGTGCCCGAGAACGGCTAGCGAAGGTCACAGGATGGCGTTAGTGTTCAGCGTCCAGACAGGGCGCCGCGCAACCGCTGCCGCTACCGGATTCAATCACCAAGCGTCAACAGGAGATATCATGACCATCGCTCACTCATTTCTTGGCTGGGGCGCCGCCCTGGCCACCGCGGTCACGCTGGCACTGCCGGCCCAGGCCGACAGCGATGCGCTCGCCAATGCGATTGCCGGCAAGCACCGCACCCCCGCGTACGTGGAGCGGGACCCCTACCGCAACCCGCACAAGACCCTGAGCCTGTTTGATGTGCAGCCGCACCACACGGTCGTGGAGATCTGGCCCGGCGGCGGCTGGTACACAGAAATCCTGGCGCCCTACCTGCGCAAGGACGGTAAGCTCATCGCTGCCCACTATGACAGCAGCGACACCCAGGCCAGCTACCGACCACGCTCACGCGCCGGCTTCGAAGAAAAGCTGGCCGCCAACAAGCGGGTTTACGGCAAGGTGGACATCGGCTCGCTGATGATTGACGAAAAAACCAAGACGGTGGTAATCGGCGCCGCTGATGCCAACAGCGTGGACCGCGTGGTGACTTTCCGCAACGCCCACGGCTGGCGCAGCCGCGGCATCGACGACACTGTGTTCGCGCACTTCTTCGAGATTCTGAAGCCGGGAGGCAAGCTGGGTATCGTGCAGCACATGGCCGACCCGGAGCAGGACTGGCTGTCGAAGAACATAGGCTACGTCGGGCGTGACTACGTCATCGCCAAGGCCACCCAGGCGGGCTTCATGCTGGAAGCCGAGGGCTTCTTCAATCGCAACCCACTCGACAGCAAGCGCCATGAAGGCGGGGTCTGGCAGCTGCCGCCCAACCTGCGCGGACTCGAGTCCGAAGAGGCGAAAGCCGACTCCCGGGCCATTGGCGAATCCGAGCGTATGACCCTGGTGTTTGTGAAGCCCTAGGCGAGCTCCGACTACTGACCGGGATCAGCCTCCAGGTCCCGGGCGTTGATATAGGCCTGTTCCGAGATGCGGTGGTAGTGCTTTACCCCGTCGTAGAACTCCCGGAATGAGGCGTAGGCCTCGGCGGCCATGGGGTCGCTGGCGGCCAGTTCTTCCACCGCGTCCTGCGCCGCCGTGCGCAGGGCAATAATCACATCATCCGGCAGGCGCCGCAGCTTGACGCCGTGCTCCTCCACCAGCTCGGTGAGCGCGCGGTTGTTGCGGGCGGTGTACTCATCCAGCATGTCCTGGTTGATGACCCGGGCGGCATTCTCCACGATAGACTGCAGGTCGGCAGGCAGGGCTTCGAAGGCATCCTTGTTGACAATGAACTCCAGGGACGGGCCCGGTTCCTGCCAACCCGGATAGTAGTAGTACTCTGCCACCTCATGCAGGCCCATCGCCAGGTCGTTGTAGGGGCCCACCCATTCCGTGGCATCGATCACTCCGGTTTGCAGCGAGGTGTAAAGCTCACCCCCCGGCATGGTCACTGCCACACCACCGGCCCGGGTGAAGACCTCCCCGCCGAGCCCGGGGATGCGCATCTTCAGGCCTTTCATATCGTCCAGCGAATTGATTTCCCGGTTGAACCAGCCGGCCATTTGCACACCGGAGTTGCCACCGGCGAAGGGGATCAGGTTGAAGGGGGCGTAGGCCTTGCGCCACAGCTCCAGGCCACCGCCGTAGTGAATCCAGGCACTGGTTTCGATGGCAGTAAAGCCGAAAGGCACTGCCGTGAAAAACACCGACGCCGGCACCTTGCCGGTCCAGTAGTAACCCGCTCCGTGGCCAATTTCCGCCACCCCCTGGGACACCGCGTCAAACACTCCGAAAGGCGGCACAATCTCACCGCCGCCATAGACCTGCACCTGCAGCCGACCGCCGCTCATTTCCTTGACCCGCCGGGCGAAGTTCTCCGGTCCCAGTCCCAGCCCGGGAAAATTCTTGGGCCAGGTGGTGACCATCTTCCAGTGGATGACGTCGTCAGCCTGGCGCTGCTGCTCGGCGGCGCCGCCGCCACGGTGCACCCGGTCCACGACCCAGGCCGCGAGAGTGGCTACCAAGAGGGCGAGTAGCAGCAGGGTTAGCAGGGGGAGTAGGCGTCGCTCATTGACTGTCATGGCGCTGGTCCTGTTAGCACTTCGTTGTGTTGTCGACGCTCTGAGCTTACATGGCCTGCAGGTTGGCGTACTGCACTACCAGCCACTTGCTGCCCTCGGCGTCGAAGTTGACCTCAACCCGGGCGTTGCTGCCGCGGCCTTCGAAATTCAGCACGACTCCTTCACCAAACACCTGGTGGAAGACCCGCTGCCCGAGATTCAGGCCGGTGTCTTCCACCTCGGCGGCAAAACCGATACTGGCCGGGCGGGTAATCGTGGTATGCAGACGCACCTCTTCCAGCAGCTCGGTGGGAATCTCGCGAATGAAACGCGAAGGTGCATTGAAGTTCTCGTTGCCGTGCATGCGCCGGGTCTCGGCATAGGTGATTATCAGCTGCCGCATGGCACGCGTGATGCCGACATAGCAGAGTCGACGCTCTTCCTCGAGGCGGCCGGGTTCTTCCAGTGACATGCGGTGGGGGAAGAGGTTTTCCTCCATACCCGCCAGGAACACCAACGGGAACTCAAGCCCCTTGGCGGAGTGCAGTGTCATCAGCTGCACGCTGTCCTCATGTTCCTCGGCCTGGGCTTCGCCGGCATCCAGTGCGGCGTTGTCGAGGAATTCCTGCAGGGGCGACAGTTCGTCGTTCTCGGGTTCGAACTGACGGGCGGCAGTGACCAGTTCCTGTAGGTTTTCGATGCGCGCCTGGCCGCGTTCACCCTTTTCCTTGCCGTGATATTCCACCAGTGCGCTGGCCTCGATCACGTGCTCTGCGAGTTCCGGCAGCGCCAGCTCCGAGGTATCGGAATCCATCTCGTTGACCAGCACGCAGAAAGCTTCCAGCGCATTCAGGGCGCGCCCGGGCAGCCGCTTTTCTTCCACCATGGCACCAATGGCCTGCCACAGGGAAAACTGCCGCTCACGGGCGAGTTCGCGCACCGCGTCGACGGTCTTGCCACCGATGCCCCGCGGCGGCGTGTTGATGACCCGCTCCAGGGCGGCATCGTCGGTGCGACTGACCAGCAGGCGCATATAGGCCAGGGCATTCTTGATCTCCAGCCGCTCATAGAAGCGCTGGCCGCCGTAGATGCGATAGGGCACCGCGGCGCGAATCAGCGCCTCCTCCAGCACCCGCGACTGGGCGTTGGAGCGGTAGAGAATGGCGGAGTCGGCGCGGGCCTGCCCTTCACCAATCCAGTCTTCCAGGCGCTCGACAATAAAGCGGGCCTCGTCCTGCTCGTTAAAGCCCGCATAGAGGGTGATCGCTTCGCCCTCACCCCCCGCGGTCCAAAGCTCTTTGCCGAGCCGGTTCATATTGTGGGAGATGACCGCGTTGGCGGCTTTCAGGATGGTTGAGGTGGAGCGGTAGTTCTGTTCCAGGCGCACCGTGCGCACCGGGTCGAAATCCCGTGAGAAACGCTGGATGTTCTCGATCTTGGCGCCGCGCCAGCCATAGATGGACTGGTCGTCATCGCCCACCGCAACGATGGGGATGGCAGCCCCCACCAGCACCCGCAGCCAGGCGTACTGGATGGTGTTGGTATCCTGGAACTCGTCCACCAGCACATGCCTGAAGCGCCCCTGGTAGTGAGCCAGCAGCTCCGGGTTCTTGAGCCAGAGCTCATGCGCGCGCAGCAGCAGCTCGGCGAAGTCCACCAGGCCGCCGCGCTCGCAGGCTTCTTCATAAGCCGTATAAACGCGCCACATGGTGTACTCGTAGGGATCGCTCTCCTGCGCCTCGATATGGGCGGCTCGGCGGCCTTCGTCTTTCTGGCCGTTGATGTACCACTGGGCCTGGCGCGGCGGCCAGCGTCCCTCGTCGAGATCGAGTTCCCGGCAAATGCGCTTCACCAACCGCAGCTGGTCATCGGCATCGAGAATCTGGAAGTTCTGCGGCAGGCCGGCCTCCTGCCAGTGGGCCTTGAGCAGGCGATGGGCCAGGCCGTGAAAGGTGCCCACCCACATGCCGTGGGTGCCGATGGCCAGCATGTCCTCGATGCGCGAACGCATCTCCCGCGCCGCCTTGTTGGTAAAGGTGACCGCGAGAATGGACCAGGGTGACAGGCCCTCGGCCTGGATCAGCCAGGCAATGCGGTGCACCAGCACGCGGGTCTTGCCGCTGCCGGCGCCGGCAAGGACCAGCATGTTCTGACTTTCGGAGGCTACCGCGTCGCGCTGGGCGTCATTGAGCGGTTCGAGAATTCGGGTGACGTCCATGCCCAGCATTCTAACGAAATCACCCGGGCGCTGCCCCGCTTTTCCTTGCAAATTCCGCCGGGCATCCGGCCTGGGGTACCATGACGCACACCGCAGGAACACAGGACAATGACAATGATAAGAACAAGCCTGATCTGCACCTGCCTGGCGCTGGTCGCCGGCTGTGGGCAATCACTGGAAGACCGGCAATCAGACGAATCCCGCGGCCTGGCCGGGGTGGCTCGAGGCAACCGGGTGCTGGAGCCGATGCGCGACATTCTCGACCGCCGCCAGGCAGCTCCCAACCCGGATCGCAATGCCTACTTCGGTGACCTGCACGTGCATACGGCGAACTCCTTCGATGCCTATTCCTTCGGCACCACCGCCACACCGGCGGATGCCTACCGCTATGCCCAGGGGGCGGCGCTTGAGCACCCGGTGGGCTTCGAGGTGCGCCTGCAGCAGCCGCTGGATTTCTATGCGGTCACCGATCACGCCATGTTCATGGGCCTGGTCAAGGCGGCGGACAAGGACCCGCGGCTCAGCCAATACCCGATCACCGAAGCCCTGCACGGCATCAACGATCCCGACAACATGACCGAGCTCAGCCTGCTCTCCCGCGGTGCTGCCTTTGCCAATTTTGTGCCGGCCCTGATCGCCGACGTGCTGGACGGGCGCATCGACGAGGACCTGGTACACAACATTACTCGTGCGACCTGGCGGGAAGCCATTACTGCCGCCGACCAGGCCTACAGGCCCGGCCACTTCACCACCTTTGCCGCCTACGAGTACACCTCCTCCAGCGACGACCGCGGAAACCTGCATCGCAACGTGATATTCAAGGAAACGGAACGCCTGCCGGCCATGCCCTTCTCACGGCTCAATTCCCAGAATCCCGAAGGCCTGTGGGATTGGATGGACGGGCTGCGGGAACAGGGCATCGAGAGCCTGGCCATCCCCCACAACTCCAACGGCTCCAATGGCCAGATGTTCAAGCTGGTG
Source organism: Halieaceae bacterium (assembly GCA_028280635.1). Lineage (GTDB taxonomy): Bacteria > Pseudomonadota > Gammaproteobacteria > Pseudomonadales > Halieaceae > JANQIO01. Next base: position 43,005 of record JANQLM010000126.1, on the reverse strand, counting down.
GACTGGGCCGGTGACCCGATGGACGACGACTACGCCGAGCAGCGCATGCGCAACGAGCCGCTGGTCGAGATAACCCAGGTGAAGGGCACCTCGGAAACTCACCCGTTGCTGTCCAAAAACGATGAGTGGGCCGATTTTGAGATCGCCCCCTACCGGGTGGCCACCAAGCTCGCGAGTGAACCGGCGGGCAGCTACGTACGCGACGCCTACCTGCGCGGTCTGGCACTGGCGGAGGCCGGCACCGGAAACCCTTACCAGTTCGGACTGGTAGCCGCCAGCGACACCCACACGGGAGCCGCCTACCTGGAGGAAGACAACTACCACTCCAAGACCGGCATGCTGGACGGCACCGCGGAACGGCGCGGCAGCGTACCGGCGCGCTTTCTGCACGGCACCCTGGCAAAGTGGTACGACCCGGGGCTGGTGACCACGGTGGAGGGCAGGGACTACTTCCAGATCTCCTCCTTCGAATACTGGTCGGCCTCCGGCACGGCCGCCGTGTGGGCTGAGGAGAACACCCGGGACGCCATCTACGATGCCTTCCGACGCAAGGAAACGTTCGCCACCAGCGGGCCGCGCATTCGCCTGCGCTTTTTTGCCGGTGACTTCGACCCCGGGATTGTGGACAGCGCCGAGCTGGTCAGTACCGCCTACCAGCGTGGCGTGACCATGGGCGGCGAGCTGCCGGCTGGAGAGCATGCGCCGCTGTTCATCGGCTGGGCGGTCGCCGACGCCAACGGCACGCCACTGCAGAGGCTGCAACTGATCAAGGGCTGGATAGAGAACGGCGAACACCGTGAGCGGCTGTACGATATCGCCTGTGCCGACGGTGGCGTGGTCGACCCGGACACCCACCGCTGCCCGGACAATGGTGCGCAAGTCGACCTGGCGGACTGCTCCACCACACCCGGCGTTGGCGCCAGTGAACTCAAGACCGCCTGGCGGGATCCGGACTATAGAGCCGGCCAGGCAGCCTTCTACTACCTGCGGGCCCTGGAGAATCCCACCTGCCGCTGGTCCACCTGGGATGCGATACGCGCCGGGGTAGAGCCGCGTCCCGACCTGCCGGCAACCATCCAGGAACGCGCCTGGTCTTCACCTATCTGGTTGGGCGGCCTGGAGGACGGTAGCCGTTGAAGCCGGTGGGCGGCTGGCCCGGGCCGAGGATCAGCTTGCCATCTTCGTCCAGGGGGCCGGTGAAGGTGCGCTCACAGGCCTCGATGCTGGCGAGCCGGCATTCGCCGTAGCAGTCGATTTCGCCGCGGATATTGGTGAGCACCGCACCGCCGGGCTCACTGGAGCAGATGATCTCATCCTTGATGCTGCGCCGGCACTGGCCCACTGAGCAGACCACGCGCTGCTGGCGGTCCAGCATCGCACTGCCGTCAATATGTGGCGCGCAATACACCTCGCCCCAGCGATCCTTGAGACAGGGCCCGGCGCCGCAGACGGTTTCTATGCGTCCGGTGTCGCGCATGCACTCGGCCACCGCCGGCGTAAGGGCAAGATTGAAAAGCAAAAACAGGAACCACCGCATCACCGCTGACCTCGCGCTGCCACTCGCGCACTGTAGCAGGCATTGGCCTGGGTCCGAATACCTATTCCACCGTGACGGATTTGGCGAGATTCCGCGGCTTGTCGACATCTGTACCCTTCATCACAGCCACGTGGTAGGCCAGCAGCTGCAGGGCCACGGTGTGGATGAAGGGCATGATCAATTCCGGACCATGGGGCACCGGCACTACCGTAACCTGGGCTTCGTCGCTAAACCCGGCGGCCTCGTCGGCGAACACATACAGCTCGCCGCCCCGGGCCCGCACCTCTTCCAGGTTCGACTTGAGTTTTTCCAACAGCTCGTTGCTGGGCGCTACCGCCACTACCGGCATATCCCGGTCGACCAGCGCCAGCGGGCCGTGCTTGAGTTCACCGGCCGGGTAGGACTCGGCGTGGATATACGAGATCTCCTTGAGCTTGAGCGCACCTTCCATGGCGATGGGCGAGTGAATGCCGCGGCCCAGGAACAGGGCATTGAAGCGCCCAACAAACTCTTCCGACACCCGCTTGATGGCCGCATCGCTGGCCAGGGTGGCCTCGACCAGGGCGGGCACCTGTTGCAGGGTGTTCAGAAACTCTGCCCCGGCCTGCTCCGACAGTCGATTGTGGCGACCCAGGGCCAGGGTGAGCAACAGGAACGCCATCAGCTGGGTGGTAAAGGCCTTGGTGGAGGCTACGCCTACTTCGACGCCGGCGCGGGTGTGGAATACCAGCTCGGATTCCCGCGCCAGGGCGCTGTTGGGAGTGTTGATAATGGCGAGGCTGGCGGCAAACTCATCCTCACCAACATTGCGCAGGGCGGCCAGGGTGTCGGCGGTTTCACCAGACTGGGACACCGTGACCAGCAAGGTGTCTCGGTGCTGCACCCGGCAGCGGTAGCGAAACTCACTGGCGATTTCGACCTGGCAGGGTAAGCCCGCCCACTCCTCCAGCCAATAGCGCGCCACCAGCCCGGCGTGGTAGCTGGTGCCGCAGGCCACAATCTGCACGCCGCGAATGTTCGGGAACAGCTCGGCAGCCTGTACGCCAAAGGCGGCGTCCAGCGCCGCGTAGTCCACCTTGCCTGGTGTAGGCAGGACGCTGGCCAGGGTGTCTGCGATCACCCTTGGCTGCTCGAAGATTTCCTTGTACATGAAGTGGGAGTGCTCACCGCGGTCAACCACTTCCACTGTGTCCGACAGGCTCTCCAGCGGGCGTTCTACCGGCGCAGCGTCACTGTCGACGATGTCACGCGACGTCGGTGTCAGCAGGGCGACGTCGCCGTCTTCCAGGTACACGAAACTGTCGGTCACCTGGCGCAGGGCAAGCTGGTCCGAGGCCAGGAAGTGCTCGCCGATGCCGACGCCAATCACCAGCGGGCTACCGCGCCGCGCGGCCACCACCTGGTCGGGATGCTGGGCATCGATGGCCGCCAGGGCGAAAGCTCCCTCGAGCTGTGGCACTACCGCCAGCATAGCCCGCTTGAGATCCAAACCGGCTTCCAGTTGCTCTGCCAGCAGCAACACCACCAGCTCGGAATCGGTGGCGGACAGGGGTTCGTGGCCCGCCGCCAGCAGCCTTTCGCGCAGGGCTCCGTGGTTCTCGATGATACCGTTGTGCACCAGGGCCACCCGGTTCCCGGCGGTGTGGGGGTGGGCATTGGCCTGGCTGGGTTCGCCGTGGGTGGCCCAGCGGGTGTGGGCAATACCGGTGCAACCGAGAATAGGCTGCTGCTTCAGGATCTGCTCCAGGGCCGCCACTTTACCCTGTTGCTTGTGCAGCAGCAGACCGGTGTCGTGATCGATCAAGGCCAGGCCGGCAGAGTCGTATCCCCGGTATTCCAAACGTCTCAGGCCTTCCAGCAGAATGCCGGAGACCTCGCGGCGGGCCGCCGCGCCAACAATGCCACACATATTATGCGTCGCTCTCGGATGGGTCCCCGATCGAGGAGTCCTGCGCCGTGCCGGCAGCATTTTTCTCGGGGCGCTTCCAACCGTGCAGGTTGCGCTGGCGGGCGCGGGAAATGGCCAACTGGTTGCCCGGTACCGTTTTGGTAATGGTAGAGCCGGCACCAACAAAGCCGCGGTCCTCGATCTCTACCGGTGCCACCAGGGTGGAGTTGGAGCCGACAAATACGCTGTTACCGATCTGGGTACGGTGCTTGTTGGCACCGTCATAGTTGCAGGTAATGGTGCCGGCGCCGATATTGACGCGCTCGCCCATATCTGTGTCGCCGATATAGCTGAGGTGGTTGACCTTGCTACCGGCACCAATATCGGATTTTTTGGTTTCCACAAAGTTGCCAATGCGCACCGCCTCCGCAAGGCGGGTTTCCGGTCGCAGGCGGGCGAAGGGGCCGATCACGCAGTTGGCCGCGGTGGCCACGCCTTCCATATGGGTGAAAGGCTGTATCTCGGTGCCCGCACCGATGACACAGTCAATCAATACGCAGTTGGCGCCAATCTTAACGCCATCAGCAAGCGAATTGGTCCCCTCGAAAACGCAGTTCACGTCGATAGAGACGTCGCGACCACATTCCAGGCTGCCGCGGATATCGAGCCGGCTGCCATCGGCCACTCCCACACCCGCCTGCAGCAGTTGGGCGGCCAGCCGGCGCTGGTACTCTCGTTCCACCCGGTTGAGCTGCACCCGGTCGTTAACGCCCAGCACTTCGATCTCCGACGGCGCCGTAGCGGTGGCGACCGGGATACCTTCCCGCAGCGCGAGGCCAACGATATCGGGCAGGTAGTACTCGCCCTGGGCGTTGTTGTTGCCCACCTGGGGCAGCAGCTGCTTGAGGTGGTGGGCGGGGGCGGCGAGGATGCCGGTATTGATCTCGTTGATCAGCCGCTCCTTGGGAATCGCATCGCGCTCCTCGACCACGCCCACCAGCTTGCCCTTCTTGGTGCGCAGTATGCGGCCGTAGCCGTGCGGGTCGTTGACCCGGGCGGTCAGCAGGGCGGGGCCGGTCATGGCCTGGGCCAGCAGGTCCTTGAGCGTGTCCGGGCCAATCAGCGGTACATCGCCATACAGCACCAGCACGGTGGCGTCGTCATCGATGGCCGGCAGGGCCTGCATCACCGCATGACCGGTGCCGAGCTGTTGGTCCTGCAACACCCAGTTGATGCGACGCTGGGCAAGGCTCTCGCGCACCTGCTCGGAACCGTGGCCCACCACCACGTGACAGGCCACCGGGGCCAGTGCGTTGGCACTGTCGATAACGTGTTCCAGCAGCGGCACACCCCCCACCCGGTGCAGGACCTTGGGCAGGGTGGAATGCATGCGTTTGCCTTCACCGGCGGCGAGAATGACGATATCGAGTTTCATGTGGCTGGTGTTTCCCGGGGCCGCGCCAGCGACCGCTTTTTCTCACTGTTAACCGTGGACAAAAACATGCTGGCACATCCGCGTGTCAGTACATTTTTGACATTATTATTCGAGCTACGCATTATCATTATTGGATTACAGCAATACAACGGCCTTTGTCACTGAAAAAATGACAACGGTGGGAGAGGGTCATGCAGCTCGACAGCCTGCAGGCGCTGGACCTTAGCGAGCGTCAGGTGCGCATCTACCACGCCCTGCTGCGGCTGGGGCCGGCGTCCATCCGCGATGTGGCGGCGGAAAGTGGTATCAATCGCGGCACCACCTACGAAACCCTCAAGGAGCTGGCCACCCGTGGCATCGTCAGCTATTTCCCGCGGGGCAAGCGCCGCGTGTTCCAGGCCGAGGACCCGGAGCGGTTGCTGCGTCTGGGGGAAAGCAAGCAGCAGGCCCTCAACCAGGCCCTGGACACCCTGCGCCGGGAGGTCATTCCCGCACTCAAGAGTGAACAGCCCGAAGCGCTGCCGGACAATGTGCGTTTTTATGAAGGCGATGATGGTGTTGAGCTGGTGTTGCGGGACCTGCTGGATTCCACCGAACAGCAGCCGGAGCGCGCCTACGCGGTGATCTCCACCAAGACTCTGCGAGAGCACCTGTACCGCCCGTTTCCCAATTTCACCCGCCAGCGTGTACAGCGAGGCATCCGGGTGCGGGTGATTGCCATCGGTGAAGGCGGCGATGAGGCCGAACTCGCCGAGCGCAAGTGGCTGCCCGCCGGAGCCGACAGTGACGCGTCCTATATCGCCATCTATCCACCAAAGGTGGCCATCATCACCCTGGCCCAGAAAAACTACCCGGTGGTCATCGTGATCGAATCACCGGCCATCGCCAGTACCCAGCAGCTCATGTTCGATACCCTGTGGGGGCTGTTGTAGCGGCTATAACGGCACTTCGACGGCGGCGGATTCGGAGGCATCGACCGGCTGGCCCAGTAGTCGGTGGCTGCCGACCAGCGCACCCAGTGCCAGCAATAACACCAGCCACCAGGGCGCACCGTAACCCACCGGCACCAGGCAGATGAGAATCGCCACGCTGCCTACCAGCAGGGCATAGGGCATTTGGGTGCGGACGTGTTCGACATGGTCACAGCCCGATGCCAGCGACGATAGCACCGTGGTATCGGAAATCGGTGAGCAGTGATCGCCCCAGACGGCACCGCACAGTACGCTGGCCACGGTGGCAAAAATCAGCGGCAGGGATTCCACAGGCGGCCCGCCGCCGGCGAGGACGGCCGACCAGGTCACGGGAATCACCAGCGGCAACAGGATGGCCATTACTCCCCAGCTGGAGCCAGTCGCAAAAGCCGTCACCGCCGCCAGCAGGAAGGTGCCCGCCGGCACCAGCGGCAGCACCAGCTTGTCGCCAGTGGCCGCCACCAGGAAGTCCGCCGTGCCCAGCGCCGAGGTGGTATCCGACAGCGCCCAGGCCAGCACCAGGATGACCAGGGGCTCCACCATGACGCTAACCCCTCTTACCCAGGACTTGATCAAAGCCTCCAGCGACATGATGCCCTGCCCCAGGGTAAGCGCCCCGGCCACCGAGGCGCCGAGAAAGGAACCCCACAGCAGGGCGCGGTAGACATCGGCAGAGCCCAGCCGGGCCCGCAGGGTGTCACCCTCGCCGGTGATATAGAGGCTGGCAAAACAGCTCGTAATGAGAGTGATGATCGGCAACAGGGCATTCAGCGCACGCCGCGGTATCCGCTCATCCAGTTCCGTATCCAGCGGACCGGCCAGGCCCTCACCACTGGACACCGGCGCTACCTGCCCGGTCACCCGGCTGCGCAGCTCCGCTTTGCGCATGGGCCCGAAGTCACGGCAGGTCCAGCTCACCAGGAACACGAAGAAGATCGCCAGGATTGGGTAGAAGCTGTAGGGAATGGAGTTGAGGAATACGCCGGTGGCGTTCATTTCAAAACCTTCCAGATCGGCGATGGCCTTGTTGATCAGGCCCAGCTCGTAGCCTATCCAGGTGGTCAGCACGGCGATGCAGGCCACGGGTGCGGCGGTGGAGTCCACCAGGTAGGCGAGTTTCTCCCGCGAGATTTTCAATCGATCAGTCACCGGCCGCACCGTGTTACCCACCACCAGGGTGTTGGTGTAATCGTCAAAGAAGATGCACAGGCCCAGGAACCACACCGATAGCTGCCCGCGGCGTACGGTATGCGCCCAGGCCATCACCAGGTTGACGATGCCGTGCATGCCGCCGTTGCGGGAGATGATGCCTACCATGCCGCCGATCATGCCGGTGAACAGCAGCACCGAAACGTTATCGGAATCCAGCATCACCTGGAAAATCCGCACCTGGAAAGTCTCCAGCAGGGCGGTGAACACGCCGCCCAGGCCGTCACCACTCTCCAGCACCATGCCCACCCAGATGCCCAGGAAGATGGAGGGAATAACGGCGCGCAGCCGGAGCGCGAGGCCGATGGCCAGCAGGGGAGGCAGTATGGAAGTCCAGTCGGCGACCTGGTCGGGAGACATCAGCGGTCCTCTTGTTTTCCGCAGCATATCGGCAAGTGCGGTCACGTGCCAGAGACGGTGCACCGTCTGAGGCGTGTTGAGTTTCAGACTCTTGTCGTACCGTTGACGCGCGTCCGGTGAGGGGCCACACCCAGATTACGTACGCCCTACGGAGCATTTCCGTAGACCTTTAGATAGTCGTGTTCGGGCAGGCAAAAAAAACCCCGGCACGGCCGGGGTTTCGGATGATGGAGATGCGGCTTAGCCGCGACCAGCGCGGTTGCGCATCTTCTGCAGGGTGCGGAGCTGGGCGGCAGCTTCGGCGAGCTGGGCGGCGGCGCGGCCGTAGTCGAATTCACCGGTCTGGCCGGCCAGGGCTTTTTCAGCGGCCTGGCGGGCTTCCTCGGCGGCGGCCTCGTCCACGTCGTCAGCGCGAATCGCGGTGTCAGCCAGCACGGAAACCACGCCGGGTTGCACTTCCAGGAAGCCGCCTGACACGTAGTAGACCTCTTCCTCACCGTTCTGCTTAACGATGCGGATCGGGCCTGGCACCAGGTCGGTGAGCAGCGGGGCGTGACCGTAGTTCACGCCCAACTCGCCCTGCGAGCCCGTTGCGACCAGGCTTTCCACCAGGCCGGAAAAGATCTCCTGTTCGGCGGAAACGATATCGCAGTGAATTGTCATGGACATAGCGTTTGACCTCGCAGCGAAACCTTACAGGTTCTTCGCTTTCTCGATGGCTTCCTCAATGTTGCCGACCATGTAGAACGCCTGCTCGGGCAGGTGGTCGTATTCGCCGGCCAGCAGGCCTTTGAAGCTGGCAATGGTGTCTTTGAGTGACACGTACTTGCCCGGCGAGCCGGTGAAGACTTCCGCCACGTGGAAAGGCTGGGACAGGAAGCGCTCGATCTTACGGGCGCGGGCTACCGTCAGCTTGTCTTCCTCGGACAGTTCATCCATGCCGAGAATCGCAATGATGTCCTTCAGCTCCTTGTAGCGCTGCAGCACCGACTGCACGCCACGGGCCACCTCGTAGTGCTCGGTACCGATAATCAGCGGGTCGAGCTGGCGCGAGGTGGAGTCGAGTGGATCTACCGCCGGGTAGATACCCTTGGCGGCGATGTCACGGCTCAGTACCACGGTGGAGTCGAGGTGAGCAAAGGTGGTGGCTGGCGACGGGTCGGTCAGGTCGTCCGCCGGTACATACACCGCCTGGATGGAGGTGATGGAACCGGTCTTGGTGGAGGTAATGCGCTCCTGCAGTTCACCCATCTCCAGAGCCAGGGTCGGCTGGTAGCCTACCGCGGAGGGCATACGGCCCAGCAGTGCAGATACCTCGGTACCCGCCAGGGTGTAACGGTAGATGTTATCGACAAACAACAGAACGTCACGGCCTTCGTCACGGAACTTCTCGGCCATGGTCAGGCCGGTCAGGGCCACCCGCAGGCGGTTACCCGGCGGCTCATTCATCTGGCCGTAAACCATCGCCACCTTGGATTCGGTCAGGGTCTCAACGTTTACAACGCCGGATTCCTGCATCTCGTAGTAGAAGTCGTTACCTTCACGAGTGCGCTCACCCACACCGGCGAAAACCGACAGGCCGGAGTGCTCGGTGGCGATGTTGTTGATGAGCTCCATCATATTCACGGTCTTGCCCACGCCGGCGCCGCCGAACAGGCCGACCTTGCCGCCCTTCGCGAAGGGGCAGACCAGGTCGATGACCTTGATGCCGGTTTCCAGCAGCTCTTCGGAGGCCGCCAGCTCTTCGTAGGTCGGTGCCTTGCGGTGAATGGAGGAACGCTCCTGCTCGCCGATCGGGCCGCGCTCGTCAATGGGGTTGCCGAGTACATCCATGATGCGACCGAGCGTCTCAACGCCGACGGGAACCTGGATCGGCGCCTGGGTGTTCTCCACCGACAGGCCGCGAGACAGGCCTTCCGAAGAACCCATGGCGATGGCGCGAACAACGCCGTCACCCAGCTGCTGCTGTACTTCCAGGGTCAGGCCTTTGTCGCTGACCGTCAGGGCGTCGTAAACCTGCGGGACGGCATCGCGCGGGAATTCCACGTCGATGACCGCGCCGATGATTTGTACGATTCGTCCGCTGCTCATGTTCGAATCCTCTGTATTAAATGCTAATTCTTGCTGGGTCATGTCGCGCTGGTTCAGCTATCAGCTGATCGCCGCGGCACCACCCACGATTTCTGACAGTTCCTGGGTAATCGCCGCCTGCCGGGCCTTGTTGTAGATAAGCTGCAGGTCATCGATCAGCTCGCCGGCGTTGTCGGTGGCGTTCTTCATAGCCAGCATGCGCGCCGCCTGTTCACAGGCGCCGTTCTCGACCACCGCCTGGTACACCAGCGACTCGATATAGCGAGCCAGCAGGCCATCCAGCAGATCGCGAGCTTCCGGCTCGTAGATGTAATCCCAGTGGTGGCCCATGTCGTCGGATTCTTCCGGCACCAGCGGCAGAATCTGCTCGACCGTGGGGTTCTGGGTCATGGTGTTCACGAACTCGTTGCTGACCAGGTACAGCTTGTCGAGCTTGCCGTCGGCGAAGCCGTCCAGCATGGTCTTCACGGAACCGATCAGGTCCGCCAGCAGGGGCTCTTCACCCAGGTCGCGGGTTGCTGCAACGATGTTGCCACCGAAGCTGCCAAAGAAGCCGGAGGCCTTGGCGCCAATCAGGCACAGGTCCACCGGTATACCCTTGTCGTCCCACTCCTTCATGGAGCGAATCGCCGCCTTGAACACGTTGATGTTGAGGCCGCCGCACAGGCCACGGTCGGTGGACACCACGATATAGCCTACCCGCTCTACCTCGCGCTCCTGCATAAACAGGTGTCGGTACTCGGGGTTGGCGTGCGCGAGGTGGCCGACCACACTGCGGATGCGATTGGCGTAGGGCTTGCCGACTTCCATGCGGTCCTGGGCACGGCGCATCTTGCTGGCCGCGACCATTTCCATCGCACTGGTGATCTTCTGAGTACTCTGGATACTCGAGATCTTGGTGCGAATTTCTTTTCCGACTGCCATAGGGCTCGCCTCTTACCAGGTCTGGGTGGACTTGAAAGTTTCCAGGGCAGACTTGAACTGGCCCTCGAGCTCGTCGTTCCAGTCGCCGGAGGCCACCAGGCCGTCCATCATGTCAGCGTGTTCTGCCTTCATGTAGGCCAACAGGGCTGATTCGAAGTCGCCGATCTTCTCGACCTCGACATCCGTCAGGTACTCGTTGTCGGCGGCGTAAATCAGCAGGCCCATCTCGGCTATCGTCAGCGGAGCGTACTGCGTCTGCTTCATCAGCTCGGTAACACGCTCACCGTGGTCAAGCTGGGCCTTGGTTGCGTCGTCCAGATCAGATGCGAACTGCGAGAAGGCTGCCAGTTCGCGGTACTGGGCCAGCGCGGTACGAATACCGCCGGACAGCTTGCGCATGATCTTGGTCTGGGCGGCACCACCCACCCGCGATACCGAGATACCGGCATTCATGGCGGGACGGATACCGGCGTTGAACATATCGGTTTCCAGGAAGATCTGCCCGTCAGTGATGGAGATCACGTTGGTCGGTACGAAGGCTGACACGTCGCCGGCCTGGGTTTCGATCACCGGCAGGGCGGTCAGTGAGCCGGTCTGGCCCTTCACCTCACCGTTGGTGAATTTCTCGACGTAGTCGGCGTTAACCCGGGCCGCGCGCTCCAGCAGGCGAGAGTGCAGGTAGAACACGTCACCCGGGTAAGCTTCACGGCCCGGTGGACGACGCAGCAGCAGGGAGATCTGGCGGTATGCCCAGGCCTGCTTGGTCAGGTCGTCATAAATAATCAGCGCGTCTTCTCCACGGTCGCGGTAGTACTCACCCATGGTGCAGCCGGCAAACGGCGCCAGGTACTGCATGGAGGCCGGGTCAGAGGCGTTGGCCGCTACCACAATGGTGTGGTCCATGGCGCCGTGCTCTTCCAGCTTGCGCACAACGGCAGCCACTGATGACGCCTTCTGGCCAACAGCAACGTAGATACACTTAATGCCGGTGTTCTTCTGGTTGATGATGGCGTCGATGGCAATGGCGGTTTTGCCGACCTGGCGGTCGCCGATGATCAGCTCACGCTGGCCGCGGCCGATGGGCACCATGGCATCCATCGCCTTGAGGCCGATCTGCACCGGCTGGTCCACCGACTGACGGGCGATAACACCCGGCGCCACTTTTTCCAGCGCGTCGGTCATCTTCGCGTTCACCGGACCCTTGCCGTCGATGGGGTTACCCAGTGCGTCGACAACGCGACCCTGCAGCTCCGGACCCACCGGTACTTCCAGAATGCGGCCGGTGCAGCGACAGGTCTGGCCTTCCGCCAGACCCTTGTACTCACCCAGAATAACCGCACCGACGGAGTCGCGCTCCAGGTTCAGCGCCATGCCGTAGATGCCGCCGTCAAATTCAATCATCTCCCCGTACATCACGTCCGTCAGGCCGTGAATACGGATGATGCCGTCGCTTACTGAAACTACCGTGCCCTCGTTGCGGGCCTCTGAGCTAACATCGAGCTGGTCGATGCGCTGCTTGATAATTTCACTGATCTCCGATGGATTCAGTTGCTGCATGCTCATTTCTCTAATCCTCTGTCCTAACTCGTTAGGAATTCATTGCCTCGGACAGCTTGTTCAGCCGGCCGCGCACGGAGCCGTCGATCACCAGGTCGCCAGCGCGGATCACTACCCCGCCCAGCAGGGACTCATCCACCTGCGTCTCGACCTGCACTTCGCGTTCAAGTTTCTTGCTCAGTACCTGCGCCAGGGTCTGCTCAGTTGCACCTTCCAGCGCGTAAGCCGACAGCACGGTGACATCCACGCTGCGCTCCTGCTCTGCCTTAAGTTGCTCGAACAGCTCGCTGATTTCCGGCAGCAGCGGCAGGCGCTTATTGCTGGCCAGCACCTTGATAAAGTTCTGGTGATCACCCGCCAGAGCATCCCCGCACAGCTCGATCATGGTGACCGCCAACTGTTCAGCGGTATGCGCGGGACTGGTCAGCATGGTGGCCACGCGCTCATCCGCAGAAACTGCCGCGGCCGTGGCCAGGGCGCTGGACCAGCTACCCAGTTCACTGTTGCCGTGTGCGTATTCAAACGCCGCCCGTGCATAGGGGCGCGCCAGTGTGCTCAGCTCTGCCATATCAGAGCTCGGCGGCGAGCTTGTCTACCAGCTCGCTGTGGCGCTGCATGTCGATTTCGGCGGCCAGCACTTTTTCTGCACCTGCCAGTGCCAGGGTCGCCACCTGGCCGCGCAGCTGTTCGCGGGCGCGGTTGAGCTCCTGTTCGATTTCCGCCTGGGCCGCTTCCTTCAGGCGCTCGCCTTCTTCGCGAGCCTGGTTCTTGGCCTCGTCGACAATCTGGTTGGCGCGACGGTTGGCCGCATCGAGAATACCGGCCGCTTCTTCCTTGGCCTCCTTGAGGCGCTCAACGGCTTTCTCCTGGGCCAGCTCCAGGTCGTGGTTGGCACGATCTGCAGCCGCCAGGCCGTCTGCGATCTTGTCTGCGCGTTCCTGCATGGCAGCCAGGATCGGCGGCCATACCAGTTTCATGCAGAACAGGACAAACGCCGCGAAGGCGATGGTCTGTCCGATCAGCGTAAGATTGATGTTCACGCTTCGTTCCTCATCTTAACGACTTTGGGGCACACCCTGTGATGGCCCCGCTCCGTTCAGCCCGATATCAGGCGGCGGTCGGTGCAACCACGAAGATCAGGTACATGGCGATACCAACACCGATAATGGGGATTGCGTCGACCAGGCCAGCACCGAGGAAGAAGGTTACCTGCAGCTTGGGCGCCAGCTCGGGCTGACGAGCAGAGCCTTCGATAAGGCGACCGCCCAGCAGGCCAACGCCAATGGCGGCGCCGAGGCCACCGAGGCCCATCATAATTGCAGCTGCAACGTAAATAAGTTCCATTGTTTTCTCCTAGTTAAAGGGTTGTAGCGTAAAGGTGTAACTCAGTGATCCTCGTGGGCCATGCTCAGGTAAACCACCGTCAGGACCATGAAGATGAATGCTTGCAGGGTGATCACCAGGATGTGGAAGATCGCCCAGCCCAACTGCAGGATGCCGGCCGGTGCCATCCACAGCACACCGGCGCTATACAGCGCTGCAATCAGGATGAAAATCATTTCGCCAGCGTACATGTTGCCGAACAGTCGCAGGCCCAGCGAAAATGGCTTGGCCAGCAGGCCTACCGTTTCCATAAACAGGTTGATGGGAATGAATACCGGGTGCTCGAAGGGGTGCAGGGTCAGCTCTTTCACGAAGCCAAAGCCCTTGATCTTGATGGAGTAGAACAGCATCAGGATAAAGACGCCCACCGCCATGCCCATGGTGATGTTGGGATCCGTTGACGGCACAATCTTCTGGTACTCAACACCGGCCAGCAACAGGATTTCCGGAATCCAATCGACCGGAATCAGGTCCATCAGGTTCATCAGGAAAACCCACACAAAAATCGTCAGCGCCAGCGGGGCGACCAGTGGGTTGCGACCGTGGAAAGTGTCTTTGACGGTGTTGTCGACAAACTCGACGATCATCTCGGCAAAGTTCACGAAACCGGAGGGCACGCCGGCGGAGGCGCCGGTCGCGACCCGGCGGAACAGCCAGCAGAACAGGATACCCAGGCCAATAGACCAGGCCATGCTGTCTACGTGGATTGCTGTGAAACCCATCGCGGAGGCTTCCGCGCCGCCGTGGGCCATGGTCCAGAGACCGCCTTCGGGTACCAGGGTGCCGTCGTAGCGCACCGTGCCCGCCGGCAGCTTGCCATAGGTCAGGTTGGTGAGGTGGTGAACAATGTACTCGGAGACTGTTGGTCCGCCTTCGCCAGCTGCTGCCATGTATCTATCTCTTTTCCTGTCTCTTTTCCGTTTCGGTGCACAGACTGCCGCCCGCTGTATCGGAACGTCGGGGCCGCATTGTGCAGGCCGGTTTACTACCTGTCTCTACCGCTTTTCTGCTACTTTCAACGGCGGTGTCAGCTAAGTCTTCTGCGGCCGGCGTCTCAGTAGCCACCATGCCCCCGCTATCTGGATGCACAGCATCAAGCCGTAACCCGCGAACACCGCCCAACCTTCAATCGGCCGGACCCGGGCAAACACCAGCATGAATCCAGCGATCGCCAGCAGGAACTTGCCAATCTCCGCGGCGTAGCCCGCGCGCAACGCCCGCTGGGCATTGCTAGCACCGCGCCAGCGGAACACGCCCAGCGCGAACCAGGCATTGGAAACAACCGCTATCAGGCCTCCGAGCCCCAGGGACTTGGCCGTCACGGCATTCAAGCCAGAGACGCCTGCCCAGAGCCCGAACAGTACGACCAGTTGTACAACAGTGATGCGGTAGACCGGTGGCCGGGAAATTCTGGCACCTGTGCCGAAGTCCCTCGCTGGATCGCTCATCCGATAACGCTCATGGTTAACGGCTCTTCATGAGCCAGTCGTTAGCCCGTCGTTAGCTGTTGCTACCCGTCGCGGGACCCCTCCCGAAAGCGCGCGCATTATAGGGTTTCTGCTACTGCGGTTCAACCGAAAACCCGCGCCAAACCTGCGTTCTCCAGACGTTGGCCACACGTTCACGGATGATGGGTGCACGTTGCTACCGGACAGGGAGACAGACCACATGATCTTGTGGTGTATTTCTCCGCAGGCAACTAGATGATGTGTCGCGGCGAATTGCGCCGCGGATTTACTTGATGTGTTTGAGAATACCGTCCAGCTCGTCCAGAGAGCTGTAGGACAGGACGAGTTTTCCCTTGCCCGAAGCACTGTGCTTGATCTGCACGGGAGAGCCCAGCTTCTGTGCCAGCTGGTCCTGCAGCTGACGCACGTTGGGGTCCATTTTGGCAGCAGGTTTTGGGGGCCGATCACGCTCGGCCACCAGCTTGCGCACCAGGGCCTCGGTCTGGCGTACCGACAATCCCCTGGCCACCACGGTGCGAGCAGCGCTGGACTGCTCGTCACCGGGCAGGCCCAGCAGCGCCTTACCGTGACCCATCTCCAGGTCGCCGTGTTCCAGAAGGGTTCTCACATCATCGCGCAGGGACATTAACCGCAGTAAATTAGTCACCGTGCTGCGGCTCTTGCCCACGGCTTCAGCTACCTGTTGCTGGGTCAGTTCGAACTCCTGCTGCAGGCGCTGCAGGGCGATGGCTTCTTCAATAGGGTTGAGGTCTTCCCGCTGGATGTTCTCGATCAGCGCCATGGCAATGGCAGCTTCGTCGGGAACCTCGCGCACCAGGGCGGGAATGGAGTCCAGGCCCGCCAGCTGGGTGGCGCGCCAGCGCCGCTCACCGGCAATAATCTCATACTTGCCTTCGCCCACCGGCCGCAGCACGATGGGTTGCATCACCCCCTGGGCCTGGATGCTGTTGGCGAGTTCCTGCAGGGCTTCCTGGTCCATATCCCGGCGGGGCTGGTATTTGCCCCGACGGATCAGGTCTACCGGGATGTCTTTAAGATCGCCGTGCTCAGCGGTCGCTGCCACATCAGCACTGTCATCGGCGGGCGTCGGCGCCTGGGATCCGAGCAGGGCATCCAGTCCGCGCCCAAGGCCTCGTTTTTTTGCTGCTGCCATCAGTGTCCTGTCTCGCTTAGTCGCATCGTTTACGAGTCCTGCTCCGAATAACTGTCGGCCAATACGGCACCGAGGGTAGCCACCTCTGCCGGAAGCTCGCCGGTCTGGCGGCGAATCACTTCACCCGCCAGTGCCAGGTAAGCCTGGGCGCCCCTTGACCGGGGATCATACTGGATGGCCGGCACGCCAAAGCTGGGCGCCTCTGCCAGTCGCACATTGCGGGGGATCACCGTGCGATAAAGGCGGTCGCCAAAATGCTGCTGCAACTGGGCCGATACGTCGTTGGTCAGGCTGTTGCGCGGGTCATACATGGTACGCAGCAGGCCTTCCACATGCAGCCGGGGATTCACTGACGCGGCCACCCGCTGAATGGTATCCATCAACGCCGTCAAACCCTCCAGCGCGAAGTACTCGCACTGCATGGGAATCAACACGCTATCCGCGGCAACCAGACCGTTGAGCGTCAGCATATTAAGCGATGGCGGGCAATCCACGAGAATGTAATCGTAGTTCGCCTGCACGGCATAAAGCGCCTCTTCCAGGCGCTTTTCCTTGTGTGGCGTGTCGATCAGTTCCACTTCAGCGGCCGTCAGGTCGCCGTTGGCAGGCAGTACATCGAAGGCGCCCGGCTCGGACACACACTTCACTTCGGCAATGGGACGCCGGTGTACCAGCACATCATAGACCGAGAGCTCGAGTTCGTACTTGTCGATACCGCTGCCCATGGTGGCATTGCCCTGGGGATCGAGATCGACCATCAGCACACGCTTGCGTGTTGCCGCCAGCGAAGCAGCCAGGTTGACGCAAGTGGTGGTCTTGCCCACTCCGCCTTTCTGGTTGGCGACCGCCAGAATCTTAGCCAAGCCCCTTCCCCATTTGCGTTCTATTCCAGCCCCGCCACTGCGCTAACCGCTTGAATTCAATCCAGTCGGAGCTCGACGAGGTGGCGCTCCTCGTCAAGTCCAGGTACCTCAAGAGGCGTAACCCCGACCAGGCGGGCAGTCCCCGGCAATGCTTCGAGTTCTTCTTCCGGCACGCGGCCTTTCATCGCAAGGATGCGGGTGTCACCATCGCACAGCTGCGCGCAGTCGGTGACCATCTCAGAGAGTGAAGCAAAGGCGCGGGACAGTACCACATCGTATGCGGCGTCCGGCGTCCAGGCCTCGACCCTGGCGTGGCGGACAGCCATAGTATCCAAGCCCAGGGCAGTTTTCACCTGGAACAGGAAGCGTGTCTTCTTGCCATTGCTGTCCAACAGGTCCACCGTCACATCCTCGCGCATGATGGCCAGCGGCACACCGGGCAGGCCCGCGCCTGTCCCAACATCGATCGCCCGATGCCCAGTTCCGGGCAGGTGCGGCAAAACCGCGAGGGAATCCAGCAGATGGCGGGTTACCATTTCCAGGGGATCACGTATCGCGGTGAGGTTGTAGCTTGCATTCCAGCGTATCAGTAGTTCCAGGTAGGCCAGCAGCGCCTGCCGCTGCGCCGGGGTTGCCGCCAGGCCGAGGCTGGCCATGCCGGCATCCAGGCGTGGGCCGGCGTCTGCTGAGGCGGGCATTGATTCAGGCGATCTGGCGGTCGAGGTGGCCGCGCTTCTTAAGATGAATGAGCAGCAGGGATACCGCAGCCGGGGTAACACCGGGTATACGCGAAGCCTGGGCCAGAGTGACCGGGCGCGCGTCTGCGAGCTTTTGTTTTACCTCATTGGACAGCCCGTCGATAAGCGCGTATTCGAGGCCCTCCGGCAGGTGCATGTTCTCGTGGCGGCGCAGACGTTCCACTTCATCCTGCTGGCGATCGATATAGCCTGCGTACTTCGCCTGTATCTCCACCTGCTGAGCCACATCAGCAGGCGCCGCCTCACCCGGCAAGGCCGCTGCCAGTTCCGCATAACCCAATTCAGGGCGACGTAAAAGATCCATGGCAGCGTATTCACGGGCCAGCGGCTGCTTGAGATGGGGAGCAAGCTGGGCGGCTGCTTCGGTTCCCGGATGCAATACCGCGCTGGACAGGCGCGACTGTTCGCGGGCAATACCTTCGCGCTTGGCTTCAAAACGCGCCCAGCGCTGATCGTCGACCAGGCCCAGCTCGCGGCCTCGCTCCGTCAGGCGCAGGTCGGCATTGTCTTCACGCAACAGCAGGCGGTATTCCGCCCGCGAGGTAAACATGCGGTAGGGTTCGAGGGTACCCAGGGTGATCAGGTCGTCCACCAGCACCCCGATGTAGGCCTCGTCGCGGCGCGGACACCAGGGTGCTTCTTCACGACATTGAAGCGCGGCGTTCAGGCCCGCCAACAGGCCCTGGGCGGCGGCTTCCTCGTAGCCGGTGGTGCCATTGATCTGGCCGGCAAAAAATAGTCCGGGTAGCGCCCGGGTTTCCAGCGAATACTGCAGGTCGCGCGGGTCAAAGAAGTCGTATTCGATCGCATAGCCAGGGCGGGTGATATGCGCATTCTCAAAGCCGGCGATGGAGCGCACCATATCCTGCTGCACGTCGAAGGGCAGGCTGGTGGAAATACCGTTCGGGTACAGCTCACGTGTGGTGAGGCCCTCGGGCTCGATGAACACCTGGTGAGCGTTCTTGTCAGCGAAGCGGTGAATCTTGTCCTCAATCGAGGGGCAATAACGCGGCCCGGTGCCTTCGATTACACCAGTGAACATCGGCGAACGATCCAGGGCACTGCGGACAATATCGTGGCTGCGCTCATTGGTGTAGGTAATCCAGCAGCAGCGCTGTTCGGGGTGCTCTTCCACATTGCCCATGAAGGACATGACCGGTGTGGGCTCATCACCCCACTGCTCCTCGAGACCGGAGAAATCCACGCTACCCGCATCAATGCGCGGCGGCGTGCCTGTTTTCAGGCGCTCAACCCGGAACGGCAGATCGCGCAGGCGCTGGGCAAGGGCGTTGGAAGGCGGGTCACCGGCGCGACCGCCGGCGTGGTTGTCGAGACCGATATGAATACGTCCGCCCAGGAAGGTGCCGGTTGTCAACACCACACAGCGAGCCCGGAACTCCAGCCCCATCTGGGTGACCGCACCCACAGCGCGACCGTTTTCAATAATCAGGTCGTCGACCGCCTGCTGAAAAATAGCGAGATTGGGCTCGCTCTCAAGAATCTGGCGAACAGCGTTACGGTACAGCACCCGATCGGCCTGGGCGCGGGTGGCGCGTACCGCGGGTCCCTTGCGAGCGTTGAGGGTGCGGAACTGGATACCGGCGCGGTCCGTGGCGCGGGCCATGGCGCCGCCCAGGGCATCCACTTCCTTGACCAGATGACTTTTGCCGATGCCACCGATGGCCGGGTTGCAGGACATCTGACCGAGGGTATCGATGCTGTGAGTGAGCAACAGGGTCCGACAGCCCATGCGAGCAGACGCCAGGCAGGCCTCGGTGCCGGCGTGGCCGCCGCCGATCACGATGACATCGTAGCTGTCTTGCTTATGGGCCATGAAACTGAGTTCGTCCGCAGCGGGCAATAAAAATGGGAGCGCGATTATAAAGTGATCGGTGCTGGTGATCAAAAGATGATCATCTGTTTCCAGGAATTAACTAGATAAGAAGTTAAGAAAGTATTCTTAGGTATATATAGAAGGAATATTGTAGTTATTAATAGCCGGCCAGATTCTGGGGAGAAGGCTAATTAGCCTTTTCCAGTCAGTAACTTACAGCAGAAACAACTCGGTGATATTGCCTGTGCCGAGCTGTGAAGAGGCCTGCATGCAGCGGGGATAACACCGCCATCCAAAACGTCGCCAACGCGAGGCAGTTGTTATTCATCCACTTACCCCCCTGGCTGTCCAGCGTCCACCCACAGCTTTATTTCTCCGGTTGTGGATGGTTTCCCCTGGAGGTGGGCCGACTGTTAACTGTGGTGACAGTTTCTGGGCAGGCTGTGGATGAAGCGGTAGTGGCCTGTGCGTTACTTGCCAATGCAGAAGCTGGAGAAGATTTCCCCCAGCAGCTCGTCGGCACTCATGGCGCCGGTGATTGCTCCCAGTTCAGCGTGGCAGCGCTTGAGATCCTCGGCCAATAGCTCTCCGGCGCTGTTTTCCACCTGGACAGCGGCGTCCTCCAGGCACCGGGAGGCGCGTAGCAGTGCGTCGATGTGCCTGCGCCGGGCGATGAATCCATGGGCCTCGTCGGCTTCGAACCCCATACTCGATTTGAGATGATTGCGCAGCAGTTCCATGCCGGCCCCGGTCCTGGCCGACAGTCTGATAACAGTGGCATCGGACTGTTGGCCGATACCTGGTTGCGCATCTGTGATATCACATTTGTTGTGAACCAGGGTGACGGGGATGTCCGCAGACAATTCCCGGTGCAGTTCCGGCCACAGGGTATCGGTATCGGCCGCCGCGGCCTGAGGGTCACTGGCGTCGACCACCAGCAGCACATGATCGGCGCTGGCCATCTCTTTCCAGGCCCGCTTGATGCCCTCCTGTTCGACCAGGTCTTCACTGCTTCTCAAGCCGGCGGTGTCCACTACGTGCAGGGGCATGCCATCGATCTGGATGTGTTCCCGAAGCACGTCGCGTGTGGTGCCCTCGATCGCGGTAACGATGGCTGATTCTTCACCACTTAATGCGTTCAGCAGGCTGGATTTACCGGCATTCGGCCGGCCGGCGATCACCAGTTTCATGCCGTCGCGCAGCAGCCTGCCCTGGCGCGCGCTGTTGGTAACTGTTGCCAGCTGTTCGCAAATCTGCTGCAGGCGATCAGCCACCTGGCCCTCGGCGAGAAAGTCGATTTCTTCTTCCGGGAAATCGATAGCGGCTTCGACGTAGACCCGTAGCGCCACCAACTCTTCCATTAGCGTCGTGATGCGGCGGGAGAATTCTCCGGCCAGGGAGCGATTGGCACTGCGGACGCCGGCTTCCGTCGTGGCGCTGATCAGGTCGGCCACGGCCTCTGCCTGTGCCAGGTCCATCTTGTCATTCAGGAATGCCCGCTGGCTGAACTCGCCGGGGGCAGCCAGTCGCGCGCCCAGTTCACAGCAGCGGGCCAGCAACAGGTCCATGACCGCGGTGCCGCCGTGGCCATGGAGTTCAATCACATCTTCACCGGTGAATGAATTCGGTGTCTGGAAATACAGGGTGATACCGCTATCTATAGCCTCGCCTTCGGCATCCAGGAACTGCCCGTAGTGGGCATGGCGCGGCCTGAATTCACGCTGGCACAGGCGCTTGCCAATCGCTGCAGCATCTCGGCCCGAGAGTCGCACGATGCCGATGCCTCCCTGGCCAGGCGCGGTAGCCACCGCGGCGATGGTGTCCTGTTCCAGGGCGGGATTCATGGCCGTGAGTGTTTTATCAGGCCTTGCTGCCCGCCCGCTCGATCTGCCGGGTGATGTACCACTGCTGGGCGATAGACAGCAGGTTGTTGGTGACCCAGTACAGCACCAGGCCGGCGGGGAACCACAGGAAGAAGAACGTGAATACGATCGGCATCCATTGCATGATTTTGGCCTGCATGGGGTCCGGCGGTGGCGGTGCCAGCCTCTGCTGGAACCACATGCTGGCGCCCATGATCAGCGGCAGGATGAAGTAGGGGTCCATGACGGAAAGGTCCTGGATCCAGCCGAAGAAGGGCGCCTGCCGCAACTCCACGCTTTCCATCAGCACCCAGTAGAGGGCGATGAATACCGGCATCTGTACCAGGATGGGAAGGCAACCACTGAGAGGGTTGATCTTCTCCTTGCGGTACAGGTTCATCATTTCCTGGGATTGCTTTTGCTTGTCCTCGGCATAGCGTTCCCTGATCGACTGCAGCTGCGGCTGTACCCGGCGCATATTGGCCATGGAGCGATAGCTGGTGGCGGACAGTTTGAAGAAGGCGGCCTTGATCAACACGGTCAGCAGGATGATGGCAACGCCCCAGTTGCTGACAAAGCCGTAGATCTTGATCAGCAGCCAGAACAACGGTTGGGCAATCCACCACAGCCAACCGTAGTCAACACTGAGATCCAGGTACTCGGAGATTTCCGCCAGGCGGTACTGGTCCTTGGGACCGGCGTAAAATTCTGCGGCTACCTGTCCCTGCTGGCCAGGGTCGACAGTAATGGAGGGCGACACGAAGCCGGCAATATTGAAGCCGTTCCCAGTCACCCGGGTGTTGTAATTGTGGGTCTGGTTGGCATCGGGAATCCAGGCACTGAGGAAGTAGTGCTGGATCATTGCGATCCAGCCACCCGCAATCTTTTCTTTCAGCGGCTTGTCCGCCATGTCTTCAAAATCGTACTTCGCAAAGCGTTCATCAGGCAGCGTGGTAGCCGCACCCAGGAAGGGCACCATACCCATGCCGCTGGAGAGTTCTGCTGAAGGGTCGCCACTGCTGTCGCGCTTGATTTGCCCGAACAGGTTTGCCTGCCAACGCTCCGCGGAATTGTTCTGCACCAGGTATTCGACTTTTACCAGGTAGTCGCCGCGGGTAAAGGTGAAGCGTTTGGTGATACCGATGTCACCGGTTTCCAGTGCCCTGAGCTCGACGACCAACTCATCGGCCGACTCCGAGAGCGAGAAGCTGTCACCGGCGGCCGCGAAGTTTGCGCGACCGGCACTGTCGATCCCGTTTTCGCCGATCAGTCCGCTTTGCGCGATGTAGCTGCGGCGCTGGTTGTCTTCCAGTAGCAGGAAAGGAATTTCGGGGCTCTCCAGTTTAGCCGGGTAATCCACCAGCGCGACCTCGGTGATGTCGCCACCTGTCAGGTTGATGCGAACCTGCAGCAGATCGGTGGTGACACTGATAAAGCTGCCTGTTGTGCGGGGAAGTGTTGAGGCTTGCGGCGCGTCTACAACCGGGATGTCATTCGCGGCGTCACTCACCGGGGCCGCGGGCAAGTCGGCGGGGGTCGCTGCTTGAACTGCAGTGCTGGGCGGCAGCGCGGCGGGAGCTCTCTCTTCCTTGAACTTGACCCACTCGGTGAGCAGCATGAACGAGAGCACGGCAATTACGCCAATCAGCAATGATCGAATGACATCCATAATCTGGTCTTCAGGAACGGTGGGTGTGTGGCGGTACCGGGTCACAGCCCCCGGCATGCCAGGGGTGGCACTTGCCCAGCCGCCTCAGCGTCAACCAGCCACCGCGCAGTGCGCCGTGTTTGGAAATCGCCTGTTCGGCATAGTTGGAGCAGGAGGGATGGAAGCGACACTGGTTGCCGAGCCACGGGCTTAAAAACAGTCGATACAGCCGGATCAGGCCAATCATGGTGCTGGCGGGCAATGCCATGCAACGCCGCAGGAAAAGCTGGCGGGGGGACTGCACTCCGGGTTCGCCGACGTTTGTCATCGCGCTGTCTTCAAGCTTCACGGCCCACCAGCTTTTGCCATTGCTGCCGCACTATAGTTGATAGGGTTTTGCTGTCCAGTGTATCCACGCCCTTGCGGGCCATGACGATCACATCGAGCCCGGGTGGAACATGGTCCTGGTGGCGGAACACTTCTCTGACGATGCGCTTGAAGCGATTTCGCTGGACGGCGTGTTTTACGTTCTTCCTGGCGACGATAATGCCCAGTCGATGATGATCGAGTCGGTTGCTGGTCGCCAGGAGGAGGAGATACTTGTGGGAGGCACGAACCTCGACCGCGTTGAAAACGCGGCCGTAGGCGGCAGCATCAAGCAGACGATCCTTCCGAGGGAAGGAGTGGTCGTTCACTGCTGCCAATGCCGGGCATCAGGCGGCGAGGCGCTTGCGGCCCTTGGCACGACGGCGGTTAATCAGCTGGCGGCCGCTCTTGGTGGCCATGCGCGAGCGAAAACCATGCGTGCGCTTGCGCTTCAGTACGCTGGGCTGGAACGTTCTTTTCATGACGAAATACCTGGTTGATAAGACACTAGCAGCCTGGCCGGGCACTGGGCCGGCGGATGGCTGCGCAAAAGGGCGTGTATTCTAGTGAAAGCAGCAGACAGATTCAAACATAAAATCAATGATATAGCGGTGTCCTGGAGGCTCCACACCGAGAGCAGGGCGGCCTGCTTTCCGGCGCTGTGCTCACTGAATCGGGTGCGTCACTCGTGGTCCTCCCCGGCGTTGAATCCAGCTCTAGTGACGGAGGACTGGTGCTCGCAGTTTCGATGTGCGCAAGCGACTGAAATTGCAGGAGTTTGTACCTGAATGAACAACTTTTCTGCCCTCGAACAACAAGTTATCCACAAGTTAAATACAGGAAAAAAATATTTTTTGATCAGCGTATTGACAGAATTATAAACCAAATAAGTATTTGATTTTAAATAAAAAATAGAAAATGTTACAGTTTTTTGAAGGTGTGGATAACTCTCGGATGCAGCGCTAGAATGCATGCAGTTGGAGGGTAAAACTACAAGCATCGGCTTCGCCTCAGTGAATGACCGGTTCGGGACGTCGTGACAGCCATGAATACCCGGTGAACCCCCAGAAAGACAACCTATGCGCTCTTCGATACGAGTTCCCAGGCTACGGGGCATCGTGGGCGTCACAGTGCAAACACACTGAGCAGAACAGCTGCCAGCGAATAACTAGAAAAGGGGTGTACATTGCCAAGTCTGGTGTGGGAAAAGTGCGTCAACTGCCTGCAGGAGGAGTTGCCGTCACAACAGTTCAATACCTGGATCAAACCGCTTAAGGCGGAGCATCGGCAGGCACCTGATGCGGGAGATCTTTGCCTGTATGCACCCAACCGCTTCGTCAAGGAGTGGGTTAACGATAAATTCCTCGAGCGTATCAGTGAATTGGTGTCAGAGGTGTCTACCGCGGGCGATTGTCGGGTAGTCCTGGAGATTGGTCTTCCCAAGCGTAGTAACGGTGCTGCCGTCGATCACCTGATGCGGGCCGGTTCGGACCCGCTGCGGCCGCCTGCCGTTGAAGCGTCGCGGCGCCTCGAGACCGTGAACAATCAATCTACCGGGATTATCTCCCAGGGCCATCTGTCTTCGGCAGTCGGGAGCGATCAGCAGCGCGACGCTCAGCAGGAGCCTCGCAGGGCCGGGTTTCGCAGCACACCGGCGGCCAGTCGACAGGTAGAGGTGGAGGGAGCAATCCGGCACCAGAACTACCTGGTGGACCACTACACGTTCGACAACTTTGTCGAGGGCAAGTCCAACCAGCTGGCGCTGGCAGCCGCGGGACAGGTGGCTGAGAATCCCGGTGGGTCCTACAACCCGCTGTTCCTCTATGGTGGAGTCGGCCTCGGTAAAACCCACTTGATGCATGCCGTGGGCAACGCGCTGCTGCGGCGTAACCCTGAAGCCAAGGTGGTATACCTGCATTCAGAGCGATTTGTCGCAGATATGGTAAAAGCACTGCAGCTGAACGCCATTAACGATTTCAAGCGCTACTATCGCTCCGTTGATGCGTTATTGATTGATGACATTCAGTTCTTTGCCGGCAAGGAGCGATCCCAGGAAGAGTTTTTCCACACCTTCAACGCACTGTTGGAAGGTGGGCAGCAGATGATCCTGACCTGTGATCGCTATCCGAAAGAAATTGAGGGGCTGGAGGAACGCCTGAAGTCTCGCTTTGGCTGGGGGCTAACCGTAGCAGTTGAGCCACCGGAGCTCGAGACCCGTGTGGCGATACTCATGAAGAAAGCGACCCAGGCGCGCATCGAGCTGCCCCCGGATGCGGCTTTCTTTATTGCCCAACGTATCCGCTCAAATGTGCGCGAACTCGAGGGTGCACTAAAGAGAGTGATAGCAAGTGCTCACTTCACTTCCAAACCCATCGATGTCGACCTGATCAAGGATAGCCTCAAGGATCTGCTGGCATTGCAAGACAAGCAGGTGAGCCTCGATAATATCCAACGCACAGTCGCCGAGTATTACAAGATCAAGGTGTCCGACCTGATGTCGAAGCGCCGTAGCCGGTCTGTTGCGCGGCCACGCCAGGTAGCCATGGCGCTGGCGAAGGAACTGACCAATCATAGCCTGCCTGAGATTGGCGACAGCTTCGGTGGTCGAGATCACACCACGGTACTGCATGCCTGTCGCAAGATCCGGGAATTGCGTGAAACGGATTCAGATATCCGGGAAGACTATAAGAATCTGCTTCGTTCATTGACGACCTGAGTGGAATTCACCGGGCCAGGAACACCACACAGACTTTCTACCTATATAAAGGAAACTGCTAGATGAAGTTCACCATTTCACGGGATGCGCTGTTGAAGCCTTTGAACCTGGTGGCAGGCGTAGTGGAACGCCGCCAGACGCTCCCGATACTCGCCAATGTGCTGATGGTGCTGGACGGCGAGTGGCTGTCACTGACGGGGACTGACCTGGAAGTGGAATTGGTGGGCCGGCTGCGCCTGGAGTCAGCGAGCGGGGATAGCGGCGAGATTACCGTACCCGCACGCAAGCTGGTGGATATCTGTAAATCCCTGCCGGAAGGCAGCGATATTGAGTTTTCCGTGGAAGAGGGCAAGGTCACGGTGCGGTCCGGCCGCAGCCGCTTCACGCTGTCTACGCTACCGGCGCGGGACTTCCCCAACGTGGAAGACAGTATCGGCACTCACAAGGTGACTCTGCTTCAGGGCCAACTGCGACGCCTGATTGATCGCACGGCTTTTGCCATGGCGCAGCAGGATGTTCGGTATTACCTGAACGGCATGCTGTGGGAACTGCAGCCCAAGGGTCTGCGTGTGGTGGCTACCGATGGCCATCGTCTGGCGATGTGTTCACTGGACAGTGAATTCCAGGTGGAAGAGACAAAGCAGGTGATTTTGCCGCGCAAGGGCGTATTGGAGCTTGCGAGACTGCTGCAAGATGACGGTGCAGACGTCGCGATTGTCATCGGCAACAACCATGTGCGAGCGACCACGGAAGACTTTACGTTCACGTCGAAACTGGTTGACGGTAAGTTCCCTGATTATGAACGCGTGCTGCCGCGCAATCCGGACAAAACGGTGTTGGGCGCCCGGGAGGACCTGCGCCAGGCTTTTACTCGAACCGCGATTCTCTCCAATGAAAAGTACCGGGGAGTGCGCCTGACGCTGGCCCCAGGCACTATGGAGATTGTGGCGAATAACCCTGAACAGGAAGAGGCGGAGGAAACCGTCACCGTCGACTATAGCGGCGACGGTCTGGAGATTGGTTTCAACGTGAGCTATTTGCTGGATGTACTGGGCGTGGTCGACAGTGAGCAGGTCAAGCTGTCGCTGTCAGATCCCAACAGCAGTGCCCTGCTGGAGGAGCCCGAAAACGGCGACTCTCTCTACGTCGTTATGCCGATGAGGCTCTAGGCCGCTCGGATCGTGGCACTGACGCGGCTCGACGTCCGCGGGGTACGCAACCTCGGCGTTCAGAGTCTACGGGACCTGGGGCCGGTTAACATTTTTTACGGCCCCAATGGCAGTGGTAAAACCAGCTTGTTGGAGTCAATCCACCTGCTGGGTTTAGCCCGTTCTTTCCGCACCGCGCAGATCAAATCTGTTATTTCTTACGAAGAGCCGTCCTGCACGGTCTATGGCGAAGTGAGTCATCGGTCGGGGAATGCGGTCAGCCTCGGTGTTACGCGCCAGAGGGACGGTAGCCTGGAGGCAAAAATTTCCGGGCAGTCAGTCAATGCTCGCGCGGAGCTGGCGGCCGCTTTACCGCTGCAGCTTGTACATGCAGACAGCTTCGGCATTCTCACCGGCGGCCCCGTAGAGCGACGGCAGTTCCTGGACTGGGGTGTGTTCCACGTGGAACATCAATTCCTGAGCAGCTGGCAGCTATTTCAAAAAGCTATAAAACAGCGCAATAGCCTATTGCGCCGTGGTAAAATTGATCCCAGCGACATCGCTCCCTGGGACCTGCAGCTGGCAAAAGCTGGCGAGCAGATAGACCAGGCGAGGTCAGCATATCTGGCTACTCTCAAGCCGGTGTTTCTGCGCTTTCTCACCCAGCTCTCGCCGAGGCTAGAACAGGTGGATCTGCGCTATCGACGTGGGTGGGAGCGCGAGAAACCTCTACTCGAGGCGTTACGGGATTCCCTGGTAGCAGACCTGCAGCAGGGCTTTACCCATGTTGGTCCGCAGCGTGCCGATGTACGGATAACGCACGAAGGGAAGCTGGCAGCAGACAGCTTGTCCAGGGGTCAGATAAAGCTGGTGGTTTGCGCACTGAAGTTGGCCCAGGGAGAAGTGTTGCGACAGGCAGGTGAGCCACCTTGTGTGTACCTGGTGGATGATTTGGCAGCCGAATTGGATATAGAGCATTGCCGACAGGTTGTGTCGATGCTCGCTGAGTTGGAAGTGCAACAGTTTGTCACCTGTATCCAGCAAAAGGATGTGGATGCTATTTGGCGAGGTGCAGACTCGAAGGCGATCACGATGTTCCACGTGGAACATGGCGAGATACTCCGGCAGGTGGAGTAGCTGGGCTGGCCGGCCGGGCTCTGGATAAAGCTGAAGCAATAAGCAGTTGATGTCTGTCGGTGATACGACAGGCGCTGCCGGCAACAACGCTGGCACATGACACAGTAATAAATCGGAATACGAGCAAACTATGAGCGAAGAGCAGCAATACGATTCCTCGAGTATCAAGGTGCTTAAAGGCCTGGATGCTGTACGCAAGCGCCCGGGAATGTATATCGGCGACACCGATGATGGCACTGGCCTCCACCACATGGTGTTTGAGCTGGTGGACAATTCGATCGACGAAGCCCTGGCCGGGCACTGCAACAAGATTTCCGTTGTCATCCACCCGGATGAGTCGGTATCGGTGGGTGATGATGGCCGCGGTATTCCCACTGAAGAGCACGAGGAAGGTGTTTCCGCCGCTGAAGTGATCATGACGGTCCTCCACGCGGGTGGAAAGTTTGACGACAATTCCTACAAGGTGTCAGGTGGGCTGCATGGCGTAGGGGTGTCGGTCGTCAACGCTTTATCTGAAGAGCTGGTTCTGACTATTCGCCGCGAGGGCAAGATGTATGAGCAGACCTATCACCACGGGGTGCCGGATGCGCCGCTGGCTGTGGTGGGAGATACCGACGCTTCCGGCACAGAGGTGCGTTTCAAGCCCAGCGCAGATACATTCAGCAACATCGAATTCCATTTCGATTATCTCGCAAAGCGCCTCAGAGAACTGGCCTTCCTGAATTCCGGCGTGTTCATCCAGCTGGTGGACGAGCGCAGCGGCCAGAAGGAAGACTACTGCTACGACGGTGGCCTCAGCGCCTTTGTCGACTACCTCAACCAGAACAAGAATCCGATCAACAAGTCCTTTCACTTCGATGTGACCCAGGAAGACGGCATTGGCGTGGAAGTGTCATTGCAGTGGAATGATTCTTTCCAGGAAAACATTTTCTGTTACACCAACAACATTCCGCAGCGGGATGGTGGCACCCACCTGGCGGGCTTTCGCGCTGCCCTGACCCGCAACCTGAACAACTATATCGAGCGGGAAGGACTGGCACGCAACGCCAAGGTATCAACCACCGGTGATGATGCGCGGGAAGGTCTGACGGCAATCATCTCGGTCAAGGTGCCGGACCCCAAATTCTCCTCCCAAACCAAGGACAAGCTGGTGTCTTCTGAGGTGAAACCGGCGGTAGAGCAGGCGATGAACAAGCACTTCGCCGATTACCTGCTGGAAAACCCCCAGGAAGCAAAAGCTGTGGTCGGTAAGATGCTGGATGCCGCCCGGGCCCGTGAAGCTGCCCGTAAGGCGCGGGAGATGACTCGCCGCAAGGGTGCCCTGGATATCGCCGGTCTGCCCGGCAAGCTGGCGGATTGCCAGGAGAAAGATCCGGCCCTGTCCGAGCTTTACCTGGTAGAGGGTGACTCTGCCGGCGGTTCTGCCAAACAGGGGCGCGACCGCCGCACCCAGGCAATCCTGCCGCTGAAGGGTAAGATCCTCAACGTCGAGAAAGCGCGTTTCGACAAGATGTTGTCTTCCGCTGAGGTAGGCACCATTGTGACCGCACTGGGCTGCGGCATTGGCAAGGACGAGTTCGACCCCGACAAGCTTCGCTATCACAGCATTATCATCATGACCGATGCCGATGTTGACGGGTCCCACATCCGCACGCTATTGCTGACCTTTTTCTTCCGGCAGATGCCGGAGCTGGTGGAGCGCGGCCACATCTATATCGCCCAGCCCCCGCTGTACAAGGTGGCCAAGGGCAAGCAGCATCAGTACCTGAAGGACGATGCGGCGCTGAATGACTACCTGACACAATCCGCGCTTGAAAACGCGTCGCTCTATGTGAGTGCAGAGGCACCGCCGGTGACCGGAGAAGCACTCGAGACGCTGGTCAACGACTACCGGGCGTTCTGCAAAACCGTTGATCGCTTGAGCAGGCTGTACGCCGCGGATGTCCTGTGGGCGATGCTCAAGCTGCCCCGTTTGGGTCAGGAGGAGCTGGACAACGAAACCCGGGTCACTGAATGGGCGGAAGCCCTCCAGGCCCAGCTCGACGATACGGTGATGGACGGTAAGGTCTACACTTGCTTTGTGCGCCGCGATGGCGAACGAGGCATCTACTACCCGGTAGTGAAATTGCTGTCCCACGGCGTCGAGACCGAGACGGAGTATCACCACGAGTTTTTCGGTTCCGGTGAATATCGGCAGCTCTGCCAGCTTGGCGAAAAGCTCAACGGTCTCATCGAGCAGGACGGCTACGTCCAGCGTGGCGAGAAACGCTTCGAGACCCAGAGTTTCTATGCGGTGTTCGACTGGCTGATGGCGGAAGCCGCCAAGGGTTACAACATTCAGCGCTACAAGGGCCTGGGTGAGATGAACCCGGACCAACTCTGGGAGACCACCATGGACCCGGAGACCCGCCGCATGCTCAAGGTGACCATCGAAGACGCCATCGCGGCCGACCAGATCTTCACCACGCTTATGGGTGACCAGGTGGAGCCGCGTCGGGATTTCATCGAAGACAACGCGCTGTCGGTGGCCAATCTCGACGTCTAAGCTGGGCGGGCAGTCTCTGCCCGCCATGTTTTTCGCCAGCGACAGTGCTGGGTTTTAAGCTAGCAGGTTGGGCTGGCTAGCGCGCAGGCGCGAGTTGAGAAATATCCGCCATCTGCAGGAACAGTTCCCGCAGGCTGGAGAGCAGGGCGAGGCGGTTGTTGCGAACCGAGTCGTCATCAGCCATCACCATCACATCATCAAAAAAGCGATCCACTGGCGCCTGCAGGCCAGCCAGTGCGCCCAACGCCTCCGTGTAATGGCCCTCGGCCATACTGGCTTCGAAGGCGGGCCGGCTCTCTGCGATAGCGAGGGCCAGTTGCTTCTCAGCCTGCTCTGTAAGTAAGTCCTTCCTTACTTCAGAGGATGCGCCATCCTTTCCTTCCTTGCTGAGGATATTGGAAACTCGCTTGTTGGCTGAGGCCAGGGCCGCGGCTTCCGGCAGGGTGCTGAAAGCGTGTACCGCCTTTACCCGGCGATCAAAATCCAGCGGCGTGGTCACGCCGCGGGCATTTACCGCCTTGAAGACTTCCACCGGGATATCGGCATCTTCGTACCAGGCGCGCAGTCGCTCCAACATATAGCGGGTCACGGCGCCCACGCAGTCGGCGTCCAGGGTGTTGGCGGGATAGTTGTCCAGCGCCCAGCCCAGGGCATCGCGCAAATCCAGCGGCAGCTCTTTTTCGACCAGGATACGCAAGACGCCGAGCGCGGCGCGGCGCAGGGCAAAGGGGTCCTTGGAACCGGTCGGTGGCTGGCCGATACCAAAAATCCCGATCAGGGTATCGAGCCGGTCCGCCAGTGCCAGACAGGTGGCGATGGGCGCTTCAGGCAGCCTGTCGCCGGCATAGGCGGGCCAGTACTGTTGCTGCATGGCATCGGCCACATCGGTAGGCTCGCCATCGTGCAGCGCATAGTAGCGTCCGGCAATGCCCTGCAGGTCGGAGAATTCGCCTACCAGCAGGGTAAGCAGGTCGGTCTTGGACAGGCGCGCCGCACGTGCAGCGGCATCCGCGTCTGCGCCCACAGGCCCGGCCAGCGCCCGAGCCAGTGACTCCAGCCGGCTCGCCTTGTCATGCAGGGTTCCTAGCTTCTGTTGGAAGACGATGCTCTTCAGGCGATCGACCCGTGATTCCAGGCTTTGTTGCCGGTCGCTGCGATAGAAAAAGTCGGCATCCGCCAGTCGGGGCCGGATCACCCGCTCGTTGCCGTCGATGACCTGTGCCGGATCGCGGCTCTCTATATTGCTGACAAAGATAAAATTCGGTAGCAGCTTGCCGTCGTCATCGACGACCGGGAAGTACTTCTGGTGCTCTTGCATCGATGACACCAGGGCCTCTTGTGGCACCGCGAGAAACCGTTCCTCGAAGCTGCCGGTCAGAGCCACCGGCCATTCCACCAGTGCCGTCACTTCCCGCAGCAGATCATCATCGATAGACGCCCGGGCCCCCAGCGCATCCGCCTGGGCCGTTACCTGTCCCATGATCATGTCGCGGCGGCGTGTGCTGTCGGCGATGACGTGCGCTGCTTCCAGGCTGGCCTCATAATTTGCCGCGTGTTCCAGGGTGATGGGCTCCGGTGCGTGGAAGCGATGACCGCGGGTCTCGCGCCCGGCGTGCTGCTCCAGTACCTCGCAGTCCACGACATCCTCGCCCAGCATAACGATCAGCCAGTGCACGGGACGCACAAACTCGCTGCGGGACGCCCCCCAGCGCATGCGCTTGGGAACTGGCAGCGAGCGCACCGTCGTCGCCAGGATGTCGGGCAGCGCGTCAGTGGTGCTGGCACCTGCCGCGGTGCTACGAAAACATAGCCGTGGACCCTTGTCGGTGTCCTCGATGGTGAGTTGTTCCGGATTCACCCCCTGTTTGCGCGCGAAACCGACAGCAGCCGGAGACCAGCTACCGTCATCGGCTTTTGCCTTGTCAGCCGGCGGGCCAAACACGGCGACCTGTTCGTCCTCAGCCTTTAGTGCGACATCTTCGATCAACAGCGCGAGGCGTCGGGGGGTGGCGAAGGAATGCCAGCTACCGTGGCCCAGCCGTTGCTCAGCAAGGCCGGCCAGGATGCTGTCACTGAACGCCTGTGACAGGGACTGCAGCGCGGTGGGGGGCAGCTCTTCCGTACCCAGTTCGATCAACAGGGTTTCAGTTTTCACGAGGCTTCCTCCGCCAGCGCTTGCTGCCTCAGCGCCTCAGGCGCCAGCGGGAAGCCCAGTGCGCGGCGCGCCTCGAAGTAGGCCTGGGCGACGCCCCGGGCAAGGCCGCGCACCCGCAGGATGAAGCGCTGCCGCTCAGTCACTGAGATCGCCTTGCGGGCGTCCAGCAGGTTGAAGGCATGGGATGCCTTCATCACCATTTCGTAGGCGGGAAGCGGCAGCGATTGCTCGATGAGCTTCTGGCTCTGCTGCTCATAGAAATCAAACTGGTGCAGCAGCTCCGGGACGTCCGCCTCCTCAAAATTGAAACGCGACATTTCAACCTCGTTTTGCAGAAACACATCACCATAGCTGACCGGGCCTTCAGGCCCCCGGGTCCAGACCAGGTCGTAAATGCTGTCGACGCCCTGCAGGTACATGGCGATGCGCTCAAGCCCGTAGGTAATTTCGCCGCTGACAGGGAAGCACTCGAGGCCGCCCACCTGCTGAAAGTAAGTGAACTGCGTGACTTCCATGCCGTTGAGCCAGACCTCCCAGCCGAGCCCCCAGGCCCCCAGGGTGGGAGATTCCCAGTTGTCTTCTACAAAGCGAATGTCGTGAACCGCCGTGTCCACACCCAGGAACCGCAGTGAGTCCAGATACTGATCCATGATGTCCGGCGGCGACGGCTTCAACAGCACCTGAAATTGGTAGTAGTGCTGCAGGCGGTTGGGGTTCTCACCGTAGCGTCCATCCCCCGGTCGCCGGCAGGGCTGTACATAGGCGGTATTCCAGGTTTCCGGGCCGATGGCACGCAGGAACGTGGCCGGGTGGAAGGTCCCCGCCCCGACCTCGAGATCCAGGGGCTGGAGAATGACACAGCCCTTTGAGGACCAGAACTGCTGCAAGGCCAGTATCAGGTCCTGAAAGGTCTCGGGTTGAGAGTTTTGGGTGCTCACCGCTGGCCTGTCCGTAAAAAAGCGGCATATTATACATAGTCTGTGGGCGCGGCGAACGCGCCACCCACCCGCTTTATCCTGGAACCACCCACCATGATTGGAAAACTCTTCGGCGGCCTGACAGGCCTGCTGGTTGCCGGCTTACCGGGCCTGGTTCTCGGCCTGTTTGCGGGCCATGTCTTCGACAAGGGCCTGGCGCGCAACCTGGGCCTGGGCAATCCCGCCGCATTGGCCCGGGCGCGCCAGACATTCTTCGACACCAGCTTCCTGCTCATGGGTCACATGGCCAAAGCGGACGGTCGGGTCAGCGAGCAGGAGATTGCCCAGACGGAAAGCCTGATGCGCCAGCTGGGTATCACTGGCGAGCAGCGACATGCCGCCATTGCGTGTTTCAAGGAAGGTGCGGCCGCTGGTTTCAAACCCGGCCCGGCGCTGGCCCGTTTCAACCAGGACTGCGCCGGCCCGCGACAGGTCGCCAACACCCTGCTGGTGTTTCTGGTTGCCATGGCCCTGGCGGACGGGCAGATCGATGAAGCGGAGCACCGGCTGCTGCGGGACATTGCCGGTGGCCTGGGATACAGCGTCGCCGAGTTTGAGCAGTTGCTCGCCATGGTCGAGGCGCAAAGCCATTTTCATGGCTACCAACCCGGCAGTGGTCCGGCCCCGGCGGACGCGCTGGCGGACGCCTACCGCGCCCTGGGGGTGGATCCGGCTTGCACGGACGCCGAGCTGAAGCGCGCCTATCGCAAGCTCATGAGTGAACACCACCCCGACAAACTGGCGGCTCGCGGTGTGCCGGAAACCATGATGAAAGTTGCTACCGAGAAAGCCCAGGAAATCCAGGCGGCCTACGAATTGGCCAAGCGCAGCCGCCAGGCTAGTCAGTAATGCTGTAGCGCAGGGTCACCGCCGCGGAAACTCGCTGCTTGCCGAACTGGATGTTCGGGGCCGGGGCGGATTCCATCCCCAGCATGCGCGCGGCCATCGGGCCGGCCCCATTGTCCAGCCGCTCCCGGGCGCTGATCACTTCACCGAGCGTCACACCCAGGGTATTGGCCATGCGCTCCGCCTTGGTCCTGGCATTGGCCAGGGCCTGTTCCATGGCATCGAGTTGTAGGGCCACCAGCTTGCTGTGTCCGGGGCGCGGCTCACCGAGTTCGTGAATGTCCAACCGCGACAGCGCCTGCAACAAGGGTCCGTAGCGCTCCAGGTCGCGCAGCACGATGCTGATACCGCGCTGTACCGTCTGACCGCGGTATAGCCGCTTGCCGTCCTGCCATTCATATTCGGGCCGCACACTGGCGCGGGAACTGTTTATATCCGCTTCGGCGACACCCTGCTCCCGTGCCGCCGCCAGTACCTGTTTCGCGGTGCGTTCGATGCCTCGCTGCAGTTTGTCGACATCATCGCCGGTGGCCTGCAGGCTGAGATCAAGGCTCAACATATCCGGTGCCGCATCCACCCAACCGGTGGCGCTGGCCTCGAGAAAACGAGCGGTGTCCTCTGCCTGGGAAGCCAGTGGCAAACAGAGGGCCAGAAGAAGGGTAACGGTGCGCATACAGGGGTCCTCAAAGTGCAGAAAATCAGGGACGCCAAAAGGTCGGGGTAAACAGGACCAACACGGTGAACACTTCCAGTCGGCCCAGCAGCATGGCGCCACACAGCAGCCATTTTGCCACCTCATTGATGTCACCATAATGATAGGTCACGTCACCGAGGCCCGGACCCAGGTTGTTCAGCGCGGCAGCCACGGCGGAAAAGGCGGTTTCGAAATCCAGGCCGGTCGCGACAATGGCAATCATCAGTATTACAAACGCCACCAGGTAGACCGCCAGAAAACTCCACACCGCGCTGACTACCTTGGCCTCAACACGGCGCCGGCCCACTTTCAGGGGGATGACCGCACTGGGGTGCACCAGCTGCTTGAGCTCCCGCACCCCCTGCTTGCTGATCAGCATCAGGCGCATGGCCTTGATGCCACCGCCGGTGGAGCCGGCGCAACCACCCATAAAGGCGAACACCAGCAGCATCAGTGGCAGGAAGTTCGGCCACTGCGCGTAGTCGGAGGTACTGAAGCCGGTGGTGGTGGTAATAGAAATAGCCTGAAACAGGCCATTGAGCAGTCCCTGCCCGGTATCAAAGCTGTCGGTACCGAGCAGCACGGCACAGGTGATGGCGATGGCAATCCCCAGCACGCTGGTGAAGAACACTGTCTCGGAGTCTTTGAAGTAGGCGCCCAAACCACGCCGGCGCCAGGCCGTGAAGTGCAGGCCGAAGTTAATTGCCGCCACGTACATGAACAGGCAACACACCAGCGTGATAGCGGGACTGTCGTAGTAGCCAATGCTGGCGTCGTGGGTAGAAAAACCACCGATGGCCACCGTGCTGAAAGCATGGCAGATGGCATCGAAACCACTCATGCCGGCCGCCCAATAGGCCAGGCCGCAAAACACGGTCAGCAGTACGTAGATGGTAAACAGTGCCTTGGCGGTCTCGGTAATCCGCGGTGTGAGCTTGCTGTCCTTGGATGGCCCCGGAGTCTCAGCCTGGTATAGCTGCATTCCGCCCACGCCGAGCATGGGCAGCACCGCCATGGCCACTACGATGATGCCGATACCACCCAGCCACTGCAGCTGCTGGCGATAGAACAGCAGCGAGCGCGGCAGGTCGTCGATGCCGGTAATCACCGTCGCCCCGGTGGTCGTCAGGCCGGAGATAGATTCGAAGATAGCGTCTGTGGCATCCAGGTCGACGCCGGCATGCAACGCAAACGGTAAAGCGCCGAACAAGCCGAGCACGGTCCAGAACAGGGTGGTGACCAGGAAGCCGTCGCGGGTGCGCAGCTCCTGGCGTGAGCGGCGGGTCGGCAGCCACAGGGCAAAGCCGCTCAGGAAGGTAATGCCCAGCGCGCTGGTAAAGCCGGTGATGGTTTTATCGTCCAGGTAAACCGCCATCAGCAGCGGTACCAGCAGCGTGAGGCTGAACAGCATCAGCAGGATGCCAAGAATGCGCAGCGAGATCGAAAAGTGCATCGATCAGAAGAAGTTCAGGCCGACCTGGAACAGCTTTTCCACCGCGCCGACCTGGCTCTTGTCTACCAGGAACAGGATCACGTGGTCGTCGGTCTCCACCACGATATGTCGGTGTGCGATGAGCACTTCCTTGCCCCGCACTATGGCGCCGATGGTAACGCCGTCGGGGAGGTCGATTTCGTCCAGGCGGTGCCCCACCACCTTCGAGGAGCGGGCGTCGCCGTGGGCGATCATCTCAATGGCCTCCGCGGCGCCGCGGCGCAGTGAGTGCACGTTGTAGATATCGCCCCGGCGCACGTGGGTCAGCAGGCTGCCGATGGTGATTTGCTGGGGAGACATGGCAATGTCGATCTCATCCCCCTGCAGCAGGTCGATGTAAGCCGGGTTGGTGATCAGGGTAATCACCTTGCGAGCCCCCATGCGCTTGGCGAGCATGGCGGTCATGATGTTCACTTCGTCGTTGTTGGTCAGGGCGCAGAACACATCGGTACCCTCGATGTTTTCTGACGCCAGCAACTCGGTGTCGGAGGCGTTGCCATTGAGGACGATGACGTCCTTGAGCTTCTCCGACAGCTCGCGACAGCGGCTGTAGGACCGTTCGATCAGCTTCACCTGGTACTCACCGTCAATGGCCGCGGCCAGCCGCGAGCCAATGTTGCCGCCGCCGGCGATCATGATGCGCTTGTAGGGCTTGTCCAGCCGCCGCAGCTCCGAGGTCACCGCGCGAATGTGCTCCTTGGCGGCAATGAAGAACACCTCATCGTCCGCTTCGACTACCGTGTTGCCCTCGGGAATGATGGACTGGTCGCGGCGAAAAATCGCAGCCACGCGGGTGTCCACGCGGGGCATGTGCTTGCGGATTTCCTGAAGCTGCTGGCCCACCAGGGGGCCGCCGTAAAAAGCCCGCACTGCCACCAGCTGCACGCGGCCGTCTGCAAAGTCCAGCACCTGCAGCGCCCCGGGGTTGGCTATCAGCTCGCGCATGCTTTTGGTGACCAACTGCTCGGGGCTGATTAACACATCTACCGGCACGTGGTCGTTGTTGAACAGTTCGTCGTGGGCCAGGTAATTGGGGGAGCGCACCCGCGAGATCTTAGTAGGCGTCTTGAACAGGGTGTAGGCAATCTGGCAGGCCATCATGTTGATTTCGTCGCTATTGGTCACAGCGATTAACATGTCGGCGTCTTCCGCGCCGGCGCGCAACAGGGTGATGGGGTGCGAGGCGTGGCCGTTGACGGTCTGCAGGTCGAGCCTGTCCTGCAGGGCGCGGAGCTTGTCCACGTTGGTATCGACTACCGTGACATCGTTCTGCTCAATGGCCAGGTGCTCGGCTAGTGTTCCACCGACCTGTCCTGCGCCGAGAATGATGATCTTCATAGTGACGCGGCATCCCCGCGAAATGTCTGGGCCAACAATAATGAATTAGGGCAGTGAATGTAAGGGTGAAGCATGCAAACCCTCAGGCGTGTTTTTCCAACAGGGCGTAGTAGAGGCCGTCGCAGCCGCCGGCGCTGCTCAGCAGCTGACGGCCGGCACCCGACGGTACTCCCCAGTCAGCGTCAATCGCCAGGCTGCCCGCATCATCGTGGACTTGGAGAAAGCGGGCGACGAGTTCGGCGTTTTCCGCGGGCAGTACCGAGCAAGTCACATAGAGCAGGCGGCCACCGGGTTTCAACAGCGGCCAGAGCCCGCCGAGAATGCGTAGCTGCTGTTCGGCCAAACTGGCGATGTCGTCGCGCCGGCGCAGCAGCTTGATGTCGGGGTGACGGCGAATCACGCCACTGCCGGAACAGGGTGCATCCACCAGGATGCGATCAAAGCTGGCGCTCTCCAGTTCAGCGGGCGGCGCGCTGGCGTCGCCACAGACCAGCGCCGCCGGCAGGTGTAAGCGGGCCAGGTTGTCTTCGACCCGGGCCAGCCGTCCGGCATCGCTGTCCATGGCCACCAGTTCCTCAAGCGCGGGCTCCGCCTCCAGTATGTGGCAGGCCTTGCCGCCCGGCGCTGCACAGGCGTCAAGAATACGTTCCCCCGGACGGGCATCCAGGAGAAAAGCTGCCAGTTGTGCAGCCTCGTCCTGCACGCTGACGTCGCCGTCGGCAAAACCCGGCAGGGCCGTCACGTCGGCGGCCTGCGCGAGGCGGATGCCGGTGGGGACCAGTGTGCAGGGTTCGGCCTCGATGCCGGCGCGCTCCAGCCGGGCCAGGTAGCCGTCGCGGCCACCTCTCTGGTCGTTGCAGCGCAGGCACATGGGCGGGTGCTGGTTGTTGGCATTCACCAGTTGCTCCCAGTGCTGTGGCCAGCTCTGGCGCAGTTCCTCCAGCAGCCACTCCGGATGACTGTGGCGCTGGTTGTCACTGAGGCCGGAAGCCAGGCTGCCAGACTCTCGGAGGCAGCGCCGCAACACCCCGTTCACCAGCCGGGTGGCCCAGGGTTTGCCGAGCTTGCGGCAAGCCTCCACGCTGCTCGAGATAGCGGCGTGATCGGGGATACGCAGGTCCAGCAACTGGTGCAGGCCGATCAGCAGCAGGGCGTGAATATCCGCGTCACGGCGCTTTAGCGGCTTGTCCAGAAAGCCGCTGATGATACCGTCGAGCCGATGGTAGTGGCGCAGGCTGCCGTAGCAGAGTTGCCGCAGCAGTCCCTGGTCGCGGGCGTCGACCTGAGCAAGCGCTTCCGCCAGCGGCGTATCCAGAGCTTCGCCGCCGTCGATGACCCGCGCCAGCACCGTGGCCGCCGCCGCGCGGCAATCCCGCTGGCTCTTGCCAGTCAAGGCCGATTACCCGGCCCGGCCGGCAAAGCGAACACCGGGTGCCAGCAGCTCGCTGCGGGACAGCAACAATGCGGCCACATCCAGCGGCTTGCCGCCGGGAAACTGCAGGCGGGTGAGGCGCAGGCCGCCGCTGCCGCAGGCCACCGTGAGGCCGGCACTATCGGCGTCGAGGATGGTGCCCGGCTCGCCGTCGGCGTTGCAGGGTTCTGCCTCCCAGAGTTTGATGCGCTGGTCGCCCAGGCGGGTCCAGCACACGGGGAAGGGATTGAAAGCGCGAATCCGGCGCGCCAGCACCGCGGCATCCAGCTGCCAGTCAACTTCTGCCTCGGCCTTGTCGATCTTGGCGGCGTAGGTGGCGAGGCTGTCGTCCTGGGGTTGCGCCGCAGCCAGCGCGGCGGGCAGGGTCTCCAGCACGGAGATCAGCAGCGGTACGCCGGCCTCGGCCAGGCGGTCGTGCAATTCGCTGGCGTTCATCCGCGGGTGAATGTTGACGCTGGCGATGGCCAGCATGGGTCCGGTATCCAGTCCCGCTTCCATTTGCATGATGGTGGTGCCGGTCTGGCTGTCGCCCGCTTCGATGGCGCGCTGGATGGGCGCGGCCCCGCGCCAGCGCGGCAGCAGCGAGGCATGCACATTGATGCAGCCGAAAGCGGGTATATCGAGTACCGCCTGCGGAAGGATCAGGCCATAGGCCACCACGATCAGCAGATCGGGGTTGAGGGCGGCCAGCTCGGCCTGGGCTTCGGCGGGCTTGAGGCTTGGCGGCTGAATCACCGGGATGTCATGCTGTTGCGCCAGTGCCTTGACCGGGCTGGAGGTGAGTTTCTTGCCGCGCCCGGCCGGCCGGTCCGGTTGGGTGTACACGGCGACAGGACGATGTCCCGCCTCCAGCAGGCCCGCCAGGTGCAGGGCCGCAAACTCCGGGGTTCCTGCAAAAACGATACTCTCCGCGCTCATGCCGTGGCGGTGTCGGCGTCAGGCGTGCAGAGCATCAGGCGCGCAGGCGATGCTGCTTTTCCAGCTTCTTGCGAATCCGGGTGCGCTTGAGGGAGGAGAGGTAGTCGACAAACAGTTTGCCGTCGAGGTGATCGATCTCGTGCTGTATACATACCGCCAGCAGGCCCTGTGGCTCCATGGTGAAGCTCTCACCGTTGCGGTCCTGGGCGGTCACCCTGACGTGCTGCGGGCGCTGAACAGTTTCATAAAAGCCAGGTACGGACAGGCAGCCCTCGTCGTATTCGTCCAGCGCCTCATCCAGCACTTCAACCTGCGGGTTGATAAACACCAGCGGCTCGTCCCTCGCCTCGGATACATCGATGACGATGAGGCGCTTGTGAACATCGACCTGGGTTGCGGCCAGGCCAATACCCGGTGCCTCGTACATGGTTTCGAACATATCGTCGATAAGCTGCGAAAGCGCGCCGTCAAATACGGTGACGGGCTCAGCCACGGTGCGAAGCCGCGGGTCCGGAAATTCAAGTATGTTCAAAAGCGCCATGGTAGGGACGGGATTACAGTCGTGACAGGGGTCGAATTAACAGATTATAGACTTGCGCTGTCGTTTGAGCGCCAGCACACTGGCCTATATTATACAGCGAGCGCAGGGCATGCCCACTGCAGCTGTGCCAAGACCTGGAACTGGAAGTGAAAATAAGGCGTGCGACGACACGCGCAGGAATGCAGGTATAACCGATGAAAACGATACTGATAACAGGGTATCTGCTGCTAGCGACAGTGCTTCCCATGACAGCCCAGGCAGATACCGTTCGGCTTGCTGAAAACGCACCGGAGGTCTACCTGGTCCAGGAAGGCGATACCCTGTGGGGCATTGCCAGTATGTTTCTGGAAGACCCCTGGCGCTGGACCGAGGTCTGGGACATCAACACCCAGATCGACAATCCCCACCTGATTTTCCCCGGTGACGAAATCTACCTGGTGTGGGTAGACGGCCAGCCGCGACTGCGAGTCAGGCGCGGCATGGCTTCGAAGACTGTCAAGCTCACGCCGCAAATGCGTATCGAGCCATTGGACCGGGCCATCCCGGTGATTTCCCTGGAGGACATTGGTCCCTGGCTGAGCGGCCACCGTATCGTCGCGCCCATCGACCTGGAGAACGCACCCTATGTTGTCGCCGGTGCGAATCGCCACCTGCTTAGCAGCGCTGGCGACCGACTCTACGCCCGCGGGGATCTGCCTGAGAACGAGACGGGCTTCGGCATTTTCCGGGCCGGCAACCTGTTTATCGATCCTGAAACCCGTGAAGAGCTTGGCCTTGAAGCCATCGACATCGGCAGCGCGCGCCTGCGCGAAGATCACGATGAAGACATCAACCAGTTTGAAGTCACGCGCATCACCGAAGAGGTGCGCAACGGCGATCGTATGCTGCCCAACGAGATTCGTGAGATCGCCGCGACCTTCCAGCCACGGGCTCCCGCGGACCAGGTCGAGGGCGTGATGCTGGCGGTGGACTCCGGGGTCAGCCAGATCGGCAAGCTCGATGTGGTTGCCGTAAACCGCGGGGCGCGGGAAGGTATGGAAGAGGGCTACGTGCTGGCAATCTACCAACGTGGTGAAATCGTGCGCGACGAAATATCGAACGAAAATGTGCAAATCCCGGATGTACGCGCCGGCCTGCTCATGGTATTCCGTGTATTTGAAAAGATGAGCTACGGCATCGTGCTGAAGAGCGACCGCCCCCTCGCGGTGTTTGACCGGGTAACCTCGCCCTAGCCTGGGCCCTGCTTCGCACGCCCTTATCTGTTAGCACGCGCAGAGCTGCAGGGTATGGAGCTGTAGGATATAGAACTGCAGGGTGTAGGGCTTTACAGGCAGCCTGCCTAGCGTGCACAGATAGACCGTGGCGCCGACCACGTCGGCGCGGATCAAGGATGATCCATGGACCAGGACCAACAATACCACTGGCTGGTGCTTGCACACCTGCAGTCACTGCCTGCTGCAGCGCTGCGGGCCCTGACCTGTCTCTCTCCCGACCCCCGTGACCTGTTGGAACGCACTGACCGCGCCTGGCTTGAAGCCGGCGCCGGGCGAGCGGCGCTGCGTGAACGCCGTGCCTGGTCCCGGGGCGGTAGCAACACCCCCGTGGGGCGTGCTGCAGAGAAGGCAATGGCCACCATGGAACGGCAGGGGGCCTGGTTGCTGCCGCTGGGATCGGCGGGTTACCCGCCGCTGTTGGGGATGATTCACGACCCACCGCCGCTGTTGTATGTAGCTGGTCAGTCGGAGGCCCTGCAGCAAA
>JANQLM010000119.1 GCA_028280635.1 Halieaceae bacterium | reverse complement strand
GGCCCCCCAGGGGTTGGCAAGCCTACCCTGGCGAAGATGGTCGCCGAGCACGCTGACGCGCACTTCCTGGTGTTGTCTGCGGTGCTGGCGGGCGTCAAGGAAATCCGTGCCGCCGTCGACGAGGCGAAAATCCAGCGTGGGCAGGGCCGTGCCACCATCCTTTTCGTTGACGAGGTGCATCGTTTCAACAAGGCACAGCAGGATGCCTTCCTGCC
Organism: Halieaceae bacterium; assembly: GCA_028280635.1. GTDB lineage: Bacteria > Pseudomonadota > Gammaproteobacteria > Pseudomonadales > Halieaceae > JANQIO01. The sequence continues at coordinate 3,007 of JANQLM010000119.1, read as the reverse complement.
TTACGTGGAAGACGGCACCCTGATCTTTATCGGCGCCACTACCGAGAACCCCGCCTTTGAACTGAACAACGCCCTGTTGAGTCGCTCACGGGTCTACAAGCTGCGCAGTCTGTCACCGGAAGAGCTGGCGCAGGTGCTTAGCCGTGGCCTCGCCGGTGAAGACGCCAGCGTAGACGAACAGCACCTGGCTGCCCTCGCCAGGTCGGCGGATGGCGATGCGCGCCGTGCCCTGAACCTGCTGGAGCTGGCACTGGATCTGGCCGAGCCCGACGACAGCGGGCGGCGATTGCTGACAGAGGCGGTGATCGATGAAGTGCTACAGGGCACGCTGCGGCGCTTCGACAAGGGCGGCGACCTGTTCTACGACCAGATTTCCGCCCTGCACAAGGCGGTGCGGGGCAGCAGCCCGGACGCCGCTTTGTATTGGCTGGTGCGCATGCTCGACGGCGGTTGCGATCCGCTCTATATCGCCCGCCGCGTGGTACGCATGGCCAGTGAGGATATCGGCAACGCCGATCCGCGGGCTCTCTCCGTTGCACTGGATGCCTGGCAGGTCCAGGAGCGCCTCGGCAGCCCTGAAGGGGAGCTGGCGATCGCCCAGGCGGTGGTTTACCTGTCCTGTGCCGCCAAGAGCAATGCGGTTTACTCGGCTTTCAAAGCGGTCTCTGCCGACGTGGCGGATTTGCCCAGCGATGAGGTGCCTTTGCACCTTCGGAACGCGCCGACCAAGCTCGCCAGGGCGGATGGCCACGGTGCAGAGTATCGCTATGCCCACGATGAGCCCGGCGCTTTTGCCGCCGGCGAAAACTACTTTCCGGAGTCCCTGCGGGACCGCCAGTACTATTTCCCCACCGACCGCGGTCTGGAGCAAAAGATCGCCGACAAGCTCCAGCACCTGCGAGACCTGGACAAACGCAGTACAATACGCCGCTACGAGTAACGCACCCATCCCATGTCCAACCTGATTTTTATCGCCCTGGGCGGCGCCGGCGGTGCCCTGGCCCGCTACGGCCTTTACGTGCTGGTGCACGGCGAAGGGCCACTGCGTTTTCCCTGGGCGACCCTGGCGGTCAACGGGCTCGGATCCTTTGCCATTGGCATTGCCTATGTGTTGATCATTGAGCGCGGCATGTTGCACCCGGACTGGCGCCACATTGCCATGATCGGTTTTCTTGGCGCGTTTACGACGTTTTCCACGTTTTCGCTGGAAGCCCTGTCCCTGTTCGAGGCGGGGCAGCTCAGCCTGGCGTTGGCCTACGTGGCCCTGAGCGTTGTCGCCTGCCTGCTGGCGGTGTGGGCGGGTGTGTGGACGGTGCGGGCCATCTAGAAGGAGAAAGAAACACCCATGCTGGATCTAAAACAGGTCAGGGAAAGCCTCGGCGACGTTAAGCTGCAGCTCAAGCTGCGTGGATTCGACTTCGACGCCGCCCGCTTCGAGGCTCTGGACGCTCGCCGCAAGGCCGCTGACGTCCGCAGTCAGGATTTGCTGGCAGAACGCAAGTCCACCTCAAAAAAGATCGGCGAGCTGGTGCAGTCGGGCGTGCCGGTGGAAGAGGCCAAGCAGACGGTGAACGAAACCCTGGAGAAGATCGCCGCTGAAATTGACGCCGCCACCGAAGAGGCGCAAACGGTGTCCGCGGAGCTCAGGGAGCTGTTGATGGGCGTGCCCAATATACCCTCAGCCAGTGTGCCGGAAGGCGCCGACGAATCCGCCAATGTCGAGGTGCTGCGCTGGGGCGAGCCCGCCAACTTCGATTTCGAGCCCAAAGATCACGTGGACCTGGGGGAGGGGCTGGGCGGGCTCGACTTCGACACCGCCAGCAAGCTGACCGGGGCCCGCTTCGTGGTGCTGAGTGGCGGCCTGGCCCGGCTGCATCGGGCGCTGGTGAACTTCATGCTGGATATGCACCTGGGCCAGCACGGCTACCAGGAATTGAACGTACCCTATATCGTCAATGCCGACTCCCTGCTGGGCACCGGCCAATTGCCGAAGTTCGGCGCGGACCTGTTCAAGCTGCACCATGACCCGGACTACTACCTGATTCCCACCGCCGAGGTGCCGGTGACCAATATCGCCCGAGACCGCATCTTCGAGGCGCAGGAATTGGGTGACGGGTTGCGCTTCGTCGCTCACACGCCCTGTTTCCGCAGCGAGGCCGGCAGTCACGGTCGTGACACCCGCGGCATGATTCGCCAGCACCAGTTCGAGAAGGTCGAGCTGGTGCATCTGGTGCGCCCGGCTGACTCCGACGCGGCGCTGGAGTCACTGACCGGGCACGCCGAGGCCGTTCTGCAGGCGCTTGAATTGCCTTATCGCAAAGTGATCCTCTGTGGTGGCGACCTCGGCTTTTCCGCACGCATGACCTACGACCTGGAAGTCTGGCTGCCCGGACAGGGTACTTACCGGGAGATTTCCTCCTGCAGTAACATGGGTGATTTCCAGGCACGCCGGATGCAGGCGCGCTGGCGCAATCCCGACTCGGGCAAGCCCGAGCTGTTGCACACGCTGAACGGCTCCGGCCTCGCCGTGGGGCGCACCCTGGTGGCGGTGCTGGAAAACGGGCAGCGCGAAGACGCCAGCGTGACGCTACCCGGGGCACTGCAGCCTTATCTCGGCGGGCAGGCCGTCCTGGAGCCCTAGGCCGTGGAATACCTGCCGCTGTTTTTCCAGTTGCGCGATCAACCCGTGTTGCTGGTGGGTGGCGGCAAGGTGGCGGTGCGCAAGGCACGCCTGCTGACGCGGGCTGGCGCCCGGTTACTTTGCGTGGCGCCGGATATCGACCCGGGGCTCCGGGACATGCTCGCGCGCACGGGCGGTGAGTGGCGCGAAGCGCGCTATGCCAGTGGCGATCTTGAGCAGGTCACGTTGGTGGTTGCCGCAACACCGGACGGTGCGGTGAATCGGCGAGTGGCCGAGGATGCGGGCCGAGCCAGTATTCCCGTCAACGTAGTGGATAGCCCGGAGCTCTGCAGCTTTGTGTTCCCGTCCATCGTCGACCGCTCGCCG
>JANQLM010000116.1 GCA_028280635.1 Halieaceae bacterium | reverse complement strand
GGTGCAGCACGGAGCCGTCGTGCATCGTCACCTCCTTGGAGGTTCCGGGCTCGTAGTGGGCGGTAATCTCCTCACGCATCGGCACGAAGTCCACGGTGCCCGTCGCCTCGGCATGCTCACGCACAAACTCGTAGGACTTGGTCGAAGCGGCGTTATTGTTGAAGGTCACGCAGGGAGAAATCACGTCCACCAGCGCGAAGCCACGATGACTGATGGCTGCCTTGATCAGGGGGATGAGCTGTTCCTTGTCGCCGGAGAAACTGCGCGAGACAAAAGTGGCGCCCAGGTTGAGCGCCGTGGCGCAAAGATCGATGGAGCTGAACGGGTTGGGGTCACCCTTTTTGCTGGCCGAGCCCTCGTCTGCGGTGGCGCTGTCCTGCCCCTTGGTGAGGCCATAGCAGCCATTGTTCATGACGATGTACACCATGTTGAGGTTGCGGCGAATCGCGTGGGTAAACTGACCCATGCCGATGGAAGCCGTGTCGCCGTCGCCGGACACCCCCAGGTAGATCAGGTCGCGGTTGGCCATGGCGGCGCCGGTGGCCACCGATGGCATGCGCCCGTGCACGGAGTTAAAGCCATGGGAGTTGCCGAGGAAATAGGCTGGCGTCTTCGAGGAGCAGCCGATGCCTGACATCTTGGCGATCTGGTGAGGTGGGATCGACAGCTCGTGCACGGCGCGGATGATCGCGCCACTGATGGAATCGTGACCACAGCCCGCGCACAGGGTTGAGATAGTGCCCTCGTAATCCTGCTTGGTGTAGCCCAACTCGTTGACCGGCAGCTCCGGGTGGCGGAAGGACGGGTTGATGAAACTCATGCGGATTCTCCCTTGCCGACACCGGCGGTTTCGCGCCGCAGCGGCGTCACGTTGGAGCCCGGCAGCTGCTGCAGGATCTGCTTGCGGATATTGCGGGCGGAGATGGGTGTGCCGTCGAAGCACAGTACCGACTTGAGCTTGTCCGGGCCAAACTCGAACTCCGCCATCAGCAGGGTGCGAAGCTGCGCATCCCGGTTCTGCTCAATCACGAAGGTGAACTCGTGCTCGTCGATGAAGGCCTCAACCTCATCGTTGAAGGGAAAGGCCCTCACACGCATGGCGTCCAGCATGACACCCTCTTCCGCAAGGTAGTCGAGCGCTTCGAGACTGGAGGCTTCGCTGGTGCCGAAGAAGATCACGCCGTGACGGGTGTACTGTGCGCTGGACGTAAACTGGGGCGCGGGCACGTACTGCTTCGCCGTCTCCCACTTGGCCATCAGCCGCAGCATATTGCGCTCGTAGGCTTCCCCGATCTCGGTGTAAGCAGCGAACTCGTCCCGCGAGGTACCGCGGGTCACGAAAGCGCCCTTGTCCGGGTGCGTACCGGGAATAGTGCGGTAGCAGATGGCATCCATATCCACGTCTTCGTAGCGGCCATAGCGGTCCAACTCGTCCAGCTCGGACCGGGACAGGACCTTGCCGCGATCAAAGCTGCGACCATCCTCCCACTGCAGGGGCTCGGACATATTGTCGTTCATGCCGAGATCGAGATCGCTGAGAACAATCACCGGTGTTTGCAGGCGCTCAGCCAGGTCGAAGGCCTCGGCGGCCATATCAAAGCACTCCTTCGGCGTGGAAGGGAACAACAGCACCTGCTTGGTATCACCGTGTGAACAGTAGGCCGCCGAGAGGATGTCCGACTGCTGGGTCCGGGTCGGCATACCGGTGGAGGGCCCGGCGCGCTGCACGTCAATCAACACCGTCGGCACTTCCGCGAAATAGGCCAGCCCCAGGAATTCCTGCATCAGCGACAGGCCCGGGCCACTGGTGGCCGTGAAAGACCGCGCCCCGTTCCAACTGGCGCCGATCACCATGCCGATAGCGGCCAACTCGTCCTCCGCCTGGATAATGGCGTAGTTCTTGCGCCCGGTGCCGGGATCGATGCGCAGGCGGCGGCAGTAGGTTTCAAAGGCCTCTGCCACCGAGGTAGACGGCGTAATCGGGTACCAGGCGGCAAACGTGGCGCCACCGTAGATACAGCCCAGGGCCGTGGCGGTGTTGCCATCCATGAGGATGCTGTCACCGACCAGGTCGCGCCGCTCAACGCGGATGGAGATCGGGCAGTCGAAGTTTTCCCGGGCGTACTGGTGGCCCAGTTCCAGAGCGTGGATATTGGGCTTTATCAGTTTCTCCTTGCCCTTGAACTGGTCGCCCACCAGGCCGGTCAGCGCCGCAAAGTCGATATCCAGCAGGGCGGCCAGCGCACCCACATAAATCACATTCTTGAATAGCTGGCGCTGGCGCGGATCGGAGTATTCCTGGTTGCAGATGCCGGTGAGGGGAATACCGATGATATTCACATCGTTGCGGATCAGGCGCAGGTCCAGGGGTTTGGTGTTGTCATAGATGAAATAGCCGCCGGGCTCCACTTCCTGGATATCCCTGGGCATGCTCTGGGGGTTTACCGACAGCACGATATCGACACCACCGCGCCGGCCCAGGTAACCCTTTTCGCTGACGCGCACCTCGTACCAGGTAGGCATGCCCTGGATATTGGAAGGAAAGATATTCTTGGGGCAGACCGGCAGTCCCATGCGGAACAGCGCCTTGGCAAACATATTGTTGGCACTGGCAGAGCCAGTGCCGTTCACGTTGGCAAACTTGATGACAAACTCGTTGACCGATTCGATACTCTTCATGGCCTACGCCCCCGCCTTGGTCACGTTGTAGAGAAACTTCTGCATATCCCAGGCTGCCGTCGGGCAGCGCTCGGCGCAGAGGCCGCAGTGCAGGCACACGTTTTCGTCCTTGACCATGACCCGCTGGGTGGGCAGCGCGGTGGACACATAGAGGTCCTGGGCGAGGTTGCCCGCCGGCGCGGACAGGCGCTGGCGCAGGTCTTCCTCATCGCCGTTCGTGATGAAGGAAATACAGTCCGTCGGGCAGATATCCACGCAGGCGTCGCACTCGATGCACTTGGGCGTCTCGAACACGGTTTGCACATCGCAGTTCAGGCAGCGCTGGGCTTCGTGGAAAGCCGTCTCCACGTCAAAGCCCAGCTCCACCTCCAGCTTGCGATCCCGCAAGGTGCGCTTTTTGTCGGCCTGGGGAACGACGTAACGCTGGTCGTTCTCCACACTGTTGTCATAGCTCCACTCGTGCACGCCCATCTTGGTGGTGAGCAGGTTGGTCATCGGCGGCGGTCGCGAGCCGACATCCTCGCCCCGGCACAGCAGGTCGATGGAGATCGCCGCCTGGTGGCCGTGTGCCACCGCGGTAATAATGTTTTCAGGTCCAAAGGCGGAATCGCCGCCGAAGAACACCCGCGGGTTGGTGGACTGGAAAGTGACTTCATCGACCACCGGCATATCCCACTTGCCGAAGGCCAGGCCGATGTCGCGTTCAATCCAGGGGAAGGAGTTTTCCTGGCCGATGGCCATCAGCACATCGTCACAGGGCATAAACACCAGGTCTTCACCGGTAGGCACCAGCTCACGGCCGCCCTCCTCGTCGTAAACCGCTTCAACTTTCTCGAAGCGCACTCCCTGCAGCCGGCCATCCTCGATCACAAATTCCCTGGGCACATGATTGTCGTAGATGGGGATGTCTTCGTGCATGGCATCCTCTTTTTCCCAGGGCGACGCCTTCATATCCGCGAAGGGGCTGCGCACCACGACGCGGACATCTTCGCCCCCCAACCGCCGGGCGGTGCGACAACAGTCCATGGCGGTATTGCCGCCGCCCAGTACCAGTACGCGTTTGCCGATACTGGAGGTGTGCTCGAAGGCCACATTGGCCAGCCACTCAATGCCGATATGGATGTTGGCGTCAGCTTCCTGGCGACCGGGTAGTTTTGGCAGGTCCTTGCCGCGGGGCGCGCCGGTGCCGACAAATACTGCGTCGTAGTCTTTCTCAAGCACGCTCCTGAGACTGTCGACGTAGTGATCGAAGGTAGTCACGACCCCCATGTCGAGGATGTAGTTGACCTCCTGGCGCAGCACTTCGATAGGCAGGCGGAAGGCGGGAATCTGGCTCAGCATCATGCCGCCGCCCTCAAGCTGTTCGTCGTACATGTGGATTTCGTAGCCCAGCGGCATCAGGTCGCGGGCCACGGTGAGCGAGGCCGGACCGGCGCCGACCAGGGCAATCTTCTTGCCGTTTTTCTTGCGCGGAATCTTCGGCAGCCGTTTATCAATTTCGCCATCCGCTTTGTTGTCGGCCGCGACCCGTTTCAGTCGGCAGATCGCAACCGGCTCGTCTTCGACGCGTTCGCGGCGACAGGCCGGCTCACAGGGTCTATCACATGTGCGGCCGAGAACGCCCGGGAACACGTTGGATTCCCAGTTGATCATGTAGGCGTCGTCATAACGGCCGGCAGAGATCAGGCGGATATATTCGGGAACAGGGGTATGGGCAGGACAGGCCCACTGGCAATCCACTACCTTGTGGAAGTATTCCGGGTCCTTGATATCGGTGGCATTCAATACGTCAACCCTCGGACTATTTTTTTATTTTCCACGTTGCAGTATATGACAATTCGGCCGCCTCGTTAGGGGCTTTGGAGCCCATCCAACACAGCGTTCACGGCTGCCAGCAGGGCGCGGATATCCGTCGGGCGCGACAGGCGATGGTCGCCATCCTTGATCAGCGTGACATGCACATCGCTGCCAGTGATGGCGTCTGCGATGGCCAGGGAGTGTTGCCAGGGTACGTCACCGTCTGCCTGGCCGTGCAGCAGTCGAACCGGAATATCGAGGGCAACAGGGCCATCGAGCAGGCAATGGGACTCGGCCTCATCGAGAAAGCCCGCCTCGATGCGGTAACTCGATTCCCCGGGGTAGTGACTGGGCATGTCGTGGTAACCCCGCTGCTCGAACCCGGCACGGGCATCACCGGAGAGAATGCTCTGCCGCATCCAGCGCGTGAAGTCCGGCGCGCTGGCGAGGCCCACCAGCGCCACCGCAGTTTCCGGTCGCGCCAACGCTGCCAGCAGAGCCATCCATGCACCCATTGATGAGCCCACCAGCAGCTGCGGGCCGGAGGCCACTTCATCGAGCACCGCAAGAGTGTCCTGCGACCAGCGGCCGATGCGGCCCGCTTCAATAGCTCCCTCCGACTCGCCGTGGCCGAAGTAGTCGAAGCGCGTAAACTGCCGGCCGGCGTCAACACACCAGGCCTCAAGGGCCAGGGCTTTCTCTCCCCGCATGTTGGAGTGAAAACCCGGGCAAAACACCACACCGGGGCTGGCCCCCGGTGAATGGCAGTAGGCCAGCCGGCTGCCATGGGCTGTCCGGAGGTGCCTGCGCTGCGCCATGTATCTGTCCATCTCTTGAGTCAACGCATCAGCATACCGGGAGGGTTGGTGCGAGCAAGCCAGACCTTTTGCCTGGCTGACACCCAGTGATTGTGTTCAGCAGCCCACGGGCCGGTTCGCATTCAGCCAGCCGCTGGCTAAAATGGGCCGATCGTTTTCACATGCGCCGGCTGCGGCGACGGGAGGCAGGCTGTGGTTGCAGTCTTGAAACAGTTGCTGGATGCACCCACACGGGAATCCATCGTCGCCGACATGGCGCGGGCGCCGATGATAGACGGCCGCCAAAGCGCCGGCGCCCTGGGCCAGGATCTCAAATCCACACAACAGGTCGACGCCAAGTCAGAAATCTACCGCGGCATGTTGCAGCGGGTCATGAACGCCTTGCAGGCCCACGGCGAGTTCAACAAGCACGCGATACCACGGCGCATCCTGCCGCCGCTGTTTGCACGCTATTCAGAAGGCGCCTTCTACAAACGCCACGTTGACAACGCCTTCATGGGGCCTTTCCCCAGCATGCGTACAGATATGTCGATCACCATATTCCTCAACGGGCCCGATGAGTACCAGGGCGGGACGCTGTCACTGGAAACATCCTTCGGCGTGCAGGAGTATCGGCTGGATGCGGGAGACGCGGTGCTTTACCCCACGCACTACCCACACTGGGTCAGCGAGGTGACCAGCGGCGCCCGCCTGGCTATCGTCACCTGGATAGAGAGCCTGGTCCAGGACCCCACACAGCGGGACGTCGCGACTGACATGGCCGACCTGATGGAATGGGCCATAGAGAACGACATCGAACAGGACATACTGCTGAAGATCGAGAAGGCCCGGCTCAACCTGCTGAAGATGTGGGCCAAGACCTGAGTTAGCACAGGCCGGTGTCGGCGTAGAGCGGCCCCAGGTGTTTTTGGTAGCGCCGCCAGGAACCCACCGCCGCGGAGGAGAGCGGCTTTCTGACCTGTGCCAAGCTGGCGGTCGCCACCGGGCTGGCATTGCGGTGGAAGTCCTGCCAGTCCTCGGGCCGCTCCAGCCCGGCATGGGCGAACAATGCCGCCGTGCTGGCGTCGGGTTCCGTCACCAGCGTCTCGTAGTCGAGCACACTTATCCGGTCACCCAACACATCCAACCAGTGCTGACACAGGGCATCCAGGCCGCCCAGGTAGGCGATACAGTCTTGCAGCCGCTGGGCCCACTGGTTGCCGGAGATGCGGGACCGGAAACAGGACCAGGCCACATCCCTCGGGTCGCGCCGCAGCCAGACAAAGCGGGCCTCCGGCAGCAGGATCGCCGCAAGGCCGGCATAGTTGTGATTGAGCAGCGATTTATCGGTGAACCGCCTGTCGGCCTTGAATCGGCGCCCCACCCCGTTGAGGTAGGCCTGTGCCATCTGTTGCCAGTCGCGGCGCGCGAGCTGGTCCGCGCGCGCCATGTCCGGCGGCTCCATGCTGGCCAGGGGCAGCGAGGCGACCCGCATCAACATGTGTTCACCGCTGGCGGTCACGCCGGCCGCAGTGGTGAGAATCTGTTCGACCAGTGTGGTGCCGGAGCGCGGCGCCCCGAGTACAAACACCGCGCCCTCACCCCCCGCGGGGTTTGCCAGCCGGTTGATGCGCTCAGCGCTGAAACTGTCACGCAGGCGCAGGTAATAATCCAGCTGCGGCTGCAGGGAGAAAGGTGAAACCTGGGTCCGCAACTGGGCCCCCGCCTGTATCCGCAGAAAAGCCGCATCGTAGTCACCGGCGGCGTCATAGGCGCGCCCGAGGCCGTAACACAGGGGGATCATAAGCCGCGGGTTGTCGAGGCTTGCAGCCAGGTCTTCCATGGCCACGATATCTGCGCTGAGGTCCTGGTAACCGCCCAATAGGGCGATCTGTTCCCAGGCGGGCGTGTGCCGCGGTGCCAGCGCGAGCGCTTTTCGATACAGGGACAGGGCCTGCTCGGTCTTGCCAAAACGCGACTGATAGAGCCCTTCCAGGTAGTAGCCTTCAGCGCCGGCCTGGGGCTGGCCCTGGAGCTTGCGGGCCGCCTGTGCAGCCTCGCGGTGACGGGCCACAGCGCCCAGGGCGTTGATGACCGCGATCTGTCGGTGGGGATCCTTCGGCGCCTCATCAAGCCATTTCTGCAAGGCTGCCAGCGCAAGGTCCTGGTCGCCGAGCTGACCGGCCAGGTTGGCGGCCTGGCGCCAATCCAGGCCCGTCCGACCCTTCTTCTGCACCAGCCTGGCCAGCGCGGCAGCGGCTTTGTCCAGGCTGCGCTCCTGGATGAGCCCGGCGATCTGATCGAGTGAAGCCACGCTCAGCCGATGGTGTCTTTGAACAGGCGCAACCAGTTTAGGCCCAGCAGCTTTTCCATATCCGCGGTCGACCAGCCGCGCCGGTCCAGCACAGCCAGCAGGTTGCGATAGCGGTCCGTGTTGTCCAATTCGGGAATCCAGGGCGGCCAGCGCAACTGGTAGCTGGGCTTGAACCATTCGGTGCGCGGCACGAACCATTCCTCATAGGTCGCCCAGGACGAAATGCCCTGGGGCGGAAAATCTGTGGAAATGCCGACGTGTTCGATGCCTGCAATTTTCACGGCGTGCTCAATATGATCCGCGTAGTGCCCGATCGAGGTCTCACCGCCGGGATCCGGGCCGATAAAGTACCCCAGGGCGATCATGCCGCTGACACCGCCCTTGTCGGCACAGGCGCGAATCTGCTCGTCGGTCTTGGCGCGCGGGTGGCCTGGGCGCACGCTGTCACACATGGTGTGCGTCATGGCAACCGGCCGTTCCGAAAATGCGATGCCGTCAAAGGTGGTCTGGCGTCCACAGTGGGACAGGTCAATCAGCACACCCACCTCGTTCATGCGCGCCACGACCTCGAGGCCAAAGTCCGACAGACCCGCATTGGTGCGTTCCAGGCACCCGTCCCCCACCAGGTTGCGAAAATTGTAGGTGAGCTGGAAGGCACGCATGCCAAGGGCATGCAGGGCGTCAATATTCGCCACCTCCCCTTCCAGCATGGTCGAATCCTGGAAATTCATCAGCACCGCCGTGCGGCCGGACGCCTGTGCGCGTTCGAAGTCGGCGGCTTCCAGCGCCAGCATCAGGGCATCCGGATGAGCCTGCACGCGCTCGCGCCAACCCACCAGGGCGTCGATGGCGGTCTGCAAATCACTGCGCGGCAGGCTTTCAACAATGCCGGAATAGTTGGCGGCCCTCAGACCCGCGAGCGCTTCCTCGCCCCACTCGCGGCCAAAGCACAGGGCGTCGATCACCAGCATATCGTCGTAGCCACGCGCCAGCACTGAGGGTGAAAGACCTGTCGCTGCCAGCAACGCTGCGGTGTTCACCAGTACGTCCCGGCGAGTCCAATCTGTCTTTGCCATGGGGTAACCCTGTTGTGCGAACTGACGGCCCGGCTTCGTCAAAGCCAGGTGAGCAGCTTACACCCGCGAGCGCTGGCGAAACCAGAGACTGCCTCCCCCCGGCTTCATCCGGCCACGCATGAAGTGCTCCGCCTCTTCGGGGAGTTGCCGCGCTACCATATGCGATCCAAACAGCACCTCACAGCGCGGGTTGTCGATCAGATAGGCCATCAGCAGGTAGGATTCGGCCCAGTGTATGTGCTGCGTCATGGCCCGCCGTTGATCGATTCCATAGGGCAGGGAAATATCATGCACATGCACGATCACATTGCTCGTCAGCGCCGGCAGAAGCTTCAGGTAGATCCACAGGCAGTCCGAGCCGATCTTTATCGAGTGCGTTGAGTCGATAAACAGCATGTCACCATCACCCAGCATCTGGTTGAAGTCCTCCGCCTCAATCGACTGTACCGGCTGATCGATCAGAGTCATCTGCGGCAGCTTCGCCGCAAGCCAGGGCTTGGGGTAGGGTTCAATACACGTGAGTTCGCCTACCCCGTTAGTCTCCAGTGCGGAAGCCGCCAGCAGTGACGAGAACCCGGACCCGATCTCCAGTAGGCGCCTGGGCTTGTAGTGGCGGATCGCACACCAGTAAGACATGGCATCGCTATAGGAAAACGCAGGGTTTTGCCAGAAATAGCCGGCGGGATCCTCCCGATCGCCCTCCTGAGGGGGGTCGAATTCCTCCGCGTACGCGTCCACGTCACGCATGAACTGGCGCATCCGATCCCGACTGAAAACGGTACTGTCCTGGAACACGGGAAGAGAGGCACCACCCGGCGCATACTCAAAACTGCCGCGAATCTCTTCAAGCGTTGGCAACTGACTATAGAAACGCGCCGGCTCGATGCAGACCTTGCCGCGCTGGATGCGTTCGTGGATTTCCAGACTCGCCCAGGCGTACTTCCTCGCCAGTCGAATCAGCTCGCTGATTTCCTGGTCCTGGTCGGGCTGCGTCGCTTCAGAGGGCGTCGCCGCTTTCGGGGGCTTACTACGAAACATGGTTGCTCTCTGTACCAGCGGCAATTCCGCGCAAAATACTAGCACGCGCCTGCAATGCTGCCACTCAGCCTGACCCCAGAAGCGAAAAATTCCGACCATTTCTCCTGAATCGGGCCCTTTTTTGTTGACGGCCTGTTACCGCTTTGGCGGAATAGAGAAAACAGTAATAATCTTGGGTTGCAGGGGAAACTCCGTGGAAGGCTTTTTTGCTACCGTGTCGCGCCTCCTGCGCGATGCGTTGAATCTGTTTCTGGATCTGCTGGCCGCTGCTTACAGACTGCTCAGGAATCTGGTCCTGGGTAGCTGGCGCTGGCTATCGGGCATGTTGCATGCCCTGGCTGGCGTATGGCGGGCACTGGGGCCGCGCTGGATGCGGGTACTGGCAGTCCTGTTGGTCGTTGTCATTGCCGGGCACCAGGGCCTGTCCCGGCTGCTCGCACCCAACCTGACCGAGGAGAGCATTCACGAGGTGCGTTACCTCAATGAGGGTTGGGACGAAGCGGCGCGGGAGCACTACTACTACACGCCACAGGGGACAGAGCTACTGGGGCTGAACTACGACTGGCTGGTCAACCTGGAACTTCCCCTCAGCAAACAGCGACTGGCCAGCGCCGACGCCATGCGTGGCTGGGGCTTCATCGTCGCCCCCGGGCAGCTACCCAGCGCGGCCAATCCCGGCAACCTGCCAGTTGGCATGACCCGCCATCACAACCCGGATGCGGATGCGCAACGGCTGGACCTGACCTGCGCGCTGTGCCATACCGGCGAGCTCCACTACCGCGGTGTTGCCCTGCGGGTTGATGGTGGCCAGGCAGTGCAAAGTGTCTCCACCGCCAAACGCGGCGAGTTCATCACCACCCTGGCAGCGGCCTCACTGGAAACCTATCTCAACCCTGCCAAGTGGAACCGCTTCGCCGAGCGCGTCGCCGGTACCGATACGGACAAGCAGGACCGCCTGCACTCGGAGTTCGGCCACTTTCTCGGAGGGCTATGGAGTTTCGTACGCGGTGTGGGCGCGCCAAAATGGTATCCGGTGACAGAGGGCCGCGGACGAACTGACGCGGTGGGTCGGATAGCCAATGTGGTGTTTGGCCGCGACCTGCGCAAACCGGAAAATTACAAGCCAGCCAACGCCCCCGTGAGCTACCCGTTCATCTGGGATATCTGGCGCTTCGACTGGGTGCAGTACACCGGGTTCACCAACCAGGCCATGGCCAGGAACGTCGGAGAGGCTCTCGGCGTGTTGGCTCCGATGGCCCTGGTGGACGAGAACGGCGACCTGCTACCGGAAGGAGAATTCGGTAAAACCACGGTCAATGTTCACGGAATGCACTGTATCGAGACGGTGCTGCGCGACCTGGAGCCACCGCGCTGGCCGGAGGATGTGCTCGGCGAAATCAACATCGACAGCGCCCGCCGCGGCAAGGACCTGTTTGCGGACCAGTGTGTCTTCTGTCACGGCCCACACCGCTCGAAGCCCTACGAATGGGTGGTGGCCACCGGACCCGACAGCAACCCAGCCCAGCAGGCCCAGACCAACTGGCGCTGGGACATGGAGGGCGACATCACCGAGATCGACGGCACGGACTACCGGGTGGACTGGCGCGAGACAGTCTGGGCGCTGCCCTGGCTGAGCACAGACGTCATCGGCACGGACCCGACCGCCGCAGACAACTATATGGACCGACGCTATGACGCCACCACGCTGCTGCCCGGCGCTGAGCCCGTGGGCGCCGGCGACGGCCTGCAGGTGCTGCTGAACAGGGTGGTGCCGCTGCTGTACGAGCAGAACGATATCGAAGGCAAACAGGTGCCCGACTACGACGGCCTGAACGTGCCCTTCCGCATCGCCAACCAGCGGGCCTACAAGTCGCGCCCGCTACACGGTGTCTGGGCCACGCCGCCCTATCTTCACAACGGCTCGGTGCCCACTATCCACGACCTCCTCTCGCCACTGCGCGCCAGGCCGGCCACATTCTATGTGGGTCACAGGGAATACGACCCAGGCAAGCTGGGCTACGTAACAGAAAAGCGCCCCGGCAGCTTCCTGCACGACACCCGGGTGACCGGCAACAGCAACAGCGGCCACCTGTTTACCGACGTCGAGACGCCGGGGCGCATTGGTCGGCGCCTGAGCGAGGCCGAGCGCAGCGACCTTATCGAGTACATCAAGGTATTGGGCAACCCCGACTTCGGCGAGGCGCTCGGGGGCGACCCGCAAGACTGGTCACAGTACAGTTTGCCGCCCACGCATGAAGGCGATGTACATGCCTGCGAACACCCGGAGCTTGCCCATGATGCTACGTAAAGCCCTGGCATTGCTGTGCCTGCCCTACTGCCTGACCGGTGCCGCTGAAGTGGACGAATACGGCCTGACCCCGGAACAGCGCGCCGCGGTGGAGTCTGCCATCCAGTCAGCGCGGGAGATCTCGCGTCGCGCGGAGAGCGTCAACGGCCTGCCCTACCGCAGGGACGCCCATGCCAAGGCCACCGGCTGCGCGCGCGCCCTGTTCTCGGTCAATGGAGATATTCCCGCCCAGTTCCAACACAGCCTGTTCGCCAGGCCGGCGGCGGAGTACCAGGCCTGGGTGCGCTTTTCCAACGGCGATTTCCTGGTGCAGGCCGACAGCAAACCGGATGCCCGGGGTATCGCCATCAAGGTCATGAATGTACCGGGGGAGCCGGTGGCGCCGGAGTTGGGCCACCACGGCAGCCAGGACTTCATCATGACCAATACCCAGGCCTTCTTTAACCGCAATGTCTTCGACTACGCCGAGGACATGACCTACCTGGCCAGGTTCGAGCGCACCCGCTGGTTTATCAGCCTGTTCCCGCCGCGCCTGCACCCCAAGCAATTCTACCGGGCGATACAGACCGTATCGTCCACCATCGACAACCCACTGCAGGCACAGTACTACTCAATGCTGCCCTACCAACTCGGGGACACCGTGCTGAAGTATTCGGTACGCTCCTGTCCAGGCATGCAGTTCCGGGAAGCGGTGAACCGGGAAGACAGCGACTACCTGACGGTGGAAATGCAGCACAGCCTCGAACACGGCGGTGCCTGCTTTGACTTCATGGTCCAGCCCCAGGTGCCGGGCAGCTATATGCCCATCGACGACGCGACGGCCATCTGGTCGGAGACTGACTCACCCTTCCAGCCCATTGCCCGGCTGACGCTGCCGCCCCAGAAAATTGGCGGCTCGGAGCAGCGGGCGTTCTGCGAAAACCTGTCGATGAATCCCTGGCATGGAGTCGACGACTGGCGTCCGCTGGGCAGCCTGAGCAACGCCCGGCGCCTGGTGTATGACGCCGTCTCACAGTACCGTCATGAGAGGAACCAGGTGCCGAGAGTGGAGCCCACCAGTTGGTGCCTGCCCGCCGGCAACAATGACTGCCAACAGGATGAAGGACTGATAGAGAGCCATCCGACGTGGCCGCTGCCGCGGGTGTTTGACCCGCTCTACCGGGAGCTGGAGGCTACGCCGACGACACCTTGACCTGGTCACGGCCCGCCTGCTTGGCGGCATACATGGCCTGGTCGGCGCGCTTCAGCAGTTGTTCCACCTGCTCTTCGTTTTCGAGGTGCGCGAGGCCGATGCTGGTGGTGAAACTGAGCGGGGCCGATTCGGTATTCAGGTTAATGGTGCGGACGTGATCCCTGAGCCGCTGGGCGGTTTGCACGGCGGCCTCCGGCGCGCTGATAAACATCAACGCAAATTCCTCGCCGCCGAGCCGCCCGAACAGGTCACGGTCGCGAATGAAGCTCATCACCTCCCTGGCAAAAGCCTGCAGGGCGCGGTCGCCCATATCGTGGCCGTACTGGTCGTTGATGGACTTGAAGTAGTCGATATCGAGCATTACCAGGTTCAGTGACAGGCCATCGCGGCGACACCGATCCAGCATCTTCTGGCCCTGCACTATGAAACTGCGGCGATTGTTGACACCGGTAAGCGTGTCAGTGCGGGCCTCGACTTCCGCGGCATTCTTGGCCGCCTCGAGCTCGCGGGTACGCTCCGCCACCTGCACCTCCAGCATGGCCTTGCTTTCCTGTAGCTGCTCCATGCGGGCTTTTTCCGCTGCCTCCTTGAGGCCCCGCAGGTCACGAATGCGAATGCCCATGGCTACCAGGATCACCGCCATCTCGCCGTAGGACGCCACCGCCGGCCAGTAGTAGTTGGTCATGTTGTGCTCTACAAACCCCAGGTCCCTGAGGGCCTGGGTGAAAAGCCCAATCACCAGGAAGGTCCAGGCAATGGTGAACAGGCCAGCCTCGCGGGCGCCCTGGTACCAGCGCATCAGGCCGGCGATCGACACCGCCGGATAAAGCAACAGCGCCAGGGTAATGGAAATCACTGACAACGCGGTTTGTTCGGCGACGGCCACCACTACCAGGAAAACGGCGTTGGCCATCTGGAACAGCAGCAGGTAATCAAAGCGGCGCAGGTGCTCACGGGTGTGCAGGAACTCGCGCGCGAACAACAGACCCGTGAACAGGCTTAAGGCACCGCCGATGGACATATATCGCCAGTGGAAGCTCTCAGTGAGCAGGAACTGGTGCGTGAAACCGATAACCGTAAACCACACAAAAATCGAGGCCAGCGCATGCAGGGCGTAAACAAAAAAGAAGCGGCTGCCGGTTGCTACCCCGCTGACTGTTGCGATAAAGGCCATCACCAGCAGGCCGCCGACGATCAGGGTAATGGTCGCGAGTTCGTTGGCCTGTGTCATCGCCAGCGCCCAGGGCGACGAGATGCGTAGCTCCGGGAAGACAAAACCCATCTGGTGCGAGCCGTAGCGCACATAGAATTCGGCTCTGTCGCCAGCCGGGATAGTCACCGGCACCACAAAACGGTGATGGTGCACGGGCCTCTTGCTGAAGGGTTCTTCGAGGTTCAGGTCGACGAGTTGGCGAAACGCCTCGTCCCCCAGGTCACGCTGGTAGGCGCGCAGTGAGATCAACTGGTGATCGATGTATTCGAGACGCAGTTCCACCGGTGCAGTACCTGGATTCTGGAGTACGAAATAGCTCCAGAACGCACCCGGGGCCAACCCGGTGGAACCGCGGTCCGCCGGTGACGAAAACTCTCCGGCCTGGTACGCGGCGACGGCGTCGAGCTGGGACGCCGAACCGGTGGGATCATGCCAGAGTTCGAAGTGACCGCCGAGCTGCTTGCCGTCTTCGGCGCCGGTGACAAGCAGGGGCTCAAGTGCAGACGCGGCCGGCGCCAGGACCAGCGCCAGCTGTAACAAAACCAGGCGGCCGATGTTTGTTTTCGGCGCCATCCACCCCCGATGTGAGACCTTCCTCACAATAATCGCCTGCAGATTCTTGCCCTGTTGAATTGTTGGTTTTATTTTTCAGCCCAACGTTAGCCGATTTCCAAGCGCCGCAACACCCTTATTGTGCAGGGAATAATGAACAGATCAGGTCTGCTCCTGTTACCCCTGCTGGTTTCACTGGGAGGTATCATACTGTTTATGGTCCAGAGCCCCCCGACACAGGAAGATCCCGATTCTGTCAGTTTCCGCACCATCGACTGGTATGCGGGACGGGCGCGCATTGCCTACCACGCCGAGGAAGAGATTCGCGCCCACTATCCGGAGACCGTATACGTGGGCTCGCCGGACAGTACCGAAGTGCTGTATTTCCTGGAGCTGGATCACGACCATCGTCGGCAGGTGGTCACCGTCCGCGGCACCGACAATCTCGAGAACGCCCTGCAGGACGCAGAATACCTGCGCGCCAAGGACAGCACACTGGGCATAGCCGTGCATCGCGGCTTCGACGCCGACACCCGCGCGATTTACGCCGACCTGAAACCGCGCCTCAATGCTGACTATGAAGTGCTACTGACCGGGCACTCCCTGGGCGCGGCTGTCAGTACGCTGCTGATGATGTACCTGCAGCAGGATGGCTTCCGGGTCGGCGGATCCGTGAATTTCGGGCAACCCAAGCTCACCAACGAAGCCGGCGCCCGGGCCTTTGCGTCACTACCGCTTGTGCGGGTCGTTGACGGCGAGGACGTGGTGCCATTGCTGCCGGCCGACACGTTGTTGGATTCGATCGGCGGCATTTACACCCATCTGGGCCGGGAGGTCATCCTGCTGGATGGCCCGTACTACGTGTACCTGGATCGCGTTGAGGCGGAGCGGGACTCAAGAGGCTCATTCTGGCGCGAGCTTGGCGAAGAGAGCCTGGCCGCCCACAAGGTAGACCGCTATGTTGCCCGGGTGGAGAACAAGCTCTCGGGAAGTCGACAGGTCGCCTTCGACACGCGCGAGAAGTACCTGCAGTCTCCCGAGGGATAAACCCGGGCCCGTCTCGCGGCACCCTTCCACAAAGCGGCCCGTGAGCGGTGCACCTTGCTGACCAGTACAGCACCCCAATGCCGGTGCTTTCCATGGAACCTCAACTTATACTGGCGCCACTCTCTCAGTTGGGTGCCCCATGAAAAAGCTCCTTGTTCTTATGCTCGCGCTGGCCGCGCTGCTCAGCTTGCTGCTGGTGCGGGCGCATACCGAGTTTCCCGACCGGCAGCTCTACGGCGTAGAGCCACTGCCAGAGTTGCCGGTGGATGCCGCAGCCATGGCAGCCCGGCTGGCGGAATCAATCCGCATACCCACGATTTCCAATGACGATCGCAGTAATTTCGATGCCGAGGCTTTCCTGGCCTTCCACCGCCTGCTGGAAGACCGCTTCCCCACAGTACACTCGGTAGCGAACCGGCAGTTGATCAACGAATACAGCCTGGTTTACAGGATCGAGGGGCGGCAGCCCGAGCTCAAGCCCGTGCTGTTTATGGGACATATGGATGTGGTGCCAGTGGACCCCGCCACCGCAGCGGACTGGACGCACGCCCCATTCGGCGGCGTCATCGAAGGCGGTGTGATCTGGGGCCGCGGCGCGATGGACGACAAGCTCACCGTACTGGCGCTGATGGAAGCCATGGAAATGCTGTTGGCCTCAGGCGAAACCCCGGCCCGCACGGTTTACTTTGCCTTTGGCCACGATGAAGAAGTTGGTGGCAAAGATGGCGCCAGGCAGGCCGCCAGGTACTTCAAAGAGCTGGGTATCAGCTTCGAATTTGTGCTCGATGAGGGCGGCGCCGTCACCGAGGGCATGGTGCCAGGCATCGCCGCGCCCGTGGCGATGATCGGCATTGCGGAGAAAGGCTATGTCAATCTGCACCTTACCGTGGATGCTCCGGGCGGTCATTCCTCGCAGCCCCCTCCCCACACGGCAGCAGGTATCCTCGCCGCGGCCATCGTCAAGGTAGAGGAGAATCCTTTTCCAGCGGACCTTTCGGCAATGGCACCAAACTTTGCCTACCTGGGCCACTATTATCCGCTGCCCACCCGTCTGGCGCTGGCCAACACCTGGCTCCTTTCGCCGCTCGTTGAGCAGGTCCTGCTGGCCAGCCGCACCACGGCAGCCAGTATTCGCACCACAACCGCCGTCACCATGCTGGAGGGCAGCTCCAAGTCGAACATCCTGCCCACCCGCGCCGCCGCCGTGGTCAATTTTCGTATCCTGCCCGGCGATACGGTCGCCAGCGTAAAACAGCATATCGAGTCGGCAATTAACGACCAGCGAGTGTCGGTGTCGGTGCACATGGCCAACGAGCCGTCTCCGGTATCATCGACCGAAAGCTTCGGCTTCCGCCTGCTGGAGAGAACCATTCGCGGCAGTGATGGCGAAGTGCTGGTCACCCCCTACCTGGTGCAGGGCGGCACCGATGCCAAGCATTTCGTGGAGCTGTCGGACAGTGTCTATCGTTTCATGATGTTCCGCGCCAACCCTGCCACCATGAAGCGAGTGCACGGCGTGGACGAGCAGATTTCC
Organism: Halieaceae bacterium; assembly: GCA_028280635.1. Lineage (GTDB taxonomy): Bacteria > Pseudomonadota > Gammaproteobacteria > Pseudomonadales > Halieaceae > JANQIO01. The sequence goes on along the minus strand of JANQLM010000116.1, from coordinate 20,241 downwards.
ATTGAGGACTACGTCGAGGCGGTGCGCTTTTATCACGCCCTGCTAAGCACCCTGGCGCCCGGCGACCTCAGCTAATCGGGATCTGCACCTGCAGGCGCCTCCGCCTGCAGGTAGGCATAGACCGCGTCTACAGCCAGGTCCACCCCCAGCGGGCTCCAGTGGGTGTCATAGCGCTGGAATATTTCGCGATCCCGGTTTTCAAGGAACAGGTCGAGCAGCGCTATCGACTCTACGCCACGCCTCTCCAGCTCCACCTGCAGCCTGTCCAGATAGCGGCGCTGCTCCTCAGACACCTGCTCCGCATAAAGCGTCTGCTCGAAGGGCACGGCGACAAAAACGTAGCGAATTCCCTGCTCGCGCAGCCTATTGCTGCGCGCCTCGATCGCATCAGCGGCGCTGAGCATCGACTGGCGGGTATGCCGATAGGGCATGTAGCGTCGCTCGCGCTCACCGGTGACCAGCACCAGCAGGTCACGGAATGCGCGCCGGAGTGTTCGACCGGCAATATGGGTCAGCAGGTAGCGCTGAGGAGCCACCTCGCGCAGGGCCTCCCAGCGACGGAATTCGTTGCTGACCCTGGGCCGGTAGGGTTCGTCGGCACTGTAACCATAGTCGGCAAATACGCTGCCTGCGACCAGGGGCTCACCGCGGACGTCGATCACCAGTTCGGCGTCACGGAGTTCAGGTTTTTTCAGGGTGTTGACCAACGCACTTCTGCCGCCGTTGAAGACCGGAGTGCCAAGCTTTTCCGCCAGGCGCCAGGGCAATGTCTCGCTGTCGCTGAGGCCGCTTCCGAAGACCAGTGAATCGCCGGAAACCAGGATGGAATGACTGTCGCTGGAAAAGGGGACGGAACGATAGCCTTCCGCATCGGTCGTGACATCCGTGTAGTGCCGTCCCTGGTAGAGGAACAGGTTCTGCCGGCTGAGGTCGGCGGACTGCTCTCGGTGCCAACTGGTGTCATAGGCCTCAAAGCGGTAGGCCAGCTCGTAGAAGTACTCCCAGGGCCGGTAGTAAAAACTCCGCGGCTCCCACAGGAATACCGCGACACCTGCTGCATTCACCAGCGCCACCAGGCCCAGAAGTCCCAGGAAGGTCCACAGGTAACTGCGTTGCGTTGGCGGGGCTGTGTGGGGGGACTTTGTCATAGGCTAGAACTGGAAGTATATGAACTCCTGGACATCCGCCGCCATGTAATGCAGCACCACCAGCAGGAGCACAGCCATTGCCGTCGCCCAGCGCCAGTCCGGCTGCCACAACAAACGCCTGCCCTTGTAGCGGTAGAGTCGCCCGGGATAGAACTTCGTCTCGGCCATTCCGCTGCCCATGATCTGGTACACATTCGGCAACACCAGCACCATCACCAGCGTCCACAGGATCATCGCCAGACCCTGCCCATAGAACAGCAGGAAATTGAATACGCCGCCTTTCGTGAGACTACCCGCCAGGAACTGGGTCATGGCAAAGCCGTTGAAACCGAACATGCCCCTGAGCATGGCCGATGCACTGCTGATGGTCTCGGCCTTGAAAAACACTGCCGCGGCACAGAAGGCATTGAAGGTCAGGAAATGCGAGAACAGCCGCCAGCCACGATAGCGGCTCAGCGGCCAGCCAAGCCGCTGGCAAAGGGTAATCCACAGATGGTTGATCACCAGGAACAGGCCGTTAAGCCCACCCCAGATGACAAAGGTCCAGGACGCGCCGTGCCACAGCCCACCCAGCAGCATAGTGACCATGGTATTGGTGTGCCGACGCACAGCCCCGTGTTTGGCGCCGCCCAGGGGCTTGAAGATATAGTTGCGCAGGAAACGTGTGAGCGTGATGTGCCAGCCCTGCCAAAGTTCGATGATGTTGCGGGCTTTCATGGGCGAAAGAAAGTTGATGGGCAGGTGGATGCCGAACATCCTCGCCAGGCCCAGAGCCATATCCGAGTAGGCCGAGAAATCGAAGTACACCCCCAGGGTGAAGGCAATTGCCGCAATCCAGCCCGGCAGGAAATACACCGTGTCGCCCTGTTCCGCCAGGAGGAAGGTGGGCGCCGCGTAGGCGCCGAGGCTGTCCGCCATGACCACCTTTTTGAACAATCCCAGGACCAGCAGCGCGCTGCCCACGGCAAGGTTGCTGTGGCTGAAGCGCATGGCCGTGCCCTGCTTGAACTGCGGCAGCATCTCCTTGTGGTGAACGATAGGGCCAGCGAGTAGCTGCGGGAAGAAGGTGACGAACAGGCAGTAATGCAGGAAGCTGTGTTCCTTCACAATGCCCTTCCAGGTGTCGACGATGTAGGTAATCTGCTGAAAGGTGAAAAAGGAAATCGCCAGCGGCAGCACGATCACTTCAAGGGTATAAGAAGTGCCCGCCACGTCGTTCAGGGTGTCCACAAAGAAGTTGGCGTACTTGAAGTACCCCAGCAGACCCAGGTTGAAGACCACACCGAGAATCATCAGCCCGCGCCTGAACAGCGCATCACCCGCCCGGTTCAGCGCCACGCCCAGGGCAAAATTGCTGGCGATGGAGGCGCCCAGCAGCCACAGGTAAACCGGATTCCACCAGCCGTAGAAGAACAGTGACATGCCCACCAGGTAGATCATGGCCATGCGCTGCCAGCCCGTGCCTGCCAGCAGGTAGCAACCAATCAGCGCCAGCGGCAGGAAGACAAACAGGAAGATGTAGGAATTGAAGAGCATGGCTTAGTCGGCGAATGCTGGCATGATTTCCCTATGGATGCGGGAGCTGGGGCAACGGGCCGCTATGATACGGAGGCCCAGGCAGAAAGGAAATTATCGAAGTGCCGACAGCAAACGGCGAGGGATGCAAGAGTGATCAGCTTCGCGATGCCAGCACAGCCTTTGCCACCTTGAGGCCAGAGCGGAAAGCACCCTGAGTAGTAGCCGGGTAGCGCCTGTCGGTGGCTTCACCGGCAAAGAACAGGCGATTCAGCAGGGGCTCAGCCAGCGCCTTGCGCAGTCTCGGTGTTGCACCGGCCTTGAGGAATGAGTAGGCGCCATCGGCAAAGGGGTCCTGGCCCCAGCGGGTCAGGACATACGCGCTGGGCTCGGGCAAATCGCTGCCGAAGATCTTGCGCAGGCACTGCATGGCATCGTCAACGGTGGCACCGTCGTCCAGCGCCTCCACATCGGCGGCGGCCTTGGCTGCACAGAAGCCCAGCAGAATGGGCTCGCCGGTTACGACACTGTAGTCGTACCAGCTCACCCAACGTCCGCGTTGCGGATGCTGGTAGCCAAACACCTGGGTGCCAGTGTTCCAGAACCGTTGGGGGAAACGCAGGAACAGCTTGTTAAGCAAGCCCACTCCGAGCTGGTCGATGGCTTGCTGATGGGGTGAGTCCAGCGCTGGCCGAAAGGCAATTCGCTGCTGCTGCAGGACACCCAGCGGGACGGTAACGACTACCTGGCGCGCCTGGTACACCGTGCCGGCCGCACTGACCCGGACGTCGTCCCCGGCATAGTCGATCGCCGTGACAACCGTGTTGAGGCGGATATCCAGGGGGTCCGCCAGAGCATCCAGCAGTGCGGCATAGGAGCCGCGCAGAATCACATCTGCGCCACGCATATCCCGACCTTCCTCCAGGGCCCGGGCTGCCAGCTCGGAGATATCTGCGGCGTATTCCTCTTCCAGCACCGTGGAGATCAGGTAGTCGCGCAGTGATGGCGCAAGCTCCCTGGACAAGTTTTCGGGCACGAGATGCAGGCGATCAGCGACGCTGTCACTGCGGCGGGCGCCGTCTCCCAGCTCCTCCAGTGCCGCCTCGAAAGCATCCATGCTGTCTTCCGGGGTAGTTTCCTGCGCGCCGTCAGCCCGGAACAGCACCACGCTGTCATAATCCGTGGTGGCTCCCTCAAGGCCACGCTCTGCCGACATATCGTAGAGCGGATGGTCCTTGATGCCGTGCAGCCAGCTGGCCCCAATATCCACCGGGGGACCCAGAGCGGTGCTAGCGCGGGTACGGCCACCGACTTCGCCCCGTGCCTCGAGCACCATGACGCGCTTGCCGGCCTCCTGCAGCGTCGCAGCCGCCGCCAGGCCTGCCAGGCCGGCGCCGACGACAATGACATCGGCACGGGCTTCCATCAACGCTTTCTCATCAGCCAGGCTGGCCTGGCACGCGGACTACTGGAGCCCGTGGGCCTCACAGTCAATATCAGCGTAGTGGGTAAACTGCCAGCGACCATCGATACGATCCGCCAGGTACCAGCCGCAGGACACCCCGTCCGGATCACTCTCGTACCGGTCTATCCACAGCGCTTTGAAACTGGCTGTCGAGTCGTTGAGCTGATCGCCGACAAGCTGCTTGAGCTCCGATTCCAGCCAGCCCTCCGCCAGCCACTCCGCCATCGGCTCCGCCAGCCAGGCCTGTTTCGGCGTTGCCGAAATTGTCCCGTCGGCCTCGTGGGTGATCACCTGGTCTGCATAGTGCATCAGCAGTTTGTCGATGTTCTCCCCCGGCTTGCCCAGCCACAGCTTGGCATAGTCTTCGGCGTACCAGCGCTCGACATCGGATGCCGCGATAACACACTGGGGCAACGCCGCCAGCAGCAGAAGTGCTGCAAATCCTGTTCTCATGAATTCCTCCCGGGCCGCGCCCGTTGCGGTCGCGTGGCAGGACTGCCCGCAACCTGACACATACTCGGGACTCCCGGGGAGCCACGTCTACCGCGCGGGTAGGCCGGGAGAGTTTGCGACCTCGTCGCCGGCAGGGGCAAAAAGCTAGTACTTTTCATCGTTAAACATCTGACTGATAATGTTATTGGCTACGAGGAAATGGAACCGGCCGTCTCTACGTAAAAATAGCTTTGAGAATAGACGTAGAGTAAGCCTGATGTTGAGGCGGAACGGATGCGCTTATCCCTCGTCTTTTGCGTGGCTATTCTCACTACTGCAGTTCTCTCCAGTCCGGGTGCAGAGTCGCACGCTCACCTGAACGTCAGCAAACGCGACCAGCCAGCGCTGGCAATCACATTCTCGGAAAAGAGCCAGATTCGCTCCAGCATGCGCTGGATGCAGGGTCTGCCAAAACTCATTGTCGGCGGATCGCCGGGGCTATTGGACGGCGATTCCCACGCACTGCCCGGCGTGTCTCGAATCTCCCCTTCAGGTGAGGCGAGCGCAGAACTGAGCGGGCTGCCCTATTCCGCAATTGGAAAACTCTTTTTTGTACGCCCCGACAACTCCGTCGCCACCTGCAATGGCGCCTTCGTAGGTTCTCCCAACACCGTGCTCACGGCGGCCCACTGCGTACTGGGCGAATCCGGAGAATGGAACAAACATTTCCTGTTTGTGCAGCGTTACGGGAAACCAAACCAGGATGTTTATGCAGTGTCATGTGCTGCCGTGCCTGCCGAGTGGGGAACGCTCATGGGAAGGGAGTCCTATGGTTTTGACTACGCCTTCATCAAGCTGCGCCGGCCAGGCTCCGAAGGGGTACTGGGGCTAAGCAGCGGCTTACCACCGGAGTCACTGCAACTCGTTGGCTACTCAGACAACATTGATGATGGTCGCAGCATGATAGAACTGACGGTCCGTCTTGACGCCCATGAAGCCAACCGGCTTCGCTCTTCACTCAACCCCTTGAAATCAGGCAGTAGCGGGATGCCCTGGATGGCTTCCTCCATCGTTCACAGCGTCAGCTCCCACTGGTATCCCAGCGAGGAAAGCGCCATGTGGGGGCCTCGCTTCACCAGCGACACCTTTTCTCTTATGCGTTTCGTTGATGCGGGCTGCACGTAAGCGGCGCGTCAATGCGGCCGGACTTACCAATGGAGGAGTTATGACAGAGCACCGCAGGAGACACTGGCTGATCTATCGGAGCTTTCAGCTGCGTTTCATGGCGTACATGCTTGTCGCATCGCTGGCCGGTATCAGTTTGCTATACATAACAAACCTACTCTACTTCGATGCCGTTCAGGAGATGGGAGCCGACTTGGGTCTGCATGAATCACACCCGTACTTTTCCTTCATCGAAGCACAGCGCTCGCTCCTGCTGAAGGCCTACCTGTACCTCGCCTCGATTGATTTCGTCCTGCTGATGGCTTTCAGCTTTTACCTCTCCTATCGCATTGCCGGCCCGATTTACAAAATCGAACGCTACATCGCGGCGGCCGCAGGTGGACAGGAAGGCCTGGGCCCTTTTCATCTCCGAGCGGGGGATTTCTTTCCCGAAATCGAACTCATTGCGAACAAAGCCATCGATGAACTGCGCAAGGCGCGAGGCCTGTCCAATGACTAGACGGACCCGCTTCATCCCGCGGCAGCACGTGAATTGCAGGCTTGTGACCGGCGTCTACAGCCTCAGCTTGATACCCGCCACCAGGGAGTGGCCATCGGCGTCGTCACCCACCTCACCCAGGTAATCGACGCTACCCACCCAGTGTCTGCCCAGCTCGAAGTCGAGGCCGGCACCGAAGCGGAAACCGGTGATATCCTCGTCATCACCGGGCAATAGTAAAGCAATACCTGAACCGGGGTCGGTAGCCGACCACTCCCGGTCGTCGATGGCAATGCGATGCACCACACCCACGTGAAGACGTGGAGCCATGCCCAAACCTTCGGTGGATGTCCGCCGCATGTGATAAAGCGCCGCAAATTCTGCAGCCTCAATGTCGTCCTCGGTCTCAACGCGCAATCCGGTCCCGCCATCTTCTATGTAAGGGTCCAGGTCGACCAGGATGTAGTCTGCCCGCAACTCCGGCTCGGCCACCCAGTGCTCGCCCCAACTTCCATAAAACGGGAAGATGCCACCAACGGCCAGGCGCAACGCCAGCGTATCACCGTCATAGTCGGCGCTGGCTCGCGAGCGCTGATCATTGATAAAGATACTCCTGTCGTGCTCGTACTCACTGGAAGCGCCACTCACGGTTAAGCCCGCGTAATAGCTGCCGACCGTGTATTCAAAGTAGGCGCCATACATCGTGTTACCGGCCTCGCCTTCACCACCGTCATCAATATCCAGATCGGTCTGGGTGTATCCGGCCCCAACCCCTACCCGCAGCCCGCCAAAGGACCAGTCGACCCCGGCCATGCCGCCGAGGATGGTGAAATCGCTGCCGACGATGCCTTCGCTCTCATCCTTTTCGCCGTAGTGGACCAGGGGCTTGACCCAGACTCCGTTGGGGCCATTTGCGCGGCCGCCGGTCTGGAAGGCATCCAGCGTCAGAGTGGCAGCGTCCAGTGCGGCGTGGACGACATTGTCTTCCACCGTGGTGCTGGCGCGCACAAAGCTCAGGGTGTTATCACCGGGCACCAGCGTGACCAGGGCGCGGCCATCCACCTGCACATCATCAAAGCCGCCCTCGATGCCGCCATCGGCTGTAAGGAAATCGTAGATCCCGTCAGATCCGGCCTGCACCACTACGGTACCTGCCAGCGAAGCCGTCCCGGTCACCCGCAGCAGGCCGCCGCGGCCTCCCGCATCACTGGCGATGCGCAGCGTACCGGCTGCACCCTGGGTATAGTCGCCATCAATCGTAAAGGTGCCGGTGGCATTGCCGGGCGAGACCGTGCCCGAAGCATTGTTGACGTCTGCAATCAGCGTGCCGGTGCCACCGAGGGTACCCTGCTGCAGGCTCACCAGGCCGGGGTTCGCAGTGCCGACACCGGTGTCGAGGGTGCCGTTGATGTTGAGTCGCCCGGATTCAATGTTCACCGCCATGACACTCACGGCGCCGGACAGGTTCCAGGTATTGCCGCGCACTGTCAGTGAGCCGAAATTTTCAACCGTCGAGTTGAGCGTGCCCTGCCCTTCCAGTACCAGGCTGTCTGTCGGTGTGCCTTCAAACACTGAGCGAATAGCCCCGGAGATACTGCTGCCGGTTTGCAGGGTGAGCGTGTTGCCGCCACCGCTCAGCATGATGGAGTCGCCACTGGTGGAGATCGTGCCACTGTTGGTAATGGAAACGTTGCCGTCAGCCGTGACTGACGAGTTAATCGTGCCGGAATTGGACAGCGTCGCCCCGCTCATCAGGTTCACGTCACCATTGATGGTTCCAGAGTTGCTGAGGCTGCCACCATTCATTGAGAACGCAGTGGCATCGGACGTGACCGTACCCGAGTTGCTCAGCGTGCTGTTTTCAGCGGACACTGCCGTGCCCCCGGTATTGGTAAGACGAATCTGGCCACTGTTGTTCAGGGTGCCGCTGGAGAGCGAAAGCGCAGTATCCTGGGCTTCAATCACGCCGTCAGAATTGTTGTTGATGGTGCCGGAGCCGGATACACCGACCGCGGTGCCAGTGATCGTGCCGGTATTAGTGAGCGTTGCACTGCCGGCTGATACGGCTGTCGCGGCATCACCGGTGACCGTAATGGTGCCGCTATTGTCGATTTCACCCGCGCCGGTCTCGATGCCGACGGTGGCCGCACGAATAGTTCCACTGTTGGTGATCGTCGCATCCTCAAAGCCGGATGCGATGCTGATGCCGGCGCCGGTGGTGCTCACCAGGCTGCCCTGGTTGTCAATGGTCGGCGCGGTCTGGCCCAGGGTGTCGATGACAACCACGGCATCCCCCGTGGTTGAGGTCACGGTGCCCTCGTTGGTCAATGTACCGCCGCTGCCCAGGCGCACAGCACTACCCGAGGTGGACACCTCAGAATCTGCGCCGATATCCACCGTGAGGTTGGTATTGGTGGCCTGGCTGCCGATCCCGCTGGTGAAAGGGTTGGGGTCCTGAGTATCACAGGTCACAGTGACACCATCCGCGGAGATCGATGTCACGCTGCCCTGGTCCGCCTGGCAATCTGCACGTGCGGAAGCTGCTATAACCCACAACACGGCACCTATGATCCAGCTTAACCTCTGCACGCTACCTTCCCCTCCCGATTTGAGATGCCGAGTATAGTTGATAGTGCAGGCTGGCAGATCAGGAGTATCAAGAAGTAGACACTTTTTTACAAAGATTTACGCCTGTATCAGCAACGCTTCCCGTGACTGCCGGGAGAGCCAGACAATCAGCAGCAAGCGGGTCAGCATCTGACAATGAGAAACCGATATAGGAAACTCTGTCGACCATGAACGAGCCGACAAGCAAAACAGCAATCGATGGGGTGATCCCGTTACACGTGGTGACCGGGTCGATCAACCTGTTGTGCAGCCTGGGACTGGATTCCCAAATACTGTTGCAGGGCACTTCGATTACCGAATCTCAGCTCGCGGTGGACTGTAGCTGCACCCAGATCGTACCGTTTTCGGAGCTTATCACCGTATTCGACAACGCACGGCAGCACGGCAACGATCCCGATATCGGCCTGCGCATGGGGCGCGCCAACAACCTGGGCGTATACGGCGTGCTCGGCTACGGGATGCTGTGCTCGGCCACAGACATAGACGCCGTCAACCTGGCGCTGAAATACCAGAAGATTATTCTCGGCAGTCATGTCAGCGTCTCCATGACCCTGGAGCACGACCGTGGCGTGGTGAGGGTGAGTGATTCGCTGCCGCGGACTCGTGCGCGGGTATTCTACATGGAACAGCTTCTCTCCGGTTTTTTGGGCTTCAACCGCTCCATGCTGGGACGAGAAGATCTGCTCCATGAAATACGCTTCGACTACGGCAACCCCGGATACCGAAAGGCTTACGAAAAAACCTTCAGCTGCGCCATCAGGTTTAACGCGCCCTTCAATGAAATCGTGTTCGACAAACGCGTGTTGGGCGCACAACTTCCCAATGCCGATCCGGAGACGGCAGCAGCCTGTGAAGCTATATGCGAATCACGTCTGGCTGCCTTCGACGATGAGAAAGTTCTGAGCAGCAAGGTCAAACAGTTCATGAGAGGTCACTGGGAGCAACAGCCGGACATGGCGGACGTCGCTGCCTGGATGGCGGTGGATGTGCGCACCCTGCGCCGACGGCTACTCGCCGAGGGGACCAGCTTTCGCCACGTGAAAAACTCTGTGCGCAGGGATATCGCGGTTGAGCACCTGCGCGGCACCGACCTCTCGATGCGAGAGATCGCCGCGCTGACGGGCTTCGCCGACGCCAGCAGTTTCAGAAAAGCCTTCTATCGATGGACGGGGAACCACCCCAGCTACTATCGCCGTTGAACCGGGCACTAAGCGCAGGAAGCAGTTTCCCGCGGACAGTATAAAAATCTTAACCTGACCGAAACTGACCCACAATCTAGGAAAAGGGGCAGCCTGAAGCCCGCACTGTCCCTTTCGCGGAAGCAGCGCCGCAAATCGGAAACCCGGGCCTGCTGCTCCCTGTTTCGCTCTGTATTCAGCGCATTGACGCCGCTTGTTCGGCAATCCTAACCTCCACCGCATTGCCATCTGTGACAGGGGGAGAAGCCGATGAGAATTCGCAGCGCAAACTGTATTGTATTGCTGGTTGGCCTGTCGATCAGCGCGGCCGGCGTTTCGCAGGACTTCTGTCCTGCGCTGTCCTACCTGGCCACCAGTTGCCGGGATGGCGTATGCCGGGCGGATGCGGGGGAAAACGCCGACAATTGCCCCGAGGACTGTGCCGACAAGAGCACACAGGTGCTCGCGTATTACACGCAGGGGGCCGCCTGCCCGCCAACGAATATCTATGAGCCGCAGTCCGTGTCTGAGCTTCAGGACGCCGTGCGCACCATCGTCAGCAATGGCCGTCGGATTAAGCCGGCTGGCACCAGCCACTCGGCAACGGACATCATTTGCGGCGATTCTAACAGCGACGTGATCCGCTCGAAGTACCTGACCCACATCGGCCCGGTAGAGCCCTTCGAAACATATACCCACACCGTTGAGTTCGAGTCCGGCGTCGAGTTCCAGGACTTGCAGGAACACCTGGCGGCACTGGGGTACAGCCACGGCCTGGCAACCACCGGCTACGGCGGTATTTCTTTGGGCGGCGCCGTCGCGACGGGGGCTCACGGCTCTTCCCTGCTGGGTTCGTCGACGATTTCCTCCTACATCATCGGCATGGATGTGGTGGGGCCGGACGGCGACATCACAACCTTTACGAAAAACACCACGGGGCAGAGCGACCCGGACCTGTGGAAGGCCCTGAAAACCAACCTGGGCCTGCTGGGCTTCGTGGCGCGCCTGCGCGTCGGCCTGGAACCGCAGTTCAACATGCGCAGCGAAGTACGCTACGTGGACGAGGACAGCTTCGTAAATTCACCTACAGGCGTTGCCGATGCGGTAGCCGACTGCGACTACGTATTCCTGACCTGGTTTCCCGGGCAGGACACGGTGCAATACCTCTGCGGCGTGCGAACCGAAGACCCGGTGGACAGCCCTTTTGCGCAGAACCGGCTATTTACCCCGGAAATCAGCGACATCGAGCGAGACCTCGCCATCGTCGGCCTGCAGTTGGCCATGTGCGACGACAATCTGAAGTGCTCAACTGAATCAGGCCGCATCAACACCTATATGAACGCGCCGCCGCTGGTAATCACCGACAGCGCGGCACCCACTGCAAACGTTGTGTCCCGGCATAGCACGCTCACGGGTCCCGCGCATCGGATGATTACCTTGCAGAAAGAGGTCTTTGCGGCCGCAACCCCGGCCTTCTCGCAGCTAGAGTATGAAGGCGCAATGCCCATGAGCCAGATTCAGAACGCCGTACAGTACCTGAAGGGTATCTACGACCGCGACGGCGTGTGCCAGCATCTTATCGGCACCATCATGCGCTTCGACGTTGCCGACGGCGACCTGTTGATGTCCGGCAACCACGCGCGCAGCGGCGTTGCGGCGGGCGAGCAGATGGTGCATCTCGAGTTTGTCGAGTACATGGGCTACGGACTAGACGATGACGGCCTGGAAATGTGGGTCAGCACGCCTTACACCGAAATCATCAAGCACCTGGTCGACAACTTCAATTACTGGCCCCACTGGGGGAAAAACGACGAGTGGGTATTCAACGAGCCCTCTGTCATGGCCCGCAACGCACCTGAGCGGGTCGTGTTCAACAGCGCGATCGCCCAGCTCGACCCCTACGGCGTGTTTGCGACCCCCGCGTCCCGCCGCCATGGCTTTATCTCCCCGCAAGAGGGTGAAGACTTCGCCCAGATCTACTATGGCGATTGCGCCAACATGGACAGCGACGGCGACGGCATCAGCGACTGCACCGACCGGCTGCCCAACGATTTCTCCGGTATGTACGCGCGTATCGACGACGACGGCGTTTTCAGCGGCGGCTGTAACAATGCGGATAGCTGGAACGAGATGAAAGGCAATTTCGGGGCGGACCAGGAGCAGAATCTGTCGGCTGGTTGGGACTACGAGTCAAAGAACCATTCCTACCACGCCGGCACTTTCAACTGGACGCCGGCCTGGCCGAATAACGGCGGACGCTCCTGGGAAGTGATGATGTCAGCCGAGTTCACTGCCGACGCCACCGGCCGCTACTGCTTCGGTCAGGACAACGGTTCGACGGGCACCGGGATCGCCAGCGGCTGGAATGCCTGCGGGCAGGTCTGGATCGACAAGTCGCGGGTTGCGGAGGTCGGCTACAACAGTGCCAGTCAGCCGGCTGGCTGCGTCGATCTGAACAAGGACCAGAGCTACCGGCTGGACGTGTACAACCGGCACCACAACGCCAACCTGTCGCGCAGTTTCATCTCGCGCCCTCGGTGGTGTTTTGGCGGCACCTCAGACTGCGTTCCGAACCGGCAGTTCGAACAGAACGAACTCAAGGCGATATCGCACACTGACAATCTGTAACGGGGAAAAAGCCCAGGCCATTGCTGATCCGGGCGGACACCGAGCTACGCTACGTAAAACCGCTGGCGGCAGCTTCTGGGCACGCCTCGACCCGATTGCGGCCATTCCCCTTGGCACGGTAGAGCGATTCGTCAGCCCTCCCCACCAACTGGCTTTTGTTACTGCTGTCCGACGGCGTCATGGACGCCACACCGAGACTGAGGCTCAATTCACCATGCGGGGATGCCTGATGCTCGACGTGGAGCTCGCAGATGATACGCCGCATTCTCTCCGCCACGTCGGTGGCGCCAGAGAGGCTGGTATCGGGCAGCAGCATCACGAATTCCTCGCCGCCATAGCGCGCCACCATGTCATTGGGGCGCGACAGGGCGGCCTGAATGGACGACGCCACCAAACACAGCACTTCATCACCCTTCAGATGTCCATAGGTGTCGTTGTAGGCCTTGAAGAAGTCGATGTCGCACAGGACCACCGAGAGCGGGGCACCTCGCCTGCGGTGACTCTTCCACTCTTTATCCAGGGCTTCATCGAAGTGACGCCGATTGGCGATCTGCGTCAGCCCGTCGACCACTGCGAGCCGTTCGAGCTCCTTGTTGGCCAGCTCGAGCTCCAGAGTTCGCTCTTCCACCTTCTTTTCAAGGTCAGCGGAATAAGCTTCCAACTCGCTCGTTAAGCGCTCGACCGACCTGACCGCCTGCGCGGAGCGCAAAGAAATTGCATAGGATTGAATAATGATAAAGCAAAAGAAACCGGCGCCAACGAGGAACACCGGCGTATTCAGTACGTCCAGGGACACCATAACGTCATTGAAAGTGGCGAGAACCAGCACGAGGAACCCGACAAAAAAACCGCGCGCGACTTCGAGCCTCAGCGCTACCGCTTTCCCCAGCACATAAACGCCGAAGCCGCAGCTCACGACCAGGTAGAACTGAAACAGCGGTAACCACTCGGAAAACACCCGAGGCACCGAGAGCATCACGCCGACAGCACATGCAAGCCCGACCCATATGACGCTGGGCGGCATCCAGCGAGGGTAGCACTGTGGTACCAGTTGCGTGATAAAGGCAGCGAATGCAGGCGGGGCCAGCAGAAATGAGATGTATTCGAGGCGGATCAGGCCATTGAACGCCAGACCTGGTATCAGCTCGGTAATGTAGCGCTCATCCGTGGACAGGATCCGCACGACGACGGCGAAACAAAACAGCGCAAAATACAACGAGGAATGATCCCGCCGGCTCAGCGAAAACAGCCCGAGCTGGTACAAGCCAATGACACCGATGCCGCTGGCAAGGAAAATGCCGTACCCCAGGGAGAGATCGTAGAGGCCGAGGACGTCTGGCGTGGTGCCAAGCACCATGTGTTCCCACAGGCCGCCGGTGCGATAGTGAAAATTGGATACATGGAACAGGATCAGGCGCTCGCTCCGGCTACTGTCCGGCAGAACGACGAGCCCACGTTCGAAGCCGGGCGTGGAAACCTCCTCAGACCGCCCGACCGTCCCCGCTGAGTGCACCAGCACACCGTCTACGAAGAGATCGAAGGCCGTGCCGACATCGATCACCTTCAGCGCCAACTGGGGGGAATGCTGCGGCAGGGAAATACGTAGTGTATAGGTGGCAAACCCGTGTCCGTCGAGCGGTTTGCCTGCAATGGATTTTCGGTGCCAGGCGCTGGGGACGTCGATGACCTCGGCACCCTCCGGGCCCGGAACTCCTGCGATTTCCCGCGGCGGGATCAACTGCCCGGGATAAAACGCCCACTCACCTTCGAGGCTGACCGTTCCGCGCTTCTCCCAACGCCACGACGAGAGATCGAGATGACCGTCAACAGCGCGCGGCGGGGCTTCGGAATGAACGCTTTGGCAACTCGTGAGCCACAACGCCCCGAGACACAGGAAAACGAGCTTTCTCACCGCTAGTTGTCTCGAGGGGACTCGAGTCATAGCTATCCGGGAACGATCTGATCACAGCAAACTATCCTGCAGACACCTCGGTTTGTAAATACCACTCAATCGATGCGATGGGGGCAACCGTCAGGCAGCGAGTTGAGTAAACTGTTCCAGGAAATCCGTCTCGTTTACCATCATCAAAGCAAGGATCTGATATGCGAAAAGTACTGGCAGGACTTTCGTTCCTCGTCGTGGCAGGCCTGGCCATCGCCTACCTGACCGCCGACAAGGACATGCGCCGCCTGGCCACCAACTTGCCCACCAACCGTGATGTGCTGTTCTGGTCGATACCCGAGCGGGATGCCGCTTTTCGCACCATGGATCGGGTAACAGTACTGGCCGATTCAAGGAAGATTTCCGCCGGTGATGAGACACGGGCGCTACCGGCCGGCGAGCCGCTGGCGCTGGCCGCGGATGTAGATGATTACATGCGCCAACAGCGCACGGCGGCGCTGATCGTGCTGCACAACGGTCGGATCAGGCTGGAGAAGTACGGACTGGACTTTGACGCCCAGGGCCGCTGGACCAGTTTCTCGGTGGCCAAGTCTTTTACCTCCACCCTGGTGGGCGCCGCCATCAGGGACGGCTACATCGGCAGCATCGACGACATGGTCTCTGACTATATCCTGGACCTGAAAGGATCCGCCTACGACGAGGTGTCCGTCGAGCAACTGCTGACCATGAACTCCGGCGTGCGCTGGAACGAGGACTATGAGGACAGGAACAGCGATGTTGCCCGCTTCAACGAGCACACACCTGAGCCCGGCGTAGACGTGACTGTCAGCTACATGCGCACATTGCCGCGGGAGGTCGCGCCGGGCACACGCTGGCAGTACAACACCGGCGAAACCAACCTGATTGGCGTGCTGGTCAGCTCCGCCACGGGAAAGCACCTCGCGGATTACCTGTCGGAAAAAATCTGGGCGCCATTCGGCATGCAACAGGACGCAAGCTGGCTCCTGGGGGTGACCAACCACGAGATCGCCGGCTGCTGCATGCAGGCGGCCACCCGAGACTTCGCGCGCTTCGGCCTGTTTATGCTGGGCGGCGGCGTGATCGGTGAAACAGCGGTACTACCGGATGGATGGATCGAGAGCGCAACCGTCAAAAATGCCGATATTGGCTTCCCGGGCAAGGGTTATGGTTACCAGTGGTGGACCTATGATGACGGCAGCTATGCCGCCCAGGGCATCTTCGGCCAGGGCATCTTCATCGATCCCAATCGGCAATTGGTGATTGCATCCAATAGCAACTGGCCCAGGGCAACCGACTGGGAGACGGTAGGCTCACAGCGCGAGAACTTCTACCGGAGTGTTCAAGAGGCCATTGATGCCGAAGCCATATCTGTCGCACAAAAGGACTCAGGAGCCACCGGCAAGTAACTCACTCTTAACTCAGTGGAAGGTGATGCATGGCAGAGAAAAAACCAAGGGTCAGGGAAAGGAAAGCCATCATGATCCGGCCCGACCCAGCACTGCTGGAGGCCATGCAGGAGGCCGCGGACCGCGAGGGCATCAGCCTGAACAAGCTGGCGCTGGAGATCATCGAAACCAGCGGACGGCTGGGCTCAGCGAACGCGGCGGGTACCCGGGCAGAACTGGACGATGCCGTGATCGAAGTAGAGAAAGCAGTAAGGAAACTCAGGGCGGCCCTGAGCTGACTGGGTCAGCGCCGTCCTTCCTGCACAACCGCCGGAACATTCATCCAGGCTTGGCAGGCAGCTAGGCCCCCCGGCTGACTGCCGGGTATTCCAGCTCGTCCTGTGCAGCTTCGATAGCTTTACGCAATGTGCCCACAATAAAGTCGACATCGTCACGGGTAATGATCAGTGGCGGCGACATCACGTTGAGATTCACAATTGGTCTCAAAATCAGACCCATGGCGTCAGCGTGATTCGACACAACCTTGCCGACATCCAGTTCTTCCGGGAACAGCTCCCGGGTCTGTTTGTTCTTGACGAACTCCACACACATCATCATCTTGTGGCCGCGCACATCCCCAACAATGTCGAGGTCCAGCAGAGTTTTTAGCTGCTGTTCGAAGTACGGGCCAACCTCGTTGACGTTGTCGAAGATCTTTTCCCGCTCCATGATCTCGATGTTTTTCAGCGCCGCCGCACAGACGACGGGGTGGCCCGAGTAGGTAAAACCGTTCGCGAAGCAGCGGCCCTGCCCCTCCTCGCTGATAATCTCGTGAATCCGGTCGGAGTATAGCGTCGCCCCGATGGGTAGATAGCCCGAGGACAGTCCCTTGGCGGTAGTGATGATATCCGGTCGGATACCGAACACATCCTCAGAGGCGAACCAGTGACCCAGGCGTCCAAAGGAAGTCACCACCTCATCTGACACATAGAGAACGTCGTGCCGCTGGCAAATCTCCCAGGTACCCTGGTGATAACCGGCCGGTGGCACAATCACGCCACCCGCACCCATGATCGGTTCCGCAAAAAAAGCAGCTACCTTGTCGGGTCCGATCTCGACTATCTTGTTCTCCAACTCGGCGAGGAGCTGTTGCAGGAACTCCTGTTCCGAAACACCCTCGGGCGCCCGGTAGTAATCTGGTGCCGAGACATGGTGAATTGTGTCGGTCTTGAAGCGAAACTCAGGGGGATGGTCACCCTTCTTGCCGCCAATCGACATGGAGAGATAGGTGGAGCCGTGATATGAGTTGACCCGAGAGATAATGTGTTCTTTCTCAGGCGTGCCGCGACAGGCCTGGTAGTACTGGATCAAGCGGTAAGCCGAGTCTACCGCCGTGGAGCCGCCGGTAGTAAAAAACACGTGATTGAGATCGCCAGGTGCCAGTTCAGCCAGCTTGGCAGCGAGCTGTGCCGCCGGAACATTGGTCATATCCACAAAGGGATTGGAGTAGGCCAGCTTCATGACCTGGTCGGCGATAGCCCGGGCCATCTCTTCACGACCCAGACCGATATTGGTACACCACAGCCCGCCCACGGCATCCAGGTAACGCTTGCCGTTGACGTCTTCAATATAAGCACCGTCGCCTCGCGCAATCGCCAGGGCACCTTCGTGATTGAAGCTGTCAAAAAAGGCCCAGGGGTGCAGCAGGTGATCCTTGTCCTGCTGCCAGACCAAGCTGGCATCATCGTTGCCGCCCATGCTTGCCTCGACTTCTGATCGCGTTGTCATTCACCACTCCCGGAATCAACAATCACTGCGTGTACCGCACAAGATCAAACCAAATCCAGTGTAGGCGCCGCCGAAGGTTCTGAACATACATACGAGCCGCGGATGCGGCCTGGAAGCCCCTCGCAGTCCAGCTTATGTATACAGTTAATCCGCACGTCTGGCGTATTGCTGCTCAACATGTGCCGCGAAGTCCTCACCATAGGCGAATTTCATGGAATCCCAGAACCGTTTGGGCAATCTCTGCGTGATACTCCCCGAGAACGCGCGGTCCCAGTCATCCCAGGCACCATCTGCCATCAGACCGTCCAGGGATCGATAGTAGGCGATCTCCCACATATTCACTTCCCGACGCAGGTGCATTTTGAGCTGGTGTTCCTGTACCGGCGAGAGCGCCAAACCGGCTTCCGCGCGCCACATCACCTCTGCCAGCGGCGGCTCGGTGGCCTCATCGGCGAACATCTCTTCATGCATCTTGTAGAGAAAGTTCTCATTGCTGGCTGCCATGATCGTGCTGCTACGGGACACGTTGAAAGCCAGTAGAAGCATGGAGCAGACGACAGCGATCGTGCCTATCAAATCCAGGGCACTAGATATGCTGATTTTTGATTCGGAAGTCATATCCGGTATCCAAGGGTGGTGCGGGCTTTAGCTTCTCATATTCTTTTGGTTTTGGAAGCCTGGGCGGTACACCCTGCCGACTCTGCGCGAGCGTTGCGAGCTTGAGCCAGCCCGCAATCAGAGGTTCAACTTCACAGTGGCACGGCTGGCCATGACGAACAACCCATCCACCACCCGCATCCGGAGAGATTATCCGCCGGACGCAGCAGCGCTAACGGCCGCCTGCAGATGACATTTAGGAGGCCTGGCGCTCCCGCAGCTGAGTTCGATGTGATAGCTCAAATACCATTGGCGTAGACATTGCCGGCGGGAGTAACTTGAGCAGGTTTATGAGACGTAGGCGAACCAGCAGCCGGTAAATCTTACCGGCGGTTGTGTCAGCGTGGCGCCTGGCAAAATCCGGATCCCGGTCAATTCTGCGCATAGCCTCCAACATGACGTGCCTGGTGAACGATATCCGCAGTCCCACCCGGCTGGCGAGTCTTCTTACCTGGAAGTAGTCGATGTAGTTCAGCGAATCCCACATCTCCGACTGATCATCGATTCTCTGCCTCCACAAGATTCGGGTGAGCCCGGGCCAGAATTTCACCACGGGCAGCCCAACATGGGGCTCATAGGGAACCAGATAATTCGGGCAGTTGTGCAGCATGACTCCGTCCGGAGATAAGCTCTGTGAGAGGGATACAAACGCGCTGCTGAGCTCCGGTATGTGTTCGAGTACGTTGTTGCTGAAAATCAGATCGAAGTGTCCATGGGTATCGGGATCAAGATCCTGTGCTGCGATCTCCAATACCAGCAGATCAACCGCCGGATTTGCCGACAGAATTGCCATTCTGATCTCGTCAAAAAAGCTGAAACCGCCGGCGCCGGGCTCCAGCGCAGTAATATTGTAGCCCCGGGAACGGAGGAAAAGGCTCAAGATACACAATCCCGCACCTACTTCGAGAATTCGTATCGACTTCGATAAACAAGGTTCTATCATCGAAAGAGCCACGCGCCCTTCGGTGATATAGGTGTTCAGCAATCTCCCGAGATCCTGGGAGTCGCTGACCTTCTCAGGCCCCAGATTTTCCGCAACCCGTGCTTGAGAGATAGTCTGGGCAAATTCGTCGTACTGCTGGATCAGGGATCCATTCATCTTTGGATGCTCATGCAGACCACGCCCAGCACAATCAGGCCTGTTCCAGCGGCGGTGGTGGCGGTCAGCTTTTCTCCGAGGACGAAGTACCCGGCCATGGTGGTGGCAAGGGTAAGAACACCGATCATGTACGGGTATGCATAGGACAAGTCGAAACGCGACATAATGGCAAGCCAGAACATCGCAGCCAGAAATGCTAGGAAAAAGCCGACAATAATGAGCGGGTCCAGCAACACCTTGAAAAGATAGTAAAGCTTGTCGCTAAACGGCTCGGGTATAACGCCGTGTTTAGTGAGCGCAGCCTTTACTAAAAGCTGTCCGACCACTGTCAGGATGGCGACGGCCAGAAACGGCAACCACATTGCAAATTTTGATGTCATAGAGATGATGCTCAGCGTCGGAATTTTGCAGAGTATATATTGATGCGAATGGCACGGCGTATCCATGCGCATAACAGAGCCAGACACTCCGCCAGGACACTCGCAATCGCCACGCGTCGAAAGTGGGAGTCCCCGGGTGAGAGGCTAATAGCACATAACATAAAAAGCCCCTGCACCCACATTGCGAGCTTGAGCCAGGGTGCTATCACAGAATACAAAAACCCCGCCCAGCTCAGCTGGACGGGGTGTTTATTTGGAAGCCTGGCGATGACCTACTCTCACATGGGGAAGCCCCACACTACCATCGGCGATGCATCGTTTCACTGCTGAGTTCGGGATGGGGTCAGGTGG
>JANQLM010000069.1 GCA_028280635.1 Halieaceae bacterium | reverse complement strand
TTCGTGTTCGGTGCCGAGATCCTTGTAGCGGGCGCGATACTCAAACGTGTAGAGCTGCTCCAGTTCCGTGGTCACACCCAACTCATCCTGCAGGCGTCGGTGCGCGGCGTCATCGCAGCTCTCGCCGCGCCGTGGGTGGCTGCAGCAACTGTTGGCCCAGAACCCTGGCCAGAGCGGTTTCCCCGGCGCCCGTTGCTGTAGCAATACCCAGTCGGGGCCGTCGAAAAGGAATACTGAAAATGCGCGGTGCAGTTTGCCGTCGCCGCTGTGCGTATTGATTTTGCTGTCGTAGCCGGTTACCCGGTCACGGGAGTCAACCAGGATCAGCGCTTCGTCGTCGAATGAGACGGTTTCAAAGCGGGATGAGTAGGAAGGGGCTGACGAGTTCATGGCATCCTGTCACTCCGAGCTGTCTGTGAATGGGCCTCCTCGCCGGCGTCGCCTTGGCAGGGAAAAGCAGCCCGCGGTGTTGCTGCGGGCTCATCAAGTAGCGGGTCTGCAAGCAGACCCAGAGTCGTGGCGTTCGCTTGCGCTACTAGCTTCTCTCGTTCGGCACCGGCTGCATGTTCTGCGTCACCATCGCCGTTTCGGTCGGCCCTGCGAGCCAATCGTAACGTTCGGTGCTGAGCAGAATGAAGTGAATCAGCAGAGCCAGTGTGAACAAGAAAGCCGCGGCAGCGACCAGGACTCTTCGAGGGTCGAAAAGTAACCAGATCTTGTACATAACGTTTCTCCAAGGTCATCACAGGATTGTGGACTTGCGCCCACGCCCCTGCGGCTGTTCTCGTGGAATCCCGGGTCCGCTAGAACCAGGGCCGCCACATCCAGATGAGGATGTGAGCGATCACCGCTATACCGGTGAAACCCAGGAACCCTGACATGAAAGCGCTGTGCACTTCCTTGGCTTCCTCGTTTGACAGCCCAGTCGGGCTTCCATCACTCATGGATATTCCTCCCATGTGCTACGTCAACAGCTAGCCTTGACTGTAAAGCCCTGGCTAACCAACCAATGGCAGGGGAGTCCCCTGCGCTTCCCTGGTGCCGCGGAAAACGGCGGCGCCAAAGTCCTGCGCGCGATTTCATCGCGCGGCTGAATTCAGTCCTCGAATAGCTCGAGGTCGTCCACGTCCTTGCCCAGCTCCGCCAGGTTCGGGTAGTACTGCAACATTTCGGCACCGTAGAGCGGTTTGTAAGCGCCCTGGTGACAGGTCTTGCAGTTGGTTTTGAGCGCATCACCGAGGGGCCCCTTGCGGTGCTCGGGCAGCCACGGTGTGGTGGGCTCGATAAACCTGCTGTTGATTTCCCGCACCATGCGTATGCCGTGCCAGGCAGTGACCTTGGCCGGCGAGGCCTGGTCCCACTGGTTGAAAGCGCGGCTGTTATGGCAGTAGGTGCAGTTCACCCCCAGGCTCTGGGAGAAGTGCATCATCAATGCATAGGTCCACTCGGCGTCTCGCAGGTCGGTGGGATGCCCCTGGGGCAGGGCGCTGTCGGCCTGTACGCCGCCGATATCACGCTGACCGCCCAGCATGGTGGTAAAGGGGTCGTAGGGCAGCGATGACATGCCCACCGCTGGGGAGGCGTAGTTCTGCGGCGTCTGCCCGACCATGCCTCGGGCCCGTTCCGGCCCCGGGTCTTCCGCCCAGACATTGGTGGGGATGTTGTTGCCCCGGTGGCAGGTATAACAGGTGACACCGGTAGTGCCGACGTGATCCTTCCAGGCTTCATTGGTGCGCTGGGTCATGGCGATCATGGCGCGTGCGACTTTTTTCTGGTACTTGCTGTCGTCCGCCAGGTTCTGCGGGTTGTGGCAGTAGTTGCAGCCTTCCTCCGGCGCCACCCACTCGGTGATGGAGGCCATGAGGCGTGTGAACTCGGTGACACTGAGATCACCGAGAATCTCCACGTTCTGGTAGATGTCTCCAGCTCTGGGGCCTGCCGCCGGCATCGGCGGTGATGGCTCCGGGGGCTGGTTGGCATTCACATGGGCGACCCGGTCTTCGGGCACGATGACCAGTTCCATGGCCGTGCCGCGGTAGCCGCGCTGCACGGTTTCCTTGGAGCCCAGCTCGCAGCCGCTGAGAACAAGCAGGGCGGCGAGTCCGGTAATGGTGCTTCGCATAAGGGTCTTCATTGGCCTGCTCCTGTCAGTGCGGGATCAACAGGCGGCATGGCCTCCAGCGCCGGGTAGGCGGGTGCCACGCCGTGCTTGACGGCCCACAGGTACCAGTTGTCGACCACAGTGCCTGTCAGCAGGATGCCGATGCCGCCGGTGATAACCGTGAGCACCGCAAACCACCAGGCCCAGCGGTGGATGGACTCCATGCTGGCGTTGAAGCCCATGGTCCAGCGCCAGAACAGGGCGGCGCGTTCGGAGGCGGTGCCGCGATCGGTGATCTGGTCGATCTCCCGGTCGCCGCCGTAGCGGCTGACCGCCAGGATGGTCGCGCCGTGCATCGCAAACAGCAGGGTCGAGCCGTACAGGAAGACGATCGACAGCATGTGGAAGGGGTTGTAGAACAGGTTGCCATATCGCAGCGAGAAGGCCGCGGTCCAGTCCAGGTGCGGGAAGATGCCGAAGGGCACCGCTTCACTCCAGCTGCCCATGCAGATCGGGCGGATGAAGCCCAGCACCAGGTACAGCCAGATGGCGGCCGCGAAGGCCCAGGTCAGGTGCTGGCCCATGCCCAGCGCCCTGTTGCGATTGTAGGTGCGCACCAGCCACAGCAGGATCGACGCAGTCAGGAAGAAGCCGGCGATCAGCCACCAGCCGCCATCCTGCAGGGGCGGGATACCGAGGCCATACTTGGCGGGCGGGGGCTCCAGCGCCAGCCAGAATAGCTGGCGCACAAACTGTACCGGGTCCCAGTTGACCGAGGCCCACATATTGAGGCCGATGATCTCAATGGCGATAAAGCCACAGATCAGTGACAGCACGCCGGTGGCGCCGAGATAGATCGGGCCGATCTGGGCGTCACCCAGCTTGCCCGCCCAGTAGCTGTCGGTCGGGGTGCCGGTGCGCCACATCTCCTCATCGCCGATCGGCACTCCTGGGTAGTGGGGGCCGCGAACCTGCACCCGGGTAAATATGTTCTGGTATTCCATGTCAGATGCCCCCTGTTAAGACCACACCGGCAGTTCCAGCCACCAGTTCCACCATTCGGGCCAGCCTTTCGTCCAGAACGGCCCGGAAATGATGATGCAGACCGCGCTCCAGAAACCGGCTGACAGGGCCAGGAACAGGCCCAGGCGGTGGATGCCAAGGGCGCCGATCGAGTAGCCGATGTCGTCGCGGAAAAACGTGTTCTCATGTTCACCGGTCTTCACGGGTTCACCCTTGGCCGGGTTGGTCACCGCCAGGATCAGCGAGCCGTGCATGGACAGGGCCAGCGTTGTGGTGAAGAAGAAGCTCACCGCGATCATATGCGCCGGGTTGTAGTGGAAGTGCAGGTACTGGTAGCCGACGTTCGATACCCAGTCCAGGTGGCTGAGGATCCCGTAGGGGAAGCCGTGGCCCCAGGCGCCCAGCAGGAAGGGCCGGAACACCACCAGCGTGACGTAGGCGAAAATCGCCACCCCAAAGGCGAAGGGCACATGCAGGCCTATGCCGAGCTTGCGGGAAATTTCTATCTCGCGGAGCATCCAGGAGACAAACGCGCCGATGGCGCAGATCGTTATGAATTGCCAGAGGCCGCCTTCCATTAGTGGCGCCAGGCCCAGTCCGTACTTGAGATCCGGTGGCGCGATATTGATCTGCCAGATATTCCAGGTCGGGCCCTGGGACGCGCCGTAGAGGATAAGCAGCGTGCCGAGGGTGGCAAAGAATATGGTGGTGACGCCGAAGAAACCGACATAGAACGGTCCTATCCAGAAGTCGAACAGGTCGCCTCCCAGCAGCGTACCCCCACGCACCCGGTATTTTTTTTCAAACGTTAGCATCGTCATTGCTGTTAACCCCTATCCCATGAACACGCAGGGAACCACGCTGCACGCGGCCCGGTGGGCCTCGACATAGATTCCCTCGCTTTCATCCGAGAAGTCAGCCAGCGGCCGCCAGCTTCTTGGTAGCAGGCGGCTGGCCGCCGCGATGGGCAGGAACAACACCATTGTGATAACGAGCAGCAGGCGGAACTCGAAGCTTTGCTTGCGCGCTACGGTGTGTACCAACCCCCGGTCTCTGCGTTGTTTCATGATGGTTCACCTCCCCACTGTGTTTTTCCTGGGCCGCGGCCGGGCTGGGTGACAGCCCTGGCCTGGTCGGTTCTGTAATTTATGCAGGCTCCGCCAGGCGCGCCTCGCGAACGTGCCGAGCCGTCACCTGTTCGGCGCCGCTGCCGCGCGCTGTGCGCTCGGCGGCGTCACGCAGCCGCTTGGCTGCGGAAATTCTCACCAGGACCGGTTCCGTCTCGATAAACTCGTCCAGTACCTGTTGCGCGTCTGCTTCCCAGTCGATGTTGGCGCGGGCCGGTGTCGCTGCCGCCTGGTCCAGCTCCGTGCCCAGCGGCAGGATGTTGAACAGGGCATCGAACAGGCCGTTGCAGACTTCCTGCACCAGGTAGCAGGCCCCCGCATACCCCATGTATGGGGTGCCGGTATGGCGGCGAATCAGGGTGCCCGGATAGGAAGCCGGCAGATAGATGCCGCGGCCTCCGGCCTCGGCCAGGTACATGCGTTCGTTGTAACTGCCAAACAGGATCAGCGGCGCGTCTTCGTGGATGCAACGGCGCACTTCGGCGTTGTCGGGTTTGACGCCGGCACTGCGACCGAAGGCAAACTTACAGGGCAGCCCCAGCTCCTCCTCGAGGAAATTGCGGACGCCGCGGGTGTAGGTCTCGTTGGCGACGATGCCAAAGCTGGCGGTGCCAAAGAAGTCCTGGGTGACCGACCGCCACAGGTCCCAGATGGGCTTGATTGTGGTGCGCTTCTCCTCGGCGATAAACGCCTGCGGATCGAGTCCGGTCAGCTCGCCCAGGGTTTCAAGGAACGAGGTCGTGCTATGCAGGCCAATGGGTGCCTGCAAGTAAGGGCGGTCGAGGTCCTCACAGAGCAGACGGCCAAACTCCCGGTACATGCAGACGTTGACGTCGGCATCGGCCAGCTTGGGAATGTCTTTGATGTGGCAGCCCAGCGGGAACACCATGTTGATCTCGGCGCCAATGCCTTCGATCAGGCGGCGGATCTCAGCGAGGTCCGACCAGGTGTTGAAATAGCCATAGCAGGGACCAATGATGTTGACCCGTGGTTTTTCGCCTTCTTTGCGAGGCTTGGCCGGCTTGGCTTTTTTCGGCCCGAAGCGGCTCCACAGCCAGTTCATGGCGCGGTCAGCGCTCTGCCACTGGTCCTCGTCGATGGTCCGCGGCAGGAAGCGCTCGATGCCGGTGCCCTCCGGCGTCACGCCGCCGCCGATCATCTCGGCGATGGAGCCGGTCACCACCACCGACGGCTGCTCCGGATCCAGTGTCTGGTGTGCCCGGCGCAGGGCGCCCTCGGTGCCGTGCTGGCCGAGTTCTTCTTCAGCCAGGCCGGTAACGACGATGGGCAGTTCATGGGGGGGCAGGGCGTCGGTATAGTGCAGCACCGAGGTGACGGGCAGGTTTTCACAGCCCACCGGTCCGTCGATGATGACCTGCAGTCCCTTGACTGCACTGAACACGTAAACGGAGCCCCAGTAGCCCCCGGCGCGGTCGTGATCGAGCACCAGCATCAGTGGTTTACCCCCGTGAAAATTCCGGCCTCATCGCCATGACCGACGCCGGCGAAGAAGGCTTCCATGTCAGCAAAGCGCGCCTTGTTGGCCAGTGCCGCATTGATCACCTGGGCGAGTGAGCCCGGTCCCGCCGGTCCGACCAGCGGACGAGCCGAAATCAGGTTGGTGAAGTAGAGCGAAGGAATGGCTTTTTCCTTGGCCGCCTGCACCACCGGGGTAGTGCCGATCGCCAGGTCTGGCTGGTATTCCTCCATGGCGGCCAGGTCCTGTTCGAGCGATGCGCGGAAGCGCACTTCGACGCCGCGCTCTTGCAGCCATTCGCGATCCTGGTCTGACCACTGGGTGCGTGGGCAGGCGCTGCCGACATAGCGTACGTCGGCGCCACATTCCACCAGCAGGCGGGCCACCAGCAGCTCTGAACCTTCGTAACCGGACAGGGTGATGCGAGCATCGATGGGGCTTGCCGCCAGGGCGCCCTGAATGGCCGGCAAGGCCGCATCGCGGGCCGCCGCAATGCGTGCGTCCTCGATCCCGGCCGCCTTGCCGATCGCTTCCAGCCATTGCTCGGTACCGCTATAGCCCACCGGCGCGGAACCCACGGCGGGTCTTCCCGCGGCGGCAAACTGGCGGTGGCAGTCGGTGTAAAAAGGGTGGATCATGGCAGCTACGGCGCAGTCCAACGCCGCGTAAAGCTCCCGCCATTCGCGAGTTGGCACAATCGGGCCGGCTGCTATTCCGAGGGGTTCGAGCAGTCGACCGATGCTTATCGCATCCACCGGAAACATTTCACCCACCAGGCTGACGGTGGGCAGTTCGCTGCGGCCCTGGGCGGGCTCCGCCACCGGGCCCTGCTCGACCTCGGTGCGCGCGTAGCGCAGCATGGCGCCGGCAAGAATGTCCTTGGCCTCGGCGTGTGTGGGTACCCCGAAGCCAGGCACATCAATACCGATAATTCTCACGCCGTTGATCGAATTTGGCAGCAGGTCCAGCGGTACGCCTGAGGCGGTGGGGACGCACAGGTTGATGATCACCACCGCATCGTTCTGGGCCGGGTCGCAGAGGCCTTCCACGGCTTCCTTGATATCTTCGAACAGCTTGCCTGTCACCAGGGTTTCCGAGTCGAAGGGCACGTAGCCCACCGTGCGCCGGGCACCGTAAAAGTGCGAGGTAAAAGTCAGTCCATAGACGCAGCAGGCGGAACCGCTCAGCACCGTTGCCGTGCGCCGCATTCTCAGGCCGACACGCAGCGAGCCAAAGGCCGGGCACATGCTCTGCGGTTGGTCGTGGGGGCCCATCGGGTAGTCCTTCGCATACTGCTCCAGTACTGCCTGCTTGCCTGAAGACATGGCCTCAGCGGCGAGTTTCTCCTTTCCGCTATGGCAGCCGCCCTCGCTCACCTCGGTGGCGGGAATGCGGCTTGGCCGGGGATCGTCATACGGTGTCATACACCACCTCGAGTGACGGTTTGGCCTGGGCATTGGCGCCGCACAGGTCGCTGACCGTGGCCGGTTCCAGCACCACGTTGCGGCCGACTTCTTCGCCGTTGAAGAGATCCAGCAGGCCATCCTGGCTCAGCGGGCTGGGCTGGGTTGGCGGCGCCTCGGCTACATTGGTGGCCAGGTGGCCAAACAGTTCGCCCCACTGGCCGTCCGGATGACCGATGATTTCGTAATTGGCACTCTTGCGGCGAATGTCGTCATTGGCTGGGATCGAGGCCAGTTCGGGTATGCCGACCGCCTGGCAGAAGGCCTGTGCCTCGCCGGTGCCGTCGTCCTTGTTGGTGACCATGCCGGCAACCCCGACATTGCCGCCGAGGCGGCGGAAGTACTCCACCGCGGAGCAAACATTGTTGGCGACATACAGTGACTGCAGGTCGTTGGACGCCACCACGATGACCTTCTGGCACATGTCGCGGGCGATGGGCAGGCCGAAGCCGCCGCACACCACGTCGCCCAGGAAGTCGAGCAATACGTAGTCGAAGTCCCAGTCGTGGAAGCCTAGCTTTTCCAGGGTTTCGAAGCCGTGGATGATGCCGCGACCGCCGCAACCGCGGCCCACTTCCGGGCCACCCAGTTCCATGGCGTACACGCCGTCGCGTTTGAAGCAGACGTCACCTACGGCGACTTGTTCGCCGGCCTCTTTCTTGGCGGACGCGGTCTGGATGATGGTGGGGCAGGCCTTGCCGCCAAACAGCAGCGATGTGGTGTCGCTCTTGGGGTCGCAGCCGATCAGCAGGACTTTCTTGCCCTGCTGGGCCATCATGTAGGACAGGTTGGCCAGGGTGAAACTCTTGCCGATTCCGCCCTTGCCGTAGATAGCGATAATCTGTGTTCCCGAGGCGGCGGCAGCCGAGGTGGCGATGGTTTCGTCGCCGCGGTCCGGGATGTATTCGTTGATCTTGCCACTTCCCATCAGGCAGTTCTCCAATCGAGGATCATCTTCAGGCAGTCGGCGGACTCGAATGCCGTGGCATAGGCGGCCTCCGCTGCGTCAGGTCGTTCGCGGTGGGTAATCAACCCGGCGAGGGATAGTTCGCCCCGCGTCACCAGCTCCAGGGTTGCGACCAGGTCGGCGGGCTGCCATTCGGCGGCAATCGCTATCGACGCTTCGCGCATAAAGGCCGGTGGAAAAGCAAATGACAGCGGCTGGTCGTAGAAGCCGGCGAGAATAATCTCGCCCCCGGGCGCCAGGTGGCCCACCAGGGTGTCCAGCAGCCCTTCGGCGCCGCTGACATCGACAATGCTCGGGTAGTCGCGGCGGCTGTCTTCATCTGGTGCGATCACCCGGTAGCCCTCGGCACCGCTGCGGCGCGCCGCCTGGGTTTCCCAGACCACCACGTCATCCCGTCCCAGGGCCACCAGCAGGCGTGCGATCAGCCTGCCCAATACACCGTGTCCGACTACCAGGTCCGGCAGCGCGCGGGCGCGCTGCACGGCGTGATGGGCGGTGGCAGCCAGGGCCAGTAGCGTCGCCTCTTCGCCGAGTTCATCGCCGACGGCGATAACGCGATCCGCTGGTACCACGATGCGGGAGCTGGCGCCGCCAAACAGCCCGGCCACATCGGCATAGCCTCGGGAGCCGGGGACAAAAACCCGCTGGCCGGTTTCCAGTGCGCTGTCGGCGGCGGCCGCGCTGATGCGCCCCACGGCTTCGTAACCGGGGACCAGGGGATAGCTGAGTCCGGGGAAGGGCGGCATGCGTCCCTGCCACAGCAGGCGTTCAGTGCCGGTGCTGATGCCGCTCCATTCCACATCCACGATGCAGTCTTCAGCGGTCGCTGGCGGCAGGCCAACGTGGCGAAGGGTTACATTGCCGGGCTGCTCGAATACCACAGCCGGGGCTTGCTCTGTTATAGCCACAGCATCTCCCGGAACTTGCAGACGCGTCCCGCGGGATAGCGGTGTAACGTTCGCGTTCCAGATAAGTGTAATTTAGAATTTACATGCAAAACTGTCAACTAAAATATACAACTGTTGTTGTGCTTTCGCGTTGTCAGATCTCTGCCACCAGTACGCGCACCATATGGGGGCGATAGGTCCTTATTTCCCTGCCGTTCCGAAAGCCGGCATCAGCCAGCATCTTTAGCAGCTCGCTCCCTGTGCGGGGTCGCCCGCTGCCCATGGCAAGCAGGTAAAGGCCGAAGTAGGCATGGCCGAAGGTCTCGGCGCCGGCGCTTTCGGCCATCGGCTCCGCCAGCAGCAGCCTGCCACCCGGGTCGAGGCTGGCCCTGATGGCGCTGAGCAGCGCTTTGACCGCGTCATCGTTGTGATCGTGAACAACCCGCACCAGGCTAACGACGTCGGGTTTACCGAACAGGCGGGGCTCTTCGTCTCCCAGAGGGGCGCGGAACATGTCCCCGGATAGCGAACGGGCGCGGTCGCTCAGGCCTTTGGCGGCAAAATTCTGACTGGCAAGCGCGGCCACTGGAGGCAGGTCCAGCACGGTGGCCGTGAGCTGCGGCCAGCGATCGAGGGCGTGGCTGGCAAAGGTGCCGTTGCCCCCCGCGATGTCCCAGAGGTGATGCCGGTCAGAGAGGTCGGCGGCGTCGAGTATGTCGTCCGCCACCATCGACTGCGAGGCGGCCATCAGCTCGCTGTAGCGCGCCGCGTCACCCTCATTGCCGGTGGCATAGGGCCAGAACGCTGCCAGCTCCGGGCTGTGCTCTCCGCGCAGCAGGGCGACCGGGTCTGTCAGGTCGCGGTACAGCCAGCGATTGTGCTCCACCATGGCGATGACGCCCGGATTGGCAAGCACTGCCGCTCCGAGCTCGCCCAGTGTGAACTGCGTGTCGCGCCGCTCCAGCAGGTTCAGTGAGTCGGCCGCCAGCAGCAGGCGCCGCATGGGGTCTTCAGCCAGGCCGCATTCCCGGGCCAGCTCGGCGGGGTCTGCGCGGCGGTCGCGTAATCGCTCAAATATCTGCAGCTCCACGCAGGCCCCCAGCACCTGGGAATACACGAAGCCTGCGGCGATATCGAATACTGCCGCGGCCTTGCGGCGGGCAATGCCGCGGGTCAGTGGAAAGCGAGCGGACCAGCGTTGGAACCCCGGATTTGCTACCAGGCGGTTGCGCCAGTCAATGAAGCGGTCGCGCAGGCTGACCGGGGGCGTCGGCATGGGCAAGTGTTCGCTGGGTGCCGACACGGCAGGCTAGCGCGCGCTGCTCGAAAGGCCGGGCTCAGGCTGCACGGCTCAAGCCCTTGGGTATGAAGCCCTGTGACTGGGCCCGCACCAGGTCGACGAGCTGCTCTCTGCCCCGGCAGGGGGGGATGCTGTCGAGGCCCGCCTCGATCAGTTCCCGCAGTCGGCGGGCGGCACCCTGTACGCCGAGTTGGGCGACGGCATTGGGTCGTTCCAGGTGTTCATCCTGGTGGCAGGGTTTGCCAAGGGCCTCGGGCGTGGCGATGGCGTCCTGGATGTCATCGGCGACCTGGTAGGCCTCACCGATACTGGTGCCGAGAGTCTCCCAGGGCACACCGTCAACGCCGGCGCAGGCGGCGCCGGCATGTGTGGCGGCAATAAACAGCGCGCCCGTCTTGGCGCGGTGGTATCGCGCCAGGTCCACGGCGGGCTCGCTTTCCCAGGCCTGGCCGGCGCAGATTCCATGAGGGGCGCCCACGCCTCGCGCCAATACCGCGAACACGCCGGGCATGCGCGGCGCTGCATTGGCGCTGAGGTCGCCGGTAGCAACGGTTTCCAGGGCCGCCACAATTAGGGCATCCCCGGCCAGTACCGCAATCGGCTCACCGAAGGCGCGGTGCACGGAGGGTTTGCCGCGCCGCATGGGGGCATCGTCGAAGCAGGGCAGGTCATCGTGGACCAGGGATGCGCAGTGCAGCAGTTCAATGGCGCAGGCTGCCCGTAGCGCGAGTTCCAGGCTGTCGCATTCATTGGCCATGGCGATGGCCAGGCACAGTTTGGGTCGGATTCGCGCGCCGCCGGGAAACACGGCGTGGTGGAGGGCGCGGGCCAGCTTCTGCGGGCAGTCCCGGCTGGCTGTGCGGTCCAGGATGGAAGCCAGCGCGGCTTCCAGGTCGGGCTTGTCAGTGGGTCGTAACGCCATGCTGGTCACCTCCCTGCCCGGTCTCACCGGGCGGCTGCTTGCCGGTTGTTGCCACCAAGATGTGTCAAATAAAGTCAACAGTTAAACTGTAAGTTAAACTAGACATTGCTACAATGCAAGTTGGACTGACACGAGATGGCCTCGAGATGGATGAAAAGCCGGTAGTCGTCATTGGCGCGGGGATAGCGGGCTTGTCCGCCTGTATCCGCCTGCTGGCTGCAGGCCGTGAGGTGGTCGTGTTTGAGGGTGCCGACACCCCGGGGGGCAAAATGCGCCAGGTCCAGACGCCTTTGGGTCCCGTGGATTCCGGCCCCACGGTCTTTACCATGCCGGCGGCCTTCGAGTCGCTGCTGGACGGTATCGGCCTGAGCCTCGATGAGGTGGTCCAGTCCCGCCCGCTCGAGCTGCTGGCCAGGCACGCCTGGGATGGCGGGGCGCGCCTGGACCTGTTCGCCAGCCGTGAGCGTTCCGCCGAGGCGATTGGCGAGCTTGCGGGCGCGGCCGAGGCGCGGGGTTACCTGGCGTTCTGCCGGGAGGCGGGGCGCATGTACGAGATGCTGGAGCCGGCCATGCTGAGGGCGTCGAAACCGAACCCGCTCAGTCTCGCCTGGCGCGCCAGGCACCACGGTCTGCCGGCGCTGCTGGGCCTCAAGCCTTTTTCCCATCTGTGGCAGGCCCTGGGTGAACATTTTCGCGACCCCCGCCTGCAACAGCTGTTTGGCCGCTATGCCACCTACTGCGGTTCCTCCCCCTGGCTGGCCCCGGCGACGCTGATGCTGATAGCCCACCTGGAGCAGGAGGGTGTCTGGCTGCTGGATGGGGGCATGCAAAGCCTGGCTGACGGCCTGGCCGCCGCGGCCAGGCGTCGCGGGGCGCGCTTTGTGACCGGGGAATGGGTGGAAGATATTGAGCGCCGGCACGGCGCCGTTACCGCGGTGAGGGGCAATCGCGGCACCCGCGTGGAATGCGATGCCGCCGTGTGCACAGCGGACCCTGAAGCGCTGCGCGCCGGCCTGCTGGGTGCGGCCGGGCAGGCGGCGGTCAGTTCCCAGCGCCCGGGTCAGCGTTCCCTGTCAGCCATGACCTGGGCCGGGGTGGCGCGCACCGAAGGCTTGCCCCTGGCGTTCCATACCGTGTGCTTTTCCCGCGACTATCGACGCGAATTCGAGCAGCTTTTCGGACAAAGAGAAGTCCCGAACGAGCCGACCGTTTACCTGTGCGCCCAGGATCGCGCGGAGGGAATGGCCGACCCCCAGGGAGAGGAGCGCATCTTCTGCCTGATCAACGCGCCGGCCAACGGCGATCATCACCACTACAGCGACCAGGAGATCGAGCAATGTCAGCAACAGGCTCTGAGGATTCTGACCAACTGCGGATTGCAGCTGAGCTTTACCCCCGGGCAGGTGATCGCCCGGTCGCCGACGGACTTCAACCAGCGCTTCCCCGGCAGCGGCGGAGCGATCTACGGGCGCGCCACCCACGGCTGGCAGGCGGCGTTCCAGCGTCCGGGGCCGGTGACACGACTGGCGGGCCTGTACCTGGCGGGGGGCGGGGTACACCCGGGAGCGGGAGTGCCGATGGTGAGCCTGTCAGGCCGCCTGGCGGCGGAGCGGCTGCTGAGCGACCAGGCTTCGACGCGCCGGTGGTGGCCGGCGGCTACCGCTGGTGGTACATCGACGCACTGAGTGACGACGGCCGCCACGGCCTGACCATCATCGGTTTTGTCGGCAGCGTCTTTTCACCTTACTACGCCCGGGCGCGACGTCGCGGCGCTGCACAGCCCGAGGCCCACTGCGCTATCAATGCCATCCTTTACGGGCCGCGCAGCAAACACTGGGCCGCTACCGAGCGCGGTGCCGGCGACCTGGAGCGTAGCGTAGAGCGCCTGGCGGTGGGGCCCAGCGAACTGCGCTATGAGGGGGAAAGCCTGGTTGCGGACGTTCACGAGGTGACCGTGCCCTGGCCCCGGCGGCTGGTGGGCACGGTGAGGCTCACGCCATCCGCGCGGCAGCCGCTGCAGTTCCCGCTGGATCCGGCGGGCCGCCATCACTGGTGGCCGGCGGCGCCGAGCGCCCGGGTGGACATCGACTTCAGCTACCCCTCACTGCG
This sequence comes from Halieaceae bacterium, assembly GCA_028280635.1. Lineage (GTDB taxonomy): Bacteria > Pseudomonadota > Gammaproteobacteria > Pseudomonadales > Halieaceae > JANQIO01. Next base: position 18,000 of record JANQLM010000069.1, on the reverse strand, counting down.
CTGGCAGGGGCATGGCTATTTCGACAGCAATTGGGGGGAAGAGCCTTTGGAGGCTGGCTTCACACGCTGGCACTGGGCGCGTCAGTCGGAGCCCGATGGTGCGGTGTCCGTGCGCTACGAAGCCTGGCCACGGCAGGGTAAGGTCCAGCAGATCGGCCGGCGCTTCGCCGATGACGGCAGCAGTGCAGACATCGATGTTGGGCAATCCATCAAGCTGCCGCCGACCCTGGTATGGCGTATGCCCAGGCCGGCTCGCGGTGAACAGGGCCTGGCGGTGGCGCGGACTCTGGAAGATACGCCGTTCTACTCGCGCTCAGTGCTGAGCAGTGACGGGTCGGGGCAGTGGGATACAGTCCATGAGAGCCTGGACCTGGACCGCTTTGCTTCGCGCTGGGTGCAGTTCCTGTTGCCGTTCAGGATGCCGCGTTTCCCGCGTTCTCGGTAATCAGCAGGGGGCAGTCCCGCACCGCCACCCGGCGGTCCCGGGCCATGCGATCACGGCGTTCCAGTTCCGCAAACAGGTCCAGCATCCATTCGACCCGGCTCACAGGCTCCTCACCGCCGACTGCGGGCAGGGGTGCCAGGCGGACCGCGTCTATGAGGAATGCCGTTTCCGCCAACGGGGCCTCCGGCAGCGGGGTGAGATCCAGGCGTCCCAGGCGTCCCAGGCCGCCCATGGCCCTACATTTGCGAGCGGGGCTGACCACCGCGCGCCCCAGCATGGGATCGCAGTGCTGGCGTTTTAGCTGTTCACCGATTTCCCCGTACAGCAGTCGCGCGGTCATCACGCAGGGCTGGCAGCCGGAGGGTAAGCTGGCGATGCCTGCTTCGGCCCTGGCGTAGAGGTGGTCAGCTTCATCCAGCAGCCGCTTCACCACGGAGGACAGTGCCTGGCTGGCGCAGGGGCTGTTGAGCCACTGATCGGGGTTGATGCCGGCATCACGCAGCCAGTCCAGTGGCAGGTAGAGTCGGCCGTTGTCGGCGTCCTCGGCGACATCCCGGGCGATATTGGTGAGCTGCATGGCAACACCCAGATCCGCCGCTCTCGCCAGTACGGCCGCATCCCTTTGGCCCATCAGCAGCGCCATCATCACCCCGACGTTTCCGGCCACCCGCGCGCAGTAGTCGCGCAAGCTGGAGATATCCGGGTAACGGCGTGCCTCGCAGTCCCAGGCAAAGCCCTCCAGCAAGGCGTCCAGCAGAGGGCGCGGCATACCGAACTGGCGCACTACCTGCACCATCATACGATCGGCGGCGGCATCCGCCGGCTCGCCGCGGTAGATCCCATCCAGCCGCGTTTCCAGCTCAGCCAGCGCCCGGTGGGGTGTATCGCTCAGGTCGATGGAATCGTCCGCCAGCCGGCAAAACGCATACAGGCTGACCGCGGCGTCGCGGTAGGGTTGGGGTAGCAGCAGTGAGGCCGCATAGAACGAGCGCGAGCCGTGGCGGAGCAGTTCCCTGCAGGCCTGCTGGTCGGTCCGGCGAGTCGGCAGGCGTTGTGAAAGCGCCTGCCGGGGCACAGCTGCGGGCAATGAGTCAGGCAAGGGCGCTGGCATGGGGCACCAGGGTTTCAACCACTTTGGCGGAGGCGATCACGCCGGGTACGCCGGCGCCCGGGTGGGTGCCGGCGCCGACGAAGAACAGGCCGCGGATATCCTCGCTGCGATTGTGGGGGCGGAACCAGGCGCTCTGCCACAGTACCGGTTCCATGCCGAAGCCCGCCCCGCGGAAGGCGTTGAGATCGCCCTCGAAGTCCAGCGGCGTCGTCACCCTGGAGGTGGCCAGTTGGTTGCCCAGGCCCGGCAGTACGGAGCCTTCCAGGTATTGCTGCACGGCAAGCCGGAAGGGTTCGGCCTGTTGTCGCCAGTCGACATCCGCCTGCAGGTTGGGTACCGGGGCCAGCACATAGAAACAGTCGCAGCCCTCCGGTGCCAGCGACGGGTCGGTGGCGGTGGGGCGGTGCAGGTAGAGACTGAAGTCCTCTGCCAGGCGTTTATGGCGGAATATATCGTTGAGCAGCCCGCGATAGCGCGGCCCCAGCAGTATGGCGTGGTGCGGCACATCGTCATAGCGCCGCCTTGTCCCAAAGTACCAGACGAACAGTCCGTTGGAGTAGCGAGCGCGATCGAGCCGGCGGTCAGTCCAGTGGCGCCGGCGGGTGCCAGGTGTCAGGTGGCGGTAGGTCCAGGCTACGTCCGCATTGCTGACCACGATATCGGCGTCGATATAGCTGCCGTTTTCCAGTACCACGCCGTGGGCGCTGCGATTACGGACGCAGATTTCTTTGACCGGTGCGTTGAAGCGCAGGGTGTTGCCCTGCCGCCTTAACAGTTCGACCATTCCGTCGACGATGCGGCCGGTGCCGCCCATGGCGGAATAGACACCGCCTTCACGCTCGAGATGGGAAATCAGTGTGTAGACGGCGCTGGCTGAATAGGGGTTGCCGCCGATCAGCAAGGGGTGGAAGCTGAGCACCTGGCGGATGCGCGGGTCCTTGATGTAGCGGGACACCAGCGCGTGCACCGAGCGGTCGGCCCGCAGCCGCAGCATGTCCGGCATCACCTTGATCATGTCCAGCAGGGAACTGAAGGGCTTGTCTACCAGCTGCTCAAAGCCCACCCGGTAGTTCCTGGCAGATGCCTGCATGAAGCGGTCATAGCCGTCGACGTCCGCCGGGCTGAAGCGGGCAATCTCGGCACGATTATGGGCGGCATCCCCGCAGTAATCGAATTGTTCGCCGTCGTCGAAGCGAATGCGGTAGAAGGGCTCCATCAGCCTGAGATCGACATCATCCTCGAGGCGACGACCGCAGAGTGCCCACAGCTCTTCCAGCAGGAACTTCGCGGTGATGATGGTCGGTCCGGCATCGAAGGTGAAGCCGTCCTGTCGATGCACCCTGGCACGACCGCCGGCCTGCTCCAGCTTCTCCAGCACGGTTACACGGTAGCCTTTGGCGCCCAGGCGAATGGCTGCGGCCAGACCCCCAAAACCACTGCCGATCACCACCGCATGCGGTTTCATGGTGTGGAGCATGGCTTTGTTGGCCAGGGTATCCGGACTGTTCATTTCTGTGGACACTGAATCTGTCTATATTCCTGGACAGAATAGCACTGCTTGCCGGGAGTGAACAGGGACTAGTGGTGGCTTGCGGCGATCTGCATCAACAGCCTGGCAAATTGCCGCGGGTCTTCTTCATGGCCCAGGTGTCCAAGTACGGGCAGGCAATGCAGTTGGGCATTGGGCAGGCGCCGCTGCAACTCACGGGACTGCTCGGGAGGCACGGTAAGATCCCCCTCGCACACCACCAGATGCACCTTCGTCTGAAGGCCGGGCAGGGCGGCCTCAAGCGGCACCAGGTCCCAGTTCGCCATCATTCTAAGGGCGGCGGCCACATGCCGGGGATTGGCAACCAGCCGCCGGTAGTATTCCACCTCGCTGGCACCCAGGATGGACCCGGTACCCTCTATCAGCCGGTGGGTAAAGCGCCGGCGGCCGCCGACCCCGGCCACCCAGGCGGGCAGGGTGGGAATGCCCGCCAGCAGCCGCGCGCTGAAGGAGAAAAACTGGCCGGTGAGTCCCGGTAGTGCCAGCAATGCCCCATTGATGCTGACCAGGCGCTGGGGGGCGATACGCTGATCGAGCACCATGCGCGCGGCCACCGCAGCGCCCGCGGAGTGGCCAACGATGCAGTCTGGCGAAAAGTCGAGGCGCTCCAACAGGGTGGCAAGAGCCGCTGCCATGCCGTCGAGCGACATCCGCTCCCGGCCCGGCAGTTCGCTGAAGCCGTGGCCGGGCAGGTCCACCAGCAGAACATCGAAGTACGGCGCCAGCAGGGGCACAAGCCCGGCCCAGGAATGCAGCGAGGCCCCGGTACCGTGCACCAGCAGCAGGCAGGGTCCGCTACCGCTGCGCTGATAGTGCCAGTCCAGGCCTGCAGCGCGGCGGAATTTGCTGGCTTCCCGATGTGGCCAGTCCCAGGCGGCCAGTTGCCGGGCCTTGTTCACAGGCTGGCCGCGCGTACCGCTTCGCTAAGCTGGCTGGCGTCGGCGTGGGGCAGGGGCAGGTAGTCGATATCCAGTTGCTCGGCCAGTTCGGCGGCTGCGCTACCCGGGCGCGGTGAGGTATCAATGACCATGCCGCGCACCCCGGACTCGCGAAACAGGGCTGCCACAGACGGCAGGTCTTCCCGGGCCGCTTCACGTCCCTGGCGCCCGTCGCGGGCGATATTGCCGCGGCCATCGGTGAGAAACACCACATTGGGTGTCCCGCCGCGCCTCACCAGGCTGGTAGCCAGAGCGGCGGCGGTCTCAATGGCGGCGGCCAGTGGCGTGCCGCCGCCACCCGGCAGGGCAGCCAGGTTGCGCTTGGCGCGCACCAACGAACGTGTCGGCGGTAGCAGCAGGTCTGCGGTTTCGCCGCGAAAGGCAATCATTGCCACCTGGTCCCGGCGTATATAGCAGTCGGCCAGCAGCAGTTCGACCGCACCCTTGGCCTCCGCCAGCCGGTTGAGGGCGGCGGAGCCCGAGGCGTCTACCACGAAGACGGTGGTGCTTTCCGATCGTTCCCGGTAGCGCACCACCCTGAAGTCATCGCGCTGTACCTTCAGTTGCCCCGGTGGGTCATCAGCATGGCGGCGCAGCGGCTGCCAGGGAGCGGCAGCCTGCAGGGTGGCCACCGGGCTGAGGCGGGCGCCCGTGCGCGGGTCACCCTGTATCGTGCCGGTGGGGCGTCCCCGGCTGCGGGAACGTCGCATTTGTCCGGACTTGCCACCGCGACCGCCGCTGCGGCGCACACCGCCCTGCAAAAGCTGGTTCAACAGGCCTTCCGGCAGGGCAGCTTTGGTCGCCTCGATCAGCCGATCCTGCATGCCCTCACCCTGACCGGGGTCCTGCTGCTCGCCCTCGGACTCCTGGGGTTCGGGCGGTGGTGGCTCTGCCTCGGTCTGTTCCTCTTCCTCGGTGGCGGGCAGCCGCGTGGCCCGCGGCGCCAGGACCAGGCGGGCAGCGACTTCCAGCTCGGTTTCCGAGACCCGGCCGCTGTCTGCCAGGGCCGCCGCGGCCCGGGCTGCACGCTGGGCCAGCAGCGAGGCGCGGGGTGAGTCGATCCCCAGCACCAGGCACAGGGTGCAGAGCTGCCGGGTCGCCTCGTCGCTGCAGTCTATGCGGTTGAAGCGGGAGCGTGCCCGCCCTATGTCTTCCAGGCCGTAACCGGCGTCCAGCAGGTCGCGGATGCCGACCGGGTGCAGGTCGATATGAAAGGCGAGCCGTTCCGCCAACCCGGCGTCGAGGTGCTCATCGGACTCGACGCTCTCGTCCAGTGCCAGCAGCGCGAAGGCGGCGGGCAGGGTAGCGCTTAGGCCTTCACGCTCCACCTGTATCTCACGTCGATCCAGTGCCTGGCATAGATGTGCTGCGGTGGTGGGCTGGCAGCGCTCGGCCATGGCCAGTACCGCAACACCGCCATTGCATTCGTTCAGCAGCCCGGCCTGGGCCACCGGCTTGCCGGCTTTGAGGGTGGCGGCCAGGTCGAGACCGCCCAGCAGCCGCGCTTCGCTGACGGTCTGGGGAATTTTGCGCCATGGCAGGTCGGGGAACAGCTCGTGGGTAGTTTCAAGCCAGCTGTCGCGCACCGGGCCGGGCCGGGCCCTGAGGGCAATGCCACCGAGCCCGGCCGGGTCGGTGGCCAGCAGCGCGGCGGCGAGCAGCGCGTCCTGCCAGGCAGTTTCTCCGTTCACGCCGGATCCAGTACCTCCTCGAGGGCACGTTCGATGCGCGTTGTGGAACCGGATTCATCCAGAGGGTCGCGACGCAGGCGGTGGCGCAACACCGAGGGCGCTACCTGCCGGAGCTGCTTCAGGCCCACTTCCGGCTTGCCTTCCAGGCTGGCGAGGGCGCGCGCCGCTCGCACCAGAGTCAGCTCCCCGCGCAGGCCATCGGTGCCGAGCGCCATACATAAGGCCGCTGCGCGTTCCAGCACTTCCGGGGCGAGGTCGATGTCGTTGAGCTGGGCCCGGGCTTTGTCCACCTTGCGCCGGACCGCACCGTCCTTGCGCTTCCATTTCTTGACGAAGGCCTCGCGGTCGCGTTCGAATTCATCGCGCAGCTTGACGATCTGTACCCGCGTATCCAGCTCGGTGGGCGTGCGCACATCGACAGACAGGCCGAAGCGGTCCAGGAGCTGGGGCCGAAGCTCGCCTTCTTCGGGGTTGCCACTGCCGACCAGCACAAAGCGGGCCGGGTGACGAATGCTCAAGCCCTCGCGCTCAACCACGTTTTCGCCTGAGGCTGCTACATCCAGCAGGGCATCAACGATGTGGTCCTCGAGCAGGTTGACTTCATCGATGTACAAAAAGCCACGATGCGCCTGCGCCAGCAGGCCCGGCTCGAAGGCCTTCTCGCCAAGACGCAGGGCTTTCTCCAGGTCCAGCGTGCCAATCACCCGGTCTTCCGTCGCACCCAGCGGTAGATCGACCACCGGCATGGGTTGTTCGCGGGTCTTGAAATCCTTGCCGCCGTTCTCGCACTGGGCGCAGAGCCCCGGTGTGGCCGCGTGGGGGTCGCAGTGGTAGGGACAGCCATTGACCACCGGGATATTGGGCATCAGGGCGGCCAGCGCCCTTATGGCGGTGGATTTGCCTGTGCCGCGGTCCCCAAACACCAGGACGCCGCCGACATCCTGGTCGACTGCCGCAATGAGCAGGGCAGTCTTCATCTCGTCCTGGCCGACGATGGCGGAAAAAGGGTAGGCGATGGCCATGCTTGCTTCCTTACATCTGCATTTGTGGGCGCCGCTTAGCCTGCTGGCGCTTGCGTCCTGTTGTCCATCTTTTACTCGCAGTGATGCGTAAACACAAGTTTACACGTTCCGGTTGCAAGGGCCTCTTGATATGGGTCTGCTAGCATGAACACTGGGATCGATAGAAAGTGGATATGAGCAGGACACTGCAGGAAGCGCTGGACGCCCGACGCTTTGGCGTAGATATCGACGGTTTTGGAAGGCTCGCCTGCTACGCGGACGAGCAGGTGGCCGGGCGGCCGCTCCTGCTGCTACACAGTATCAATGCGGCTCCCAGTGCCCGTGAGGTGGCCCCTTTGTTCGATCGCTATCGCCGGCGGCGTCCCGTCTATGCACTTGAGCTGCCCGGTTTTGGCTTCTCGGAGCGCCCCGCCATCGACTACAGTCCCACGCTCTACGCGCAGTGCCTGCAGGCATTCTGTGAGCAGCAGTTCGATGGGCCGGCGGATGTGGTGGCGCTGTCAACGACGGCAGAGTTTGTGGCGCGGGCCGCGCTGGAAGCGCCCGGCCTGTTCAACAGCCTGGTGCTGGTATCACCGACCGGGATGGGCGATCGGGAGCCACCCTCCGGGTCCGCCAGTGACCGCCTGCGCAAGTTGTTCTCGATACCGGTGTTCAGCGCCGGTCTCTATCGGGCACTCACCACACGTCCCAGCATCCGGTTTTTCCTGGGACTGTCATTCGAACACGAGGTGCCTGAGGAGCTGCTCGATCAGGCCTGTGCCACTGCCCGCCAGCCAGGCGCCCGGCACGCCCCGTTCCGCTTCCTGGCCATGGCGCTGTTTACCCCTGGGGCGGTCGAACACCTGTATCGCCCGCTGGCCGTTCCCAGCCTGGTACTGTACGACAAGGATCCCAATATCAACTTCGAGCGCCTGCCCGAACTGCTGGCGTCGAACCCGGCGTTTCGCGCCGAGCGTATCGCTCCCACGTGCGGACTGCCGCACTGGGACGAACCGGAGCAGACAGTCGCCGTGCTGGACAGCTTTTGGGAGAGCGGGGAATCACCATGACAGGCGGGAACGAACGACCGGCATCGCAGGCGCTATCGCGCGAGGAGCGTATCCGGCTAAACAATGAATGGCATGCCCGCCCGGGCCTGCGGCAGTCACCCCCCATGCGCTGTAGTCACCTGGTGTCCCTGCGCAACGAGGCCACGGTGGATGAGGCGCGCCAGGAGTTTGCGGAGTTCTGCAGGAAGCACGACGCCAGCGCGCCGTCCGATACCAGCCGCCAGCACAGCGTCAAGGTCGGTAGCTGTCAGGTGAAGTGGGAGGGGCATACCGAGGCGGTGAGCCATACCCTGATGGTCCCCGGCAACGGGCAGCCGCCGTTCAGTGAAACCGCGCTGGACCTGCTGGTCAGGGAAAAGCGCGATGCGCTGGCCGTAGATTTCCTGGTGGGCGTCCATATCGAGGTGTTGGCAGCGCCGGGTGGGGATGACCCGCAGGGCTATCAGCTCGCCTCATCGCTACTGGCTTCGAAGACGTTGCACGGTGGTCTGATGTCGTCGGGGCACGCGGCGGTCTGGTCGGCGTTTCAATTGGATGCAGACGGTTTTCTGCGCATCGTGGTGATCGACCTGGGGATTACCGAAGGGAGACTGTCGCGTCTGCTGCAGCGTCTGCTGGAGATTGAGTCCTACCGCATGCTGGCCATGATTGCGCTGCCCCGGGCCAGGGAGGCCATGGCGGCGCTCGGGCGTATGGAGCCGGAACTCAACGCGGTGATGATCCGGCTCGAGCAGGAGCGCTCTGAAGCCGCCCAGGAGGAGGCGCTGCGGGCGATCACCGGTATCGCTGCCAGTGTGGAGCAGATTGTTTCCACTCACGCCTACCGTTTTGCCGCCGCCCGGGCTTATGCAAGCATTGTTGAGCGCCGCCTCGAAGAAGTCGGTGAACAAAAGATCGGTGGCTACCAGAGTTATACCAATTTCCTGCTGCGTTCCCTGCAGCCGGCAATGCGCACCTGTGACGCCACCGAGCGACGCGCCAATGAACTGGCCCAGCGCGTGGCACGTGCCGCCAACCTGCTCAACACCATGGTCGACATGGTGCAAAAGAAGCAGAACCAGGCGCTGCTGCAGTCCATGGACGAGCGCGCGTATATGGCCCTTAGGTTGCAACAGGCCGTTGAAGGCTTCTCCATTTTCGCCATCAGCTACTACACGGTGGGACTGCTGGGTTATGGCTTCAAGGCCATGAAGTCCGCCGGCCTGCCGGTGGACGATGCCCTGCTCACCGGGGTGGCGGCGCCACTGGTCTTCGCCCTGGTGTGGTTCCTGGTGCGCTCTGTACGGCGCCGCCTGTCGCGACGAGACTGACTCACCGCGCTTACGGTATGGCCTACAGCGGCGGTGGCTGGTGCCGCAGAATGCGCTGTGAATATGCAATGCGGGCCTTCGGGAACTACTCTCTATAGCACTGCTCTAAGCTCCCAACTTTTTCACGGGGCGTGGCGAGCTTATTGCCTCGTCTGCGGCAGGGAGGATGAGCAGCGTGGTGTCATTCATGGACCTTTCCCCAGTGTTCGCTCGGAGATAACGGATGGACGTATCGGAAATTCATCGCATTGCGGTCACCATCGCTGAGTACGGCGTACTGCTGTTTTCATTCCTGATTGGCCTGTGCGTCCTGGCTGTCTTCATCATGTATGTGGTGGACAAGACCCAAACCAAGCACACCATTCGTCGCAACTATCCGGTGGTGGGGCGGTTTCGCTACCTGTTTGAACACATCGGTGAGTTTTTCCGGCAGTACTTCTTTGCAATGGATCGTGAAGAGTTGCCGTTCAATCGCGCCGAGCGCTCCTGGGTCTATCGGGCCGCGAAGGAGGTGGACACCACGGTGGCTTTTGGTTCGACCCGGCCGCTCGATCATGAAGGCGACGTGATTTTTCTTAACAGCGCCTTCCCCACACTGGACGAAGATGCCGTTGAACCCAAGCCCATCACTATTGGCGAAGGGGTTGCCCGGCAGCCCTACACAACGGCTTCCATACTGAACATTTCAGCCATGAGCTACGGTGCCATATCGCGCCCGGCGGTATTGGCCCTGTCCAGGGGCGCGGCGGATTCGGGCATCTGGATGAATACGGGGGAGGGCGGTTTATCTTCCTATCATCTTGAGGGCGGTGCGGACATCGTGTTCCAGATTGGCACCGCCAAGTACGGCGTGCGGGACCAGCATGGCCAGCTCGATGACGGCAAGTTGCAGGAAATCGCCGCCCACGACCAGGTCAAGATGTTCGAGATCAAGATGAGCCAGGGCGCCAAACCCGGCAAGGGTGGGATTCTGCCCGGTGAAAAGGTCACGGAAGAGATTTCCCGTATTCGCCACATCGGCATTGGACAGGACTCCATCAGCCCGAACGGCCACAAGGACATTCGTTCCGAGCGCGATTTGCTGGACATGATCGAGCGAGTCCGGAATGTCACCGGCAAGCCGGTCGGCTTCAAGACGGTGGTGGGCCAGCTCAGTTTCTTCCACGAGCTTTTCGCAGAGATACACCGGCGCGGTATCGCTTCAGCGCCGGACTTTATCACCATCGACAGCGCGGACGGCGGAACCGGCGCGGCGCCGCAGCCATTGATTGACTACATGGGCATGCCCCTCAAGGAAAGCCTGCCCATCGTTGTCGATTTGCTGCATGAATACGGTTTGCGGGACCGCATCAAGTTGGTGGCTTCCGGCAAGCTGATCACGCCTGGAAAAGTGGCCTGGGCGCTGGCAGTGGGTGCGGACTTCTGCACCTCGGCCCGCGGCTTTATGTTTGCCCTGGGTTGCATCCAGGCCCTGCAGTGCAACAAGAACACCTGCCCCACGGGTATCACGACCCACAACAAGGAATTGCAGCGCGGTCTGGTAGCCGAGGAAAAATGCAAGCGCGTGGCGGCTTACGCGAAATCCGTCGCCTACAGCGTCGGGATTATCGCCCATTCCTGCGGTGCCAGTGAGCCGCGCGGCCTCATGCGTGAACACATGCGCGTCATTGAGAGCAGCGATCGCTCGGTAGCGATGAACGAACTCGACCCCTTGCCTGCGGTGCGCCCGGAATATGCTGGTACCACGGCTCTGCAGTCACCTTAAAACCACAACAGGAAAAACCCATGAACAGCCTACTGACTAAACTACACGGCCTGCTGGAGTCGACAAGAGTCTTCGATTTCCTGGGCCCGCTGGCGCTGCGCCTCTACCTGGTGCCCGTGTTCTGGATGGCCGGGCAGAACAAGCTCGGCAGCTTCGACAGCACCGTGCAATGGTTCGGAAACCCCGATTGGGGCCTTGGCCTGCCCTTTCCCTGGCTGCTGGCGTTTCTGGCCACCTGGACGGAAGTGCTGGGCGCCATCAGCCTGCTGTTCGGTGTCGCGGTGCGCTGGTTTGCGGTGCCGCTCATGTTCACCATGATCGTCGCCGCCACCACCGTGCACCTGGACAACGGTTGGCAGGCCATCGCTGATCCGGGGGCGCCATTCGCCAATGAGCGCGTCGAAGCGTCTGCCGAAAAGATCGGGCGGGCCCGGGATATTCTTCGCGAGCACGGTAACTATGACTGGCTGACCTCCAGTGGCAGTATCGTTATCCTCAACAACGGTATCGAATTCGCGGCGACTTACTTCATCATGTTGCTGGCGCTGTTTTTCACCGGCGCTGGCCGTTTTTTGAGCGTCGACTACTGGGTCGGTCGCAAAATCCTGCCCCAGCAGCACGGTAGCTGATTCATGGTGGTCACAGTCGCGGGCCAGGTGCTGACGCTGGGTGGGGTAGCAATCCTCGCACTGCTACTGAGTCGGTTCAGCCGCCTCGAACTGACCCTGGCCTGTGTGCTGTGCGGATTTGTTGCCGGCCAGGCGGTGGGTTGGCTGGACTTCGATACCGGCATTCGCGCCCACAACCTGGAGGAGATCGTTTTTTACCTGATCCTGCCGGTGCTGATTTTTGAGGCCTCCTGGCACATCGAGCCCGCCGTACTGCATCGCTGGATCATCCCGGTTCTGTTGCTGGCGACACTGGGTGTCCTGGTGAACTGCGGGATAACCGCAGCCCTGGTCTACCTGGGTGTGGGCCATCCAGGGGGTTTTCCCTGGACGGCGGCGCTGATTACCGGTGCCATCCTGGCGGCTACCGACCCGGTCTCCGTGGTCAACCAGCTCAGTGCCATGCAGGCGCCTGAAGACATCAAAACCCTGTTTGAAGGCGAGAGCCTGTTCAACGACGCCACTGCCGTGGTGCTGTTCTCGGTATTCCTGTCACTCGCCCTGGAGGGTGGCCAGGCCGGTGCCGGCGCCTTGCTGCTGCATTTCAGTGTGGTGTTTTTTGGCGGCGTGTTCGCCGGGGCCGTCGCCGGCACAGGGGCGGCGCTGCTGGTCTCATTGCTGCGGAGTCCGCAGTCGACCGCTTTTGTGATGTTGTTTACCGCCTTTGGCAGTTTCTTTGTGGCGGAGCACCTGCTGCATGTGTCAGGCATCATGGCGGTGATGTTCGCCGCCCTGGTGCTGCGCCACAGACTGCAGGCGGAAGAGCAGTCGCTGGTGGCGGGAACCGAGTTTATCTGGAGCTGGCTCGGCCAGGTGTTCACCAGCCTGCTGTTCGTCCTCATGGGGCTGGTTATCACGCTGGCGATGTTCCGGGACATGTGGCTGGCGATGGTGATTGCCATAGCGGCAGCGCTGCTGGCGCGGGCCGCCGCCGTGGTGCTGTGCAGCCTGCTCACCTTGCCTCTCAGTCATCGCATCAAGGCCGGCTGGCAGTTGCTGTTGTTCTGGGGCGGCCTGCGCGGCGCTATTGCTGTCGCCCTGGTGTTGGCGCTGCCGATCGAACTGGACTACTGGTACACGGTGCAGTCCATGGTGTTTGGCGTGGTGCTGTTCAGCCTGCTGGTCCAGGGCACCACCAACGGCCTGCTGATCAAGCGCTTCGCCTGATTAGCCCCGCGGTGTCAGCGCCAGCTGGCGGGATTGCGCGACCAGCCGGCCGGAGTCATCCCAGATATCGCCGTCTTCCTCCATCAGCCCGCCGGAGATAAAGCGCGTGGAGAAGCGGCAGCGCAACCAGCCCGGTTCGGGAAGCCCGCGTATATGCGTGGTGAGCTCAAGGGTGGGTGCCCAGCTCACTGGCAGGTTGGCGTTGAAAACGGTGGGAGGGAATGCATCTACCGCCAGCAGCAGCGCGAAGGCGTCTATGGGCTCATCGTCCAGCAACCTGAACCAGCCGCGGAACAGGGGTTGACCGCTGGGCTTGCCGACCGCAAAGCCGGCGTCCTCCGGGTGCAGGCGCAGTTCGATCTTTCCCATCATGGCCGGCGGGAAGCCCGACGGGTGGTGCTCGATGCGCACGCAATCTTCAGGGGCTGGCAACTCGGGGGGCTCGGCATCGATACGCATGGGGCCCTCCAGGGCGCCGTCATCTCCGAAGCTGCCCAACAGGGTCACCAGTTCCTTGCTGTCGCTGCGCATATTGGCGCGCACAGTGGAAAAGCGCCGGCCGGTCTTGATGACTTCCGGCGTGATGTTCACCGGCCCCGGTCGACCCGGCGACAGGTAGTGCGCATTGAGAGCGACCGGGTGCGGCTTGCCACTGGCGGCCGCCATGGCCCGTGCCGCGATGGCGAGCAGGTAGCCGCCGTTGGCGTTGCCGACCACGTCCCAGCCGTCCTGGATAATGGCGCCGTAGCTGTTGTCGGCCTGCAATTCGACGGCCGTGTCTGCGGCGAATACCATTACGCCGTACCCAGGTTGCGATAGGCGCTACCCATATCGCCAAACAGCCAGATCAGGCGTTCACAGTGGTTGGCGGCAGCCAATAGCTGCATACGGGCATTGGCGTCCATTGATTCATCCTCCGCCAGATAGGCCTTGCGTACACGGGTCATGCCGTCCTCCGAAGTCATGCCGGCCAGCAGCTCGGCATCCAGGTCGCTGCGCTCTCTCGCAACATCCATGAAGGTCAGCAGGATGGCGTCGATGCCATCAACGGCCACCATGGAAAAGCGCTCGCCCAGGCCGGTACCCTGCAACAGCGTGAGCTGGCGAGACAGGCTCTGTACCTCTACGTTGGCGGTCTCCAGGCTGTGCTGGATGTTCAGCAGACCATTGAGCCGCTCGTAGAGCACCGGTGACAGCTGATGCTGGTTGGAGAGATCGGAAATCGCCGCGCGGATGCTATCCCCCAGGCTCTGGAAACTGTCGTTCAACAGTGACATGCGCGCGGCGCTGTTGTTCGAGCGCATGGCCTCGAAACTGTGCCCGAGTATCTCGATCAGTCGAACCTGTTCCAGTTCGATCAGGCGCATGGCGTTATGTGGATCATCGCCACTCTGGTCCAGCAGGAACTTGGGCTTCGAGAGTTGTTCTTCGGCAGTTTGTGGGAAATGCCGTGCCAGCGCGCGGCTGATGATCGGCACCAGCGGGAACACGATAATCCCGGGTACCACGTTGAACAGCAGATTTATAGCCGCCAGCTGGAAGGCAGGGTCCTCGGCGAAAGCCGCGCCCAGTGCCAGCATCAGCGGCAGACCGGTATAGACCTCGACATAGAGAGCGGGCACCAGAAGCAGGGCGCCCGCCACGTTGAAATAGACCTGGAACATGGCGACCTGGCGCGACTCGCCCACCAGGTTGGCCGACAGTACATAGGTCAGCAGCGATGAGCCGAGTTTAGAGCCGTAGGCAATCATCACCGACTGCTCGATGCTGAACAGGCCGGCGTTGAGAAAGGCCAGATTGAGGATCATCACCGCCAGGCCGGACTGGGTGAGAAAACTCAGTACCAGGCCGACCAGCAGGCCCAGCATGTAGGAGCCGTGGGTGGCGGCGATGGTCTCCTCGAACCAGGGCATTTCCGCCAGCGGCGCGATACCGGTTTGGGTCGTGTTCAGCCCAAGAAACAGGAGTCCGATGCCGAAGGCGGCGCCGGCGGTGGCACGGACGCCGCCGGCCTGGTCCCGTGAGTAGACCAGCCCGGTGATTCCCAGCAGGAAGAACACCACCAGCTTGATATCGAAAATCAGCACCAGGATGATGATGCCGGCAAAACAGTTCATGCCGATGAGAATTGGCAGAATCTGTTTCACACCCAGCATGCCGGCCCGCAGCATGCCAATGAGGATAAAGGTCGCTGCCGCCGCGCTTTGGGTTATAGTGATGAACAGGCCGCCCCAGGCCAGGCCGAAAAAGGGGTTGCGCGTCCACACGGCGATATTCTCGCGCAGCCGGCGGCCGCTGAGCAGCTTGAGATTTTCCGTCAGGAGCTGCAGGCCGACGAAAAACAGGCCCAGCCCGGCCAGCAGGGTTGCAATGATTACCAGCATCAGCCGTCGTTCAGCGCGTCTTCTTCCGTGGTGAACACGTTGAGAATGGAGTTGAACCCGGAGATCTCGAACACCTCGTTTACCGTTTCATTCAGGTTGCTGATTTTCAGCGAGCCCTCGGTGCCGTTCAGGCGCTTGGCAGTGGCGAGTAGAATTCGCAGGCCCGCACTGCTGACGAAGGCCACCTGTCGCAGGTTGACCAGCAGGTGGGTGTTGCCTTGCTCAATGAGTGCGTCGAGTTTCTCGTGGGCGGGCCCCGAGGTGTTGGTGTCCAGGTTGCCGGACATTCTCACGACCGTGGTACTGTCTATCTGTTCAGTTGAGATATCCATCTCAAGCCTCGTTTTCCCCGTCCATGTGTTTATGCAATGTGACGACGTTGTTCTCGCCGTGGCGTTCATAGTGCACCTTGTCCATGAAATTCTTCACCAGGTGCACGCCAAGTCCTCCGATGGGCCGGTCTTCCACGGAAAGGCAGGTATCGGGAGGGTCGTTGCCGAAGGGGTTGAAGGGCTTGCCGTCGTCGACGATGGTAACGACAAGCTCCGAGTCCAGCAAGCGGAAGTGCAGTTCAATTTCGTGCTCGCCAGCCTGCTCTTCGTCACAGAAACCGTACGAGATCACATTGTTAAGCAGTTCATCAAGGCACACATTCATGCGACGCTGCACGCTGGACGGCACGCCGTGTTTCTCGGCAAAGACATTGAACTCTTTATTGATAGCGCCGATCGCGGTGATGTCGTTGCGCATGTTGAGCGTCAACTCGGTTTCCCCCTCACGGGTCACCGCGCCGTGGTAGCGTACCGACATGATGGTGATGTCGTCTGCCTGGCTGGCATCACCCTGGAAACGCCAGACGTCATCCACAGTGTCTTCTACCGCGTCCCGGGCCGCCGGGTAGTCGGCCTCAGCAAGCCGCTCACGTAAGCGCGGCTCGCCGTAGAGACCGCCGTCGATATCCATGGCCTCGGTGACGCCGTCGGTATAGAGGTAGATCAGGTCATGCGGGTTGAGGCTCGTTGAGTCTTCGCCGTAGGCGATGCCTTCCATGGCGCCGATCACCGGGCCGTGGCGTTTTTCCAGCCGCTCCATGTCACCGTTGTTGCGCATCAGATAGGGCGGGTTGTGGCCGGCATTGCTGTAGACCATTTCACCGGTCTGCAGGTTGAGAATAGCCAGGAACAGGGTGACGAACATGGCCGAGTCATTGCCCTCAGCGGTCTCGCTGTTGACGTGGCTGAGAATGCTGGCGGGGGACAGGTCATTGGCGGCGCGGGACTTGATCAGGGTCTTGGTGACCGCCATGAACAGCGCTGCCGGTACACCCTTGCCGGAAACGTCCCCGACACAAAAGCAGAAATGGTCCAGGTCGATCATGAACATGTCGTAGAAGTCGCCGCCGACTTCCTGGGCGGGGTAGAGCGCCGCATGTACGTCGAATTCCCCCTGTTCCGGGAAGGCGGGGAAGGAGAGTGGCAGCATGCTCATCTGTATATCGCGACCGATGTTGAGTTCGCTCTCCATGCGGTCTTTGGCGCTGCGGGTACGCTTGAGGGTTTCCAGCGATTCCTCCAGCTCCGAATTCTTGCTCTGGATTTCTTCCAGCAGTTGATCGCGGGTCTTCTGTTCGACAATGGCCCGCAGCCTGCCGAGGGTCGCCGTATCCACGCCAGTCGATGTCAGCTCTACCGAGACGCGGTGGAACAGGCCGCCGCTGCCGGCGTCCTTTTCCAGATGATCGAAGAAACTCTGCAGGTAGCCCAGGCTGCGGGTGTCCAACTGGCCCACGAAGTCGAGCTGCAGGCGTGGCAGGTTGCCGCGGGCACACAGACCGACCTCGATACGCGCCTGGTGATTGAGACGCTGCAGGGCCTTGCCCACTTCGGAGACCACGGTGGCGAGTCGGGTGGATAACAGGCCGTCTCCCGCCACCAGGGCGGCCAGGCTGTGCACCTTGCGCCGCGCTTCCAGCACCGAGTCTCCCTCCACCAGCGGGATTGAACCCAGCGCAAACGTCTCGCGCGGTAGCGGGTTGCGGGACTGGAGCTGGTTCACTTGCGCATCCTCAGGGCAATACAGGTCGCGTCATCGTGATGTTTGCCAAATCTCTCCACCACGGTGCGAGCTATTGTATCCGCACTCTGGTAGAGAATCTGCGGGTAATCCTGCAGCTCGAAGCGATCGCTGATACCGTCTGAATACACGAGGATCACCTCGTCATCGCTGAGGGTGTGCTGCTCCTGGCGCGGAGAGCGAATCTGGTGGCCAAGGTTGCCCGCCATGGACATCAGGCGCAGGTTGCGCTGCCCGAATACCCGGTAGCTGATGTTGCCTATGCCGCTGAAGTGCACCTGGCCGCTGCGGCTATCGATCACCGCGATACCGGCCACTGCGCCGAGGCTGCCCCGCAGTTCACCGTGCAGCTTGTGCATGGTGTCTACCACGTCCAGGCTCCAGCGCTGCTTGAGGAAGTCCCGTGCGGCACTGGACACCCGGTGCGCCTCCGGCCCGTGGCCGAGGCCGTCAATAACGGCAATCATCTGCAGGTGATCGCGCCGTTCAATCATGGCGGTATCGCCGTTCACGCGCTCGCCCTGGCAGGGTCGGGAATACATGGCGGCATCGAGTTCCCGGCAGTCTTCACAGTGTTCCGGCGTGGCGGACTTGCCGCAGGGCCGGTAGCCCTGAAGGATGCGCGAGCCACGCAGAGGTGCCTGGTCCCACTTCAGGCAGCGCACTTCGGTAAGCTCCCCGGGCGTCGAGCTGATGGTGAAATCGTCCATCATGCGGCGCACGCCGGGGAGGCCAAGCCCAAGCGTGCCGCTGGAACTGAAATGATCCTGCATGGCAGTTTCCACATCGGCTATTCCCGGGCCCCGATCACGGGCGGTAACGATG
>JANQLM010000089.1 GCA_028280635.1 Halieaceae bacterium | reverse complement strand
GAACCGACTTCGGCCACACACTGGCGACCTGGGGTGTGGATCGCGGCCCCTACCTGGTGCTGCCCCTCCTCGGCCCCGCCACGGCACGCAGCGGCGCAGGCACGGTGGTCGATATCGGGATGCAGCAGCAGTGGCCCCTGCCGGGCGGCCTTGGCGTGACCGCTGCTGAAGCGGTGGACACCCGCGCCGCCCTGCTTGCGGCGGACTCCATGGTCAGCGGTGACCGCTATCTGTTCGTTCGCGAGGCCTACCTGCAGTACCGCGCCAACCTGGTCGGGGAAACCACCGCCGTTGAAAGCTTCGCGGAGGACGACGGCGACTACGACTGGGGCGACTAGCTGGCCACGTCCACCACCAGGTGATCACTGCGCCTGTGCTACCATCCGCGCCTGTCTGATTCATGCAGGCACCGACGTGAGCAAAGACGACATCTACGCCAATCCCATCGACGAACTGCCCGCCTTCCGCTTCGACGAGGAGGTAGTACGCGTCTTCCCCGACATGATCAAGCGCTCGGTGCCAGGCTACAGCACCATCATCGCCATGACCGGCCTGTTGGCGGGTCGCTACGCCTCCCCCGGCAGCAATTGCTACGACCTGGGCTGTTCACTGGGCGCTTCTACCCTGGCCATGCGCCAACAGGTGCGCGGCGAGGGCTGCCGCGTTATCGGTGTCGACAACTCCAGCGCCATGATCGAGCGCTGCCGCAGCGTGATCGACACCGACAGCCATGAACTGCCCGTCGACCTGGTCTGCGGCGATATCGAAGCGGTGGCGATCGACAATGCCTCAGTGGTGGTGCTCAACTTCACCCTGCAGTTCATCCCGCTGGAACAGCGCAGCGCGCTGATGCAGCGCATCTTTAACGGCCTGCGTCCCGGCGGCATCCTGGTGCTGTCGGAAAAGGTGCTGTTTGCCGACCCCCACCTCAACGCCCTGAATATCGAGCTGCATCACGACTTCAAGCGGGCCAACGGCTACTCCGACCTGGAAATCGCCCAGAAGCGCCAGGCCCTGGAAAACGTGCTGGTGCCGGAGACCCTGGACGACCACCGCGAGCGACTGGCCGCGGCGGGATTCAGCAGCTGCGATGTCTGGTTCCAGTGCTTCAACTTCGCCTCGCTGGTGGCATTGAAAGCAACCGAAGCCGATGATTGATTTCAGCCCGCTGGTAGAGCGGTGGCAGGATTCGGAGCTGGCCCCCTGGGCAGCCACCCTGCTGGACGACATCGGGGAACAGTTTCACGCCCAGCGCTACGGTGACCTGCCCCACTGGGAACAGGCGCTGGCATCACTGCCTGACGCGACCGCCTCGCATATAGACCTGGATAGCGACTGTGTCACCGTGGGCGCGGCTGATGACATCAGCCCCGCGGCTCGCACAGAACTGGACGCCGCATTGCGCACCCTGCACCCCTGGCGCAAGGGTCCCTTTGAGCTGTTCGGGGTGCGCGTCGACACCGAATGGCGCTCCGACTGGAAGTGGCAGCGGGTGGCGCCGGCCCTTGATGACCTGGCCGGCCGCCGGGTGCTGGATGTGGGCTGCGGCAGCGGCTATCACTGTTGGCGCATGCTGGGCGCCGGCGCCGCTGAGGTCATCGGCATCGACCCCACACCGCTGTTTGTGCTGCAGTTCCAGGCGCTGCAAAAGTACGTGCAGCGACCGGAAGCCTGGGTACTGCCCCTGGGTATCGAGCAACTGCCACCCGGGCTCGCTGCTTTCGACACGGTATTTTCCATGGGCGTGCTCTACCACCGTCGCTCACCCATTGAACACCTGATGGAACTGCGCGATGCCCTGCGGCCGGGTGGGCAGCTTGTACTGGAGACCCTGGTGGTGGACGGTGACGTAAATACCTGCCTGGTGCCTTCCGGTCGCTATGCCCGCATGGGTAACGTCTGGTTCCTGCCCAGTACTGACATGCTGCTGCTATGGATCAGCAAACTGGGCTTCAAAAAGCCGGAACTGGTAGATGTGAATACAACCTCGGTCGAGGAGCAGCGCAGCACCGAGTGGATGACCTTCCACTCCCTCGCCAACTTCCTGGATCCCGACGATTCCACCCGAACCATCGAGGGCTACCCTGCCCCACGGCGCGCCATAGTCACTGCCGGCAAATGATGAACACTCAAGCCGCGTCGGCGCAAACGCCCTGCAGGCGCTTCACCAGTGCGGGGATAGCATTGAAGGCCTCGCGTTTCGATGCCTGATGGCGGTCATCTCCGAATTCCTGGTACTCGATGGCCAGGAAATCGAAACTCTCCGCACCGAGGTATCGGGAACAGGTGCGAATATGCGGCACCAGATGGTTGTGTTCCGCGTTCTGGCCGCAGGCCTCAAAGCCGAACTCCCCCCAGGACGCCAGTACCACAACTTGCTTGTTGGACAGCAAAGGTTCCAACGGCTTGTCGCCGCGGGCGAGATCAAAACTGAAGGTGCGATCGATGCGAATGATCTGGTCAAACCAGGCCTTCAGTGCCGCGGGCATGCCGTAGTTGTACATGGGGGCACCGATCAGTATCAGGTCCGCCGCTTCGACTTCGTCGATCAACTCATCGGACAGGGCGAGCAAATCGTGCTGCTCGCTATTGCGGCTCGTCCCTGCGAAGGCGGCGGCAATCCAGTCCTCAGTGACCGCCGGCGGTGGCAATGCGCCCACGTCACGGCGTGTGATCACTGCATCTTGCTCCTGGTACAGCCACTGGGCCACGAATGCATCGGTAAGCTGGCGGGTCAGGGAACGCCCCTGGCGGGCGCTGGCGTCGATTTTGAGTAGATGGCTCATGGATTGTCCTCCTCTCAGCAGATAAATAAGTTCTATTCATTTATGAATCGCTTGAGAGGATTATTAGTGATTGCCATTGATGGTAGCAAAGGAGAAAATCGCAGCTATAAATGAATTATACTCATCTATAAGTGTTCGGAAAACTGCCGCCACTGCCCGCCTTGCGCGCCTTTGAGGCGGCCGCGCGGCTGGGCAGCTTCAAAGCCGCCGCAGCAGAGCTGTATGTCACCCCCACGGCCATCTCCCACCAGATCCGGTCCTTGGAATCGACCCTGGGCGTGGGCCTGTTTGAGCGCAAGACTCGCAGCGTGGAATTGACCGAGGTGGGCAGGGCGCTGGCACCGGCGCTGACGCGGGGATTCCTGGAAATCAGATTTGCCCTGGAAAATGTGCTCGAGCACGTGTCGGTTATCAACCTGTCCACAACACCGGCATTTGCGACATTGCGGCTGGTGCCGGAGCTGCCGAGGTTTTACGAACTGGAACCGGGTATCCGGGTAAAGATCGATACCAGCACGCAACTGGTGGACCTGCATCGCGACCGGGGCACGGACCTGGTCATTCGCTACAGCGTCCACCCCCCGGAGGGGCTGGCCAGTGTCCCGCTGATAGCCGAGCAGTTTATCGCCATGGCAGCCCCAGCTCTTGCCGGAACGGATATCACAGCGGACGGGACGCTACTGGAAACCCGCTGGCAGCAGCCGGTGCTGAATGACGTAAGCTGGAGCGGCTGGTTTGAAGCCGCGGGCCTGCCGCCGCCCGAGGAGAGCCGTCTCGTCACCTTCGACGAAGAACTCTACGTTTTGCAGGCCGCCATTGCCGGTCGCGGTGTGGTGCTGGCCAGTTCCGTACTGGCGGCCGACTTCATTGCCAGAGGATTGTTACAACCGGTCAGAGACGACGTCGTCCTGCCCGGGGCCAGTTACCGTGCGCTAGCCTTGCCGAGAACACTGGACAATCGCAAGATTCAGACGTTCCTCGACTGGCTGAAGGCCACCTTCAGCGGCGCGCCAGACCCACAGCATGCTGAATCCCCGGGCTAGTGCACCGAGCGGTCGTCCAGGTGATCGTCAAACACGAAGTGGAACACGTCCCGGTAGGTACGCGCGAAGTGCACATTGATGTCCTCGCGCAGGTGGTCGGGCAATTCCTCAAAGTCCTTCTTGTTGGCCGCCGGTAGGATCAACTCCATGACATTGGCGCGGCGGGCGGCAATCACCTTCTCGCGGATACCACCGACTGCCAGCACCTGCCCGGTGAGGGTCAGTTCTCCGGTCATGCCCAGCTTGCGGCGGATACGTTCCTTGCGCGCCAGCGACAGCAGCGCCGTGGCCATGGTAATGCCGGCGCTGGGACCGTCCTTGGGCGTGGCGCCCTCGGGCACGTGCAGGTGTACCAGTGACGTATCAAAGTAGTCGGGGCTACAGCCGTACTCCTTGAGATGCGCCATCACGTAGCTGTAGGCAATCTCCGCGGATTCGCGCATGACATCGCCGAGCTTGCCGGTCAGCTTGAAGCCACGGTTGAGAGTGTGCACCTGGGTGCACTCAATGGGCAGGGTCGCGCCGCCCATGGCGGTCCAGGCCAGTCCGGTGGCAATGCCCAGCCCGCGCAGGGGCTTTTCGATGCCGAAAGGCGGCTTGCCCAGCAGACCCTCGATGTCCTTCTTGCCAACGCGTAACTTTTGCTCATCACCCTCCAGCAGAGTGACGATGCTTTTGCGAATCACACGCGCGAGCTGTTTCTCCAGGTTGCGCACCCCCGCCTCTCGGCAATAGGCCTCGATCACATATCTGAGGCCGGCGTCGTTGATCCTGAGTTGCTCGTCCTGTACGCCGTGACGCCCCAGCAGTTTCGGCCACAGGTGGTTGCGGGCGATCTCGAGCTTTTCCTCGGCGATATAGCCAGCCAGGCGAATCGTCTCCATGCGGTCCAGCAGCGGACCCGGAATGGTATCGAGCTGGTTGGCGGTGCAGATGAACAGCACCTTGGACAGGTCCACCCGCAGGTCCAGGTAGTGGTCCAGGAATTCGCTGTTCTGCTCCGGGTCCAACACTTCCAGCAGGGCCGATGCCGGGTCGCCCTGATAGGAGGCACCGATCTTGTCGATCTCGTCCAGCATGATGACCGGATTGGAGACTTCCACATCTTTCAGTGCCTGCACCAGCTTGCCGGGCATGGCGCCAATATAGGTGCGGCGGTGCCCTTTGATCTCTGCTTCATCGCGCATGCCGCCGAGGCTGAAGCGGTAGAACTTGCGGCCCAGGGCATCGGCCACCGAGCGGCCGATGGATGTCTTGCCGACTCCGGGAGGGCCTACCAACAGGAGGATAGAGCCGGAGATCTCGCCGCGGAAACTGCCAACGGCGAGAAATTCAACAATGCGCTCTTTTACATCGTCAAGACCGTCGTGGTGTTCGTTGAGCACCTCGCGGGCGTGCCTGAGCTCGAGGATGTCTTCCGAATACACCCCCCAGGGCACTGAGGTCGCCCACTCCAGGTAGTTGCGGGTGACTGCATACTCGGGTGAACCGGTCTCCAGGTATGAAAGCTTCTGCATTTCCTCTTCGATGCGATTCATCACCGCCTCCGGCGGGTTCAGCTTCTTGAGGCGCTCCTCGAAGGTGTCCTGGTCGGCGGTCCTGTCATCCTTGGAAATCCCCAGCTCCTTCTGGATAACCTTGAGCTGCTCCTTGAGAAAGAACTCGCGCTGGGTCTCCGACAGTTGTTGGTTGACCTGCTCGCTGATCTGGCCCTGCAACTCCGCCACCTCGCGCTCCTTGCGCAGCAGCGCCAGCACTTTCTCCATGCGCGGCACCAGCGGCAGGGTTTCCAGCACTTCCTGCAGCCGGGTGCCGGAGGCGGTGGTCAGGGCGGCAGAGAAGTCTGCCAGCAGTGAGGGCTCGTTGGGACTGAAGTGAGAGAGGTATTGCTTCAGTTCCTCGTTGTACAGGGGATTGAGCGGCAGCAGCTCCTTGATCTCCTTGATCAGGGCCATGGCGTAGGCTTTCACCTCGTCGCTGTCGCGCTGTCCCTGGCTGCGCGGGTACTCCACCTGGGCCAGGAACGGCGCGCGCTCGTTGAGCCAGCGCACGATACGGAAGCGCTTGATGCCCTGCACCATGAACTGACCCTGCTGCTCGCCGCCGGCGGGCATACGATGCAGGCGCACCACGCAACCGATAAGCGGGATATCCCGGGGCACGGCCTGGTCGCTTTCCACACCGTCCACAAAGGCGAGGCCCAGCAGGCCGTGGCCAGCGTCACTGACCGCCTGCAGGGTGCTGCCCCAGGTATTCAGGTTCACCAGGACCGGCTGCACCTGACCCGGAAAGTAAGGGCGGGTGCTGATGGGGAGAATATGAAGCGTTTCCGGCAGAACGTCGTCTGCCACGGCGGGAGCCTGGTCGCCGCTCAACTGGAACGAGCCCTCGGAGAGAATCTCTCCGTCAACAACCGCGTCGTCGCCGCTGTCGTCATCCATCATGGGAGGCCTGCAAAGAATCAGTGCGTGTCCACCAGATATAGGTGCTATTCGTCCAAATTCAACTGGCGAGTCAAGCCGCCGGGCGGATTCAGCCTGCCACAGGTGAGCGACCCCGCGCCTGGCGCTGCCTGACCAGCGCATCGGCGCCCAGGGCAATACAAGCGCAGGCACCCAGCACCGTTGCCGTCAGCATCGGATCGTAGTGGGAGCCGATCACCGGGTATAGCATCCAGCTCAGGTTGCTCATGGCATGGAACAGGGATGCGCCGAACACGCTGCAGCCGCCCCGGGCATAGATGAGGACGATCAGCAGTCTGCGCAGCAGGGTGCCCAGCGCCCACCAGCCGATCCAGTCCCAGGAACGCTCCACCTGCAGCAGCGGAATGACATGCCAGGCGACCGCTATGCCACCCACCAGCAGGCCAGTGGCCAACGTCGAACAGCGCCCCAGCAGACGCCGGGTGGCGTAGCCGGTCCAGCCCAGTTCTTCCAGTGTGGCCGCCACCAGGAACAGCAGGAACAGCGCGAGGCTCTGGCCCCACTCGCCGGTAAAAGCCGGCAGCTCTTTTCCACCAATCGCTTGCAGCCAGGCGCAAACCAGCATGACGCAGGGCATGACCCCCAGGGCAGCAAGCCAGGCCCAGCCGGGCATACGCTGGAAATCGAAGGCCTGTGCGAGAAAGCGCCACAACGCCGCCGCGCCGCCCTCTCTCAGGACCATGATGGCGGCGGCTGCGGAAGGGCACACCACCATGAACGCACTCAGCGGCAGGCCCGGCAGTAGCTGAACATCCCACCAGTAGCCGAGGGCCCAGAACGGTGCCGACAGCAGGAATACCAGCACCAGAAACTGTGCGACGGCTAACCGCACCGCAGGTGAATCCACAGCCTACCCCCGCACGCTTCGATCAGGCCTGGCAACAGCGGTAGCGTGACAGGATGAGGGAAGGCTTGCGCCTACTCGTCAGGCGAGGGCGTCGGCATCATCCCCGGCATGGGGAAAGCGGACACATTGCCGGAGCCGCTGGACTCGCTGACCTTGGCGGTTCCCTCTTTATCCACCTCGTCAATGCGGATGATGGAATGCATCGGGATATAGCTGCGCTTGACACCGCTGAACTCGTTTTTGAGCTTCTCTTCCGAGGGATCGACCAGCAGCTTGCTGCGCTCGCCAAACAGGAACTCCTCAATCTCGATAAAGCCCCACATATCGCTCTGGAAAATCTGCCGGGCGTAAATCTCATAGACCTGGTTCTGGCTCTGGAAAACCACCTTGTAGATCGGTTGGGGCATGGCTTGCGGGGCTGGCTGTCTGCTCAAAAAATGGGCGGCAATACTACCACTGATCGGTCATCAGCCGCTATAATCCGCTGCCCAAAATTTGAGCACCCGGACCGACACGTGCCGAAGAAGCTGTACATCCAGACCCACGGCTGCCAGATGAACGAATACGACTCCAACCGTATGCGTGACCTGCTGGGCGAAAGCCACGCCATGATCCCCGCGGAGACCCCCGAGGAGGCGGATGTGTTGCTGCTGAATACCTGCTCCATCCGCGAGAAAGCGCAGGAAAAGGTGTTCCACCAGCTCGGCCGCTGGAAGCACCTGAAGCAGAAGAACCCGGAGCTGATTATTGGCGTGGGTGGCTGCGTCGCCAGCCAGGAAGGCGAGGAAATCGGCAAGCGCGCCCCCTATGTGGACCTGGTATTCGGCCCCCAGACCCTGCACCGCCTGCCGGACATGCTCAATGAACGCAAGCAATCCGACGGTACCGTGGTGGTGGACATCAGCTTCCCGGAAATCGAGAAGTTCGATCGCCTCCCGGAACCCAGCGTCGACGGCCCCAGCGCCTTTGTCTCGGTCATGGAGGGCTGCAGCAAGTACTGCACCTTCTGCGTGGTGCCCTACACCCGTGGTGAAGAAGTGAGCCGCCCGCTGGACGACGTGATCGCCGAGGTCGCCGGTCTCGCTGGCAAGGGCGTGCGGGAAGTGAACCTGCTGGGCCAGAACGTCAACGCCTACCGCGGCGAGAACCACCTCGGCGACATTGTCGATTTCGCCGAGCTGCTGCATATGGTAGCCCGCATACCGGGTATCGAGCGCATCCGCTACACCACGTCCCACCCGGTGGAGTTCAGTGACGCGCTGATCGACGCCTACGCGGAAATCCCCGAGTTGGTAAACCACCTGCACCTGCCGGTGCAGGCCGGTAGCGACCGGATACTGATGGCCATGAAGCGCGGCCACACGGCGCTGGAGTACAAGTCCAAGGTGCGCCGGCTTCGCAGGCACCGTCCCGACATCAGCCTGTCCTCGGACTTTATTATCGGCTTCCCGGGCGAAACCGAGGCCGACTTCGCCGCCACCATGAAACTCATTGAGGAAGTCGGCTTCGACCACTCCTTCAGCTTTATCTATAGCGCCCGGCCCGGCACCCCGGCCGCCGAGCTGCCGGACGACACACCCGAAGAGGTCAAGAAGCAGCGACTGCAGATTCTACAGACCCGCATCACCCAGCAGGCCATGGCCATCAGTCGCCGCATGGTCGGCAGCGTGGAACGGGTGCTGGTGACCGGTGTGTCCAAAAAGGACCCGGGGCAGCTGCAGGGCCGCACCGAGAACAATCGGGTGGTCAACTTCCACTGCAGCGATCATGCGCTGATTGGCGAATTCGCCGATGTCCACATCGACGAAGCCCTGCCCAACTCCCTGCGCGGGCGCCTTGTCACTCCTGAGCTTGCAGTTGACGTTGGCTGAAACACCATTATCCTTTACCAGGAGTGCAACGCCGCCCTGCGGCTAATCGACCAATTTGAATAGCGACGAACCTCCCAGTCAGCTGAGCTTCGAGCTCGAACCCAGCGACGCCCGCCACCTCGCAACACTCTGCGGCCAATTTGACCAACACCTGAAACAGATCGAAGAGCGTCTGGACGTGACCGTGCGCGCGCGCGGCAACAGCTTCACCGTGGCCGGCAGTCCCCAGGCCGTGGAAGTCACCCGTGCCCTGCTGCAGGACCTGTACGCCGAAATCTGCACCGGCATTACGCTGAGCCCGGAATCCCTGCACCTGCAACTGCAGCAGGCGGGCCTGGAAACACTCGCAGAGGCGCCGGGCGACAGCCCCGAGGCCACTGACAACGCGGTAGAGAATATTGCCGTGATCCGCACCAAGCGCGGCTCGGTGAAGCCCCGCGGCAAGAACCAGCAGGGCTATGTGCGGCAGATCGGCCGCTGCGATATCAACTTCGGCATTGGCCCGGCGGGCACCGGCAAGACCTACCTTGCCGTCGCCTGCGCCGTGGAAGCGCTGATCACCGACAAGGTGCGGCGCATCCTGCTGGTGCGCCCGGCCGTGGAAGCCGGCGAGAAGCTCGGCTTCCTGCCAGGCGACCTGAGCCAGAAGATCGACCCCTACCTGCGCCCGCTCTACGACGCCCTATACGAGATGCTGGGCTTCGAGACGGTGAACAAGTACATCGAGCGCAATATCATCGAGGTTGCGCCACTGGCCTTTATGCGTGGGCGCACCCTGAACAACTCCTTCATCATCCTCGATGAAGCCCAGAACACCACTCGGGAACAGATGAAAATGTTCCTCACCCGCATCGGTTTCGGGTCGACAGCGGTGATTACCGGTGACGCCACCCAGATCGACCTGCCCCGCGGCACCCAGTCCGGCCTCACCCACGTGATGAATGTGCTGGACGGAGTCGAAGGCATCGGCTTTACCTATTTCCAGGCGCGCGACGTGGTACGCCACCCCATGGTACAGCGCATCGTCGAGGCCTACGACAGCTTCGACGCCAGCCATACCACTTCAAGCCTCGACAAGTCGCGCTCGTGAACCTGGTAGTGGACATCCAGTCTTCCAGCGGCGACCCCTGCCCCGACGAGGACGACATACGCCGCTGGATTGCCGCCGCCCTGGCCGGTCGCCGGGAGCAGGCCGAGGTGAGCGTTTGCCTGGTGGATGAGGACGAGATGGCCGGGCTCAACAGCCGCTACCGCGGCAAGAGCGGCAGCACCAATGTACTGTCCTTCCCCGCCGAACTGCCACCCGGCGTGGAGCATCCGCTGCTGGGGGATATCGTCATCTGCCCGGCGGTGGTGAACCGCGAGGCCGGCGAACAGCACAAGACCCCGGAGCAGCACTGGAGCCATATGCTGGTGCACGGCAGCCTGCACCTGTTGGGCTATGACCATGTGGACCCGGTCGAGGCCGAGGACATGGAGGCCCTGGAAACCGCTATCCTGGCCGAGCTTGGACACCCCTGCCCCTACGCCGTAGCGGCCGAACTGATGGAGGCGGGCCGGTGAGCGAAGAGCGATCGAGCAACGAAGCCCCGGACAAGACCTGGCTGGAGAAGATTGCCACTGCCTTCAGTTCCGAGCCCCGCACCCGCAAGGAGCTCAGCGAAGTGCTGGAGTTGGCCCGCGACAACGAGGTGATCGACGAGGACGCCCAGAGCATTATCGAGGGTGCCATGCAGGTGGCCGAGCAGCAGGCCCGGGACATCATGGTCCCGCGCTCGCAGATGCAGGTGATCAAGGCCGATGCCACCCTCGAGGAAATCCTGCCGCAGATTATCGAGTCCGCCCACTCCCGGTACCCGGTGATCGGCGACAGCCCCGACGACGTGCTGGGCATCCTGCTGGTGAAAGACCTGCTGCCGCAGATCCTCGAGCCCCAGGGTGAGGACTTCAACGTGGTCTCGCTGCTGCGCCAGGGCGTGGTGGTCCCGGAGAGCAAGCGCCTCAACGTGCTGCTGCGGGAGTTCCGCGAAAACCGCAACCACATGGCCATCGTCATCGACGAGTACGGCGGCGTGGCCGGGCTGGTCACCATCGAGGACGTGCTGGAAGAGATTGTCGGCGAAATCGAAGATGAGACCGACACCGACGCTGATGTGTTCATCCGCAAACTCGGCAACGGCGACTACATCGTGCGGGCACTGACCCCGATCGAGGACTTCAACCAGGAGTTCGAGGTCGACTTCAGCGACGACGAGTTCGACACCATCGGCGGCCTGGTCATGCAGCAGTTTGGCCACCTGCCGGGACACAACGAGAGCACCGTGATCGAAGGCCTTGAGTTCAAGGTGGTGAATTCGGACCAGCGCAAGATTCACAGCTTGCGCGTGCGCGTAGAAGATTAGACAGATGGTCTGGCTAGGCAAGCTGGGACCGGGCTTGCTGGCGAGCTTTGCTGGCGCGCTACTGACGCTGTCACTCACCCCCTACGATGTCTGGCCCGCTGCCATAGCCAGCCTGTGCCTCTATATGGGTCTGCTGCGTAGCTGCACACCGCGCCGCGCGGTGCTGCTGGGCTGGTTGTACGGCCTGGGGCAGTTCGGCACCGGCGCCTCCTGGGTGTATGTGAGCATCCACGAACACGGCAATGCCAGCGTGCCGCTGGCCATCTTCCTGACCGCCCTGTTCTGCATGGGCCTGGCCCTGCTGCAGGCCCTGTTCGCCTGGATCTACGCCCGCTTCCTGCGCCCTCACATGGCCGGCATGCTGGTGGGCTTTCCGGCCCTGTGGGTGCTGTTTGAATGGCTGCGTAGCTGGCTGCTGACGGGGTTCCCCTGGCTCTACATCGGCTACGCCAGCCTCGACACCTGGGCCGAGGGCTGGGTGCCGGTGATCGGGGTTTACGGGGCCTCACTGCTGCTGGCATTTACGGCCAGCTGTATCTACCTGGCCTGGATGCGACGGCACCTGCAGGCCTACCTGGTGTACGGCACCATGGTGGCCAGCCTGTGGCTGATCGGCTGGCAACTCGGCCAGGCCCGCTGGGTGGCGCCAGCCAGCGCCGAGGCCCTCAGCGTAGGTATCGTGCAGCCCAACATCCCCCAGGAGATGAAGTGGGAGCGCGAGTTCTACCAGCCTACCCTGCGCATTTTCGATGGCCTGACCAGCGAGCTGCTCGGCAAGGACATTATCCTCTGGCCGGAAGCCGCGATTCCCAACTACTACCAGAACGCCCAGGGTTTCCTGCTGCCCCAGGCACGGCGCGCCTTTGACGCTGACAGCGCCCTGGTCACCGGCATCCTCTGGCGACCGGAAGGCCAACAGCGGTATTTCAACAGCATTGTCGGCCTGGCCCGGGGCTCTGGCGTCTACCACAAGCAAAGGCTGGTGCCTTTCGGGGAATATGTGCCGCTGGAAGACTGGATACGCGGCGCCATCGACTTCTTCGACCTGCCGATGTCCGCCTTCAGTTCCGGCGGCCGCGAACAGGAACCGTTGCTGCTGCACAACTTCCGGGTATCGCCGTTCATTTGCTACGAGATTGTCTACCCCGGCCTGGTGCGCGAATACGCCCGCCGCGCCGACTTGATGATCACCATCAGCAACGACGCCTGGTTCGGCGACTCCATTGGCCCTCTGCAGCATCTGCAAATGGCCCGCATGCGGGCCCTGGAAAACGGCCGCTACCTGATCCGCGGCACCAATAACGGTATCTCCGCCATTATCGACGAGCGCGGCCGCATCGTGGCCCAGGCGCCGCAGTTCGAGCGGCTCGCGCTATCCGGTGAAGCCAGGGTGATGTTGGGGGAAACCCCGTTCTCCAGAATCGGCTCGCTGCCGATCCTGGTGTTGTGTGGCCTGCTGCTGGCCGCGGTGCTGGGCGCCGGCAGTATGGGCCTGCGCCTGCAGCACGACTGATGGGATGCTTCAGTGCAGCGCCGGGCTGGCGCCGGTGCGGCCGCCCTGGGGTTCGGCGAACAGGTAATCGAGTTGCAGGCAGTCGCCGGCGAGCTGGCGGGTTTCTTCCAGGGTCAACGCCACAAAAGCGGCGACCTGCTCAGGCGTGAGACCGGCGCTGGTCGGCAGCACTCCCGCTACCACCAGCTGCGGGATCGCATCGTCCGCCACGTCCAGGAACACCTTCACCGTGGGGTAGTCCATATTCAGCCGCCCGGTGTCCGCTGACAGCGGCAGCACTGCCATCGGGCGAATTTCCAGCTCGGTAGTGAGCAGCAGGCCGTAACGCTCAAGGAACAGGCGGCTGTCGATAACGCCTTCCACCGAGCGCAGCGATGGCAGGTGCAGGCCCTCGCAGCGACCGCAGTCCTCGAACTCGACCCGCGCGTCGCGGAGCCAGCGCTCCAGCAGGGCGCGGTCGGGAATCTGTAGTTCAGCCATGGTCTGCTCCGCTCATGGGGAGCCGCTGAGTGTACGGCAAGCCCCGCCGCACCGCCACGTTGACGCAGGTGGCGAACCGCGGCCCTACAGCTCCAGTTGGCGCCCAATAGCTGCTAGAATGCGCGGTCTTTTTGATGGCCCCGAACTAAAGATGTTAGACAAAACAGACGAGCGCTATGCGCCCAGTGAGGTGGAAGCCCAGGCGCAGGCCTACTGGGAGGAACACGGCAGTTTCCGCGCTGAGCAGGATGACAGCCGCGATAAATTCTACTGCCTGAGCATGCTGCCCTACCCCAGCGGCAAGCTGCATATGGGCCATGTGCGCAACTACACCATCGGCGACACCATCGCCCGCTTCCAGCGCATGCAGGGCAAGGCGGTGCTGCAGCCCATGGGCTGGGACGCCTTCGGCATGCCGGCGGAGAACGCCGCCATCAAGAACAATGTACCCCCCGCCGACTGGACCTACAGCAACATCGACGAGATGCGCGCCCAGCTCAAGCAACTGGGCTTCGCACTGGACTGGGAGCGGGAGATCGCCACCTGTCACCCCGAGTACTACCGCTGGGAACAGTGGTTCTTCACCCGCCTTTTTGAGAAGGGCCTGGCCTACAAGAAGCAGGCGATGGTCAACTGGGACCCGGTCGACCAGACGGTGCTGGCCAACGAACAGGTCATTGATGGCTGCGGCTGGCGCTCCGGGGCGCCGGTTGAACGCAGGGAGATTTCGCAGTGGTTCCTGCGCATCACCGCCTATGCCCAGGAACTGCTGGACGACCTGGACAAGCTGGACCACTGGCCGGAGCAAGTGCGCACAATGCAGCGCAACTGGATTGGCCGCTCCGAGGGTGTGAACCTGCGCTTCGGCGTGGAAGGGGGAGAAGACCTCGAGGTCTATACCACGCGCCCGGACACGCTGATGGGCGCCACCTATGTGGCGGTGGCGATGCAGCACCCGCTGGCGCAGCAGGCCGCTGAGAACAACGCGGAGCTCGCGGCATTTATCGATGAACAAGCCCAGGGCGGCGTGGCCGAGGCGGAACTGGCCACCATGGAAAAGCTGGGCATGGACACGGGCCTGAAGGCTATCCACCCGCTGAGCGGTGAAGCCGTGCCCATCTGGGTCGCCAACTTTGTCTTGATGGGCTACGGCTCGGGCGCGGTGATGTCGGTGCCGGGCCACGACGAACGGGACCACGCCTTCGCCAGCAAATACGGCCTGCCCATCGTGCAGGTGATTGCCAAGCGCGACCATGAGTACGAGACGGCGACCTGGCAGGACTGGTATGCCGACAAGGAAGACGTGGTCACCATCAATTCCGGCGAGTTCGACGGCCTGGATTTCCAGGCGGCCTTTGACGCTATCGCCGATCACCTGCAGTCCGAAGGCAAGGGCGAGCGCACCGTGAACTTCCGCCTGCGGGACTGGGGTATTTCACGCCAGCGTTACTGGGGCGCGCCTATCCCCATCATTTACTGTGATAACTGTGGCGCGGTACCGGTGCCCGACAGCGACCTGCCCGTCGTGCTGCCTACCGAGGTAGAGTTTGAAGGGGTGGGCTCGCCGCTCAAGAAGATGCCGGAGTTCTACGAGTGCAGTTGCCCGAAGTGCGGCGGCCCGGCGACCCGGGAAACCGACACCTTCGACACCTTCATGGAATCCTCCTGGTACTACGCGCGCTACTGTTGCCCGCGCCAGGACCAGGCCATGCTGGACGCGGAAGCCGATCACTGGACCCCGGTGGACCAGTACATCGGCGGTATCGAGCACGCCATCCTGCACCTGCTGTACGCCCGGTTCTATCACAAGCTGATGCGCGATGAGGGCCTCGTCAGCTCCGACGAGCCCTTCACCCGCCTGCTCACCCAGGGCATGGTGCTGAAGGACGGCGCCAAGATGTCCAAGTCCAAGGGCAACACCGTCGACCCGCAGGGCCTGATTGACCAATACGGCGCCGACACCTCGCGCCTGTTCAGCATGTTCGCGGCACCACCGGACCAGTCCCTGGAGTGGTCCGATGCCGGCGTGGAAGGTGCCCACCGCTTTCTCAAGCGCCTGTGGAAGCTGGTGGTCAACCACACCGCCGCGGGCGAACCGCCGGCGCTGGAGTTGGCCGAACTCGACGACACCCAGAAGGCCGTGCGCCGCAAGACCCACGAGACCATCGCCAAGGTGCAAGACGACTACGGCCGCCGCCAGACCTTCAATACCGCCGTGGCAGCGGTGATGGAACTGACCAACGAACTGGGCAAGCTGGCCTCCCGCGAGGACCAGGACCTGGCAGTGGAGCGGGAGGCCCTGCGCGCCGCCGTGTTGATGCTGCAGCCTATTGCACCGCATATTTGCCACGCACTTTGGCCCGAGCTGGGCGGCGAAGGTGCGGCGATGGACGCTGCCTGGCCGAGCCTGGACGAATCGGCCCTGGTGCGCGACAGCATCGAGATGGTGGTACAGGTGAACGGCAAGGTGCGGGCGCGCATGGAGGTGGCCGCTACCGCCGACAAAGACAGCATCGAATCCCAGGCGATGGCCCAGGAGAACGTGCAGAAATTCATCGAGGGGAATACCGTGCGCAAGGTGATTGTGGTGCCCGGCAAGCTTGTCAACATCGTAGCTAATTGAATAGCTAATTGAGTAGCCAATTGAGATGAAACCCCTGCGACTTACAGTGTTGATGGTTGCGGTGCTGCTTGCAGGCTGCGGCTTCCAGCTGCGCGGCACCATCAACCTGCCGCCGGACTGGCAGGAGCTGCACCTGCAGACTGCCAGCCCCAACAGCGAGCTGAGCCGCGCCCTGCGTGACGGCGCCGCTCGCGCCGGTATCAACTGGGTGGATCTCAGCGACGCCAACTACATTGTCTACCTCGGCAACGAGCAGTTCCGCCGCCGCAACCTGACCATTGCCAGCAATGCCCGGGCCGCGGAATTCGAGCTGGAGATGTCTACCAACATGCGCGTGACCGACCGCCAGGGCAATGTGCTGCTGCCGGAGACCGAGGTGAAGAACGTCCAGATCATCACCAACGACCCGGAGAACATCGCCGGCAAGGCCGAAGAAGCCCGCCTGCTGCGTGACGAAATGCGCACTCTGCTGGTCCAGGACCTGCTGCGCAAACTGCGCTTCCTGGCAGAGGACAGCGGGGCGGCCTCCAGCGGGGCCGCCAGTCCCTGATGCGCCTGCGGCCCGAGCAGTTAGGCGCACACCTCCAGAAGGGCCTCGCCCCGGTCTATCTCGTCAGTGGCGACGAAACCCTGCTGGTGCAGGAAGCCTGCGACGCCATCCGCAGCGCTGCCCGCAATGCCGGTTGTAGCGAGCGCGAGGTGCTGGAGGTGGACAACCGCTTCGACTGGAGCCAGCTGCTGTCCGCCGGTGCCGAAATGTCCCTGTTCGCCGACCGCAAGCTGATCGAGCTGAAAATCCCCAGCGGCAAACCTGGCACCGAGGGCAGCAAGGCCCTCACCGCCTACCTGGATGGTCCGCCCAGCGACAATGTGCTGCTGATCGTGGCCGGCAAGATCGACCGCCAGAGCACCAACAGCAAGTGGTTCAAGGCTATTGACGGTACCGGTGCCGTGCTCCAGCTCTGGCCGGTGGAGGCACAGCAGCTACCGCGCTGGCTGCAGCAGCGCCTGCAGGCCGCCGGGCTGTCCATCGAGCCTGAGGCCCTGGACATGCTCTGCGACCGGGTGGAAGGCAACCTGCTGGCCGCGGTGCAGGAAGTGGAAAAGCTCAAACTGCTGTGCCCGGACGGCCGCATTACTCCCGAGGCAGTCGCCGAGAGCGTGGCCGACAACGCCCGCTACAACCTCTTCGGCCTGGTGGACCAGGCCCTGGCCGGCGATGCCGCCGGCGCCCTGAAGATGCTGCAAGGGCTGCGCGCCGAGGGCACCGAAGCGCCGGTGGTGTTGTGGGCCCTGGCCCGGGAAATTCGCCTGCTCTACCAGTGCCAGACCGATGTACAGCGCGGCGCCGCGCCGCAGCAGGCCATGCGCAGCCAGCGCGTCTGGGACAAGCGCATGCCGCTGGTGGGCGCCGGCCTCAAGCGACACTCGCTGGCCGCGCTGGGCGAATTGCTGCACCTGGCCAATCTCGCCGACCAGAGTGTGAAAGGCCTGGCGGACGGACGGCCCTGGGACCACCTCGGCCGGCTGGTGCTGCAACTGAGCCAGGGTGAGGCAGCGCAGGCATGACAGCTACCGGTAGCTGCCAGTGTGGGCAAGTTCAGCTGGTGGTGTCCGGTGAAGCGCTGGTTACCTATGCCTGTCATTGCAGGGATTGCCAGAAACGTACCGGCAGCGCCTTCTCCATGGGTCTGGTGATGCTCGCGGAGCAGGTTGCACTGAAAGGAGAGTGCACACCCTGGACACGCACCTCCGACGACGGTCACACCAACACGCGCCATAGCTGCTCTCAGTGCGGCAATATCATCTACGGCGATTCCAGCGCCACCCCGGGTCTGTGGAAGCTGCAGGCAGGCCTGCTGGACGACACGTCGGCACTGTGCCCGGATGTCCATATCTGGACCTGTCGCAAACAGGGCTGGGTCAGCCTGCCGGCTGACACCCGCTGCTTCGACACCCAGCCACAAGACCTCACGGAGTTGCTAACAACCCGGCAGTAGACACCCAAAAATCCCCTTGCTTTCTCCCCCTGACCGGACTACTGTATATCTATACAGTAAATCCGGCGAGGAGAAACCCATGAGCAACGTTGCAGCAAACGCGGCGGAATTCAGCGACCGCGCAGCACAGGCAGGGCTGGCAGCTTCCAAGGCCCTGATCGATATAGACCTTGGCCCTGAGCTTGAAAGCGTCATGCGCCGCAGCGACACCTGGCGCGGCAGTGATTGCCGCGACAGCGCTGCGCAACCGGGCTTGGCCACCGGCTACCGGGAGCTGGATGACGAGCTCTATAACCAAGGCTGGCCGCTGGGGCAAACCATTGAGCTGCTCAGCGACAGCAATGGCCTGGGCGCCATGGGCCTGTTCCTGCCGGCCATGGAAGCGCTCAGCGAAAAAGGCCGCTGGCAGGTGTTCATCGCTCCACCCTTCATGCCCTATGCCCCGCTGCTGGAGGCCCGTGGCATCGATACCCAGCAGATATTGCTGGTACACCCCCAGAATCGCCAGGATCTGCTGTGGAGCATTGAACAGGCCCTGCGCAGCACCACCTGCAGCGCGGTGTTTGCCTGGCTGGGCGCCGGCGAATATCGCTACAGCGAGCTGCGCAAGCTGCAGCTGGCCGCCGCCGACAGCGACACCCTGTCGGTACTGTTCCGGCCGCGCCAGGCCGTGCACAACCACGCCCCGGCCAGCCTGCGGTTGGAAATGAGCGCCTACCGGCAGGTGCACATTCTCAAGCAGCGCGGTGGCAACCAGGCTGTGGACGTGGCCCTGGGCGAGGACAACGACATACCCGGCCAGCCCCAGTTATGGGAACTGCCCGCCTATCCCGAAAGCCGACCCGCACAGGTGCCCGCCCTGGGCGCCTGAAGCCATGGGCAGGTGGATCGCGTGGAGTGTTCGAGCAGGGTGAAAAGCTATGGCTTGCTCTTTGTTTTTATAGGCTTCCTCTGGAAGCGCTGCTTTCTACAAGACCGCTTGGGGCATCAGGCTCCAACAATACTGAGGCGCTAAGTCACCCTTTTCTTGATGAACAACCGCTTAGAGCCAATGCCTCAGAAAATGCCGAGGCGCTAGACTACCTTTCTTTTGCTGAAAGACCGCTTGGGGCATCAGGCTCCAACAATACTGAGGCGCTAAGTCACCTTCCTTTTGATCAAATTGATCAAAAGCCGCTTGATTCCACGGCTGGTGTAGATGGTACAGAGGG
Organism: Halieaceae bacterium; assembly: GCA_028280635.1. GTDB lineage: Bacteria > Pseudomonadota > Gammaproteobacteria > Pseudomonadales > Halieaceae > JANQIO01. The sequence goes on along the minus strand of JANQLM010000089.1, from coordinate 11,167 downwards.
GCGCGTTCACTGGGAGTGCTCCGAATCTACCAGCAAACCGAGCACTCCCATTGAAGTCGAACCAGGTCAGGATGTTCCTGGTACAGCGCCACATAGGGCCCAGCGGCCCGCGGCAGTGCTGGAGAAGCAGCGGGTGCTGGTGTGTAACGAAGCGGCCGCGGCGCTGGGTATCAAAGCGGGCATGGGCACCGCGACAACACGTGCACTGGCCGATTCGATACTGCTGCTGGAACGAGACCGGGGCGCCGAGCAACGCCGTTTGCGGGAGCTGTGCTGCTGGGGCTACAGTGTCAGCCCCACCCTCTACACCTATCACGAGGACTGCCTGCTGCTGGAAGTGGGTAGCTGCCTGAAGCTGTACGGCGGCCTCGAAGCACTGCTGGCGCTGATCGAGCGCGGCCTTGCCCGGCGTGGGGCGCAGTACCGGGTGGGATTGGGGCCAACCCCAAAAAGCGCGGTGCTTTTTTCTATAGGACCGCTCGGAGCCAGCGCTGCCGAATCGGGTTCAGAGGCGCCAGACCACTGCCTGAACTCCGATTCAGGTTCTTCCCTGGCATCGGATGGATTGTCTGGGACACCATTCCCCCGCAGCGAGCATGAAGCGGAGTCGTTGGAGGCGCGGTTGGCGCCGCTGCCTTTGAAACTGCTGGCGGACTTTCCGCGCCAGGTGGATGCGCTGGCCAAAGCGGGACTGTGGACCTTTGGCGACATCCTGGCCCTGCCGCGGCAGGCATTGGGGCGTCGCTGTGGGCGTGAATTCCTGCACCACCTGGAGCAGATACTGGGCACCGCGGAGGACCGGCAGCCGGTGTTCGAGCCCCCGCAAGCCTTCAGCGATGACTATTGGTTCGGCTACGAAGTAAAGGCCAACCAGGAATTGCTGCCCGCCATCGAGTTACTGCTGCAGGCTTTCTGCCGTTTCCTGCGCAATACCCAGTTGGAAACGCAGCAGGTGGAATGGCTGCTGTATGGCATCAATCGCAAAATCCATCGCTTCGAGGTCTGCAGCTCACAGCCACAGACCCACTGGCAGGCCTGGTACCAGCTCACCCGGCTCAAGGTGGAGCAACTGGAACTGGACCAGAGCATTGAGGGTGTGGGCCTGGCCAGTGAGCAGTTGGTACCCGGCAACGCCAGCAGCGATGACCTGTTCCAGCAGGCCGGCCAGAGGGAGCCACCGCACAGCCTGCTGGACCGCCTCAAGAGCCGGCTGGGCCTGCAGTCGGTCAGCAAGCTGGGTTCCCGCGACGAGCACCTGCCGGAATTTGCGGGCTATTGCAGCCTGGACACACGCCCCGGAAGCGTACCCTGTGAGAACGGCGAACTACGCCCCTTCTGGCTGATGCAGGAACCCCAGCAGCTCGAGGTATTCAACGGCCAGCCCTGCTGGCAGGGCTGCCTGGACCTGCTGGACGGCCCCGAGCGCATCGAAGACAACTGGTGGGAATGCCCGGTCAGCCGTGACTACTACGTGGCACGCGACAGCGCCGGCTTGTTGTACTGGGTCTTCAGGGACCGGTTGCGGGAGGGGTGGTATATGCAGGGTGTTTTCCTCTAAATAAACCCGCTCGGGCTCCCGGCTTTGAATCGGATTGGGAGGCGCCAGGCGGCCTTTCTATAAAACCGCTGAAGTGCAGCGCTCTCGATTTCAGTGCGGAGGCGCCAGGCGGCCTTTCTATAAAACCGCTGAAATGCAGCGCTCTCGATTTCAGTGCAGAGGCGCCAGGCGGCCTTTCTATCTACGTAGTGTTTTGTCTTCTGCCAGAAAAAGGACCAGACAAGCAGAAGCGTGGCGGCGCAGCAACGGTCCCCACCTACTGCCGCCTGGAGATGGGCGATTGAACGGATGGTGGAAGCCATCCGTTCGGTTGTTTGTGCGGTGCGTGGGAATCAGGCGGTCGCGGGGTCGGCCGGGGTGCGGGCGTCGAGGGAGAACAGGGTGTCGTAGTCGCGCAGCTGCCAGAGGGTCCAGGCCGCGGCCAGCATGGGCCAGGCGGCGAAGAACAGCAGGTTTACCTTCTCCCAGGGGTTCAGGTAATTGGCCATGGGGGTCAGCGTGGACACCGCGTGCAGCAGGAACACCGCGCCGTAGGACCAGGTCTTCAGGTAGCCTGCCAGGAAGGCGCCAACCACCAGGGCCTGCAGGGCACCGACAATATAGGCACCGTTCTCAGTGAGGAAGGGAATCATATAGAAATGTGAGAACACGCGCACGGCGTGGTCCGGGTTGACGAACTTGTCCAGCGTCCACATGAAGAAGACCAGGCCGATGCCCAGCCGGATCAGCAGCAGACAGGTGGCGAGACGGGTTTCCAGCGAGTTGTTATTCATAGGGCTTTCCTTGATTTTTTGGGTCGGGCAGTCAACACGGCCAGCTTGGATAGCAGAAGCCCCAAATGGTTCCCGCTTCAGTCGTGAATGGCCACTTCCCGGCAATGGCGATCGAGATCGTGGTCGTCCTTGTGCGGCAGGGACTGAATAGAATCGATGTAGTCGAGGGGGAGGCCCGCCTCACGGGCACCTACCAGAACGTGCCGCTTATACCAACCGAAGGGCTTCAGGCCGGGGTCGATCTGCGTGGCCACATAGGTCACAGCGGAAAGGCATGCCCTCTCGGTATCTACCCACACCTCGCGTTGATCGTAGCCTGCGCCCAAACCCTCGATACGGTCCAGGCTACGCTTGTCTGCGGGGTCAATGTCGTACAGAACGCCGTGTAACAGATCGACCGACGCGCCAGTGAAATAGGCGTCGCACTTGGCGGAGCCATCCTGGCCGATCTTGTGAAAGCGGAGCTGGTAGCCCGGCAGGGCCGCGGTGGCTAGCTGTCGAACCTGCGGCACCCGCTGTTGCAGCCGCCGCAGTGACATGTTGGAGCCGTAGGCGAAGTAGTTCACGCCCCGGCGTCCAGGGAGAAGATCAAAGACTGAGGTTAACGCCTTCCAGGCCGGTCATGCGCATGCAGGCCGCGCTGGCCAAAAAGGATTGCAGGCGGGCTGAGATTTCCCGCTCATTGGTTTCCGACAGGCCAAACATGAGACCGTCAAAATAACCCAGGGCCTGGGCGTAGACGACATCGGACTGAGCCTGGTCGTAATCGGCCAATACCTCACCTGCCAGGGCACCGTATTCCTCGTCGCTGAGATAACCCAGGCTCTCCTGGGCCAGAACGCAGGTCATTTCCCGGGCCGCGACAAAGTCTTCAGCACCCAGTTCCAGGGCGCTGGCCGTCAGCGGCAAGGTAGTCAGACCGGCGACAAGAGCAAATAAAAATCTAAGTTTCATTGTGACAAAAAGGTGAACTATGGATGGCGCGCAGGTTACAGAAATCACGTGACAGAAATATTACGGCGAAATGACGGGTTTATGGCCCGCGCCAGCGCTACCAGTGGCCGGTGCCGGGTTCGCCCTTCACCGGGCCGACGATGTCATCGGTCACCCAGCCCCCGTAGAAGTGCCCGGGCTGGGGCCTGACCCGCTCACCGTCCACAAAACAGGCCACACGGCCAGGGTAGAATCCCAGGGCGTCGCGAATCTCCCGAAAGCGCTCGCTGGGCTCCGGGTAGCTCCAGGCGATGGCGTCACCACCGCCGGCCAACCCCCAGTAGCGTGCCGCTCCCTTCCATTCACAGAAGGAACTGCCGGGCACCATAGCCAGCGCACCCATATTCACGTCCTCAACCGGGATGTAATAGGTGGGAGGGCTGGCGGTCTCCAGCACGCGCATGGCGAGAATGGTATCGGCCAGCAGCGTATCTCCGGCCTTCACCAACACGTGACGGGTGCTGGGCACCAGTGCCGGCGGCCGCGGATAGTCCCAGACCGATTCCTGGCCAACACCGGGCTCTTCTGCGAAATCGGGGCGCTTTGTCCCGGTAAACTCCCACACGGTAAGGCTACCTCTTAATCGAGTGTTGCAAACTCCGAAAACAACTGGGCTGACTCGGCAATTTCGCCCACCGGCACATAGTCACAGACTTCGGCGAACTCACCCCACATGAGCTGCACCTCCGGATCGGCGTGTGCCTGTTCGATGGCCTCCGGCGAGCGCCACTCGAATACTTCGACAACGGTGCCATCCGCTGCCTGCATGCATATCGGCACACGCTCCGTCGCCAGCCCCAGGGCCTGCAGGCGTGGCACATGGCTTCTCACCAGCACTTTCAGCGCGCTCGCACAACCTGGCTTGGGCCGATAGCCAACGATTACCAACCGACTCGTATCACTCATATCACGTTCCTGCGGGTTTTCCGCTACCTGCAGCCCCGGCCTGCTGATGTTTGGCCAGCCAGCGATCCAGGCTATTAGCGAAACGCTGGCGATCCTGCTGGCTGAAGGCTGCGGTGGTCGACAGTTCCACGCCGCTGGCGCGCATGGTATCCATGAAATCGCGCATATTGAGCCGCGATCGAATGCTGTCCGCGGTGTAAAGCTCACCGCGTGGGTTCAGCGCCAGGGCGCCTTTCTCGATCACCTCCGCCGCCAGCGGAATATCCGCGGTAATCACCAGGTCGCCCTCGCGGGCTTCACCGGCGATGTAGTTGTCAGCCTGGTCATAGCCCGCCGCGACCTGGCGCGACTGGATATTGGGTGCCGCCGGCGTCGCCAGCGGCTGGTTGGCCACCAGGGTGACGTCCACGCCGGTGCGTTGGGCGGCCCGGAACAGGATATCCCGGATCACCCTCGGCAGGGCGTCGGCGTCAACCCAGATGCGCACGCCTCAGGCGGGCTTCCGGAACAGCAGCGTCATGCGATTGGATTCGCCGATTTCCTCGTACTGGGCACGCAGGTCAGGGTTGTCCTTGCTGGTGTTCAGGCTGGGCGGCAGTCGCCAGACAATATCTTCCTCTCCGGGCACGTCGCGGCTGTTGGCATTGACCTCGCTCTCAGCAACCAGCTCGAAGCCGGCCTCCTCGAAGAAGGCAATCACCGCACCTTTATTCAGGTAACCACGGGAACCGTCGGCCCACTCCAGGCCGCGCTCCTCCGGTGCCTGGTGCTGCACCACGCCGACGACACCGCCCGGCTTCAGCAGCATCATGGTGTCCTGCAGTGCCTTGCTGCGGTACTCACCCACGCCTTCAAAACGGTTGAGATTGTGGAGGGCACGGACAAACAGCACGGCGTCCGCCGTGCCGGCGAGGCTTTCCGGGAATTCACCGATGCGCGTGGCCTCGGCGCTGGCGCCGTCGTCACCGCGCCATTCGGCGGCATCCGCCGGCCAGGTATCGACCCAGGCACGGCGCTTTTCGATGAAGGCCTCGTCAGCGAAGGCGAAGTTGGACCACATGTCCAGCGGGTAGTCGGCACCCACCAGGTGACCCTCGCTGCCCAGGTAGGACACCAGGATCGGCGAGTACCAGCCGCGCCCCGGCAGCACTTCCACCACCGTCATGCCGGGTTCAATACCGAAAAACTCCAGCGTCTCCTGCGGGTGACGGTGAGCGTAGCGCGCCTGGCGCTCTTCGGGCTGGTCCGCCAGCACTTCGGCCAGGCGGGCGTTGCTGCCCATGGGCGCCGGAGCAGCGGCTGAGGCCTCCGCTTCCGCCGCCGGCTGTGCGGTGGAGGCGCTCCCTGCGCCAGACGGTTCGTCAGATGAAGAGCAGGCCCACAGCGACAGGGCCAGCAGTATAGTGAACAGGTAATTAAGTGTTTTCATGACCATCCCTCGGTTGCGGGTCCGAATAACCGGACAGTAACAGGCCTGATTATAGGTCAGATCCAGCGATCGTTTTCAGCGGTCAGTTCACCCCCCGCCTCTCCGGTGTTTACCACACCGCGGGGCTCGATGAGCATGACACAGGCCTCTTCCTCGGCCACCGGGCGATGCGGGGTGCCGCGCGGCACCACCGTCATCTCACCGGCAGCCAGCTCAATCACGCGATCGCGAAACTCGATGCGTAGCTGCCCTTCCAGCACCAGGAAGGTCTCGTCCGTGTCGTCGTGCTGGTGCCAGACAAACTCACCCGCCAGCCGCACCAGCTTGAACTGGATGTCATTCATCTCGGCAATGACACGCGGCGACCAGTGTTCCTCGATCAAAGTCAGTTTGTCTGCCAGGTTGATGGCGCTATCACTCATGGAGAACTCCCTTTACCTGAGGGTCGACGAGTGTTTTGACGAAGTGAATCTTGGTCCACAGCGGGTCCTCCGCCGGGGTCAGGCCATCCATCAGGTAGCCGTTGCGAATCAGCAGCCTGAGCATAGCGGGAAAACGGTTCATGGATTTTACCCGCAGGGTCTGGAAGCCGCGCTCACGGGCCCAGACCTCCTGGGCCTCCAGCAGCGCCTGGGCGATGCCGCGCCCGCGTGCCGCCGGGTTGACGCCTCCCAGCCAGCTATAGAAGGTCTCCGGGCTTTGCGCATAGCCCAGCTTGAAGCCGAGATCCTCCCCGGCGTCACAATAGATGAGCGCCAGGTAGTGCTCTCCCAGCCGCTCGCGCAGTGACTCCAAGGGCTCAAGGCGGGAAAACTCCGGCATTGCCTGATACAGCGCATAGATGCGCTCGATGTCGACTTCTTCGATCATGGGCGCAGCCTACTTGAGCGGAGCCCACAGGCAAAGCCCGCCGGATCGCCCGCTGCCTAACCGTTGTTCGTCGCCGAGTGCAGTTCTGCAGACAGTTCCTCAAAACGCCACAGGTCAGTCGTGCTCGAGCGCTCCCTGGCCTGCTCCAGATTGCGGCTGGCCTTCTCGAACTCACCCAGGCGAATCTGGGTCCTGGCCAGGGCGTAGTAGAACAGGCGCTCATCTTCCTTGCGCGAGATTGCGTCCTTGAAATGCTCCAGGGCGCGCTTCAGATCGCCCTGCTGCAACATGGCCTCACCCATGGAGTAGTGGTAATAAGGGTTGCGTTTGCGTCGAGCGGCGGTCTGGGCCGCCAGGGTATCAGCCTTGTCGACTTCACCCGTGCGTCGGTAGACACGCTCCAGGTTAACCGCGGCGGTCTCGGCATCACGGTCCAGGGCCAGAGCCGCCAGATAGGCCTGGCGGGCCGCATCGGTATTACCGGCGCGGGACAGGATCACGCCCAGGTTGCTCCAGGCGGTGACAGACTGGTCGTCCATAACAATCGCCTGCCTGCCGTATGCCAGGGCGGCATCACTGGTGCCCGCCAGCAGGGCTTCCACGCTGCGATTGCTGTAATAGAGCGCCAGCGCCTCCCGGTCGCTGATGGTGCGCGTGCGGTAGGAATCCACAGCGATGGCCGGGTTCAGGTCCACCACGTAGCTGCGATGCAGCTTATCCCAGTCAATGCGATGAATGCGGGTACCGGTTTGCCAGACTTGCCCCTGCAGGGCCGCCTCCTCACTCTCGGTGAGATTGCGCTTGAGTGTGCCGGTAACATTAATATGTTGGCTGACGACGAAGGTATTGCTGCTCATGTTCCACTGGGGTGGAGAATCCACCAACTGGAACTCCGCAGGCACGCCGACGTAGCGGGCCGCTGCCACAAACATATTGGAAAAAGAGAAGCAGTTGATTCGGCCGCTCTCATCGAGCCTGCCCGGGGGTGCGGTAAAACCCGGATCGTAGCGGTAACGAGGCTGGAAATCCTCGAAGGCCCAGTGACGCAGGGCCCGGTACCGGTCCTCCTGATGCGGTATTGGGCGAACCTCCTGATCCAGGTAGTCCCGCACATCCTGGGGCAGCGTCAGGAAGTCCGCAATCGCCTGCTGCTGGGCGTTGTCGTCTATCGCCGCCTGGTCACTGGCGACCAGTTCGCGTACATCCTCAACCATGGCGGCGGCAGCCGGTGATTTGGCGCCCGTCGCACAGCCGGCTAGCACGGTGGCGCACAGGAGCATCAATGGCAGGGTTGTAGTGTGCATGGTAACCCCTCCCCGGCGTTTAGCCGTGTCGTTCTTGTCGTCGTGTCAGACACCCGCCCACAGCCTTTTAATACCGCATCGGGCGTTTGTGTTCAGCACCCTGTCAGGCTTTGTTCAGCTTAATTGCTCGTGCCAGCATTGTCGCAGAGGTGCGCAATCGGAAGGCATCGGGGCCGATATACCCGCCCCGGCGTACACAACACCCGTGAGCCGGTTTACGACAGCGGTGAAAACTTATCCAGCCTACTGGTTGAGGAAGAGCTGGTTGCCCACCAAGAAGAAGTTGGCGACAACCAGGTCCAGGTCGCCGTCGCCATCCACATCGCCCAGGGCTACGTCGGCGCTACCAATGATTCCCAGCGCCTGGCCACTGTCGATGAAGCTGCCCGACCCATTGTTGGTGTAGACCCGGTTTTCGAGGCTGTTCGCCACCACGATATCCAGGTCGCCGTCGCCGTCCACGTCGTCCAGCACCACGGCGTCACTGAAAGTCGACCCCAGTGCCTGGCCACTGTCGGCAAAGGTCCCCGACCCATCGTTGGTGTAGACCCGGTTGGCACCGCTGTTCGCCACCACGATATCCAGATCGCCGTCGCCGTCCACATCGCCCAGGGTCACGCCGAAGCTGTCACTGGACCCGAGCACCTGGCCGCTGTCAGAAAAGCTGCCCGACCCATTGTTGGTGTAGACCCGGTTGCCCTGTCCAGTATCGTTCGCCACCACCATATCCAGGTCGCCATCACCGTCGATGTCACCCAGGGCGATACCGCGGCTGTCACTCGACCCCAGTGCCTGACCACTGTCGGCAAAGGTCCCCGACCCATCGTTGGTGTAGATCCGGTTGGCCTGTCCGGCGTCGTTCGCGACCGCGACATCCAGATCGCCGTCACCATCCACATCGCCCAAAGCCACACTAAAGCTGTTGTTGGTGCCCAGTGTCTGGCCGCTGTCGGTAAAGCTCCCCGCCCCGTTATTGGTATAGACGCGGTTGCTGACGACACCCCGATTGGCCACCACCATATCCAGGTCGCCATCGCCATCAACATCCCCGAGGATCACACTGCCGCTGTCATCGGACCCCAGTGACTGGCCACTATCGGTAAAGCTGCCTGCCCCGTTGTTGGTGAAGACCTGATTGCCCTGGCCATCGTTGGCCACCACCAGATCCAGATCGCCGTCGCGGTCCACGTCGCCCAGGGCCACGGACCGGGCGTCTTGGGCACCCGGTGTCTGGCCGGAATCGACATAGGTCGCGCTGCCCCAGGTGCCGGACAGGGAATTCAGATACACCCGGCTGGCCTGGCTTTCGTTGGCCGACACCCAGTCGAGGTCGCCGTCGCCGTCGACATCGCCGAGGGCGATGCCCCGGCTTTCGTTGGAGCCCAGGGTCTGGCCGCTGTCGCTGAACGTTCCCGTGCCGTCGTTCAGGTAAACCAGGTTGGCTTCGTTCGAGAAGTTTGCCTCTATCAAATCCAGGTCGCCGTCGGCATCGATATCCCCCAGCCTGACCCGGTACGTGTCACCGCTACCCAGAGCCTGGCCACTGTCGGTAAATGTGCCGGTGCCGTCATTGGTGAATACGCGGTTGGGCTCGCCTTCGTTGCCACTCACCAGGTCCAGATCGCCGTCGCCGTCCAGATCCCCCAGCACCACGGACTGACTGTTGCCGGTACCCAGTGTCTGGCCGCTGTCTGTAAATAACCCTGCGCCATCGTTCAGGTAGATTCGGTTCGGCTCTCCAGAGACATTGCCCACCGCCATATCCACGTCGCCGTCACCGTCCACGTCGCCGACAGCAAGTCCGGCGCTGTCGTTGAGGCCGATTATCTGGCCGCTGTCGGTAAACGTCCCGGTGCCGTCATTGGTCCAGATCCGGTTGGGTTGACCCAGTTCATTGGTCACCAGCATGTCCAGGTCGCCATCACGGTCCACGTCCGCCAGTTCCACCGACTCACTGAGACGGAATCCCAGTGACTGAAAGTCGTCCGTAAACAGGCCATTGCCGTCGTTTTTATACACGCGATTGGATCCCGGGTTGACGCCCACTACATCCAGATCCCCGTCATTGTCGATATCGCCCAGGGCGATACCCCGCGTATCGTTGAGGCCCAGTAGCTGCGGGGTTTCGGTAAAAACACCCGTGCCATCGTTGATATAGACCTGGTTCTGCCGAAAACTGTTATTTGCCAGAATCAGGTCCAGGTCGCCGTCGCCGTCGAGATCACCCAGGACCGCGTGGGAAGCTCTCCACATGCCCAGGGCCTGCCCGGAGTCCACAAACGCGGGCAGAATATCGATCGCCGTGGAAGCCACCGCGTCAACACCGGACGTACTCTCGATAATATCGGCATTTGCCGCGCTTACATCGAGCCCTGAAGCCGCATTGGCGATCAATACCCCGGGGTCGAAGGTCTGTCGCGATTTCAAGCCGGCGCCGGCGCCAAGGGTGACCGTGATTTGGTTGGCGGCGGGCCCAGCCGCCAGTGTCGCCCCGGCACCCAGGCTGTCGCCCGCCACCGGGGCACTCAGGTCAGCTTCGTTGCCCGCACCGCCCACGCTCACCGCCTGGTCAAATGGCAGGATCAGTTCATCGCCCGCATCCGCGGCGCCGTTGAAATTGACATCGCGGAACAGCGCCAGCCCGCTGACCACCGGCGCGGTACCGGTCCCCAGTGCCGCGGAGGTGACCGACAAACCGGCAGTCGCCCCCGTGGCCGCCACCGGTGTCACCTCGAAGGTAATCCGCGCGGGCACATCCGCCGCCACCAGGGTGTAGGTGGAGGCTGTGGCCCCCGTAATGGGCGCGCCGTCGCGTAGCCAACGGAAGGTGCTGACCCCTTCCGCATCACCGTCCACGTCTCCGTAGGTGTAGTTGCCGGTGAGACCATCCCCCAGCACCGCGCTGCCGCCATTGTCATCAGTAATGCTCACTGTGCTGGCAGTTGGCACACTGTTGATGATCGACAGGCCACCCGAGGCCACCGCCGACCCCGTCGTCGCGCCGGTAGCCGCTACCGGCGTCACCTCAAAGGTGATGGTTTGGCCGCTGTCGGCCGTCACCAGTGTATAGGTGGACGCCATGGCCCCAGCAATCGGTGCGCCACCGCGCAGCCAGCGGAAGGTGCTGGTCCCCTCCGCATCGCCGTCTACATCTGCATACGAATAATTGCCGGTAAGACTGTCGCCCACCACAGCACTGCCACCGTTGTCGTCAGTGATACTGACCGCACTGGCTGTCGGCACGCTGTTGCTGACGGTGATACCAACCGAGACCACTGCCAACCCAGGGGTCGTGCCGGTAGCCGCTACCGGCGTCACTTCGAAGGTGATGGTC
>JANQLM010000087.1 GCA_028280635.1 Halieaceae bacterium | reverse complement strand
AGTGGAAGCGGAAGCGCACGTCAGACACGTTCAGTAACCGGCACACGAAATCCCGGTAGGCGGGGCCGCGCAGTTCGTCGATGAAGGCCTGCCAGGCCGGGTGCAGCTTCATGCCTTCCTCGTAGTCCAGCACGTAGCGATCGTGGCTGCCCTGGCCGTGTTTGCGCTGCTTGCCGAAGAAGGCGCGGAATTCGCTGACATCGGGCATGGTGTCGAGCAACTCCTGGTAGTGCTCTGGGGCAATGAAGTGCTGCGGGTTGACCCAGGGAAACGGATCCTGGGTCTGGAACTCGCGGGGGCTGATGGCGTCCAGCACCTGTGCGTTGAGGTAGCGGGTGGCCGCGGTGGCACTCATGGCGTAACTCCGGTGTTTATCCGGCTCGGCTGTTATTGCGGGAAAACGTCAATTATCCGCTTTCCGGGGCCGCTTGGGTAGCGTGCGGCGCGTCGCCGCCCGGGAGGATACTTGTGTGCCAGTAAAACATACTGTATGTTCAAATCCCTTTTTTCGGAGGTCCCCCATGAGTGATATCGAGCAGTTTCGCGAGGAAACGCGGGCCTGGCTGGAAGCCAATTGTCCCGAGAGAATGCGCACCCCGGCACGTGGTGAAGGCGACGTTTACTGGGGTGGCCGCAACCCGGAAATGAGCCACCCGGACCAGAAGCTGTGGGCCGACCGCATGGGGGAGCGCGGCTGGACCACCCCGGAGTGGCCGGCGGAATACGGCGGTGGCGGCCTCAACAAGGAACAGGCGAAGGTGCTGCGTGACGAAATGCGCCGCATCGGTGCCCGCAATCCCCTCGATAGCTTCGGCATTTCCATGCTGGGCCCGGCGCTGCTCAAGTACGGCAGCGAGGACCAGAAAAAGGCGCACCTGCCGAAAATCGTGCGCGGCGAGATTCGCTGGTGCCAGGGCTACTCCGAGCCCGGTGCCGGCTCCGACCTCGCCAGCCTGCAGACGCGCGCCGAAGACCAGGGCGACCACTACCTGGTCAGTGGCCAGAAGGTGTGGACCTCCTACGCCGACAAGGCCGACTGGATTTTCTGCCTGACCCGCACCGACAGCAGCGGCACCAAGCACGAGGGTATCTCCTTCCTGCTGTTCGACATGGCCAGCGAAGGTGTCACCACCCGGCCAATCAAGCTGATTTCCGGCAAGTCCCCTTTCTGCGAGACCTTCTTCGACAACGTGCGGGTGCCCAAGGCCAACCTGATGGGGGAAGAGGGCAAGGGCTGGGAAATCGCCAAGTACCTGCTGACCCACGAGCGGGAAATGATCTCCGGCTTTGGCTTTGGCTCCAGCCGGCGCACTCTGGCGCAGCTGGCCCGTGATGAGATCGGTGTAGGCGCGGACGGCCGCCTGGAAGACGCCATTCTGCGCAAGGACATCGCCCAGCTCGAGCTGGATGTACTGGCCTTCGGCGCCACCATGGAGCGCGTACGGGACGAAGCCAAGGCCGGGCAGGGTCTGGGCGCTGCTTCCTCGATTTTCAAGTATTACGGCACCGAGCTCAACAAGCGCCGCTACGAGCTGATCATGTCAGCCTATGGCGAGCAGGCCCTGGCCTGGGAAGGTGAGGCCTACAGCGGCGGCGACACCCCGCGCGCCTGGCTGCGCACCAAGGCCAACTCAATCGAGGGTGGTACCTCGGAAATTCAGCTCAACATCATTGCCAAGCGCGTGCTTGGCCTGCCCAGCTAAGCCTGCAAGACGATAGGAGGCACGCAACATGGCACTGGTACTCAACGAAGATCAATTGATGCTCAGGGACGCCGCCGCCGGTTTCCTGGCCGAGAAGGCGCCCGTGGCGGAGCTGCGACGCCTGCGGGATGAAGGCAGCGACACCGGTTACAGCCGGCCGCTGTGGACAGACATGGCGGAAATGGGCTGGCCCGGGATCGCCATTCCGGAAGCCTACGGCGGACTCGGCTTCGGCTATGCCGGCCTGGGCATCGTGCTGGAGCAGATGGGTCGCAACCTCAGCGTCGCCCCGCTGCAGTCCTCCATCCTGGTGGGCGCGACGGCGATTGCCCGCCTGGGCACGGACGCCCAGAAGGAAGCCCTGCTGCCGCAACTGGCGGCTGGTGAACTGACCCTGGCCCTGGCGCTGCAGGAAGGCAATCACCACGGGCCGCAGAAGACCGCCATGACCGCCAGCCGCGATGGCGATGGCTGGGTGCTGGACGGTCGCAAGGTGCTGGTGTTTGACGGGCACAGCGCGGACAAGCTGATTGTCGTTGCCCGCAGCGCCGGGTCTGCGGGGGAAGATGCAGGCCTCAGTCTGTTCCTGGTCGATGCGGGGGTCGACGGCGTGAATACCGAGCGCGTTGCCATGCTCGACAGCCGCAACAGTGCCACTATCACCTTTGACAAGGTGCGGGTCGGCGGCGATGCACTGCTGGGCCCGGAAGATGCCGCCTATGGTCCGCTGCAGCGGGTGCTGGATATTGCCAATATCGGCCTGTCGGCGGAGTTGCTGGGGTTGTCGGTGGAGGCCTTCGAGCGCACCATGGATTACCTCAAGGAGCGCAAGCAGTTTGGCGCTCCCATCGGCTCCTTCCAGGGCCTGCAACACCGGGCCGCTGAGATGTACGCCCAGCTTGAACTGGCGCGCTCGATCGTGCTCAAGGCCCTGCAGGCGGTGGATGCCGAGGCTGAGGGCCTCTCGGCGCTGGCCAGCGCCTGCAAGGCGAAGCTCTGTGAAGTAGCTACACTGGTGACCAACGAGGCAATCCAGATGCACGGCGGGATTGGTATGACTGACGAATTCGACATCGGCTTCTTTATCAAGCGTGCCCGGGTCGCCCAGCAGACCTACGGCGATTACAGCTATCATCTGGACCGTTTCGCCCGCCTCAACGACTACTGAGCGGCATTAGTGGAAGGGTTGGCAGAACTGGACGCCGCGGTTGCCGCCATGACCGCGGAGGGGCAGCCCTTCGCGCTGGAAGCGGTGGAAATCCGCGGTCACCGCTACCGCAGCTATCGTCACCAGCCCCCCAATCTCGCCGCTTACTTCAACATGATGGCCAGGCACGCCGCGAAGGATTTTGTGGTGCTGGGCGGGGAACGCTATACCTACGGAGAAGCTCTGGCCCTGTCGCGTCAGTTCGCTGCGGCGCTGCAGCAGCGCTACAGCCTGGCCGCCGGGGACCGGGTGGCGATTGCCATGCGCAACAATCCCCAGTGGATGTTTGCCTTCATCGGTACCATGCTGGCGGGAGGCATTGTCGTGCCCATGAATTCCTGGTGGACCGGGGAGGAACTGGAGTACGGCATCAACGACTGCGGTGCAAGGATTGTCGTTGTCGATCCCGACCGGGCCGAGCGCATTGCCCCCTTTGCGGGCAGGCTGTCGCTGATCGGTGTCGGTGACTTCGGCGGGGCCGAGGTCGCCGACTTCATGGCGCTGGCCACCGAGTTTGCCGGGGCGGAACCCGTGACACCCGATATGGCGCCGGACGATGACGCCTGCATCATGTATACCTCCGGTTCTACCGGCCATCCCAAAGGTGCGGTGCAGACCCATCGCAGTGTGCTCGCTGCCCTGTTTAGCTGGCTGCTATTGGGCGGCGCCGGTAACAGCGTGGCGTCGTCGGCGGAGGCGAAGTATTCACCCTGTGCACTGATGACGGTGCCGCTGTTCCACGCCACCGGCAGTCACAGCCTGTTCATGTTGTCGCTGATGATTGGCCGTAAGATCGTGCTGATGCACAAGTGGGATGTGCAGGAGGCCATGCGGCTCATCGAAGCAGAGCGGGTGACCAACTTCAATGGTGTGCCCACCATGTCCGCCGAGTTGCAGGCCGCCGCCGTCGAGAGCCCGTATGACCTGTCCAGCCTCAAGGAGATTTTTGCCGGCGGTGCCGCCCGCCCGCCGGACCAGGTGAGGAAGATTACCGACCGCTTCAAGGGCTCCAGTGCCGGCATCGGCTATGGACTGACGGAAACCAACGCCCTGGGGTCGGTGAATAGCGGCGCTCTTTACCTGGCCAAGCCGGGCAGTGCCGGTCGTCCGGTGCCAGTGGTCACCGACTTCCGAATCGTGGATGAGGCCGGCCGGGCCCTGCCGGCTGGGGAGCGCGGTGAGGTCTGTATCTCCAGCCCAGCCAATGTGCGCGGTTACTGGAACAAGCCCGAGGCCACTGAGGCAGCCTTCAGGGACGGCTGGTTTCACAGCGGCGACGTCGGCTATATGGACGAGGACGGCTTCCTGTATATCGTCGACCGCATCAAGGACATTATTATTCGCGGCGGCGAGAATATAAGCTGCATCGAGGTCGAGGCGGCCATCTACCAGCACCATGCCGTCGACGAGGCAGCGGTGTTCGGCCTGCCCGACGAGCGTCTCGGTGAGGTGGTGGGCGCAGCCGTGGTGCTGCATGATCCAGACAGTCTGGGCGCCGGCGAGTTGCAGGCCTACCTGGCCGATCACCTGGCGGCCTTCAAGATTCCCGTCCATGTGTGGTTCCATCAGGACAAGCTGCCGCGCATTGCATCGGGTAAGATTTTCAAACGACAACTGAAAGCGGGTTACGCCGCTCAACTGAACTCCGGGAGAGATTAGACATGGGTGCTTCACCATCAAGCGTAGAACAAAGCCCCGCCGTGGCCGGTGGCATAGACGGAAACATGGACCTGGGTGTCAGTGAGCGGCTGCGACCGATCCTGGAACAGGTCAAGCAGTTCATCACCAACGAGGTCATCCCCGTAGAGCAGGAGTTCTACGAGGAGGTCGGCAAGGGCGACCGCTGGCAGTGGACCGAACGTCAGACTGAAATCCTCGAGGGCCTGAAATCCAGCGCCCGGGAGAAAGGTCTGTGGAACTTCTTCCTCACGGAAGGTGAGCGCGGCTTTGGCCTCACTACCGTTGAATACGCCTACCTGGCGGAGGAGATGGGCCGCTCACACCTGGCGGCGGAGTGCTTCAACTGTTCAGCCCCGGATACCGGCAATATGGAGGTGCTGGAGAAGTACGGCAGCGAAGCCCAGAAGGAAGCCTGGCTGGAGCCACTGCTCAACGGAAAGATTCGCTCGGCCTTCGCCATGACTGAACCGGGGGTCGCTTCTTCCGACGCCACCAACATCTGCACTGAAGCCAAGCTGGAAGGCGGTGAGTGGGTCATCAACGGCGAGAAGCACTACATCAGCGGCGCCGGTGATCCGCGCTGCAAGATTCTTATCGTCATGGTCAAAACCGATCCGGAGGCGCCCAAGCATTTACAGCAGTCGCAGATCCTGGTGCCGATGGACACCCCCGGGGTCGAAGTGCTGCGCCCCATGCACGTGTTCAGCATGGACGATGCACCCCACGGCCACATGCATATGAAGTTCAACAATGTGCGGGTTCCGGAAGAGAACATGATACTCGGTGCCGGTCGCGGCTTTGAAATTTCCCAGGGCCGTCTCGGCCCGGGCCGCATCCACCACTGCATGCGCGCTATCGGGGCCGCCGAGCGCGCCCTGCAGCTAATGTGTGACCGCGCCACCAATCGGGTCGCCTTTGGTAAGCCGCTGGCCCGGCTGGGCGCCAATATCGACATCATCGCCAACGCCCGTATGGATATCGAGATGGCGCGCCTGCTGACGCTGAAAACTGCCTGGATGATGGACAGCGTGGATGCCAAGGAAGCCCGTATCTGGATTTCCATGATCAAGACTGCGGTGCCCAACATCTCCATCCGCATTGTCGACGAGGCCATCCAGATGTTCGGGGCCACCGGCGTTTCCCAGGATACGCCGCTGGCGGCCATGTATATGTCGCAGCGGACCCTGCGTCTGGCGGACGGGCCCGATGCCGTGCACCGCATGGTGGTGGGACGGCAGGAACTGCGCAAATACGTTGCGCAGGACACCGTCAACGCGACTTTTCGTGACGGCTGAAGGCGCCTCTCTGGACCGCTGAAGGCTCTTTAGACCGCTGAAGGCTCTCTAGATGGCTGAAGGCTCTCTAGATGGCTGAAGGCTCTCTAGATCGCTGAAGGCTCTCTAGATCGCTGAAGGCTCTCTAGACGTCTGACGCCTCTGGCTCAGGGTTTTTTCCGGGAGTTTGCTTCGCAAACACAATGGAACGAACCTTCTGCTTGCCATCGGGTCGGAGTAGGGTAATGCTATGCAGGCTGTTACCACTACCCGATCCGATGCGCTGCCGACTAGTTTCTGTTTTTGCCACCGCCTGCCTGTCTCTGGCAGTTTCCACTTTCACCCTCGCTGAGAACTTCCCTCGCCCCGCGGCGCTGCAACCCGCTGTGGATTTCTGGACCCGGGTGTATACCGAGGTCGACACCCGCAGCGGCTATATGCACGATGCCGATAGCGTCGGTGTCATCTATGAGACTCTGAGCCTCAGCGGCGACTACTACGCCGACAAGCGCGCCATGCGCGCCGCCAAGGCCCGCTACCGCAAGATCCTGGAGGCGCTGGCTGCGGACCGCAGCAACCCGTCGCCGGAGGCGCGGCGAGTGCTGGCTCTGTGGGGGCCTGATGTCAGCGATGAGCGCCTGCGCGAGGCGGCCCGCAGTGTGCGCTTCCAGCGCGGCCAGTCGGATCGCTTCAAGGCGGGGATTATCCGCTCCGGCGAGTGGAACGACCATATCGAGCAGGTGCTGCGGGAGCGGGGCCTGCCCCTGGAGCTGGGCGTGCTACCCCATGTGGAATCTTCCTTCAATCCGGCGGCCTACTCCAAGGTGGGTGCTGCAGGCATCTGGCAGTTCACCCGTTCCACCGGGCGCCGCTACCTGGAAGTGGATTATGTGATTGATGAGCGCATGGATCCCTTCGCCGCCACCGTGGCCGCCGCCCAGCTGCTGGAGCACAACCACCAGCTCACGGGCACCTGGCCGCTGGCCCTGACGGCATACAACCACGGGGCGGCCAGCATGCGGCGTGCCACCACCGAACTGGGCACCACCGATATCGAAACAATTATCGAGAAGTACAACGGCCGTCGCTTCGGTTTTGCCTCGCGCAATTTCTACCCGTCCTTCCTGGCCGCCCTGGAAGTGAGCTCCAACCGCGACAAGTACTTCGGTACGCTGCAGCTTACGCCACCGGTGCCCTATCTCGAGGTCGAGCTGTCCGAGTTCATTGGCGCCGAGGATATCGCCCGCGCCCTGGAGGTGGACCTGGGCGTACTCAAGCAGCATAACCGGGCATTGCTGGACCCTATCTGGCAGGGGAACAAGCGCATACCTGCCGGTTTCACCCTGCGCGTACCCAGGGACAGGCTGGGCGCTGACCCGCAGTTGGTACTGGCGTCGATTCCGGATGACAAACGCTTCGATGAGCAGACGCCGGACCTCTATCACACGGTGGTGCGCGGCGACACGGTGTCGGAGATTGCCCGCCGCTACGGACACAGTATCCGCGATGTGGCGGCGATGAATGGCCTCAACCGGCGTTACACCATACGCGTGGGCCAGGTGCTGCGCCTGCCCTATGAGGGTGATCCCGCCCTGCTGGCGATGGCCGGTGAGGCTGCCGGGCAGGCGGTTGAGGAAGCGCCTGTCATCGAAGTTGATTCCGCCCGGGAAACCCTGCCCGGGGAACCGCTTCCACAGGACGCCCTGGCGGATGCCGAGACCCCAGCCCAGTCGATCGAAGGCCCACCGCCGGAAGAAACCATGCTCAGCGCCATGGCGGACGAAGAGGCGGCACCGGCGCTGGAATTGCTGGCTGATCCCAGCGATTACACGGTGGCGGACAATAACAGTATCGAAGTGCAGGCCATGGAAACCCTGGGCCATTACGCCGAGTGGCTGGACCTGCGCGCCAGTCAGCTGCGGCGCATCAACGGCCGCCGCTACGGTGTGCCGCTGGTGATTGGCCAGCGCCTCAAACTGGATTTCTCCCGGGTCAGCCCGGAGGAGTTTGAACGCCGCCGGGTGGCCTATCAGAAAGATATCCAACAGGCTTTCTTCATGGCCCGGCAAATCCAGGGTACCCGCAAGCACGTGGTCAAACAGGGTGATTCCCTGTGGGAGTTGACCCATCAGCGCTACGAGGTACCGATGTGGCTGCTGCGGCAGTACAACCCCGAACTGGACCCGGACCGGCTTCAGCTCGGTATGGTGCTGGTTGTCCCCATGCTGAAGGACGCCTGATTGCTGTCTACCAAGAGCTGAAGGCTCTCTATTTAAAACCGCTGAAGGCTCTTTATTTAAAACCGCTGAAGGCTCTTTATTTAAAACCGCTGAAGGCTCTCGATTTAAAACCGCTGAAGGCTCTTACTCCACATCCATGCCCTCGAACAGCAGCCGCAGCAGGGGGTTGGGAAACTGGCGTGACAGGGTGATGGCCTGGAAACGCTCTTCCACCCCTGGGAAACGCGCGATTTCCACCAGCTGACCGCTGGCCAATTCGTCTCTTACCACGATAGCGGGGGTCACAGCGGCACCGTAATCGCGACGTGCCAGCACCCGCAACAGCGCCATATCGTCCACCTCGGCGACGATGTTGGGGCGAATGTCGTGCTCGTCACAGTAAGTGTCAAAGGCGGTTCGTACCGCTGTTTCCAGGGTCGGCACGACCAGGGGCTCCTCCCGCAGGGCGTCTTCCAGGCTGCGTCCGTTTGCCAGCTTTTCAGGAAAACCCACCAGGCTGACGGGCTGGCTGTCGAGGCTGCGCACAATCCAGGGTGTGGCGGCATCGCGAGGCGGGGCGGTATTGGTCAACACCACGTCCAGGCGGTGGGCTTCCAACTGCGCCAGCAGGTTGGCAAGGTTGCCTGAGCGCACCACCACCTCGGTTTGCTCTCGCCCTACCAGGGGATCGAGGAAGGCGATCTGAAAGTTGCGGGACAGTGTCGAGAGGGCGCCGATACGCAGCACTTCCTTCGAAGAGCCCTCGCCACTGAGGGTATTCAGCAGCTCGGTACCGCTGGCAA
This sequence comes from Halieaceae bacterium, assembly GCA_028280635.1. GTDB lineage: Bacteria > Pseudomonadota > Gammaproteobacteria > Pseudomonadales > Halieaceae > JANQIO01. The sequence goes on along the minus strand of JANQLM010000087.1, from coordinate 39,626 downwards.
AGATCACATCGGCGTGATCCAGCGCCAGGCGTCCGGCCTCGGTCAGCACCAACTGCTTGCCGCGCCGCTCGAACAGCTCGTGACCGAGCTGTTCCTCGAGTTTCTTGATCTGCAGGGACAGGGCGGACTGGGAGACGTGCAATTGCTCCGCTGTGCGAGTGAGATTGCCGTTGTGCGCGACCGCCCAGAAATAGCGGAGATGGTTGTAGTTGAGGCGCATGACAGAGCTCTCCCGCGGGCTATTTCATCGTTCACATTTAAAGAATGAAACGTTGATATCTTTCAATTTTATCAATCAACCTGATTTCTGCAAACTGCGCACATCTATCTAATACCGCGAATGGAATAGCTATGTCTTCTTTGTATCTGCTGCCGGTGGCCATTCCGGCACTCTACCTGGGGATGGCGTTGCTGATGCTGCGCTCACCGGCCCGTTGGCCCCTGTGGCTGGTCTGGTTGCCGGTGCTGGCCGCGGCCGGGACTGGCTGGCTGGCGCTGACGGTCGGCGCGGGCCACAGCCCGGTGCTGGGCCTCGCAGGCGTCGGTGTCTCTGTCCGGGTGGACGCCCTTAGCGCGATTCTGTTACTGCTGGTCAGCTTCCTGGGCACTTCCGTTTTGCACTACAGCCGTCAATACCTGGCGGGGGACTCCCGCCATGGACAGTTTATGGCCGAACTGGCGCTCACCCTCGCCGCGGTGACGACGCTGGTGGCCGCCGGCAACCTGTACCTGCTGGTTGGCGCCTGGGTTGCCATGAGCCTGCTGCTCAACCGGCTGCTGCTGTTTCGCCGTGAACGGCGCATGGCGCGGGTGGCTGCCACCAAGAAGTTCATCCTCGCCCGGTTTGGCGACCTGTCCCTCATCGTCGCCTGCGGTCTGCTGATCGCAGAATTCGGCACCGCCGAGATTGGCGCCCTGGCCGATACCATTCGCACACTGCCCGGCGAGCTGCCGGGCGCCGCCAAGGCGACCGCAGCCCTGCTGGCGCTCACCGCCGTTTTGAAGTCCGCTCAGTTCCCCACCCACGGCTGGCTGGTTGAAGTCATGGAAACGCCGACGCCGGTATCGGCTCTGCTGCACGCGGGCATCGTCAATGCTGGTGGTTTCCTGTTCCTGCGTTTCTCTGACCTGATGCTGGCGGCGCCGTCCATCGGCCTCACCGTGGCAACGATCGGGGCTATTACCGCCGCGGTTGGTACCGCCATCATGCTCACTCAGCCTTCCATCAAGTCCGCGCTGGCCTACTCGACGGTGGGGCAGATGGGCTTCATGATGATGCAGTGTGGTCTTGGCGCTTACACGGCCGCGGTGTTACACCTGGTCGGACATTCGCTTTATAAGGCCCATGCCTTCCTGAGCAGCGGCGACGTGGTCCGCCGCTTGCGGGTAGAGGCCTGGACGCAGGGCGCCCGGGCCGGTGGCATGGCCCAGGGCCTGCTGCTACTGGCTGCCCTGGCCGCGGTTTACCTGGGCGTTGCCTCGCTCGCGGGCTTTGGCTGGCAGGCCCAGCCGGTCGTGTTCAGCCTGGGCTGGATGCTGGTGCTGGGCCTGTGGCTGTTCCTGGATGCCCCGCTGCAGTCGCCAGGGCGCTACCTGCGCATGCTGGCAGGTGCCGCCGCGGTGACCGGCGCCTACTTCGCGCTGCAAAACCTGGCGTCCATCGCGCTCGCCGATGTGCTGGTGACCGGCAGTGACCCCGGTCTGTTTGGCCGCGGCTTGCTGCTGGCTGTCGTGCTCGGCTTTAGCACCATCGCGCTGATGCAAAGCGCGGGCCTGGCCCAGGCGCGCTTCAGTGCCCTGCGGGTACACCTCGCCCGCGGACTCTACATCAACCTGTTTATCAACCGCTGGCTGGGTGCGAACCGCGCTGAAAGCCCTCGTCAAGGAGTCTGACCATGAATGCAACGCTACCTCCGGAAGCTGTCGCCGCGTCGCAGGAGACTGAAACCGTGGCCCTGGATCTGAATGTGGATCGCGCTGCCAGTGACGCAGCGTCGCGCATCGCTCCATTGTGGCCGCTGAAGTCCTTCGTTGCGGTGAACCCGCTGATGGGTATGGCGGACTACGATCTGCAGGACGCCGGTTATCTCTCGGCCAGGACCCTGGGTGCGCGCCTGACCATGCCGCGCGGCTACTACGCCGAGCGCATTGCCGAGGGGCATATCCTCGACCGGGACATCGCCATGGCGATCGAGAAACTCTCTCGCCACGGTCGTCGCCATGTCACCTCCGTTGAGCGTGTACGGGCCGAGGCGCTCAAGCATGAGGCGCCCGCTGACCTCTTCAAGCTGCCTACCGTGGCTTCGCTGGCGCAGCGGGGTGATAACACGGACTGGCAGGGCTTTATCACCAATGCTATCTCCAACTGGGCGGCTGACTACTTCGACCAGGGCCTGGCGGTCTGGTCTGCAGGTGGCCAGGAAGCCGATCCCTGGACGTCTTACCGGGCGCTGTCATCTATCGACCGCAGCGCCGAGCTGCTGGGGCTAAAGGGCGCCCGCCAGGCGTTTGCCGAGCTGCCCGCTGAGCCGACCGCGCTGTTGATTCTGCTGGCGGAAGAATTGTCGCTTGTCCCTGAAGCCCTGACCGACTACTTCCACCGCCTGCTGGCCGATGTCGCCGGTTGGGCTGCCTATGCCCGCTACCGCGGCTGGACAAAAGAACTGCGCGGTGAGGACGGCAGCGCCGCGCGCCAGTTGCTCGCTATTCGGGCCAGCTGGGAGTTGGTGCTGTTCCGCTGCCTCGGCAACACCGGGCTGGCGAAACACTGGCATGCCAGCACCCATCACTACACTGACGATGACAGTGCCCAGTGGCTGGCCCTCAATTGGACCGACCTGACGCTGCAGGTCGCACAGGATTATGCCGCCCAGCGCGAGCTGGCGGAGATGCTCAACAGCCAGAGCAGTGCTGAGCGCAATGCGCGACCGGATGTTCAGGCTGCGTTTTGTATCGATGTGCGTTCGGAGCGCTATCGCCGTGCCCTGGAGCAAAGCCCGGCGCTGCAGATCGAAACCATTGGTTTTGCGGGCTTCTTCGGTCTGGCTGTGAACCTGGAATCCGAGATTGATGGCGACAGCGCGCGTTGCCCGGTGCTGTTGGAGCCAGGCCACAGCGCCTGCAGCCATGCGCCGCCCAGCCGTGCCACGCGCCAGTTCATGGAGGGTCGCTGGGCACGTTTCCAGCGCGCCGGGGTCGCTGGCTTCAGCTACGTCGAGGCCCTGGGTCCGGGCTATGCCTGGAAACTGGTCAAGGCAAGTCTTGGCTGGGGAGATAAAAGCACGCCAGCTCCGGCGCCTGAACTGAAGGCGACGCCGGCGGAAAAAATCGATATGGCGGAAGGGCTGCTGCGCGGTATGTCACTCACCAGTGGCTTTGCACCGCTGGTGGTGCTGGCAGGGCACGGCGCCTCAGTGGCCAACAATCCCTACGCATCGGCGCTGGATTGCGGTGCCTGCGGCGGTCATGCCGGTGACGCGAACGCCCGCATCGCGGCCGGTCTGCTTAACGATAGCGCGGTGCGCGCAGGGCTGATCGAGCGTGGCATTGAGATCCCTGCGGACACCCAGTTTGCGGCGGCTATCCATGACACTACCACCGACGAGCTAACTCTGCTGGACACAGAGTTGTTGCTGCCTTCAGCTCAACTGGATGCTTTCGCGCAGCATGCCAGTCTCACGGCACGGGCGACGCGCAGCGAGCGCGCCGCCGATCTGAATGCGGTGAGCGGACAGTCCCTGCTGCGTCGCGCCAGCGACTGGTCCGAGGTGCGCCCGGAATGGGGGCTGGCGGGTTGCCGGGCCTTTATTGCCGCGCCTCGCGACAAGACCCGCGGTCTGGATCTCTCGGGCAGGACTTTCCTGCACGAGTACGATCACCACAATGACAGGGAGCACAGTGTGCTGGAAGTAATCCTTACGGCCCCGCTGGTCGTAGCAAGTTGGATCACCATGCAATACTACGGCTCCACCGTGGACAACAGGCACTTCGGCAGCGGCGATAAAACCCTGCACAACGTTGTCGGCGGCATCGGTGTGCTCGAAGGTGTGGACGGTGATCTGCGCTCGGGCCTGCCGCTGCAGTCATTGCATGACGGCCAGTCCTTCTTCCACGAGCCGCTGCGCCTTATGGCTGTCATCGCGGCACCGGTCGAGGCGATTGATTACGTGATCTATCAGCACAGCGGGTTGGCCGATCTGGTCAACAATGGCTGGATACAGATGCACGCGCTGGACGATGAGGGCGTACTATTACGCCGCGCCGGCAGCGCCGAGTGGGTGCCTGTACTGGCCGATGGTGAAGCGAATTCCAGCCAGAGTGAGGCCGCCTGATATGCCAAACCGGAAAATCGTAGCGCGTGAACTGAGTGCGCTGTTAAAAGTGCTGTCCCATCCGGATCGCATCCTTATTATTCAGTTCCTGGCCAGTCGCGGTGAGCACAGCGTCAGCAATATCGCCGACAAGCTTGACCTGCCGCAAACCCGGGTATCGCAGCACCTGGCGCTGCTGCGGACTCACCGGCTGGTGGTGGAAAAGGCCGAGGGCCGCGAGCGCATTTACGATCTCGCCACCAACCAGTTGGCCTGGTGGCTGGTAGACGGCGTCGACTTCGTGGCCGGCAATATCGGCGACGTCACCGACGAGCAGGTCAACGACGCGCGCAATCTGTGGGTGAGCGCCTTCTCCGACGTCGCCAGGGGAACCCCCAGGCAAGCCGGCAACGGCTGACACCTGCCCAGCAACAACCTCTCTACAAAAGCGCCCCAGTCATGGGGCGCTTTTTTTTCTTCTCTTCCCTGCACTGCTGTAAATCGCCCCGGCGTTGCACTCGAAATGCGCTAGGTCCCAGTCTTCTTCTCTTGGCTCTCAGTCAATGTGCCGAACGGATCGTAATCACGCTCCGCTGGAGGGCGTGGGCCGTGAGTGCGTCTTCACGGACCGTCAACGGCCATGGATGGCCCGGGCGGCGATCCGCGTTCCCGAGCGAGACAGGGATGTCATGCTTGTAGCGTGTCCGGGAAAATCGACGCCCGGAGCGCGCCCGGATTCCGGCGCACGATGCCAGGACAAAAGAGGTTCGGTAGAACGTCGAGGCCAGGGTGTAGAGCGGGGATACCGTCGGGCGGTAGTGCGCTCAGCTCACGCAGGTGAGCGTGGCGCGACTCTGGGTACGGGCGCGCGGTGCGCCGTAGTCCACTGCGCCGAGCCGGGATGGTTTCTGGCCGAGGCGCGAGGTGATAGCGTCCAGCATGGCAGTATCACCCACCAGGGTGGCATAGGGATTCAACAGGCTGAGGGCGTCGGTATGGACGCCGTCTTCGAGGGTTTTCAGGACCGCGTTGTGCAGGCAGGCCGCCACGCCGGGCTTGCCGATGGCCAGCAACAACCAGCCCAGGGCCTGCACCATGGCAGCCGGCTCCACCGGTGCCGCCCGGTCGCTCTCGTGGGTAAACCACAGGCGGTTGCGGCCACCTTCGATGCGGCAGGCCAGCGCACTGCTGCCATTGAGGCCGAGGGCGGCGGCGGTGAACACCGGCGCCATCTCATTGGGAACCACCAGCACCGGGACGCTGCTACTGGACTGGACCAACTCACTCATGACTTCCGCGGCGTCCAGCAAGCGAATATCGGCGTCCGGCAGTTGTGCCTGTAGGCCGCGATAGGCCAGCAGGTGGTCTACCGCGACGATCTGCGCTTCCGCGGGCAATATCCGCCGCAGCAACAGGCCAAGGGCGGCGCTTGTTTTGTCGTTGATCTGTTCCGGTAGGCCAATGATTACGGTATTCAGGTCGGGCGCGAGGCCCTTGAGAACACCGGGCAAACCGGCCACCGGGTTGAGGCTGAAGCCCGGCTGCGCCAGGGCCTTGAGTTCGGGGAAGGCGCGGGTAGACAGCTCAAAGCCGTGGCGGCCGCGGCTTCGGAAGGAGCCTTCGCCTGCCCGATCGAGGGTCAGGCCGGAGCCTGCCGCCCGCAGCAGTCCCTGCAGGCTATTGGGGTAGGCTCGGGCGATCCCGTGGCTCACTACCTTGAAAGGCTTCTGTGCCGGTGCTGAGACCAGTTTGAGATGAGACCCTGGTCCGGCTGCGGTGTCCTGGCAAAGCTGTGACATGGGGTGCGCTCCGTTGACGATAAGCGCTAAGGTACGCGCACCCTATCCATCTGTGAAATTGATTATTTCGAGTTGATCGTTCACCAAAGGTGAACGATCTTTATCCACCAGACTCAGCGGTTTTTTTGTTCCGTCGCGACGCTTTCCCGAAGAATTTTCTGCTTCTCGCCGTAGATACGACGGGCATCATTGCTGCTGGCCACCTGCTCGGCGTTGGCAAAGGCAATGCTGGCCTTGTTGCTGGCGCCCGCTTTGATGTAGGCGAGACCCAGCAGCCGGTGGAACTGCTCCTCATTGTTGCGTATGCGGATCGCCGTCTTCAGCTCGGCGATGGCGGTGTCATAGTCGCCGCTGTAGTAGGCGGTTTCCGCAAGCTCGTAGCGATAATAGGGGTTTCGGAGCCGGAAGCGCTGTACGCGCTGTTGGAATTCGTCGGCCAGTTCGTCCTTGCCTTTACGCTGGTAGTAGCGTGCCAGGTTGCTTTCCGCCGAATGATCATTGCCCAGTGCCACGGCGTGCAGCCAGGCCGCTTCGGCGCGCTTGTCGTCGCGGACCCGGCTATAGAGTACGCCCAGGTTGGTCCAGAACCACGGCTCCATGCTGGACAGTGTGATGGCCTCCCGCAGGTGCAGGTAGGCGAGGTCATAGCGATCACCCATAATCCAGTACACGCCCATATTGTTGTGGTACTGGGCCAGCGCAGCCTTGTCAGTGATGCGCTTCGCTTCGTAGAACTCCACCTGCGACGGGTTGAGGTTGAAGTCAATATAGAACTTGCCCTCGATGCCGAGGTTCACGTAGGCGCTGATGTGGCGGTTGTAAACCCAGGTTTCACCGCGGCGCTCCCAGTTGTGCGGGATGTCTACCTCCTGATACTCAACGTCCAGACCCGCCTCCCTGGCCAGTGCCACAAACAGGTTGGTAAACGCCAGGCAGTTGCCCTTGCGGGCATGGAATGCCTCCTGGGCGGTGTAGGTTTTAAAGTTGTCGTACTCAATGACTGAATCGTCGTCCAGCAGGCCGCGCAGAATATTGTTCAGCACTACCCGCTGGGAGCCGCTGCGGTCCAGCACATCGTCAAGGAAGACGCGCATATCGTCATCCAGCGCCAGCGGGTCCACCGCTGGCAGGTCATTGACGTCGCCGCGGGTGTAGAACGGGGATCGCTGAGGAACAAGCTCTTCGGGCGTGTACTGCATTTTTGCAGACTGGGGCAGGTTGCCGACACAGGCGCTGAGAGCAGTGACCTGCAGGAGTGCCAGCAGGGTCGCCAGAAAGGCTGGCGGCACCCGCGCGCGTTTTTTATCGTTATCGTCTGGTGTGCGCATACTCTTCCTCAACAGTGAGGCTTGTTTGCGCATCATGCAGGGGCGGCGCATGACGCACAAGCCGAACAATTGTCTGACATTGAATCCGCAGGCGAATTCCGGTAGTAATTCAATACAGAACAATGAACGTAGCGCCAGGCCAGCGGTCTACAACGCCGTGATATGCAAGGCCGGTACGCTGCGTAGGATAAGGCAATGGTGCGCCAAGCCGGGATCGATGGCGTAAACAGGCGCAAGGGCCTGGCGCGAGCCCGGCTGAAGCGAGACCACCAGGTGTCTTATCGGGATAGCAAGTGGTGCAGAATGGCGACATCAGGGGAAAACAACCGTCACCGGTTCGTTGTTGGATGCATAGGTAGGTGCGCGGGCAGGAGCATCGGCGATCGAGTCGGCGGCCTGCGCTCCGCAGCGCGTAGCTGTCTGGTAACGGCACTGCTTGTGGCGGGCGCCTCAGCCTGGGCCGGCCGCACGGTGTCAGACGCGCGTTCGGTGTCACCGGAGTTTCCGCCAGCCACGACCTATGGCTCCACCATGTTCCGGGATGATGACCCCCGAAGCCACTATGAGCCTTATCACGCCATACCCTTTGATGCCTCGGCGCCGATCGATGTGTTACTGCAAAAGCTCTGGTTGACCGAAAACCAGGCCGGGGCCTATTCCCCCGCGCTGGTGCCGGATCTGCAGGAACTGGCCGCCGCCTACTTCGCGGATGGCCAGTTTCCGGACGCCATTGAGAAGTACCGCCGGGCTATTCACCTTATGCGCGTCAATGAAGGCCTGAATACCGTTTCCCAAACCGGCATGGTGGAACAGCTTATCGAAGCTTACTACCAGATGGGCGACTACATCGCGGCTGATGACCAGCAGCAATACCTGTTCAGGATTCGCAAGGAAAACCTCTCGCCCTCTGATCCGCTGATGATGGAGCACGTGGAGCAATTGGCGGATTGGCACCGCGCCGCCTACCTCGGCCAGCTTGATCGTTATCGCTACCCGCGCATGGTTAAGCTGCTCGACCTCTACGCTGGCATGGCCGATGACGTCGAGGAGCAGGAGGGCGAGTTCAGTCGTGCCCGGCTGCCCTACCTCGAGGGCCGCCTGCGCACCCACTACATGCTGTCCGTATACCCGGGTGAAAGCGAGGAAACCCTGGCGGTAGAGGCGGGCCAGCGCGACGATATCGAGCTGCCGGACCTTACCAGGCTGAGATTTGCGGCCTTCCTGAACGATAACTTCCGCCAGGGCCTGGCCACTATCCGGGATATGCGCCAGCTACTGGAAAACGACCCCGATACGGAAGCTGCCGAACTGGCTGACGTTCTGGTCATGAGGGCCGACTGGTACCAGTGGTACCGGCGCTATGCACAGGCCATCAGCGCCTACCAGGAAGCCTGGGAACTCATGGAAGGTAAGCCGAACGCCGACAACTGGCGGCGGGCGACCTTTGGCAATCCGCTCGAGTTACCGTCCCAGGTGGTATTTCAGCCGGGCATTATGCCGATCAGGCTGTACAATGTGGCGGAGGTTCATGTGAAGTTCATGGTCAGCCGCCACGGCGAAGCCCAGGATATAGAGATTCTTGCCCCGGACCGTTCGGTCAACCAGCCTGCGGTCACCCGCGGCTACAACTACCTCCGCGACCTGCGTTTTCGCCCGCGGTTGGAGGACGGCCTGGTGGTGGCGGCGGATTCCGTGGAACGCATCTACAGCATTCGCTACTGAGTAGTTTTTGAGCGATACAAGCCAGCAGGCCGTCCAGTCAGTGATTTCTTCCGCGGTTGCCGCGCTCAAGCGCGGCGACGGGCAGGGCGCGCAATCACAGTTGCTGGAAGCGGAACGCCGTCACCCGCGTGATGCCAATATCAAGCTCAATCTGGCTATGGTGCGGCGTACGCTGGGAGATCTCCCGGGTGCCCTGGAAGCCCTGAACGGGGCGCTGGCAATAGAACCCTACTTTTTCGTGGCGCTGATTTCCAAGGGGGCGATCCTCGAGCAGATGGGCAGGATTCGCCAGGCCTCCCAGGTCTATAGCGACTCCCTGCGCATCGCACCACCGATCGAGCAGACGCCGCCGGCGCTGCAGGAGCAGTTACGCAAGGCGCAGGCCCTGGTGGAGGGGCAGTCAAGCCTGCTGCGCGAGCACCTGCATGAACGGCTGGGTGATCTGCTGGGTAAGGCCAGCGGTGAATCGCTGGGCCGCGTAAACGAGTGCGTCGACCTGATGGCGGGCGCCCAGCGCAAGGTCTATCACTCCGAGTCGATCCAGCTACAGGTACCGAGGTTGCCGGCCATCCCGTTCTTCGAGCGCGAGTATTTTCCCTGGCTGCCGACCCTGGAAGCAGCCACCGAGGTGATTCGTGGGGAACTGCTCGCCCTGCTCGAAGAGGGCATGCCCGGGTTTGCACCCTACATCCAGTACGCGCCCGGCACGCCGGAAAACCAGTTTGCCGAGCTCAATCACAACAGCCGCTGGAGTTCCCTGTGGCTGTGGAAGGACGGCGTGCCCCAGGAAGAGCCCATGGCCCGCTGCCCGCAAACCACCGCAGTCCTGGCTGAGTTGCCGCTGGCTGACCAGCCAGGCTTTGCACCGACGGCCCTGTTCTCAGCGCTGGCACCACATACCCGTATTCCGCCCCACACCGGCTCCACCAACTCCCGGCTGCTGGTGCATCTGCCGCTGGTGCTGCCAGGCCCGGCGGGGTTCCGGGTGGGCAATGAAACTCGTACCTGGCGGATCGGTGAGGCCTGGGCCTTCGATGACACCATCGAGCACGAGGCCTGGAACGACGCGGACGAGACGCGCGTGATCCTGATTTTCGATATCTGGAATCCGCTGCTCTCCGCCGAGGAGCGCGACCTGGTGTCCGCCCTGTTGCGGGAGCACAGGGACTGGCTGTACAGCCAGTCCCCTTAGCGCGGTTGCGGCAAAGTCCTGTTGCTAGCCGAGACCTGCCGCTGCCAGTTTTTCTTCTACCCGCTTGAATCCCTCGCCGGCGCGGCGCCAGGCGTCGATAGAGTCCGTGTGCACGGGCTTGCGAACCTGCATGGCGCTGGCGGTCATGGATGCCGCTGGCTGGTTGTGGAAGTCGAGCACCTGTTCTTCCCATGCCAGGTCGCAAAACTCGAGGATGCCGCGTGCCGTAGCTTCGGGCTCACGCACCAGAGTCTCGTACTGAACGTCGTGGATGCGCCCCGGCAGGACCTGGTGCCAGTGCTGCATATGCTGGTGGTAGCTGATGACGTAATCCGCCAGTTCGTCCAGGTCATAGGAGAAGCTATAGGCGCCAAAAAACAGCGTCTTGTAGATGGCGTAGCAGGCATCCAGCGGATGGCGTGTCAGATGCAGGATACGCGCCTTCGGTAGCGCCCCGAGCAGGTAGCCGCAGTACAGGAAGTTGTAGGGCAGCTTGTCCACGAATCGCGCACTATCGCCTGCGACCTCCCGGGCCGCTGTCAGGTAGCGCTCACCCAGCGCCCTGAAGTCCACGGCGCGGAAAATCTCCGCATTGCTGGCGCCGGGCATGGACGGGGCAATGGCGCCGGCCATGTCGCTGAGCATCATCGGGAAGTCCTTGAACTCCCCGATGGAATTGACCTGGCTGTGGCTGTTTAGCAAGCGCTCAACCAGAGTCGTCCCGGTGCGTGGAAGGCCGATGACGAAAATCGGTGCGGCATCTTCGCAGCCGGGAGACAAGCTGGAGAAGTCTTCGGCCGTGAAACCGTCGCGGATCAGGGCATGTGAAGCCAGCTCTTCCGCGCCGTCGTACTGCAGCGTTCTGCGGTAGGCGCTGGCGCCCGCCTGCAGCGCCGCAAAGGCTTCCTCATAGCGCTCCAGGTCTTCGAGCTCACGTGCCAGGGCGTAGTTGGCCGCCGTCGTCAGGTTGGGGTGATCCGGCCCGTTGGCCAGGCACTCCCGCAGTGCGCCGATATGATTGTTGTCATCGCTGTGCTTGCCGAGCTGCGAGCGCAGGTGCAGTGCGCCCGGGTGGTAGGGTTCTATGGCCAGCAGTGCTTCGAGATGCTGCGCCGCCTCTTCGGGCAGGTTTAGCTGGAACTCTGTTACCGCCAGATCGAACAGCACGGCGATACTGTCTGGCAATTGTGCGTAAGCAGAGAGCAGCCAGCCGCGCGCTTCTTCGGCCCGCTGACAGTCGCTGAGTAGCCTGGCGACCGCGCGCAACTCAGCTTCATTATTGCTGATCAGGGGCATGGCCTCCCGTACGGTGGCCAGCGCGTCGGCCCGGCGGCTGTCCCCAAACAATAGCTGGGCTTTGCGAAGCAAGGCGCCTGCGGTATTGCGAACGCTCTCCGGGAGCGCGTCAAGCTGCGCGACCGCGCCGGCGCGATCACCGCGCAGGCGCGCGGTATCCGCCGCGAACAGGTAGGGCTCGGGTTGGTCTGGAAACTGTGTCTTCAGGGCCTCGGCCATCGCCCAGGCTTCGTCCAGGCGACCGGCGCGCAGATGCTGGATCGCGGTGTCCAGCTGCTGTTGCAGGGGGTTCACGAGTGTCTCTCCATTGTTGCTGTCGCCTTCATTGCGGCCGGCCTGCAGGGTCTATTGCTCAACTCTGGGGTACCAGGTCGAAGGCAATGGTGATACGCGGCTGCTCTGAATGGAAGGGGATGGTGCCGTGCCACATATAGGAGGGAAACAGGGCCAGGGTGCCCACCTCCGGTTTGACCACCCGCCGGGCAGGCAGGTCCAGGTCCAGCTCGCTCATGGGTGCCCCGAACTGGATGTGGCCCTCGGTGCCGTCGCCGGTCTGCACCTCGTCCGGCAGTGCCACATAGAGCGCGGAGCTGATCCAGCCCTCGGTGTGGATGTGATTGGTATGGAAGCCCTCGCTGCGCAGGCGCACCGACCAGGCGCCGGAGAACTGGAAGCCGTCACCGCGGGGGTCGGGGATTCTGCGCGCCCAGAAGGGATGGTCTGCATCCTGGGGGAAGTCAGCCAGTACCGATTTGATGGCAATGCGAATCTGCTGTTCCACGGTGGCCAGCAGCGGGTGTTTGAGCCGGAACAGGAAGCCGTTGGTCTGGGTGCCGCCGCGCACGCTCTGCTCGATGGGGTGAGCCTGGGTGTGGTGCAGTTCTTCCAGGGCCGCCTGCACATCGGTGAAGAAGCTGGCGGTGCTGTCATAGCCCTCGGGCGGAGGCACCACGACCGAGCGCACCATCCTCTCATAGTCCATCAGCCACTGGCCGCGTTCGTCGCCGAGCATTTCCCAGGCCGTGCCGGCATAACACCAGGCCAACTGGTTGAAAGGCTGTTCGCCGATTACCGCGGCGCAGTGCTGTTCCGCATCGCGGGGGTCGCCGTGGGTCAGGAGGTGGCCGGCATAGGTCAGGCGCCCATCCACATATTGCGGGTAGGCTGCCACCATTTTTTCAAACAGCGCGGTGGCCTCTTCAATTTTGCCTTCATAGCTGCGGCACAGGGCCTCCTGCATGTTCAGGTCCGGCGCATCGGGTGCCCCGGCGGCACGAGCTTCGGCAATGGTTTCTATGCTCTCTTCACGTCGACCCAGCCGGTCCAGCAGTCGTGCCAGCGTGTACCACAGGCGCGGATTGTCGGAGTGCGACCGGGTCGCGTCGCGCAGCCGGGCCACCGGGTCGCTGTCGTCCCCGAATGACCAGGCCATGTGGGCGCGGGTGCGATGCAATTCAGGGCTGTCCGGATACTGCTCGAGCCCGGTATCCAGGCAAGCCAGTGCCTGGCTTACCTCGCCGGTTTCCTCCAGCGCCTCGCCCATGTTCATGAACAGCTCCGGATTGCGGAAACCTTTCTCCAGCGCCAGTTGATAGGCATCTACCGCCTCGCTGAACTGGCACTCCTGGCGTAGAAGCTGGGCCAGTGCATAGCTCAGCCGCGGTGAGTCCGGGGTGTGTGCCATGCCATCGCGACAGGCCTGGATGGCGGCATCCGGGTTGCCGAGTTTCTGCTCCGCTGAGGCCAGCAGTTCCCAGGCCGGGGCGTGCGTCGGCTCCAGTTCACAGGTCTTCTGCGCACACTTCACCACCTCGCGCATCTCAAATGTCGAGTGCAGCAGCAGCCCCAGGTTGTACCAGGCGGCACTGAAATCCGGCGCGATCCTGACCGCCTTGCGTAGACGCACCTGGGCGTCCGCCACTCTTCCCAGGTTGCGCAGGAAGTTGCCGAAGTTGACCAAGATGTCGGGCCGCTTGGGCGCATGGTTGAGCGCCTCAAGGAACAGCTTTTCCGCGTCATCCAGCCTGCCACTGCTGGCGGCAGCCATGGCGAGCATATGCAGGGCATCGGGCTGTCCGGGATAGGTATCGAGTATCTGATGGCAGGTCTTGGCGGCCTCGTTGAGACGGCCGGACTGGAGTTCGGTGGCGGCCTTCTGCAAAAGCTCGGCCGGCTGCGTAGCGCTGGTGCTGGTCATGTGCCTGGAGGGATTGCTTGCGAAGCGCGCGATTATCGCACAAATGCGCCTTCCGCGTATGGATTAAGCTGCCTTCGCTGTAGTGGTATCAGCGTCTGCGGCGGTTCTGCAGTAAGCCAGTGGCGGGCACACAGTGCGCCTGCGGCGTTCTTGTATTGCGCCTGCGGCGTTCTTGTATTGCGCCTGCGGCGGTCTTGTAAAAGGACAGGCAAAAAAAAGGCGGGCTTGCGCCCGCCTTTTCCTTGGGTGGAGTTGCCTCCACTCAGGTGCAGCGCTTAGAACTGCATGGTGACACCGGCGAACCAGTACTGACCCAGCGGGTCGTAGATGCCGGGGTAGGTGTTACCGTTCTCACGAGCGGTTACACCCTGAGCAACGAACGGAGGCTGTTCATCCATTACGTTGTTCATACCCAGACGCAGGGTCGCGTAGTCGGTGACGGCCCAGGTGGCTGCCAGGTCGATGTAGTCCTGGGAGTCGATGTCGATCGGAGTACCGGAGGTACCGACCTGATCCACACCGTCGATGTAACGCCAGGTCAGGTTGACCGTGAGGTCCCAGGGAGTCGCCCAGGTGGCGGCGAAGCGGTTCCTGTTTTCCGGCAGCGGCAGTACACAAGGTCCGCCGTATACGCCTTCACAGTTCGTTTCACCTGCACCGTCGTACTGCTCCTGTACCCACTCATCCACGTAACCGTAGATGTTGACGAAGTTCAGGCTGCCCCACTCGCCGATATCGACGTTGTAGGTCAGCTCAACGTCCACACCCTTGGTCTGGAAGAAGCCGATGTTGGCGGACCGGGCATTGATACCGTTGCCGGGAGCGGCGAGGCCAAGCCACAGCGTATCGTTGGTGCCACGAGATACCGAGTCACAGAACAGCGGATCGCCAGTCTCGATACATTCGATCAGGGTGGTTTCCTGGTCGATGCTGGTGATCGCGTCTTCCACCTTGATGTCGTAGTAGTCGACAGAGGCCGTGAAGCCCGGCAGGAAGTTCGGCGACAGGATGAAGCCGAAGCTGTAGGTGTCAGCTTCTTCCGGCGACAGGTTGGGATCACCACCACGGATGGTGTTGTACTGGGCCGCCGGAGAGTCGCTCGGACCACCCAGATCCCAGATCGCCTGGCTTACGCCGGAGTTGGCGCACTGTTCGAAGGTGTAACCGCGCTGGCTGACGCCGTTAACAACGCCGCCACAGGGGTCGTTGTCCATGGCGAAAAGGGTACCGGATACCGGCTCGAACTGGTCAACCAGGTTCGGCGCACGTACGGCACGCTGGTAGCTACCACGCAGCTTGATCTGCTCGTTGATATCCCAGCCCAGGGCTACCTTGTAGGTGTCCGTGGTTTCGCCGGAAGGATCGTAGTCAGAGTAGCGGTAGCCGAGGTCCAGAACGACAGCCTGCATGAAGTCCTTGCCTTCCACCAGCGGGATGCTGGCTTCTGCGAAGAATTCCGTTACGTCGTACTCACCGGAGATCGGCGTCAGTGCTGCGCCCAGGCCGCCAACGGTGCCCGCCAGGGCGGCGTCGTCAGGCCGGTACTCGATGGACTCTTCGCGGTACTCGAAACCGAGGACCACAGATACACCGTTCTCGGCCCACGGCAGGGTCACGCCGTAGTCACCCAGGTCGCCGGTGACGAAGCCCTGGAAGATCTCCTGGTCGGTGGTGCCGCGCTCGAAGTACTGCTGGCCAATCCAGCCCAGTGCTTCCTCGGTGACGCCGCCGGTCTGGAAGATGTTGTAGGGCACACAGTTCGGGTCGCTGGACATACAGGTACCGTCGGGATTGACGTCCAGTGCGTCGTCAACGTTAGCAACGTTTACGTAGTTGCCGTTCCGGGTACGCATGTCCACTTCGGAGTACTGGTAGGAAACGTCGTAGCTCCAGGTGTCGTTGATGTCGCCACGCAGGCCGAACAGGCCGCGGTAGGTGGTGTGGCGAATATCACCGAAACGCGGGCCGCCTTCGACGTTACGACGACCGAAGATGGTCTGCACCATGGTGTCGTCCGGCTGACCGGTACAGCCGACGATGTCGCGCTGGCCGTCAGACAGGAACGGGTTGCCGCAGTTAAAGTCCAGGGTGTTGAAGAACACACCGGCCGGGCCGAACTGGGCGACGGAGCGGTTGTCCATGAACATCAGTTCAGAGTACACCTCAACCTGCTCGTTCAGCTCGTAGCGCGCCAGGGCACCAAGCGTGGTCCGCTCGTCCGGGCGTTGCAGGAAGCTGGGCGGTGCGAAGTTGAACAGCGGGCCGAAGCCTTCTTCGAATTCCGTGCCTGACACATTGTAAGGCGCCAGGAAGCCGTCGTTCTCGAAGTAGAAGCTGCCGGCTTCGTTGGTGCCGGAACCCAGGCAGGGGCCGCTGCGAGAGCGGATAGCACAGGCGCTGTAGTCGCGCTCGGACTGGGTGATGCCTTCGATGTCACGGTAGGTGGCGTAGGCGGTGATGTTACCGCGGCCTTCGTTCAGGTTGCCGCCGATGACGAAGCTGATGTCATCGATGTCACCGTCATTGGCGGTGTCATTGGCAAACGGGAAGCCAGCAGCAGCGGCGTTATCCGGGATAAAGCCACCGTCATTGTCGTGACGGTACTGGCTGAACTGGTAGTCCAGCTTAACGCCTTCGAAGTCGTCAACCATGATGAAGTTAACAACACCGGCCACAGCGTCCGGGCCGTAGGTGGAAGATGCACCACCGGTCAGAACTTCCACGCGCTTGACCAACTGCATCGGGATGAAGTTGAGGTCAGCACCGGAGTTGGTGTCGAGCGGCGAGTTGGTCGGCAGGCGACGGCCGTTCAACAGAACCAGCGTACGGCTGGAGCCGAGCTGGCGCAGTTCCATGGTGGCAGTACCGATAGACTCAATCGCCTGACCGGATGACTGGTCCAGGGTTACCTGAGGCAGCTGAGACAGTACGTCTTCCACCCGGGTAACACCGGTGAAGGCCAGCTGTTCAGCGTCGAGCTGCTGAACCGGGCTGGAGGTCACCAGGTTCGCGCGTTGGATACGCGATCCGGTAACAATCACCTCTTCAAGAGAGGCGTCTTCTTGCGCCATGACTTGCGGCACGGTCATCGCAGAAGCGACTCCCAGTGCAGCATTCACAGCCAGGGCAAGTGGTTTTTTGGACAACATATTGATTCCCCTGTGAATTTTTTTTCAGATCTGATGTGAGCTCTGAGCGCACAGGATAAGTGCACTCTGCGAGCCGTACCGAATTAACGCATGAACGCACAAGTCCCTCAACGAATCCCCAAATCGAAGTTTGTAAAAAATTCACACTCGGGGAACTAAGTTGGATGCCGCCTGGCGGCGTAGCGCCCACTAATGAGTCGCCGTGGAGGGAACTGCCCGGTAGCCTGGGGAAGGGGGGCGGCGCCGGCTAACGGCGCCGGTGGTCATCAATTGACGAGTTTGACGCCGATGCTCTTGCCGGTGTCGGTTACCGTCATCTTGTAGAAGCCCATGAAGTTCCGGGAGATACGCACTTCCGGGTTGGGTGGTCCGGAGTATTTGTAGCGCCCGGACAGGCGTTGGCGCCAGATCTGGCCGTTTTCCAGCCTGAACACGGTCTCCCCGGTCCAGCCGGTGAAATCGCCTTTGATATTGGACACGATTTCTGCCTCGGCCTTGGCTTTCTTCACTTCGTCGTTGGACTGGATCAGCACCGCGGCTTCACCGGCGGTGTAGTTGAGCAGCCAGGCGTTGAGCGCCTTTAACTCGCGCTCGTCCAGTTGGTCGAGCCCCGCGTCCCGGAATTCCCTGGCGGTCATCAGGTTTTCAATGCCCGGGAATTTCTCTTCGGCGATGGCGGTTGCGGCCAGCAGGCCGAGCAGGATAACTGCAACGTTCTTCATATATAGGTAACCGTGAGGTGCTGTTCGCTATGGCTGCGCATTATGCCGCCAGCGCCCCTGTCGCAGCAATGTTCCACCCCTCGGTATACTTGAAAGTCGTAATTTCATACTGTATGTTCAAATCCCTTTTTTCGCAGGCCTCGACCCGCGCCGCCTGCCGCGCGTGGACTACACTGTAGGGCTGCCTCACCCACCAACGAAGGAACCCTGTTCATGGGCGTACAAGTCGTACCTAAAGATGAGTTTTTGAGCTGCGTTGGGCAGAAGTTCGAACCCGGCCCCTGGACCGAACTGACCCAAGAGCGCATCAATGAATTCGCCGATTGCACCGACGATCACCAGTTTATCCACGTCGACGAGGAAGCCGCCAAGCAGACGCCGTTCGGCGGCACCATCGCTCACGGCTTCCTGACCCTGTCCTGCCTGGTGCCGATGACCTCAGGCCTTGGCGTGATGCCGGAGGGCGTGGTGATGGGCGTCAACTACGGTTTCGACAAGGTGCGTTTCCTGGCGCCGGTTCGCGCCGGCAAGAAGGTGCGCGCCCACGTGGAAATCGCGGACATCCAGCAGAAGGATGACAACCGTTTCCTGGTCAAACAGAACATTACGGTAGAAATCGAGGGCGAGGAAACGCCGGCGCTGGCCTGCGAGTGGCTCTCCATGGTGTTTACGGGTTAAGGAGTCAGCAATGAGCATTTCATACGAAGGCAAGGTCGCCATTGTCACCGGTTCCGGCGGCGGACTGGGCCGCAGCCACGCCATCGAACTCGCCAAGCGCGGCGCCAGGGTGGTTATCAATGACCTGGGCGGTGCCGCTGATGGCACTGGCGGATCCAGCGAAGCCGCCAAGGCTGTAGTCGCGGAAATCGAGGCTCTTGGCGGCGAGGCCATCGCCAACGGCGCCAATGTCGCCAAGTACGACGAGGTCGAGGCCATGGTCAAGCAGGCCATCTACCAGTGGGGGCGTATCGACATCCTGGTGAACAACGCCGGCATCCTGCGCGACAAGAGCTTCGCCAAGGGCTCCCTGGATGATTTCAAGATGGTGCTGGATGTGCACCTCATGGGCTCCATCAACTGCACCAAGGCAGTCTGGGACGTGATGCGCGAGCAGGCTTATGGCCGTATCGTTATGACCACGTCATCCAGCGGCCTGTACGGCAACTTCGGCCAGACCAACTACGGCTCGGCGAAAATGGGCGTCATCGGCGCTATGAACACCCTGTGCCAGGAAGGCGCGAAGTACAACATCAAGGTCAACGCCCTGGCCCCCACCGCCGGGACCCGCATGACCGAGGGCCTGATCCCCGAGAAGGCTTTCGACCTGTTGACCCCGGAAACGGTGACTCCGGCTGTGCTCTACATGGTCAGCGAAGACGGCCCCAACCGCACGATTATTGCGGCCGGCGCAGGCTGTTACTCGGTGGTGAAGCTGGTCGAAACCCACGGCGCCTACCTCGCGCCGGAAGACCAGACCCCGGAAGGCATTGCCGCCCACTGGGGCGACATCACCAATACCGACAACGAAGCCGTGCCGCAGGCCGGTTTCGAGCAGACCCTGAAGTTCACCGGCATGGCTGCCGAGGCTCTGGGGATCGATCTCAGCTAGTTGGCGCATGCCTCCACGAGGCTCAGGCCCTTTCACGAACTCGTGAGGGGGCCTTTCCGACCGCATACAGATTCACGTTTTCCGCCCGTGCTAGCGGGTGAGACAGGAGAAAAGTTATGACAGACGCAGTTATTGTTTCCACCGCCCGCACCCCGATTGGCAAGGCCTACCGGGGCGGCTTCAACAACCTCGCCGGCGCCAGCCTGGGCGCGGCCTCGGTATCCGAAGCCATCAAGCGCGCCGGTATAGACCCCGCTGAAATCGATGACGTGATCATGGGCGCTGCCCTGCAGCAGGGCGCTACCGGCCAGAACATTGCTCGACAGGTGGCGCTGCGCGCCGGCTGCCCGGTCACCGTGGCCGGCATGAGCATCGACCGCCAGTGTTCCTCCGGCCTGATGGCTGTGGCCACTGCTGCCAAACAGATCATCCATGACGGCATGAGTGTGGTAGTCGGCGGTGGCCTTGAGTCCATCAGCCTGGTGCAAAACGAGCACATGAACCTGCACCGCGCCGGCGACGAAGAGCTGGTCGCGATGCACCCGCATATCCACATGCCCATGCTGCAGACCGCGGAAGTGGTGGCCGACCGCTACGGCATCACCCGCGAGCAGATGGACGAATACGGCCTGCAGTCGCAAACCCGTACTGCGGCCGCCTATGAGGCGGGCAAGTACGATGATGAACTGGTGCCGGTCACCTGCACCCGCATCACCTGGGACAAGGAGACCGGTGAGCAGGGCGAAGCCGAGGCCACCGTGTCCGCCGACGAAGGCGTGCGCGCCACCACGGCAGAAGGCCTGGCCGGCCTGAAGACCGTGATCGAGGGCGGCACGATCACCGCGGGTAACGCCTCGCAGCTGTCTGACGGTTCTTCCGCGCAGGTGGTGATGGACGCAAAACTGGCGGAGCAGAAAGGCCTGGAGCCGCTGGGCATCTACCGCGGCCTGGCCGTGGCCGGTTGTGAACCGGACGAGATGGGTATCGGGCCGGTCTTTGCCGTACCCAAGCTGCTCAAGCAGCACGGCCTCAGCGTCGACGACATCGGCCTGTGGGAGTTGAACGAAGCCTTTGCCGTGCAGGTGATTTACTGCCGCGATCAGCTCGGTATCGACAATGACAAGCTCAATGTCAACGGTGGCGCGATCTCGATCGGTCATCCCTACGGCATGAGCGGCTCGCGCATGGTTGGGCACGCCCTGATCGAGGGCAAGCGCCGCGGCGTCAAGTACGTGGTTGTCACCATGTGCATCGGCGGCGGTATGGGCGCGGCCGGCCTGTTCGAGGTCGCCTGATGCGGGCGCTGGTCTGCGCCGAACTGGGCCCGGGTGACGGCGAGAAGCTGTCACTCGAGGCCGACTGGCCGGTGCCGGAACTGGGTGAGCACGATGTGCTCATCAACGTGAAGGCGGCGGGGCTGAATTTCCCGGATGTGCTTATCATCCAGGGCAAGTACCAGTTCCAGCCCGAACTGCCCTTTGTTCCCGGCGGTGAGTTCTCCGGTGTGGTGGAAGCGGTGGGCGAGAAAGTCACCCGCTACAAGCCCGGCGATGAGGTCATCTCCATGGGCTCAGTCGGCGGTTTCTGCTCGCAGGCCGCGGCCCATGAGATGGCGGTGTTTCCCAAGCCGGCGGCGCTGTCCTTCGAAGAAGCGGCCGGTATTGCCATTACCTATTTCACCTCCTACTACGCGCTCAAGCAACGCGCCCAGTTGCAGGCCGGGGAAACGCTGCTGGTGCTCGGGGCGGCCGGCGGCGTTGGCACCACCGCAGTTGAGCTCGGTAAGCTGATGGGTGCCCGGGTCATTGCTGCCGCCAGCAGCGACGAGAAGCTGGAGACCTGCAGGGCGCTGGGCGCCGACGAGGTGATCAACTACTCCGAGCAGCCGTTGAAGGAAGCCATCAAGGAGCTCACCGGTGGCAAGGGCGTGGATGTGGTCTATGACCCGGTGGGTGGCGACTTCTCCGAGCAGGCCCTGCGCGGCATGGCCTGGAACGGCCGCTTCCTGGTGATTGGTTTTGCCGCGGGTCCCATTCCCAGCGTGCCGCTCAATCTCGCCCTGCTGAAAGGCTGCTCGATCGTGGGCGTGTTCTGGGGTCGCTTCACCGGTGAGGAGCCGGAGACCAATATCGCCAATATCCACGAACTGTGGGAGCTGTTCGAGGCCGGCAAGCTCAAGCCGGTGGTGACCGACTGCTTCCCCATTGAGCAGTACCGGGAGGCCTTCACCTGCATGACCGAGCGCCGCGCGCGCGGTAAAGTGATCCTCACGTTCTAGGGCCGCCTTTGGAAAGGAGCACGCCGTGAAGGATTTCTCCTTCAGCACTGCCGGATGCATCGAAAGTGGCGCCGGCAGCAGCCTGCGACTGCACGAGCAGTGTGTTCGCCTGGGGATCGGCCGGCCTCTGGTCGTCACCGATCCCGGCCTGGTGGCGATCGGCCTGGTCGAACCGCCACTGCGGGCACTGCGCGACAACGGCTTCGAGCCGGTGCTCTATGACCAGGTCCGTGAGGATCCGCCGGAGTCGGTCATCCTCGACGCGGTGGAGCTGGCGCTGGCGGAGCGTATTGACGGCGTGATTGCCATCGGCGGTGGCAGTTCCATGGACGTGGCCAAGGTGGTCGCCGTGTTGTTGAAGTCGGAGCAGTCGCTCGCCGAGCTCTATGGCGTTGACCAGGTGACGGGTACGCGGCTGCCGCTGGTTCTGGTACCCACCACCGCGGGCACCGGCTCCGAGGTAACCCCGGTGGCTGTTGTCACTACCGGTGAAACCACCAAGGCGGGCGTCTCCTCCCGGGTGCTGCTGCCGGACGTGGCGGTGCTGGATGCCGACCTGACCCTCGGCCTGCCGCCGCAGGTGACAGCAATGACCGGTATCGACGCCATGGTGCATGCCATCGAGGCCTACACCTCGCGCCACAAGAAGAATCCGCTTTCAGACAACCTGGCGCGCCAGGCCCTGACCCTGCTCGCCGGCAGCATCCGCACCGCGGTGCAGCAGGGTGAGAACCGCGAGGCGCGGGCCAATATGCTGCTGGGCGCCATGCTCGCCGGCCAGGCCTTCGCCAATGCGCCGGTGGCGGCGGTGCACGCCCTGGCTTACCCGCTGGGCGGGCACTACCACATCCCCCACGGCCTCAGTAATTCCCTGGTGCTGCCGGCAGTGTTGCGTTTCAACATGCCGGCGGCTGAGCCGCTGTACGCTGAACTGGCCGGGATTGTTGCCGGTGAGGCCTCTGCCGAGGCATTGGTTGCAGAGCTGGAGACCATCATCAGCGATACCGGCCTGCCGGCCACTCTGTCCCAGGCGGAAGTGCCGGAGGACGACCTGCCAATGCTGGCAGATGACGCCATGCTTCAGCAGCGCCTGCTGGTGAACAACCCCCGCGAAGTGGCCCGGGAGGATGCACTGGAGATTTACCGTGCCGCCTTCTGACAGCATCCCCGGTCGCGCCGACTACAGGGTTTTCTACCCGATCACCACGCGCTGGAGTGACAACGACATCTACGGCCACATCAATAACGTGATCTATTACTCCTACTTCGACTCGGTGGCCAACCGCTACCTGATCGAGGAGGGAGGCATGCAGATTCCCGACGACCCGGTGGTGGGTTACGTGGTCAGCTCCGGCTGTGACTATGTCAGCTCGCTGGAGTACCCGGAGCCGATCGAAGGAGGCCTGCGGGTTGATCGCCTCGGCAACAGTTCAGTGCAGTACGGTATTGGCATCTTTCGCCAGGGCGCAGACACCCCCGCGGCCCACGGGTATTTTGTCCATGTCTTCGTGGACCGCGCGGCCAACCAGTCGGTGCCGATTCCGGCGCCCATCCGTTCAGCCCTGGAGCAGATTCTGGTTGGGGGTTGAGGGTCGGCCGGCGGCTCAGCCGCCGACCCTGGCGCGCCCCAGCAGCTGCTGACGCGCAGCCATGACGTGTCGGGTTTCCTTGAGGGATTTCATGCCCTCTGCAAACAGGTCGGTGTGCAGTTCCGCCAGCACTTCCTTGGCGGCCTTTTCGGCACTGGCCAGGTCATTGTCGACCAGATCCAGCAATTGCCGGTGAATCACGCTGTCGTGCCAGGTGCCGAGCAGGTCCTGCAGCCGCTTGCACAGCTCTATGGGCTCGTCCACTTCCGTCTGGGACAGCGAGTCCAGACTGTAGCGCAGGTCCTTGATGGTAATCCGCAGCTTGTGCCATGCCCTGGGCTCGTCGTGGCGACAGACATACTCCCAGGCCTGGCTCACACGCAGGCTGGCCTCGCGGATCGCTGCCTTCTGTCCCACCGGTGGGTGCTGCTCCTCGGTGTAGCTGCCAAGATAGCTGTGCATCCTGCGAGCGGTCTGCTCCCACTGGGGGTTGCGCAGGGCCGCGAGCACCTGTTTCCAGATAGTTTCCCGGTGTCGCTCCACCGTTGACAGCAGGCCTACCGGCTGTTGGTCTTCGGGCAGCTCTTCAATGCGCGCGGCCAGGGTATCCCAGTCTCTGGCGGGATTGGTCTGGCTGGCCAGGAAGCCCCATTCCCGGCGCAGCTGCCAGGCATCCGGGTGCGCTTCAAAGCGTAGCAGGCCACGCAGCCGGCGGACGGCCACCCGCAGCTGGTGCAGGTCGTACTCGGTGTACTCCCCCAGCAGTGCCTCTCGGCGGGCCTCGATCTGGACCAGCAATTTGGCCAGTGTTTCTTTCACGCGGACTGTCTCCGGCTCAGTTGCATCAGCACAAATACTAGAATGAATACCACGCCGCTGAAAGCGCTGGGCCAGGCGGGACTGTACTGGTAGAGCACGCCGCCCGCGACCGGGCCCACCACAAAACCAATGGCCGGGCAGGACGCGACGATACCAGCCACCGCTCCCTGTTCCTCCGGCGACACGGCCATCGACGCGGCGGCCATGATGCTGGGCATGGCCATGCCGGTGCCCAGCCCCATGAAGGCCATGCCTATCGCCAGATACCCCGGCCCGGTGAAACTGCCGATAAAGCCGGCGGCCAGCAGCAGGGTCGCCAGGCCGGCCAGGATGAACTGGTCCGGCGATAGCGTGAGCCGCTGGATCAGCACTCTTTGTGCCAGGAAGGCGAAGCTGGCGGACACCATAAACGCGGCGCCGGTGTACTGGGCGGTTTCTATTCCGGAGAGCTGCAGCTTGTCCTGGATGCTGAAGCCCAGAGTCTGCTGAATGGCGCCAAATCCGGAGAACATGCCAATGGCGGTGGCCACGTAGCGCACTATGCGGGGGTCGCGATAGCGCAGCCGCCGGGTGGCTGCATGAGATTTGCGAGCCACCGCGGGAATCGTTGGCAGCTTCATCCACACCAGCAGTGCCGCACCGGCCGTCAGCAGGCCGGCAAAATACAGCGGCGCCATCAGGCCGACAGTGGCCAGCGCGCCGGACACGGCCGGCCCGAGAATCATGCCCATGCTGTTGGCGGCGCCCAGCCGGCCCATGGCGCGCATGCGCTGGTCCGGCGGCGTGAGGTCAGCAGTGTAGGCGGAACAGGCGGGCGGAGTGGCCGCCATAATGGAGGACTGGGTGCAGCGCGACACGATAGCCAACAGGTACAGGGGGGTGCCCGCCAGCAGGCCCATGAGGCCGGCCTGGAATACGCTGGCAAACAACACGATACCAATGGTGAAGCCGGTCAACCCGATCAACAGCACCGGCTTGCGGCCGCGGTGGTCGCTATAGCGCCCCCAGCGCGGCGAAATCCAGCCGTAGACGATAGCGGAGATGGCGATGATCGAGGTCACCTCGATCTCGCTCATCCCCACTTCCCGGCCCAGGGGCGCGAGAATCGCGAACACCAGCGACTGGCCGATCGCCACCGTCAACAGGCTGAAGACGAGCAGCGAAGACTGGGTGCGGGTCAGACCCGGGTAGCCACTCACAACAGCCGGTCAGGCGACGAAGCTGGAAAAGTCAGGACCCCGGCGCAGGCTGTGGCCGCCGTCGACGTTAATGCACTGGCCGGTGATCCAGCGCGATTCCGGGCCCAGCAGGAAACGCGCCAGTTCCGCCACGTCCTCCGGTTGGCCAACGTCGTTCATGGGCGTGTTCTCGATATAGGAGAGGTAGGTCTCGCTGTCTTCGGGAATGGCCGCCATGATTTCCGTGGCGATGAAACCCGGGCGGATGGCGTTGAAGCGCAGGCCCTCCTTGCCGTATTCATCGGCGGCATTGCGCATCATCGCTTCGATGCCGGCCTTGCCGGCGCAATAAGCGTGGAAGAAAGGGTGGGTAATGTGGCCGGCCAGCGATGACATGCCGACAAACGAGCCGCCCTCTGCCTCAAGCATCCGGGGGATCGCGTGCTTCATGCACAGCATGGTGCCCAGTACGTTGAGATTCAGCACCCGCTGGAACTCCTCGGTGTCCAGGTCTCCGTATGGCATCGGCATGCCGCCCCCGCCGGCGTTGGCCACCACGCCGTGCAGGCATTCCGCTTCCCCGGTGGCGTGGGCTACCGCCGCTTCGACATCCGTTTCCACGGTGACGTCAGCCACCGTGAATTGAATCTGCCCCGGGAGGGACGCCGCATCGATAGCCTCGGCGGCCTGCGCCAGGCTGGCCTCGGTGCGGCCGCAAATGGTCACCCGGGCGCCATCCTCCACCAGCCGCCGGGCGCAGGCCCTGCCGATCCCGGTGCCGCCGCCTGTAATCAGGACGTTCATGCCATCGAGGGCCTGGGCCATGCGGTGCTCCGTCTGCGAAAAGGGGCGTCAGTGTACCCTGCCCGGGGCAAGCGCGTCCGCCTTAGACTGCCAGGCCGTCCAGGTCCAGGCGCCAGCGTAGGGTGTCGATGCGGTCCTGGCCAAAGAAGGGTTCGCCGTTGTAGACGAACAGCGGTACGCCGCTGTGGTTGGCCTCAGCCTGGCGTTCCTGGTTGGTCTCCACTTCCGCCTGGTGCTCGGCACCATCACCGATAGTGGCTTCCATGTCGGCCAGGTTGAGGCCGGCCCGCTCCGCCGCCCTGGCCAGGTGGTCGCCCTGGTCCCAGCCCTCGGTGCCGCCAAAAATTGTGCGCGAGACCTCGGCGGCGAATTCGATGCCGCAGCCGCGCCGTTCGGCCTCGATACCCAGCCACACCAGGCGGTAGATATAGGGCTGCTCCTCGGCGATGGTGAAGGTCTCGAAATCCTGCACGATGGGGTCGGGAGACGGCCACTTGTGTGGCATGCCCAGCATCTCAGCGCGGCGCTCCCAGTCCATGGCAATGTATAGCGCCTTGTAGAGATTGGCCGGGTTGAAGAACTCCGGCTGGCGCACCGCCAGCGGCAATACCGGACGCAGCACAACTTCCACGTCGAAGTCTTTCTCCAACTGCAGGGCGCCCGGCGTGGCCAGGTAGCTGTAGGGGCTGCGGAAAGAAAAGTACAGGTCAATCGGTGTCGGCATGGTCGGTTCCTCGATCGTTGCTTATGCCGTGGCGCTGGCGATGCGCAGGTACGGCAGGTCCTGGCGGTAGGTCAGGCCATGAACCTCGATATGGCGCTGCGACAGCAGGATGGAACGCAGATAGTCCAACACTTCGCGGCTGATGACCTGGCCCGGTACCAGCACCGGCACGCCCGGCGGGTAGGGGGTTATCTGGTCGGCGCTGATCGCCCCCTCCAGGTCCGCGTTGAGCTCCATCGATGAATCCATTAGTCGCACCACTGCTCCGCGCTCGAAAAAAACGTCCCGCGGCAGCCGCGCGATTTCGCCGGTGGGAGGCAGGGGGAGGGGCGGCTTGAGTTCGATCTCGCCACCGCGGGAGCGGGTGTCCTTGGCCATGCGCTTCAGGGCATTCTCCAGCCGCATGACCTTGCCCTGGGTAGTGCCAATGGTGAGCAGCAGGGTAATGGTGTTGAAGGTCGTCTTCTCCACCTGGATGTTGTACTTCTCGAACAGCTCAACCTGCACGGCCTCGGCGCTGCGACCGGTCTGGCTGATGTCAACGGTGATCTTGGTGGGGTCGAGACGGATGCCGTCGTCGGCCAGCTCCGTGGGCAGCATGTCGGGCAGCTCCAGCACACGGAAAACGCCGGTCGCGTTGATGGACTCGCGCAGCCGTTCCGCCAGGCCCAGGGTGCGCTTGAGCAGCGCATAGCCCTCCATGGACATTTGCTTTCGCGCCACGTCGAGGCTGGCGATGATGGCGTACTGGGGGCTGGTGGACGCGTGCATATTGAAGTGCTCGCGGAAGCGCTGTTCGTCGAACTCCGGGTCGTTCACGTGGGTCATGCTGGCCTGGGAAAAGGCCGACAGCATTTTGTGAGTCGACTGGGTGACGTAGTCGGCGCCGGACTCCAGCGCGGTGGGACGCAGGGCGTGGTGGAAAGCGGCGTGGGCATACCAGGCCTCGTCGATGATCACCTTGATGCCGGCGGCGTGGGCCCGCTCGACAATCGGTGCCAGGTCGTAGCGCATGCCATCGTAGGTGCAGCTCGTGAGCAGCAGTGCACGCGCGTCCGGGTTTTCGTCAATGGCGCGGAAGATACTGTCCCGGGTGACCGGCCCGTAGAGGCCATAACGCACCCGCAGCGATGAGGGCAGGTACACCGGCATGGCACCACAGAGGAGGATGCCGTGGTGGGCCGACTTGTGGCTGCCGCGGTCCAGCAGCACCTTGTCCCCCGGGTGCAGCAGGCTCTGCAGGATCACCTTGTTGGCGGTGGACGTGCCGTTGGTGGAGAAGAAGGTGTGCCTGGCGCCAAACGCGCGCGCCGCCAGCTCCTGGGCGTCCTGGATCACGCTGTGGGGTTCCAGCAGGCTGTCGAGTATCTGCACCGACACCGACAGGTCGGCGTCAAAAATGTGCTCGCCGAGGAAGTGGTAGAACTCCGCCACCCAGGGGCTGTCCTTCATGCTGTCGCCGCCTGAGTGACCCGGTGTATGCCAGGCATCCTTGGCGCTGCGCACATAGTCCCGCAGGGTGTCGGCAAAGGGCGTGGCGGCCTTGTGGTCGATGGCGGCCAGCACCTCTCTCAGCAGGGAAAAGAAGTCCTCCTCACGGTCATCCAGGTAGCCGTCGATATGCAGTTCCAGCAGGTCATCGATACGGCCACGTTCGCTCTCGGGCAGAATCACAAAGTGATTCACGTGGGGGCGTCGCGCCAGGCACTGGGGCACCACGTCCCTGGCCGAGTGGCTGTGGATCAGCAGGGCCTGCAGGTGGGCTTCGCCCAGCAGCTCCGCGAGCTGTTCGGCATTGGTAGCCTGCTTGAAGTCGATGGAACTTCGCGGGTAGTCCTCTTCCAGCGAGGCCCACAGGCCCTGGCGCCAGCGTTCGGCGAATAGCGGGTCCTCGCTGTAGACGCCGATCAGGATGGTGGGCTGCAGGGCGTCAGACAATGCTGTCTCCCGAGACCATCTCTTTCAGCTCCTTGCCCCCCAGGGCGGCCAGGATTCGCGGATAGGCGGTGGGGAACAGGCGACTGATCAGGGTAATGACCTTCGCATCTCGGCCGATCAGCAGGCGCGGCCGGCGGCGCTCCATGGCCCGCAGGATCTGGGCCGCCGCTGAGGCCGGTGTAGTGCCGGTCATTTCCTCGAATCTCTGCGCGAATTCCGCCTGCTCTTGTTCGCTGCGATTGCTGCGGGCGGCGCGGGCAATATTGGTAGTGACGCCGCCGGGGTGCACACAGCACACGTGCAGGCCGGTTTCGGCCAGATCTTGCTCCTGGCGCAGGGCCTCGGTATAGCCGCGTACGGCAAACTTCGCGGCATTGTAGGCAGTCTGGGTGGGCACGCCGACAATGCCAAACACACTGGAGATGTTGACCAGGTGACCGCCGCTGGCCTGTTTGAGCAAGGGCAGGAAGGCCTTGCAGCCGTACACCACGCCCCAGAAGTTGATGCCCATCAGCCATTCGACGTCTTCGATGCTGTTCTCTTCGGCCGTCCCGCCCAGGGCCACACCGGCGTTGTTGATGAGGATATCGAGGTGATCGTGGCGCGAGGCCACGGCCTCGGCCCAGCCGAATACGGCCTGACGGTCAGCGACATCCACCACCCGGCTCTCAACGCCCAGGTCCTTGCGCTCCAGCAGTCCGATGGTCTCGGCAAGCCCAGTCTCGTTGATATCACTGAGCTCCAGCGCGCAGCCGGCCCGGTTCAGCGCCAGTGCCAGGCCCCGGCCAATACCGGAGCCGGCTCCGGTCACGGCCGCGACCTTCCCCTCGAAATACGCCATTGTTTTTCTACCCCCGTGAAAGGCGCAGATCATACCCGCCCCAAGCAGCAAAAAGTAGACACCTGCCGGCCGATTCCGTAGAATCGCGTTCCCAGAATATGAGGACCACAGCCCCGTGTTCTGGGCGACAGGAGCCGGTGACGCGCGTGCCAGATTGTTATGAAAAAAAGCGAGATGAACTGTTCATCTCGCTTTTTTTTGGGCGCGAAAAACGTAGCGATGACCGCACCAGTCCCGGCACCGGGCAGGGTCCCACCATGAATACTGGAGGCGGGCTTGAGCAATAGGGCAATTCTGGCGCTGGAAGATGGCAGCATCTTTCGCGGCATATCCATCGGTGCCGAGGGCACGTCAGTCGGCGAGGTGGTGTTCAACACCGCGATGACCGGGTACCAGGAGATTCTCACCGATCCTTCCTACGCCCGGCAGATTGTCACCCTGACCTACCCCCATATCGGCAACACCGGCACCAACAGTGAGGACGAGGAGTCCAGCGCGATCTGGGCCTCCGGCCTGGTGATTCGCGACCTGCCGCTGCTGGCCTCCAACTACCGCAACGAGCAGGACCTCTCCAGCTATCTGAAGGCCAACAATATTGTCGGTATCGCCGACATCGATACTCGCCGCCTGACCCGCATATTGCGTGAAAAGGGTGCCCAGAACGGCTGTATTGCCGCCGGCGACAATCCTGACGAAGCCGCGGCCCTCGCCGCAGCCCGGGACTTTGCCGGCCTCAAGGGCATGGACCTGGCGAAGGAAGTCACTGTCAAGGAAGCCTACCCCTGGCGCGAAGGCGCCTGGGTGTGGGACCAGGGGCACCTCAGTTACGCAGACGAGGAACTCAGCTTCCATGTGGTGGCCTACGACTACGGGGTCAAGCGCAACATCCTCCGCATGCTCACCGACCGTGGCTGCCGGCTGACGGTGGTGCCGGCCCAGACCCCGGCCAGCGAGGTGCTGGCGCTCAACCCTGACGGGATTTTTCTCAGCAACGGGCCCGGCGACCCGGAGCCCTGTGACTACGCCATCGAGGCTATCCGGGAATTGCTGACCACCGGCATACCGGTTTTCGGTATCTGCCTGGGTCACCAGCTACTGGGCCTCGCCAGCGGTGCCCAGACCATGAAGATGAAATTCGGCCACCACGGCGCCAATCACCCGGTCCAGAACCTGGATGACGGCACCGTCTTGATTACCAGCCAGAACCACGGCTTCGCGGTGGACGAGGACAGCCTGCCCGACACGCTGCGGGTCACCCACAAGTCGCTGTTTGACGGCTCTCTTCAAGGCATACATCGCACCGATTGCCCGGCCTTCAGCTTCCAGGGCCACCCGGAAGCGAGCCCGGGGCCCCACGATGCGGCACCGCTGTTTGCCCACTTCATTGAGTTGATGGAACAACACGCAGGGCAGTCCGCCGCCCAGGGAGGGAACGCCTGACATGCCAAAGCGTACGGATATTCAAAGCATCCTGATTCTGGGCGCCGGCCCGATCGTCATCGGCCAGGCCTGCGAATTCGACTACTCCGGCGCCCAGGCCTGCAAGGCGCTGCGCGAGGAGGGCTACCGGGTCATTCTGGTGAATTCCAATCCGGCCACCATCATGACCGACCCGGCCATGGCCGATGCCACCTATATCGAACCGGTGGAGTGGCGTACGGTCGCGAAAATCATCGAGAAGGAAAAACCCGATGCGCTGCTGCCGACCATGGGCGGCCAGACCGCGCTGAACTGCGCCCTGGACCTGGCCCGGGAAGGGGTGCTGGAGCAGCACGGCGTGGAAATGATTGGCGCCACCAAGGACGCCATCGACAAGGCCGAAGACCGCGAGCTGTTCGACCAGTGTATGAAGCGCATCGGCCTCGAGTGCCCGCGCGCGGCCCTGGCCCACAGCATGGAAGAGGCCCTGCAGGTCCTGGATCAGATTGGTTTCCCCTGCATTATCCGCCCGTCTTTCACCATGGGCGGATCTGGCGGCGGTATTGCCTACAACCGCGAGGAGTTCGAGGAAATCTGCGCCCGCGGCCTGGATCTCTCGCCCACCACTGAACTGCTGATCGATGAGTCCCTGATCGGCTGGAAAGAGTTCGAGATGGAAGTGGTGCGAGACAAGAACGACAACTGCATCATCGTCTGCGCCATCGAGAACTTCGATCCCATGGGGGTGCATACCGGCGATTCCATCACCGTGGCCCCGGCCCAGACCCTGACCGACAAGGAATACCAGATCATGCGCGACGCCTCGCTGGCGGTGCTGCGCGAGATCGGCGTGGAAACCGGCGGCTCCAACGTGCAGTTCGGCCAGGACCCGAAGACCGGCCGCATGGTGGTCATCGAAATGAACCCGCGGGTGTCGCGCTCCTCGGCGCTGGCCTCCAAGGCCACCGGCTTTCCCATTGCCAAGGTCGCCGCCAAGCTGGCGGTGGGCTACACCCTGGACGAGTTGCAGAACGACATTACCGGCGGGGCGACGCCCGCGTCCTTCGAACCCAGCATCGATTACGTTGTCACCAAGATTCCGCGCTTTGCCTTTGAGAAGTTCGACGGCGCCGATGCCCGGTTGACCACCCAGATGAAGTCGGTGGGCGAGGTGATGGCCATCGGCCGCAACTTTCAGGAGTCCGTACAGAAAGCCCTGCGCGGCCTGGAAGTGGGTTCCGCTGGATTCGAGCATATGCTCGATGTCGACGGCCCCGATGCCCGCGATGAGTTGGTCCACCATCTCACCATCCCGGGACCCGAGCGTATCTGGTACGTGGCGGACGCAATGCGCCACGGCATGTCCATGGAAGAGATCTTTAATCTCTGTGGCATCGACCCCTGGTTCCTGGTGCAGATACAGGACATCGTCGAGAGCGAGAACGCGCTCAAGACCGTAGCGCTCAAGGACATCGACGCAGACAGCATGTACCGCCTGAAGCGCAAGGGTTTCTCCGACAAACGCCTGAGCGTGCTGCTGGCGGTGACGGAGCACGAGGTGCGTGCCCATCGCCAGGCGCTGGACATCCGGCCGGTTTTCAAGCGGGTGGATACCTGCGCCGCGGAATTTGCCTCGGCCACCGCCTACATGTATTCCAGTTATGACGAGGAGTGTGAATCCAACCCCTCGGACCGGGAGAAGATCCTGGTACTGGGCGGCGGGCCCAACCGTATCGGCCAGGGTATCGAGTTCGACTATTGCTGCGTACACGCTGCGCTTGCCATGCGCGAAGACGGCTACGAGACCATCATGGTCAACTGCAACCCGGAAACCGTATCCACCGACTACGACACCTCCGACCGCCTCTACTTCGAGCCAGTGACCCTGGAAGACGTGCTGGCCATCGTCGATGTGGAAAAGCCCATCGGTGTGATCGTGCAGTTTGGCGGCCAGACGCCGTTGAAGCTGGCCCGTGACCTGGAGGCGGCGGGCGTACCGATCATCGGCACCACGCCGGACGCCATCGACGAGGCGGAAGACCGCGAGCGCTTCCAGCAGATGATTGAGAAGCTGGGGCTCAAGCAGCCGCCCAATATGACGGTACGCAGTACTGATGAGGCCCTGGCCGCGGCCGAAAGCCTCCGGTATCCGCTGGTGGTGCGGCCTTCCTATGTGCTGGGTGGCCGGGCCATGGAGATTGTCTACAAGGAGAAGGAACTGGTGCGCTACCTCAATGAGGCGGTGCAGGCCTCCGAGGACTCCCCGGTGCTGCTGGATCACTTCCTCAATGCCGCCATCGAGGTAGATATCGACGCGGTCAGTGACGGCGAGCATGTGGTCATAGGTGCCATCATGCAGCACATCGAGCAGGCCGGTGTGCACTCGGGTGATTCCGCCTGTTCACTGCCGCCCTACAGCCTCGACCCGGAGGTGCAGGATGCCATGCGCGAGCAGGTCAAGCAGATGGCCCGGGCGCTCAACGTCAAGGGCCTCATGAACGTGCAACTGGCCTGGCAGGATGGCGAAATTTATGTCATCGAGGTCAACCCGCGCGCTTCCCGCACGGTGCCCTTCGTCTCCAAGTGCATCGGTGTGTCGCTGGCCAAGGTGGCCGCGCGCTGCATGGCCGGAAAAACGCTTGAGGAGCAGGGTTTCACCAAAGAAGTGGTGCCGCCGTACTACAGCGTCAAGGAAGCGGTTATGCCCTTTAATAAGTTTCCCGGCGTGGACCCCATACTGGGCCCGGAGATGAAATCCACCGGCGAGGTGATGGGCACCGGCGAGCGCTTTGAGGACGCCTTTGCCAAGGCCCAACTGGGTGCCGGTGAGGCCGCGCCTCAGTCCGGCACAGTGTTTATCAGCGTGCGCGACGTCGACAAGCCGGGCGCACTGGGTGTTGCCCGTGACCTGCTTGCCCAGGGCTTTGAAATCGTTGCCACCAGTGGCACCCGCAGCGCCCTGGAGGCGGCGGGTATTCCGTGTCGCCATGTCAACAAAGTGCTTGAGGGCCGCCCCCACATTGTTGATATGATTAAAAACAGTGAAATCGACCTGATCGTCAACACCACGGAAGGCCGGCGAGCCATTGCCGACTCCGCGTCGATTCGCTCGAGCGCGGAAGCCAACAACGTCTTCTACACGACCACTCTGGCTGCGGCGGAAGCTATCTGTGCGGCGATGAAACACTCCGCGGACAACCAGGTCAGACGCCTGCAGGACCTGCACGCCAGCCTCGCCGGATAGCACCCGGTCGAATGTCTGCGGCAGGTCCGCGGACAGCTAACGTCGAGGTATACGATGAACAATGTGCCAATGACCGTGGCAGGGGAAGCCGCCCTGCGCGCGGAGCTGGAGAAGCTCAAGAAGGAGGATCGCCCGCGCATCAGCCAGGCGATCGCCGAAGCGCGCGAGCACGGTGACCTCAAGGAAAACGCTGAATACCACGCGGCCCGCGAGCAGCAGAGTTTCGTGGAAGGCCGCATCATGGAAATCGAGGGCAAGCTGGCCGAAGCCCAGGTGATCGATGTCACCAAGATCGCCAAGACCGGCAAGGTGATCTTCGGTGTCACCGTCGATCTCATCAATATCGAGAACGACGATGAACTGCGCTACCAGATCGTCGGCGAGGACGAGGCCGATATCAAGAACAACAAGATCTCTGTTACCTCACCCATTGCCCGGGCCCTCATTGGCAAGGAAGAGGGTGAAGTGGCAGTGGTGAAGGCCCCCGGCGGTGAGATCGAATACGAGATCGCGGAAGTTTTCCATTTATAAAACCGCTTAAGGCGTCAGTCTCTAAGCTGGGACGGAGGCGCTACATCACCGTTGCGCTTCATACCGAGCAGACAATGGTCCGCGCCTCTCAGTGAATCTCGAGGCGCTGCATCACGGGTACGCTTCTTGCGGAGCAGGCAATGATTGGCGCGTTTCCGGAATCCCAAGACGCCAGGCCAGGCGTTTCCACCCGAGTCTGTTAACCCTCTTTTGTGTCATCCCCGCGTAGGCGGGGATCCGGATTTCATGTCTGCGCAGTGTGCTTCCAGTAATGGCAGACAGCGTTGTTGCAGTGCAGTCTCCATTCCCAGGGTATCCATTAGCAGGACGATTCTCTCGCTGTCGCTGGCGGTGCTGGCACGGATGGCCAGCAAGGTGTCCGCGCGAGGGTCGCTTAGGGGTATCTCGGTAGTCATGATGAGGTGGCACCAGGCGGCGAGGGCGCGTAGCAGCAGGCTGTCTCCCTGTTGTTTGGCGAGGGTCGGCAGCCAGCGCTGGCGCAGTTTCTCGGTGCAGTCCATGGCAATCTGGGCGCAGCGGTGTTGCAGGCAGGGGTTGCTGAAACGGGCCAGCAATTGATCGCGGTAGCCTGGCAGGTCGAAACCCACGGGAGCGGTGAGTGCCGGCAGCAAATCCCTGTCGACAAGGTCTTCGACAAAGCCACGCATCCCGGCATCTGCCATCACGTCGGCTACGGTCTTTCGGTCGGCGAGCAGGCCGAGGATGGCAATTGCCGAATGTGACGCGTTCAGCAGGCGCAGTTTCATCGCTTCGTAGGGAGCGATATCGTCCACCAATGCCGCGCCGCCGGCTTCCCAGTCCGGTATTGGCGTGGCGAAGTTCCGTTCGATAATCCACTGGCTGAACGGCTCTGTGGCGATGGCGGCCTCGTCCCGGACGCCCAACAAATGCGCCTGCCTGGCGAGCGCGGCCTCAGTCTGTGCCGGCACAATACGGTCGACCATGGAGCATGGGAAGCGGACCTTCTCATCCAGCCAGGGCAATACGGCCGGCCAACTCAGTGCCAGGTAGTTTGTGAGGGCGTGCTTGAGTTTCGCACTGTTGTTGGCGAGGTTGTCGCAGCTGATCACCGTCAGCGGGGCGCCGCCGGCGTCCACGCGCTGCTTCAGTCCCCGCGCCAGCAGGCCGATGGCCGTGCGCGCCTGGTCGGGCTGCGCCAGGTCAGCCTGGACGCCAGGCAGTTTGGTATCCAAGGACTGACCGTCAGCGGCCAGGCAGTAGCCCGCTTCGGTGATGCTCAGGGTGACAACGCGGATAGCGGGATCGCGAAACAAGGCATCCACAGATTCCGGTTGCTGCGGCGCGACCAGCACCTGGAGGATGGAGCCGATCACCCTCAGCTCCCGGTGGGTTCCGTCGTCGCTCAATAGGGAGAACAGCCCCTGCTGAGGGTTGAGCTGCTCGGCGACGCGCTCACTGCGCAGGGACACCCCGATGATGCCCCAGTTGCTGGCCTTCACAAGCGCGGCGTCGGTATAGACCGCCTGGTGGGCGCGGTGAAATGCGCCCAGGCCCAGGTGCAGTATGCCCGGTGTCACCCGGCGTCGATCATAGGCGGGCTGCAGTACCTCGTCGGGGAGCGTTGCGAGTGTGTCCGGTGACAGCCTTTGCCCGGTCATGGCATGGCGTCCGCCGGGATGATTGCGCCCCGCGCCCCTATTACGGCAGCGGCGAGCCGATGCCCCCGGCTGGCGGCGGACCGGGGTGATTCGCCCCGCAGGCGTGCAGCCAGGTAGGCGGCGTTGAAGGCATCGCCGGCCGCCGTGGTATCCACTACCTTGTCAACTGGCGGGGCTTCGATCTCCTCGACCTGGCCGTCGTGCAACAGCGTGCAGCCGGCGGCGCCGCGCTTCAGCACAACCTCCTGCGCGCCGGCCTGAACCAACCGTTCCAGACAGGTGGCAGGGCCCTGATCATCGTGCAGCGCCTGTTCGTCTTCGAAGGTAGGCAGCAACAGGTCGGCCATGCTCACCACGCTGTCCATGGCGGCGCGCGCTTCATTGGCATCCTGCCAGCCGGCTGAACGGTAGTTGCTGTCGAAAGCTATCGTGACGCCGCCCTTGCGCAGGGTCGACAGCAGCTCGCAGAGTCGCTCGCGTCCGGCGGCACCAAACAGCGACAGGGTGACGCCGGACAGGTACACAAGGTCGAAATCACCGGCGCGTTCCAGCACCAGTTCCTGAGCCCGAGTATCGTCGAATAGCTGGCGCACCGGGGCCTCCCGGCGCCAGTAGTGGAAGCTGCGCTCACCCTGCTGGTCGATATTGATAAGGTAGAGGCCCGGCAGGCGGCCATCCCGGCGCAGCACCAGCCCGGTGTCCAGCCCTTCAGCCCGCCAGCTGGCGACCATGTGGTCACTGTGGGGGTCGTCGCCCAGTTCCGTCAGGTAGGTCACACCGATGCCCAGCCGGGAGAGGTAGACGCTGGTATTCAAGGTGTCACCGCCATAACCCAGCTGCAACTGGCCCTCGCCGCCGGAGGGGGACAGTTCCAGCATGCACTCACCGATGGCCAGTACCCTGGGCTCCGCCATGAATGATTCTCCGGGTTGAGACGCGGCGCATTGTATCGCAGGGCCCGTGACGAACGATCGGCGCCAGTTTCACGATACTGGGAGCTTCGATAGCCGCGGGGGGCTGCTGATCGAGTCAGCCTTCGCGGTTGGCCTGGAAGTAACGCACTTCAGCCAGTACCAGCTCTGCGATCAGGCGCACCACCACGGCGTGATTTTCATTGCGGATTTTCTCGACCCCCTCGAAGATCGACTGGCGCAGCGCCTCGGCGTCATTACCGGAGACACCCTCCGGCAGGCTGACCTGGAAGCTGTAGTCCTCCGCCGCTACCGAGCGCTCGTAAACCTGCTTGACGGTGGTGGCGGCAAAGTCGATCAATTCATCGTCGGCGCCGCGAGCGCCGAGCAGCTCGCGAATCTGCTGGTCCAGGAAGGCCAGTCCCTGGGCGCGCTGGGAGGGGAATTCGATGACGTTGGCCATGGCCGTGTTAAAAGCGCAGCAGATTCGAGAGACGCGGGTCGGGCTGGGGCGAGCGCCGCAGCAGGAGCAGCATGCCACCGGTGGACTGCACCAGCTCCGCTCCCGTGCGGGCGCAGATGTCATCGGCCAGCTGTTGCCGGTCGGCCTTGCCGCCGACCGTTACCTTCACCTTGATCAATTCGTGGTCAGCCAGCGCGCGCTCGATTTCCGTGATCACACCGTCGGTCAGGCCCTTGCCCGCCACCATCACCACAGGCTTCAGCTTGTGGCCGATGGCGCGCAACTGTTTTTCGTCTCGTCTACTCATATCTTCCGGGGATGCAGCTCTGCATTTTCACGTCTGGCGGGGCGCGGTATTCTACGTCAACCGCGGCCGCTTGGCAGGCCCGGATTTGACCCCCGGACGTCGAAGCCTTCACTGCATCATGCCCAAGAAAAAACCCTCTAGCCGGGCCTGGCTCAAGGAGCATCGTAACGACCCCTATGTGCAGCAGGCGCAGAAGGAGGGCTATCGGTCCCGTGCCTGCTACAAGCTGCTGGAGATCCAGGACCGTGACAAGCTCATCCGCCCCGGCCACACGGTCGTGGACCTGGGATCAGCCCCCGGCGGCTGGTCGCAGGTGGCGGCCGGCATCGTCGGGCCCCGGGGCCGGGTGATCGCCTCGGATATCCTGCCCATGGATGCCCTGGCCGATGTCGAGTTCATACAGGGCGACTTTACCGAAGAGGCCGTACTGGAGGAGATACTGCGGGCGATCGGCGCTGACGGAGCCGACCTTGTTATTTCCGATATGGCCCCCAACATGAGTGGAATGAACGCCGTTGACCAGCCGCGGTCCATGTACCTGGTAGAACTGGCCCTGGACCTTGCCCGCCAGGTCCTCAAGCCCGGCGGGGCTTTCCTCAGCAAGGTATTCCAGGGAGAAGGGTTCGACGAGCTCGTTCGCGAGGCACGCGGCAGCTTTGAGCGAGTCCTGACGCGCAAGCCGGCGGCTTCCCGACCACGTTCCCGGGAGGTCTACTTGCTGGGAATCGGCTTCAAGGGCGAGTGATAGCGTAAGCTTTTGATTTTATGGGGCTTTTTCCTAATGGTGATGCCCTCGTAACTCTAGTAACATTGAAGGTTCGTCCCGCGTGGGATTGGAGAGGTAGAAGGCCTTGAACGATATGGCAAAGAATTTACTCCTTTGGCTCGTGATCGCAGCAGTTCTGTTGTCGGTGTTCCAGAACTTCAACATGCAGCAGCCAACGGAACAGCTGGGCTACTCGGAGTTTATCGAGGAAGTCCAGCGCGACCAGGTCCAGAAGGTGGTGATCGACGGCCTCACCATTACTGGCGAGCGTTACAACAACACCCGCTTTGAGACCATCCGGCCCATGCTGGAAGATCCCAAGCTGATCGATGACCTGCTGGCGCACAGTGTGGAAATCGAGGGCCGCAAGCCCGAGCAGCAAAGCCTGTGGACCCAACTGCTGGTGGCCTGTTTCCCGATTCTGATTATCATCGCCGTGTTCATGTTCTTCATGCGGCAGATGCAGGGCGGCGCCGGTGGCCGCGGAGGCCCCATGAGCTTCGGCAAGTCCAAGGCGCGGCTGCTGGGTGAAGACCAGATCCATACCACCTTTGCCGACGTGGCCGGGGTCGACGAGGCCAAGGAAGACGTACAGGAACTGGTCGAGTTCCTGCGCGACCCGGGCAAGTTCCAACGCCTGGGCGGTCGCATTCCCCGCGGCGTGCTCATGGTGGGCCAGCCCGGTACCGGTAAGACGCTGCTGGCCAAGGCGATCGCCGGTGAAGCAGGCGTACCGTTCTTCAGCCTCAGCGGTTCCGACTTTGTGGAGATGTTCGTCGGCGTGGGTGCCGCACGCGTGCGCGACATGTTCGGCCAGGCGGAAGGGCGCGCTCCTTGCATTATCTTCATC
>JANQLM010000046.1 GCA_028280635.1 Halieaceae bacterium | reverse complement strand
GGCCTTCCATGTCGAAATCACTGAAGCCAAGGCCGGTCATGATGGCCTTGGGCAGGCTCTTGCAGTAAAGGGCAACGCCATTTGACTTGCCGTCGACGGCGTCAAAGAAGTAGGCGTTGTAGTCGGCAGGGAAAAAGGTATCCGCCTGCAGGTCGTACTCGCTGCAGCCGAGATCCTGGACACAGATGAAGTCGGCGTCCTGCTCGACTACCCAGTCATAAAAACCATTATCAGCTGCATCTTTCACGCCGTCGGCGGAAAAACTGATAACCCTCATCAACTCGCTCCTTAAGCGGATGTATCAACAAAACGTTTTAACAAGTGCTTATCAACAGGGACTCATCAATAAACACCCGGCCCTAAACATGGGCCGTTGCGGACGCGTGGTTCAGCACGTTAGTGAGTGACTTGCTTGCCAGATGCCCAGAGTCAGTTCTGTGCCCTGCCCGGACGCGGTATTATGATTGGTCTTTCCGACGGCGGGTGAGCATTTATACCCCATTATCGGACCGCGATAAACCTTCAAGCACGGGGAGAAATGCCGGATGCAAGACTACCAGGCCGAGTTCATTGAGCTGGCGCAGGCGCGCGAAGCGCTCAAGTTCGGAGAGTTCACGCTCAAGTCAGGTCGCATCAGTCCCTACTTTTTTAATGCCGGTGCCTTCGACAGTGGTGCAGCGCTGGCGCAGCTCGGTCGTTGCTATGCCAGGGCGATCGTCGCCTCGGGTATCGAATTCGACGTGCTGTTCGGACCGGCCTACAAGGGGATTCCGTTGGCGGCCAGTGTGTCCATCGCGCTGGCCGACGAGCATGGACTCGACATACCCTGGGCCTACAATCGCAAGGAAGCCAAGGATCACGGAGAGGGCGGCGTGCTGGTGGGTGCCTCGCTGGGGGGCCGGGTGCTGGTAGTGGACGACGTGATTACCGCGGGCACGGCGGTGCGCGAGGCGCTGGCGATGATTGCCGCCGAAGGCGGCAGTTGTGTCGGCGTCGCGATTGGACTTGATCGTATGGAGCGCGGCCAGGGCGAACTTTCCGCTATCCAGGAAATCGAATCAGAGTACGGCCTCACGGTCATCAGCATTGTGAACCTGATCAACCTAATTGAGTATCTCGAAGCCCGTGGAGGCCGCGAGTTACCTGCATTGGAGGCCATGCTGGAATATAGATCACAGTACGGGGTGGCTTAACTTGTGTGGCTCAGGTGCAGGGCCTATATTGTGCTCAGAAAAGTGAAACAACGGCTTATATGACACTACGTGCAGCGACCCGGCTCAAGGCGCTGACTGCGGGACTTGTGCTCGCTGTCGGCGCGTCCGCTGTATTGTCTTCTGATTTTCTTTACCGCTACGTCAATGACGAAGGTGTAACGGTCATCAACTACAGCATTCCGCCCGAGTATGTGCACAAGGGCTATGAAATCCTGAATGCTGATGGCTCGGTGCACCGGGTAGTGCCGCGTTCCCTGACCGCTGAGGAGCTGGCCGATCAGTCCGGTGAGGCCTACCAGGCCAAGGTTGCCGCCGAGGAGGCGGAGCGTCTGCGCAAGTGGGATGAATCACTGCTGTTGCGCTACTCCAGTATTGAGGATATCGAGGCTGCCAGGGATCGTGACCTGGACGCCCTGCGCATTCGCATCAGCATCCTGCGCTCCAATGTGCGCAGCCTGAAATCCCAGGTTGAGAGCAACCAGGAGCGCGCCGCGGACATCGAACGGCGCGGCGAAGCGGTGCCGGTGGAAGTGGTGGCCGTCATCGATGGCCTGCGCGGTGAGATTAACGAAACCGAGCGCTCCATCGACGAACGTACCAGGGAAATGGACGTGGTGCGGCAGGGTTACCAGCGCGACATCGATCGCTTCGCCCTGCTGCTGGACAAGGTTGAACTGCGGCGCCAGTACTCCCGCAAACCCGACTAGAATTCCCCCTGCAGAGCCTGCTCACCTGAAGCGGCAGACATGGACAGTTTGGCGGAGCTTCCCGCCAGTGTAAGCAATGGTGTTAAATCGCGTCCGGAGTTGGCGCTGAGCTGCCGCTCAGGCCGGGGCGGCCTGTGCCGTGGCGGGTAGCGCGGGCCGGAAGAAGTCTGCCATGAGCAGCTGCCACTGTTCCGCCCAGGCTTCAGTGGGCGAGCGCTGGAAGCCGCTGCGCACATACTGGGAAATGCGGCCTTCCGCTGTGGCAAGCATCAGGTTGGCAGCGGAGTTAATGGTTAGCACCGGGCGGATGCCCTCGCGCATTTCCGCCTCACGCAGCACCTGCTTCAACTGGGTTTCAAAGCGATCAAACAGCTGCGCCACCCGCGCGTGCAGGCGCTCGGTCTCTCCCGCCAGCGCATCGCCCGTCAGGATGCGGGTGATGCCCGGGTTGCGCTCGGTAAACGCCAGCAGCAGGGTGAGCATTTTCTCGCAACGCGCCGCGGCGGCACTCTCCTCGGCGAGAATAATATTGACGCGGCTGAACAGGGTCTCCTCGATAAACTCGATAAGCCCTTCAAACATTTTCGACTTGCTGGGAAAGTGCCGATACAGTGCGGCTTCCGACACACCCACCTGGCGCGCCAGCCTGGCCGTGGTAATACGCTCCCCGGGATTTGCCTCCAGCATCTGCGCTAGCGCTTCAAGAATCTGTTGACGTCTTTGGGTTTTACGCGGAGACATCTGTCAGGGGCAGGCCGGGTGCGATGGGAGATACTCAATAATGCTAGCCCCTACCTCTGGGAGCTGCAAGAAAATAGCAGAAGCGTGGGCGGCTTTTTGCCCAGAGTTTGAATCAGACACGGTTTGATATCTTGGTGCCCACGCCCTCATCGGTAAACACTTCCAGCAGCACGGCATGAGGCACGCGGCCATCGATGATGTGGGAACTGGTGACGCCGCTGCGGACCGCGTCCAGCGCGCAGCGGACCTTGGGCAGCATACCGCCCTGGATTGTGCCATCCTCGACCAGTGCCTCCACCTCTGGAGGTGTGAGGCCGGTGAGCAACTCACCCTGCTGGTTCAGCAGGCCATCGACGTTGGTCAGGAGCATGAGCTTCTCGGCCTGCAACACCTCCGCGAGCTTGCCTGCTACCAGGTCGGCGTTGATGTTGTAGGAGCTGCCGTCAGCGCCGACGCCGATAGGTGCGATAACCGGAATAAAGTTGCTGTCCTGGATCATCTTGAGGACTTCAGTATCGATCTGTTCGACTTCACCGACATGGCCTATATCAATGATCTCGGTGGCGCGAACGTCCGGCGTCTGGCGGGTGACTTCCAGCTTGCGTGCGCGAATCAACTGGCCGTCCTTGCCTGTCACCCCGATCGCCTTACCGCCATTGCGGTTGATAGTGGAGACAATTTCCTTGTTGACCGAGGCGCCCAGCACCATCTCGACAACGTCCATGGTCGCGCTGTCAGTCACGCGCATGCCGTCGACAAACTCCGAGGCAATCCCCAGCTTATCCAGCAGCGCGCCAATCTGCGGGCCGCCGCCGTGCACCACAATGGGGTTCACACCTACCAGCTTCATCAACACCACATCGCGGGCGAAGCTTTCGTGCAGGCCGGGGTCCACCATGGCGTTGCCGCCAAACTTGATGATCATGGTCTTGCCAGTGAAACGCTGGATATAGGGCAGCGCCTCAGTGAGGACCTGGGCGATCCTCAGGGCGGATTTGCGTTTCAACATCAGAAGCCGGGTTCCAGGTCGGGGGCCGCCTGCTTGAGCTGCGTGCGGAAGTGTTCCTTGATGCGTTCCAGGGCGTCCACGTCGTTGGCCTCGAATCGCGCAATCAACGCCGGTGTGGTATTCGAGGCGCGCAACAGCCCCCAGCCGTCGTTGTAGTCGACCCGTACGCCGTCGATATTGGTCACCTTGCCGGGGCTGAAATCCCCCGCCTCGGCCAGCCGTCGCGTCACCTCGAACTTGTCGCTCTCCGCCACCGGGATGCGGATTTCCGGCGTGTTTGCCGTTTCCGGGTACTCGGACAACAGGGTCGAAAGGTCCATCGCGGTGCTGCTCATTAACTCGGCCAGTCGCGCCGTGGTGTAGATGGCGTCGTCAAAGCCATACCAGCGCTCGCCAAAGTAGATGTGGCCCGAGAACTCGCCACCGAGCAGCGCGCCCGTCTCGGTCATTTTCTCGCGCATGAAGGCATGCCCGCTTTTCCACAGCACCGGCCGCCCGCCATGTTTGGACACCAACTGGGTAAGATGGCGGCTGCACTTCACATCAAATATCACGTCAGCCCCTGGGTTGCGTGACACGACATCCTGGGCGAACAGCATCAACAGGGTGTCATTGCGGACGATTTTGCCCTCGGCGGTCACGACCGTGAGGCGAT
This sequence comes from Halieaceae bacterium, assembly GCA_028280635.1. Classification (GTDB taxonomy): domain Bacteria; phylum Pseudomonadota; class Gammaproteobacteria; order Pseudomonadales; family Halieaceae; genus JANQIO01. The sequence continues at coordinate 674 of JANQLM010000046.1, read as the reverse complement.
CACCGTCACCGTCGTAGGCCACCCCGAAGTCGGCGCCACTGTGTACCACGCTGGCCTGTAGCTCGGCGAGATTCTCATCCACAGAGGGGTCAGGGTGGTGGTTGGGGAAGCTGCCGTCGATGTCGCAGTGCAGCTTGAGCACCTCGCAGCCCAGGCCTTCCAGCACCTCGGGGGCCAGCTCTCCCGCCGCGCCGTTGCCGGCGTCGACCACAATCTTCAGGGGGTTGGAGATAGCAATATCACCGAGTACCGCGTCGACGTAGTCGGCTTTCACATCCTGCTTTGCCAGCCGGCCTGAGCCGGAACTGAACTTGCCGGCCAGCATGCGCTCCTTGAGGTCCTGCAATGCACCGCCGGCCAGCGGCTTGCCGTCGATGGTGATCTTGAAACCGTTATAGTCGGCCGGATTGTGGCTGGCAGTGACCACGACACCGGAGCTGATATCCAGGGTCCGGGTGGCGTAGTACAGCACCGGTGTCGGTACCAGGCCTATGTCCACCACGTCGCGACCCGAATCCAGCAGGGCCTTTACCAGGGTGTTCTTGATGCCGGGACTTGAGGTGCGCCCGTCGCTGGCCACCAGCATGGCCTGCTGTTGCTGCTCGCCGGCCAGCGTGCCCAGGGCCTTGCCGATGCGGGTCACCAGGGTGTCGGTGAGCTCCTGCTCAACAATG
>JANQLM010000042.1 GCA_028280635.1 Halieaceae bacterium | reverse complement strand
CCTGATCAGATCCAACTGCCGGCGGCGCGCGGCTGCGATATCTGCCATCGGCGTTTTGAGCGCGGTGTCGTACGTGGCGAGCACGTTCGGATTCATCCCTTCAGGCCAGTTGTCCGCCTGGTCAAAATACTGAGTAACGAATACATCCTGGCGAATGAGCCAGTCAACGGCGGGTGCGTCTGCGAGGCTGATGTCATGCCAGTCGCAGCGTTTGAATAGTGCGCTGAATTGCTCGACGCGTCGGGCGAACGCCTGCTGGTTTGCCTGCGAGACCAGCAATCCGCCGAGATCCGCGCTCACGGCGACACGGAGGTTGGCTAGATCTACCTTTTCGAGCTCACGGAATCGACTGGCATCCAGGGGAAACGCCATGGGGTCTCGACTCCCACCTGCGGAGCGATCCGCAATCACCGACAGCATCAGTGACACATCTTCAACGCACCTCGCGATGGGCCCCTGGAGGCTGTAGTGGGTCGAGGGTACTGTCCGCTCCTCGTTGGGCACCATGCCGGGAGAAGCGCGGTAGCCGACGACGCCGCAATAGCTTGCCGGGATGCGAAGGCTACCGCCATGATCGGACCCGGTCGCCAGCGGTGCCATGTTTGCGGCAACGGCCACGGCACTGCCACCGGAGCTGCCGCCGCAGCTGAGCCTGGTGTCAAAAGGATTGTAGGTGGTGCCAAAGAGGGGATTGGTGGTGTTGGCACCAATGCTGAACTCCGGGATGTTGGTTTTGCCCAGCACTATGGCACCGGCGGCGCGCAGGCGCTTCACGATGCCGGCGTCGACTTCAGGAACCCTGTCACGATAAATCGGGCTGCCGAGGGTGGTGGCCACGCCTTCCGTCAGCTGATTGTCTTTGATCAGCACCGGCACCCCAGCCAGTGGTGGCAATGTGTCGCCTTTGATGTCCGCCATGGCTGTCGCTTCTGCCCTGGCCCGGTCGAAGCAGGTGGTGACCACCGCGTTCAGTGCAGGGTTTGTAGCTTCGATCTGCGCGATGGAGGCATCGACGAGCTCAAGCGGTGAAATCTTACGCTCTCGTATCAGCGAGGCGGCCGCGGTTGCCGTCAGTTGGGTGAGTTCGTCAGCCATCTATCCGTTGCAGAACGTGTTTTGCCAGTAGAATAGCATGACGCTGACCCGGCGAATTGCGGGTCGACAGGTTGGAGTATGAGAGAAGTATGACCACAAATGTCGTTGTCACCGGCGGAAGCTCAGGCATTGGCGCTGCTGTGATTGCCAGATTGCTTGGAGCGGGCTGTGACGTGTGGAACCTGGACGTTTCGGATGATGTGCCCGAGAAGGTCACCGCCGTGCATTGTGACCTTGCCGATCCTGGCGGCGTGGAACGTGCGTTGATTGAACTGCCCAGCCGTATCGACGGGCTCATCAGCGTGGCCGGTGTGGCACCCGGCGCGGTCCCGGACGTGCAGGTGGTGGCGGTCAATTTCCTCGGCGTTCGATTGCTTGTCGAAAAAGTCGTCAGTAGGGTGAGTGATGCGGGCAGCGTGGTGATTGTGGCTTCGAGCGCGGGGCGAGACTGGCGAGACAACGAATCAACAGTGAAAGCGCTTCTCGACACGCCGGACTATGAAAGCGGGCTGAGCTGGCTGGATGAGCACGAGCATCTGTGGGAGGGCAATGCGTACAAGTTCTCCAAGCAGTGCGCCGCAGCTTATACCTATCGCGCCGCGGGCCTCGGACGGGATCGCGGCGTTCGAGTCAACTGCATTAACCCCGGGATTGTCGAAACCAGACTGTCCCCATCGTTTCGTTCCATGCTCGGTGAAGCCACCTTCGACTACATTGTGAGCGAGAGCGGCCGTGCCGGTCAGCCGGATGACGTGGCCGCCGTCGCCGAGTATCTGCTCCTCGGGGACTGTGGTTGGCTGAACGGGGTCGAGATTACTGTGGACGGTGGGTATCACGCGGGGTTGGTGGGAGGTTGGATCAGCCCGCCTCCCTGAACTCAGTGCACTGGGAGCTGGCTAGTCAGGTACGGGATCCGCGCCAGCGCTTGGCGTCGGTGCGGTTGGTTGTCGCTTCTGCTTTTTGGCTTCCCATTCCGCGATGAGCTCATCAGCGGCCGCCTTGCTGCTCGATTCCCAGAACGCAATCTCTTCCGCTGACAGCGGTCCGCAGAGGTTGTTTGGCAGGCAGTAGCTCTCCTTGTTGAAAGGATCACTCACGTGGTAGCAGGCCTGCCCGTTTGCACAGCCGCCGGGTTCGCATTGCCGCGCGCCGCTGCAGATTTTGGGCCTTTGGATGACGGTGCCGTCGGGGCAGGTGATGCTGCGGTGTTCGAGACAGCGATGGCGACAGTTGTCGCTGGCCGTAAAACCGCTGCCTGAAAATTCACACGGAGCACCGATAGGGTCGCCGCACCCGGCAAGACAGAAAATGAACGTCAACGTGGTAAGGCTCTTGTTCAAGGCAACTCCATTTCGGGTAGCGATTCAGACTCGACTGTGACGACAGGCCAAGTCCAGACCGATTGTGCACACGGTTTCGGTATAGTCATGAGCCTACCGCGATGGGAGTCGAAAGTGACCTACACGCTCTACAGCTTCGTTCGCTCCGGCGGCGCCATGGTGGAGGCGGCGCTGGCGGAAATTGGCGCGCCCTACGAGATCCAGCCGGTTGATCTTCATACCGACGAGCAGCGCGACCCGGCATACTTAGCGATCAACCCGCACGGGAAGGTGCCGGCCCTGGTGACACCCGAGGGTGATCTGTTGACGGAAACGCTGGCCATTCTTCTTACCCTCGATGAGCGTCATGAAGGTGCGGGTCTGCTCCCGTCACGCGGTTCATCGAAACGGGCCAAGGCGCTGCGCTGGCTGGCATTTGCCGCGACCGAGCTTTATCCCATTGTTGAAATCATCGATTACCCGGCTCGGTTCGCCCCCACCCCCGATAGCGAAGACGCTACACGTACCGTGGCGCGTGAAATCTGGCGCGATCGCTTGAGGACCATGGAAGCTCAGCTGGTTGATGAGGCACCTTATCTGCTTGGTGAACGCTTTTGCCTGACTGATATTTATTGGGCTGTGATCGCCCGGTGGGGCTACCAGCCGGGCTGGACCGCCGAGCACACGCCAAAGCTGGAGCGTCTGTTTCACACCGTCGCGACCCGGCCGAAGATTGCGGCGGTGTGGGGAGATCGATGGGGCTAGCGCGTCGGTTGCCAGTGAGGGAGCGGCATTCACACGGTTCTCATCAGAACTGCACGCGCTTGGTGTAACCCCCGTCCACGATCAAATTGACGCCCGTAATCCAACTTGCCATCGGACTGGACATGAACACCACCGCTCGGGCTACCTCCTCAGGACTCGCCAACCGGCCGAGTGGCGTGGCGGCTACTGTCGCATCGTAGAAGTCCTGTGCCTGGTTGCGTATGCGATCCCAGGAGCCGCCCTCGAACAGCACCGGCCCAGGTGACACAACGTTCACGCGCACGCGGTCTTCACCGGTGACCTGGCTCAGCTGCTTGGCGTAGGTAATGAGCGCAGCTTTCATGGCATTGTAAGGCTGGGGCACGCGGAACGTCTCTACTGCCGCGGTTGAGCCGATGAACAACAGCGAACCGCCGTCGCTGTTCTTCAGGTGCGGCAGCGCGTACTCGGCACCGCGAGCCCCGGCCAGCACATCAAGCTCAAAATTCCGCTGCCAGGCTGCTTCGCCGTCGGCACCACCGCCACCGGAAGCGTTCTGTACGAAACAGTCAATACTGCCCAGCGTGGCCGCGGCATCTTCTACCCAGCCTCGATATTGCTCCGCATCAGCCAGGTCGACCGGCCGGGCGAACACCTCGGTGCCACTCGATCGAAGCTCATCAGCAAGCCGCTCGAGCTCCGCCTCGCCGCGAGCACAGATGCCAACTTTGGCGCCCTCCGCCGCAAAAGCCTGCGCGATGCATCGACCGATACCGCGACTGGAAGCGGTGATCAAAGCGGATTTTCCCTGCAGTCCCAGATCCATGTGTGTCTCGCCAATTTTCTATCAACCTTGTTAAAAAATAGCCTGCATGTCAAATTGTCGGTATGAACGAAGCTCCTTGGCCCTCGGCGCGCATGGCCTGGTACGCGGTAGCGCTTTTGTCGCTGGCGTACGTCATGTCTTATCTGGACCGGATATTGATCAATCTATTGATCGTGCCGATACAGGCGGATCTGTCCCTGAGCGACACTCAATTCGGCATGTTGCAGAGCGTGGCCTTCGGTATCTTCTACACCGTCATGGCATTGCCGCTCGGGCGCCTGGCTGACCGCGCCACTCGCAAACACATTGTTGCGGGTGGTATCGCGTTGTTCAGTTTGTTTACTGTGCTTTCAGGCTTGACCCGCAGTTTCGGACAGCTGTTTGCCGCGCGTATTGGCGTAGGCGTGGGCGAGGCCTCGCTGACACCAGCCGCGTATTCGTTGCTGGCGGACTACTTTCCACCATCCCGGCTGGGTCGGGCCATCGGTGTGTTTACCATGAGTGCCTTCGTCGGCACGGGCATCGCCTACATCGGCGGCGGGGCGCTGATCGACTGGCTGACCGAACTGGGCAGCATCGACGTACCCGTGCTTGGGGATGTGGCGCCCTGGCAGGCGGCTTTCATATTAGTGGGCCTGCCGGGCTTAGTACTGGCACCGCTGATACTCACCCTGCGTGAGCCGGCACGTCGCGGTGCAACCGGTGAACCACCCCCGCTGGCTGAGGTAGCGGTCGCCGTGAGACGGCGTGGTCGGGCGTTGACGTTGCTTTTCGCCGGGTTTTCCATGATTACGCTTTCGAGCTACGCATCCGCTGTATGGACTCCAGCGTTTTTCATACGTGTTTACGAGTGGCAGCCGGGGCAGATCAAGTCG
>JANQLM010000031.1 GCA_028280635.1 Halieaceae bacterium | reverse complement strand
AGCCTCTATGATCACTTCGCCGCTTAGGGCAAAACCCAAACGAGGTCATCCTGAGATTGTCACTCCGTCTCGTCGAACAGCCCGCGCTGTGGCGGCGCTCGGCGCAGTGGCCGCCGGGCGCCTTCAGACTCTGGCGCTTTCGCACCCAGGTGGGCGAGGATCTTCTCGATGACGTCGGAATCCTCGATGAACGCGATGATCCGCATCGCCCCGCCGGAGGCCGAGCAGATCTCGATGTCGATCCCGAACACCGGTTTCAGGCGCTGCGCCCAAGTCATCGCGGCACGGCGTTCGGCCGCTGTCCGCTCCTCCGGATCCGCTGTCGCGGCGTGCCGGCCTCCCCAGCCCCGCTTGGCCGGTGTCACCCGTGCGCGGTACTTGCTGTTGGGTACAAAGACGCCGTGGAAGCGCATCAGGTTGACCCGCGGTTTCGGTACCAGGGCTGCCAGCTGGGCAATGAAGTCCAGCGGCTCGAAGATGACGTGCGTGGTGCCGTCCCGCGCCTCAGCCGGGAGTTTATCAAAGCCCTGTTAAATCAGGGGCTTGCAAGGGGTATTTTGAGACTTTAGACTATTTTGTGCTAAATGTTGCAGCTTTTAGTCAAAATGGTTATTAAACTAAGAGTGACGCCTCAAAGCCCGCGCGGATTGCTGTCCTCTGTTGGACTTCGATTGCTTTCATTGAATGCAATCCAGGCGAAAGTAAGCCAATACAAAGGATGACGAGTGCTGGCGCGTCCAGACCTACACTGATTAACAAGCACAAAACACAGGTGGGGCAATGCCGACACCAGGGCCGGTGTCGGAATAAAAAGATTGGCTATATTTATTCCACACGCGAACACACAAACAACTCGGACATAGCGGGCCCACCATGCATTGTTGTCGTCGTAAGATTCTGATTGTGATACTGCTAAGCATCGGACTTTGCGCCTGTGGTAACTCGAACTGTTTGCCAGATCGTTTTAGTTTCGATGACTGCACGAACGAAGATTCAAAAGGCAAGTGGCAAGAAATTGAATTCGTTCGAGTTGAGTCCACTACCAGATTCGATGATGGCAACTGGGGGCATCATCTGTTCTATTTCCCGGGTTTCAATATTTCAGGCGGGGAAAAAGTGGAGCTCGACACTGATGATAGAGCGGTGGTCGAGGTAAACAGGGATTTCGATGACCTCGTCCACTTTGATGACGTTCAGAAGCGTCAGTTGTCAAAACTCGACAATAGAACATTTTCCTTCGACGACTTTCTAGATAAGGACGAAGTCGGCGCCAAAACAGCGGGAGGCTTCGATGACTGGCCTATCTTCTACCTACCAGAGGACAACGATGGGAATTACCGCGTCGGAAGATCAGGTGTGGTTTACGACCCCAAGACGCGCGACAGCAACAACAATATCGTTAATCAGTTAAAGATACGCTCAGCAGATCTTCACTCTTTCTGCTTGAACCTGGTAACTGACAACACAAATCGTATGTACGATCCGAACGACAATATTGTGGCTCGTAGTGATCGCGACCTTGCCGAAGCAAAAGTGCCAGCCAGCATACTCACCGAAAGATTCAGTGAAGAGCCCCCCGTTACCGATGTATACACCTTTAGGTATACCGGCTTCAAAAGAGAGGACCGCATCAAAATCCGAATAAGAGCAACTAAAGATCAGAGAGATGGAGGCGGCTTTGGGGGCATCATGGTTTCAGATATTAATACATGCTGCGAAGTGAGTTGCGCATTAGAAAACGAATGTGGTGGGAACAACGGTTGCGGTGATCCTTGCCCCTGTACAAAAAATGAAATGCATGTCACCGACATGTTGGTGCCCTCTGTGGTTGACGACTTTAATGAAATCGATCGAGAGCAGTCCTACTATATAAGGGGTGTATATACCCGCCAGGTTCTTACGCTTGACACCTACAGTGGCGCTCTAGTCATGCGTCCAAGAAGAAATTTGAAGAACCAGCAGTGGATTTTTGCAGGCGAATGTCAGACAGACAGAGAGTGCGAGGGCCAGTTCATCAATAAGCTTACTGGACAATGCCTCACATCCGGCGAAGATTCACGAATAGCAGGAGTTGAAGGTGGCGAGTGCCAGGTTAAAGGTCTCGAATGGACACTGCGCGATATCGGTCGCGACGAGGTTCTCGGCGGTAGGAAGTTTTCCGGTGCCAAGAAGTACTCCATCCGCTATACGGCATCAAACAATGACTATCTGGTTGCAAAAGCAACTGAAGAAGAAGCAAGACTAGCTAAGAACAAACTTGAAACAAGCAATCCAAGCGAAATTGACTCCAAGAAATTGGAGTTTCGTGTAAACGGTGGCGTAGTCAGGACAGAAGACAGGTCAAGTCCAGATCGCCCCTGGGATCACTGGGTATTGGAATTTGCCTTGCCCGAAGAAATGCCTATTGATTAGTTTCCTCTTCTTAGATCTAGCCCGATGACTGGCCGTTCATATAATCCTTGTAGTAGATGAGCTGCCCATCCCGGGTGCGGTACAGGCCACAGCCTTCGATTTCCCCCGCCGGGGTTCTCGCAGTCCACTGGCACCAGGCCACATTGCCTTCACCGGCAATGAGATTGGCGACAAAGTCGATATCGCGGTCCTTCATCTCGACATTCATTTTTTCCATAAACCCGCGGATCGCTTCCCTACCGTCGAAATTGCCGTAAACGGGGTCTTCCAGCAGTGCATCCTCCGCAAACAACTCCACCAGGGCGGTGTAATCACCCTCGTCCTGGATCTGCCAGAACCTCTCGACTACGGCTTTAGCATCCATTGAACCGCACCACACACCAGCCGGAAAACCCGCTCACTGGGCAGCCGCCTGCATGGATTCCAGCATGGCCTTCATCTTCATATGCAGCATATTCACCGCTTGGAGCGGGCGTACCATGACCTTGAACTCGGTGATCTTGCCGTCTTCATCAAAGGTCATCATGTCGATGCCATTGATGTATTTGCCTTCCATTTCGGTTTCGAACTCCAGCACCACATCGTTGCCGCTCACCACCTCGCGGGTGTAGCGGAACTTTGAGCCAGGCGTCCCCGGCCGCTCTTCTGCCTTGCCTTCGCTGAACGTATTACCGGCCGCGTTCAGGTACAGCTTGGTAAGCTGTTTGCCCACCTGGGGTGTGAACACCACCGGCGAATAGAAGACGCAGTCCTCGTGCAGCAGTTCGTCCAGCCCGCCGGGCAGTTCACCACGCAGGTGCTGATGCCAGCGATCAAGGTTTGTTGAAGCGTTAGAAGACTGTGTATCCACGGTGTCGACTCCTTGCTAGTGTTGGCTATAGGGATTGTACTCAAGCGCAGGCGCCGAAAGGCTGTGCGGCTTTGAGAACAGCAACTTGTATACACGAGACTGGCTGAGCCTGCCTGTATTTTCAACCGTGGGAATCCCGTACCTGGCATCCACGCTCTCTTCAGCTTCAAGGTAAACGCCATGCGCCACGCTCTTGCACTCACCTTCGTCCTGTCTCTAGCGGCTTGCGGCCAGTCCGACCAGCCGGACACCACCCGTGCAGCGCTGGACCAGGTCTTTGCCGGCATCGATGGCAGTGGGCCGGGCTGTAATGTGGGCATTATCCGCCGTGGGGAATGGATTCACAAAGCCGGCTATGGCATGGCTAATCTGGAACTGGAGGTGCCCCTTGATGGCAGCCAGCTCCATCGCATGGGGTCAGTGTCCAAACAATTCACCGCGTTGGCCGTCCTGCTTCTCGCCGAAGAGCGCAAGATAGAGCTCACGGCTGATATCCGAAAATACCTGCCCGGCCTACGAGACTACGGCACACCGGTCACGGTAAACGCCATGCTTGGCCACATCGGCGGCATGGGTGACTACGACCTGATAGCCAACTCTTACGAAGGACCGAAGACCGAGAACTCCCTGGATCTTCGCAACGCTGCTGGCGGCCCATTTCGCCTTGGCAACGAGGACTACCTGACGATCAACGAGTTCTACGAGGTAGTAAAGCGCGTGCCCCTGGCCCAGGGCCCGGAGCAGGGTTTTCTGTACAGCAACCTGGCCTATTTTCTCCTGTCGATGCTGGTTGAAGAGGTCAGCGGAGAATCCCTGCGCAGCTATGCCCAGCGGCGTATTTTCGAACCCCTGGGTATGCGCAACAGCTTCTTTAGCGATGACCCGGTGGAGATCGTCAAGAATCGCGCGTCGGGCTATCGGGTCCTGGACAATGGCGACTACGTCACCGACATGACCAACCTGTTCTGGGTTGGCGACGGCGGGCTTCACACCAACTTGGATGACATGCTGCTCTGGGACCAGAGCTTCTATGCGCCCAAGCTAGGCAGCGCGCCCGAGCAACTTCTCGCTGACATGAACACGCCAAACAGCGACCACAGCGCGCGCGAGGCGCTCTACGCCAACGGCCAATTCAACGGTATGAAGCACGGGCAAGCAGGCTTCTGGCACAGCGGTGGCTGGCTCGGCACCTCAACATACTATGGCCGCTTTCCTGAGGTACGCGTCTCGCTGATCATGATGTGCAATGACGCCTCTATGGACACGGACGCGCTCGTCGAGCGAACTCTGGAGATCATCCTGCAGGATGGGGAGACGACTGACAGCGCCGTAGAAGGCTAGACTGTATTCATTCAAAGGCTAGAAGGAGACTTTCGTGGAGGAGCAACTGGACCTCGTACAGCAGGTGTACGAACTCGTCGTCAACTTTGCGGTGACCTATTCATTCCAGCTTCTAGGCGCCCTGCTGGTGGTCATCGCGGGGTACGTGATTGGCGGTTGGGTGTCCCGCGTGGTCCTGAGGGTGCAGGAGCGGCGCAACGTCGATATCACCCTGCGGCAGTTCATCGCGAACGTTGCACGCATGCTGGTTATCGGCATGTTCCTGGTTATCGCGCTCAGCCAGGTGGGTATCAGTATCACGCCACTGATCGCGGCAATCGGCGGTCTGGCCGTGGGCGCCAGTCTGGCGATACAAGGTCCCGTCTCAAACTATGGCGCCGGGTTGGTCATCATACTCACCCGCATGTTCAAGGTGGGCGACACCATCTCACTACTGGGTTGTTCCGGCCAGGTGGAAGATATCAGCCTGGCCACGACCATTCTTCGGGCCGAGGATGGCGAGCAGATCATCATTCCCAACAAGCACATCATCGGCGAGATTCACCGGAACTCACAGGCGAGCCGCATCGTAGAGGGCCAGGTCGGTGTTGCCTACGACAGCGATCCGGAGCAGGTGATAGCCATCATCGAACGCTGCCTTGTCGGGCTCGAGGGGGTCACCACCGACGCCCGGCCCCAGGTGGGCATCAACAGTTTCGGCGATTCATCCATCATCATGGATTACCGGGTCTGGGTGGCGACCGATCGGTATTTTGAAACCTTGCACCGCTGCAACCTCCAGGTATTCAATGCGCTCAAAGACAACGGCGTCACCATCCCCTTCCCGCAGCGAGAGCTCAGGATGCTGGGTTAGCCGTGCGCCCAACTGAACTGGTATACCATACTCATTGGCCAGCCCTGTACGGCCAGTCTTGTAAGCCGATTGGGGAGAGCGCGACATGAGCCAGAACGCCGCCTCGACGCCAAGGGTTTTGACGCAAATCGAGACATCGAGGCCATCACGGAGAATCGCTGGTCCCACGGCTGTTCCATAAACCGCCCAATGGAGTGTGCAATGCTGAATCGCATTTTTGGCCTGGTGCTGGCCCTTCTGACTCTCGGCCCCTACCAGGCGGCCCGAGCGCAGAGCGCGCTGGTATTCCAGAGTGATTTCGGTCTTGAGGAGCCCGCGGTGGTATCCATGAAAGGCGTGGCGTACGGCGTATCGCCAGACCTCAAGATGTTTGATATCACCCACGAGATACCGGTCTTCAACATCTGGGAAGCGGCCTACCGCCTGAACCAAACCGCCCGCTACTGGCCGGCCGGGACTGTGTTTGTCTCGGTGGTCGACCCCGGCGTGGGTACCGAGAGGAAGTCTGTCGTCTTGAAAACCAATTCCGGTCACTACTTCGTCAGCCCCGACAATGGCTCTCTCACGCTGGTCGCGGAATCATTGGGTATCGCAGAGGTGCGCATCATCGACGAGAACGTGAACCGGCTGCCGGGGTCAGAGCGATCACACACCTTCCACGGCCGCGACGTTTACGCTTACACCGGCGCGCGTCTGGCTGCCGGCACTATCAGCTTTGAACAGGTAGGCCCGGCCAAAGAGGCCTCGGTGCTGAGCATCACCTATAAAAAACCCAAGCTGGTCGACGGCAAAATCGAGGGCAACATCCCGATTCTAGACGTCCACTTCGGCAACGTGTGGACCAACATCGACACCAAACTTTTCGATCAACTGGGCGCCAACGTCGGCGACGAGCTCTGGGTAAAGATCAGCGATGGCAATCAGGTCCTGTTCAAAGACAAGGTCCGCTTTGTCAGCTCATTTGGCGGTGTAGCCCTGGGCGAGCCTGCTCTGTATGTAAACGATATCCTCAACATCGGACTGGCCATAAACCAGGGAAACTTCGCCGCTAAGCACGGCATTGAACCGGGACCCGAGCGCAATATAGAAATCTGGAAATAGCTTCCCTGGCCGGTGCCGAGAATCCAAGGCCCATCGTGGCACGGGGATCGCTGCGGTTTCCAGTTACAATCCACCCATGAATCTCCCAACGTTTCGAAAAGCCATCACCACGCTTGCCACAGGCATTGCGATTCTTTTCGCCCTGATCTACCTGGCCGGTGTGTACATCAACCTGCAGCCGCTGGAGTCCGTCGACGAGACACCCCTGGACGTTAGTGCGCTGAAGACCATTGCCATATTTGGCGCCAGCGGCACCGCGGGCGATGGCATCCTGAAGGCTGCACTGGCAGACGCCAACGTCGAGACCATTCACGTCATCACACGCCGTGCGACGCCGCGGATGGAAGCCGGGGTTGCCGCGGGCAAGGTCGAAATGACCATGCACACGGACTACCTCGATTACTCCGCATTGCATGGCCTGCTTGCGGAGGTGGACACCGTCTACTGGGCGATCGGCATCAGCGCGGTGGGCGCCGACGAGCAAACCTACGGCATGATCCACGTCGACTTCCCGGCGCAGTTTTTGAAGGAGTGGCTGTCTGTGACAAGCGCCGAGGCGCGGACCTTTCAGTTCATCAGCAGCAGTGATATTTCCGAAGGCTCCGACACAATGTGGGTCCGCGAGAAGATACGGGCTGAGAAGACCCTGTTCGGGCTCGCGGATGGCAGCGGCCTCCGCGTTATCGCCTACCGCCCTGATTACATCCGGCCCGCCCGGGGGGAAGCCCATCTCGGACAAAAGCTGATGTACTGGTTTTTCCGGCCCGTGGGGGCGGCAGTGCGCTCGACAGAAATCGGCCAGGCGATGCTGGAAGTTACCGCTCGCAACAGCCAGTTGGACAACGGCGCCACACTAAGTAACCGCAGTATTCGTCGCTACAGTGCCGCCTACCTCGCCAGGATGGGGCGATAACCGTATGGGAGCCGGACAATGAGCCAAATCGTCGTATTCGACCGCAACGAGCCAGACTTTGAGGAATATCTCACGCCAGAGGATCGCTGTGTCCGCGGCCAGGCCGTACAGCGTACCTGGAACCACTACGAGAGCAGCGATGGTAAGTTCGTCTCCGGCATCTGGGAAGGCGAGCCGGGCTGCTGGAAAACCCATTACACGGAACACGAGTTCTGCCAGTTGCTGACCGGGCGCGTCATCCTGCGTAGCACCGACGGCACTGAAGTGGAGCTGCAGGCCGGGGATAATTTTGTTATCCCCGCCGGCTTCCGGGGCGAGTGGGAGGTGCTGGAAACGGCAAGAAAGATCTACGCGATTTACGAAGCCTGAGCACCTACTCCTCGCCGTAAAGGACGTCGGTGCGAATTATGTACTTCGTGCCCTGAGTAATTGCCTCGCTGGCATGAACGCAATGCTGAGGATGCGTGCCATGGGGGAAGCACAGCGCGGCGCCCTTCGGCGTGCGGACGCTCACCAGGTTCACATCGTCGGGGTCGCGGGCCGGTCTGCCGGGGTCGCTACGGCTCACCAGAAACTGGGTATGGCCGCCCTCGTAGCCATCATTGAGGAACAACAGATAAGAGTACTGGCTGTACCGGTCACCGTAGGCGTCTCCGACCAGCACGCCATCGACCACCCGGCTGCCGGGCCAGGCGCCATCGGTATGCGGGCTGAAATAGTCGCCGGGGCCATAGCGGTAGAACCTGAACCGCGCATTGATACCCACAGCATACTGGCCCCCGACCCTGTCGCTTAGCAGGCCCCTGCACCGATTCCAGAGCACGCCATCAATGGCCTCGCTAACCACCCAGTTCAGGTTGTCGTTGTGGCGCACCTCGTGCGGCAATGACACCGGCGCATCCGAATGGAAACCCAGCGATTCCGCCACCTCTACCATCGTGTCCGCTTCTGCGTCACTGAGTACATTCATCAGTTGGAACGCCCCCGGCACCTCGGGTATATCGACCCTGAAAACCGCGACATCAGGGGGATCGACAAAAGGGCTGACTGTGCCGGGTCGGTCTGTCCAGGTCGGCAAGGGCTCGGGCCCAAAGCCCGCCTCTCGCGTCACCACGTAGAAATCGTCGTTCATGCAGTGATCCGGCCTACCCGGCCTGACCCCCGGCGCCTGCCTGGCCCAGGTAGGCATCCAGAATCCGCCGCGCGACAAACAGGTCCTGAAGCGCGACACCGGAGCTATCAAAAACCGTAATCTGCTCTCGACCACCGCGGCCGGTGGCTTTGCCTGCCAGTACATCGCCCAACAGGGTGATCTCCACGCTACCCTCATTCATCCGGTCGGCCACGTGCTGGAACTCACCCACTCGCAGCGACTGGGCCGGCAGGTCTGCAAACAGGCTGCCCCGGAGCAGCAGTTCAACCGGCAGTTCCTGCTTGCCTGCCTGGTCGGCGCCCATGGCCGACACGTGGGTGCCCGGTTGCACCAGTTCAGCAGAGAACAGGGGCTCGCGGGCCGTCGTCACCGTGACCAGCAGGTCGGCCATGGGTATCGCCTCCTCCGCCGACAACAACTGTGCCGCCACACCTTGCAGCTCTTGATCCAACCTTGCCACCAGCGCCTCGCCCCGACTCGCGTTGCGGGACACGACATTTATACGCTCCAGCGCAAACCGCCCTTCCAGCGCATTGATTTCATACCAGGCCTGGTGACCCGCACCGACCACGGTGAGCGTGGTGGAATTTTCCCGAGCCAGTGCCTCTGCGGCCACCGCATTGGCCGCCGCCGTGCGATAACAGTTCACTTCCGAGGCACCAACAATGGCCTGCAGCCGCCCACTGACGGGATCCAGCAGCAGGGTATTGGAACTGTGGCGCGGCAGGCCGAGTGCATCTGCACCGGTGAAGTAGGCGCCGCATTTGAAACCCAGCAGTCCCGCAGCCGCCGCGGAGCCAGACTTCAGGCTGAAGGTATCTCCCTCGCCAATACCGGGTGCCATGACCACAGGGTTCAACTGCCCGCTGCCATCGCTCAAACACAGGAAGGCATCGCGCACCGCCGCAAACGCCAGCTCCCGGTTCACCAGGGCCGCCGAATCCGCTTCGCTTACGACTGTCGGGTTGGTCTCCAAGCGCCTGATCCCAAGCCTCAGCTACTCAGCTCTCCACGGAGAAGGTCAATCCGGCATGGGCCTGAAGGCGCTCGATCAACGGTGCGCCGAGGGCTGAGCCCGGTGTCCAGATACCGCCGCTGGCCTGC
The DNA here is from genome assembly GCA_028280635.1 of Halieaceae bacterium. GTDB lineage: Bacteria > Pseudomonadota > Gammaproteobacteria > Pseudomonadales > Halieaceae > JANQIO01. The sequence goes on along the minus strand of JANQLM010000031.1, from coordinate 4,127 downwards.
TCGGGGTTCAGCAGCAATACCACGGCACTTTCGGCGATCATCTTGCTGGTAGAGCCGTAGCCAGGGTCCTTGTCGCCTTTCACAGAGACCGAGACCGTGTCGCCCGCTGCATTGTTCCCCAGGAACAGCACATCGTAGAAGCCGTTGTCGCGCTCTTCCTTGGAAGGGCCTTCCCCGGGCTTTATGGGATTCTCGGCCATGGACTTGTCTTCTGCGACCGCCGTGGCAATAGCCTCACCCTGCTCGCCGGGACCGGTCAACATCATCTCGTCATAAACGAAGCTATCGCCGTAGGCGTGCTCCAGCAACAGGTTGGTGCGGTGGATGTTCTTGGTATTGATCGTCGCCATAATGAAAGGCGCGGACCAGCTGTCCAGGTCCTCTTCGAAGATCGGCGCCATGCCATGGGGCTGCTCAGGGCCCTGGAAACCTTCCGACAGCGCAAAAGGATTCATCAGCACTGAGACCAGTTCAGGTTTTTCCGCCGCAGCAGCCATGGTCGCCTTAAAGCTGGCCAGGGTGCCACCGGAAAACGTCCCCTGCATGGCTCTCACCCGGCCCTTTACGCGGCTGAGTGGTGCGCCCAGCTTTTCTTTTGCCGTCTCCTGCAGGAAAAACACACCGAGGTCGAAAGGAATCGAATCGAATCCACAGGAGAACACGATGCGTGCGCCGCTGGCTTTCGCGGCCTCTGCATGGGCCTCGATCATTTCATGCATCCAACCCGGCTCACCGCAGAGGTCGACATAATCCGTGCCCGCCTCGGCACAGGCACGCACCAGGTCAGAGCCGTACAACTGGTAGGGCCCAACCGTGGTAACAATCACCTGGGCGCGGTTCACCATCGCATCGACGGAGGCCGGGTCGCCGGCGTCAGCCACCACCAGCGGCACATCCGCGGGTATGCCCATCTCGTCGCGCACCTGCTCCAGCTTGTCCTGGCTGCGACCGGCCATGGCCCAGCTGATCTCGCCGCCAACGCCGTACTGTTCGTTGAGGTATTCGCACACCAGCCGGCCGGTGTAGCCGGTGGCACCATAAACAATGATTCCAAGCTCTCTATTAGTGGACACGAGGTGTTTCTCCATCAATGCGGGGGGCTGTAAGTCTAGTCATGAATCGCATCAGCCTGCAAAGGGCAGGTCCGGCACAACGTCATCAGCGAGCAAAGGGCTCTGCTCAGCGCGCTCAAAAGCCGCGTCCACCGCCTGCCAGCGCGCTTTCACGCTGGGACGGTAGTTGGGGTGGGTAAAGATATAGGTTTCATCCGCTAGCAGGGCTTCCGCAACGCGCTCGCCCACTACGGCCACATCCATTCCGGAGGTAACCACAGACTCTATGACCGCGCTCATGTCGTCGCCCTTCACCTGTGCATCGGCCAACTCGCCACCCGGTTTGTTGCGGCCTGAGTCGTAGATACGGGTGTTCACAAATCCGGGACACAGCACGGAGACCTTGATATTGTCCGGCGCCAGTTCCATGCGCCAGCCTTCAGACATGCCCACCACGGCGGCCTTGGTCGCGGTATACGGCGCGGCGTTTGGCAACGGGCCGAAGCCGGCCATGGAGGCGACGTTGACCAGCCAGCCGCCCTCCCCGTGCGCCTTTATCAAGGGCACCATCACCTGGGCACCGAATGCCACACCCATCAGATTGACGTCCACCACCCAGCGCCACTCCCGCTCGTCGGCATTCTCTATGCCACCGGCCGTGCCGCCCACACCGGCATTGTTGACCAGCATATGTACCTTGCCAAAGCGTGCTATTGCCTGTTCTGCAACTGTCCGCCACTCATCAAGGCTGGCGACGTCCAGCGGCAAAGCCTGCACCGCGATACCCTCTGCATCCAGTGATTGCCGGGCCACCTCGAGCTGCCCGGCATCGATATCGGTCAGCACCACGTTCATGCCACGGCGACCCATGGCCCGGGCGATGCTCAAACCAATGCCTTCTGCCCCGCCGCTGACAACGACGGTCTTACCCTCAAACTGCTGCATCCAACTGCTTCCCGGCCACGCCACCTAATTTACGAAGCGCGCAGTATCCTCGGAATTACCTGGTCGCTCAATGCACTGGCGGAAAAAGACGGGCAGAAAAGCCGGACGGGAGCGTTTATTGCGGCACCGCTACCTGACGAGACGACGCCGGAGTCAGGCGGTTTTCGATAGCAGCGTATGTGAAAGCTGACCGAGTACCCGTATTCCCTCCAGCAGTTCCGAGGAGGGCTGGGCATAGTTCAGCCGGATGCAATGCCCATAGTCACCTGCCGCCGAGAACATTGGCCCCGGTGCGATGCTGACGTTGTGCTGCAGGGCCAGGCTATAGAGCTTCATGGCATCCAGGGAGCCGGGAAACTCGACCCACAGGAAGTAGCCGCCCCGCGGCCGCGACACCCGAGTGCCGGAAGGAAACTGCTCCGCGATCGCATTCAAGGCCAGCGCCTGCAGGTCTTCAAGCTGATGGCGCAGGCTGCGCAGGTGCCGGTCGTAGGCGGCGGTGTCCAGGTAGTCGGCCAGTGCCAACTGGGTTGGCACACAGGCCGACAGGGTGGTCATCAGCTTGGCCCGCCGTACAGCCTCGAAAAACCGTCCTGGAATCGCCCAGCCAATGCGATAACCCGGTGCCAGCGCTTTTGAAAACGAACCACAGTGCAACACCATGCCCTGGGCATCGAAGGATTTTGCTGCCTGCAGTGCCGCCGCACCGAAGTAAAGCTCGCCGTAGACATCGTCCTCGATTAGCGGCACCCGATAACGACCCAATAGCTCTACAAGCGCGGCCTTGTTGGCGTCGGGCATGGTCGCACCCACCGGGTTCTGCAAGTTGGTCATGCACCAGCAGGCGCTGACCGATTCCCTGCGCAACGCCTGCTCCAGGGCCTGCAGGTCCATGCCGCGCTCCGGGTCCATGGGGATTTCCACAGCTCGCAGGTTCAGCATCTGGATAATTTGCAGCGCAGCGTAGAAGCCGGGTGATTCAATGGCCACCACATCCCCGGGCGTAGTGACGGCCTGCAGACTCAGGGTGAGCGCTTCCAGGCCACCGTTGGTGACCACAATGTCCTCCGCAGCTACTGACAAGCCGCCCCCGAGGTAACGCCGTGCAATGGCCCGGCGCAGGGCTTCATTACCCGGCGACAGGTTGGTGCCGCCGCTGGCTGGGTCCGCGTGACGGTTGGCGCGACTCAGGGACTGGGCCAGCTTGCGCAGCGGAAACAGATGGGTGGAAGGAAATGCCGCCCCCAGGGCGATCATGTCGGTACGCTGTGTGGAATCGAGCACCGAGAAGATCATGTCATTCACGGTGACTTCAGTCGCATCAGCAGGCGGCGCCGAGGCCTCGGGCGCCGGCATCCCGGACGCCGCAGACTGGCTCACGTAGTAGCCGGAGCGCTCCCTTGCGCGGATCATCCCCCGGCTTTCCAGCAGGTAATAGGCCTTGAATACCGTCGCCGGGCTCACCCCGTACTGGGCGCTGGCCTGGCGTACAGAGGGCGCTTTCTCCCCCGGCAACAGCACCCCGGCGCGGATCATCTCCGCCAGGGATTCAGCCAGTTTCTCGTAGCGTTTCACGGCATCAGGCTAAACTGATATGGTTTTTATATCAATTTCTGATTCTGTACTAATTCTCTCGAACCCCCTACTCTCCCTGGTGACTCCAAGGGAGGGACAGATATGAGCAAGGAACAGTCGCACACCAACGACAGCGCAGGTAGCGAGGCCCCCAGCGTTTCCCTATGGCAGATTGTCGGCAGCATCTGCGCCTCCTTTTTCGGTGTGCAGAGCTCAAAGAATCGCGAGCGGGATTTCAAATCGGGCAAGGCCGGGCAATTCATAGCCGTCGGCGTTGCGATGACCGCAGTCTGGTACCTGGGGATTTACCTCGTCGTCACCGTCGTACTGGAACAGGCACGCTGAGGGCGAAGCGGATGTACGGGCGCAAGTCACCGCGTGATTTCGTGCACATGGATGAGCTGTGGGAGGCCGACAGCGAGTGGCCGAGCTATTTCATCGCCGACAAGGTCTGGGTTTACGCGGACGAATACCGCGCCGAGCTGACGGGTGATGAGGACTACAGCCGCATCCTGGTTCACGCCAACAGTGAGGAAGGCTGGCAATTCCGCAGGC
>JANQLM010000080.1 GCA_028280635.1 Halieaceae bacterium | reverse complement strand
CTCCGGTGGTGATGGTAGCGCCCTCCCCGCCCATATCGGTCTGCACCCATCCCGGGTGCATCGCGACCACGGTGATGCCGTCACCGGCAAGATCACTTGCCGCCGACTTCACCACGGCGTTCAGCGCCGCCTTGGAGGCCCGATAACTGTACAGGCCGCCGTCGCTGTTGCCGGCGATGCTGCCGAGTGTGCTGCTCATGCCAACAATGAGTTTCTTGCCACTGGCTGCCACATGTGGCCGGAAGGCCTGGATCATCAGGGCCGGGCTCACGGTGTTGACACTCATGGCCAGTATGAAGTCTTCCTGGTCCAGTTCGCTCAGCACCTGGGCTTTCTCGGCCATCATCCCGGCGTTGAGCACCAGGTGGTCGATGGAACGTTCTTTCAGCAAATCGGCAAGACTGTTGATGGCTTCGCTGCTGGTGACCTCCAGGGGGTACAACTCGATGTTGTTGGCCACGTCTGCCAGACCACTTGCCTCAACAGCCGACCCCAGGTCGCGGCAGGTGCCGATAACATCCCAGCCGGCCTGGGAATACTGCTTGATGAACTCGAGGCCCAGACCTCGGTTTACGCCGGTGACAAGCGCTGTGGGCATGGATGACTCTCCTGAGGAATTTCAATCACTCTAACCAACGCACGCCAGCTTGCAACAGATCATTCCAGGTCACGCACTGTTGAGGCGCGTCAGCCGATCGCAGACAGCCCACCACTGGTCGCATAGCCGTGAGGCTGCCTTGCCCTCCTGCAGTACACTGGCGGCGACCATTGAGGAGGAGTATCTGATGAGCCATCCCAGCGCTTTCTGGGATCGCATCGCCCGGCGCTACGCAAAATCACCGGTGGCCGACGAGGCCGCCTATCGACACAAGCTGGAAGTCACCCGGCAGTATTTCAGGCCCGACACGCGGGTGCTGGAATTCGCCTGTGGTACCGGTTCGACGGCCATCGAGCACGCCCCCTGGGTGGGACACTATCTGGCGACCGATTTTTCAGCGGGAATGCTCGAGATCGCGCGCAGCAAGGCCGCGGGTGTTGCGAACCTCGAGTTTGATCAGGCCACGCTGCAGCAACTGCCCGGTGAGGGGCGCTTCGACGTTATTCTCGGCATGAGCATCCTGCACCTGGTAGAGGATCTCGATGACACCCTCACCCAGGTGCACCGGCTGCTGGTACCGGGTGGTGTCTTCGTTTCCAGCACCATGTGCATGAGTGATCGCCACGGCTGGTTTCGCCTCGTGGGCCCGATCGGTTATCACCTGGGCCTGTTTCCACGGGTCAACATGTTCAGCAGGGCACAGCTCGAAGAACGCATCGTGGCCGCTGGCTTCCGCCTCGAGTACCGCTATCAGCCCTCCCCTGGCAAGGCCACGTTTATCGTCGCGACTCGCGTGGAAACGACACACTAGCCGCGCGTCGGAGGTGGTATAGCCGCATATCGCCCTCCGCGGGGCCTGTTGCTACACTTCGACGAATCAAAGCCAGGACAACAGCGGCATGCCCGAAGCGGCGGCAGACCACAGCAGCAACAGCAAGACTGACAGCGAGTCCGTTCAGCCACCATCCCACGACCAGGAGGTTGTGTTCGACAGCGCCGGTCTGCCGAAAATGGTCCCGGCGGGCTACCGCTCTCCCTACGACCAGGACTGGCGCGTGCTGGGCGGCCTGGCCGTTACCTTTGTCTACCTGATCCTGATGGGACTCTACATTGATTCCGAAGTGGGCTGGGCGGCGTTTGTCACCCTGCAGGTGGAGCGCATGGGTAGCTTCCTGGAGGGTGCTTTTGCCCCCCTGGCATTCCTGTGGCTGGTGATTGGCTACTTCCTGCAGAAAAAGGAACTGCGCCAGAACACCGAGGCCATGAAAATGCAGTTCGTGGAAATCCAGCGCTCAGCGGAACAGGCCACCGTACAGGCGGAGGCCACCCAGCGGGCCGAACTGCATCAGCGCCGGGAATCCTATCTCAAGCTCGCCGAACTGGTGCGCACCCAGTTGGGCTATGTGGTGGGGCTGCTCTACCTGTCCAGCCAGATGGCGGACCGCAATGAGGAGAAAGTGCCGGCAGAGCGGCTCGCCAACCTGTGGATGGTGGTGGGCCGGGATGACCCGGAGGCCTTTTCCCGGGAGCTGCTGAGGATCAGCACGGTCAGCACCCTCCATTACCGCTTCAAGCTGTTTTTTGGCACCGAGATTCGCACCCGCCACACCACCAGCTTCGAACACAGCTTTGAGCGCCTGCTGCGCGCGGCGGAAAGCTGTGACGAAGACGATATGATCCGCGACGCGTTGATGGGCAGCGCCCACGGCAATCTCTACCGGCGTATCCAGACGGTGCGGGAAACCGTGCCCGAGGAGTTCGAAATCGGTGTCTACAACTTCGATCCCGACAGCCGTGACGGGGATGCGGAGCCCCTCTAGGTACTGGCGCCACTGGCGCCACTGGCGCACAGCGGGTTTACCTAACTGTCGCTCAGCAACAAGGTTTCCAGGTCAAAAACATGCTGGTCGTGCACGCCCAGTTCCCGCAGCGAAGCCGCCAATGTTAGCAGGTACTCACGGTTAGATCCGCTTGGGCCATGACTTGCAGCGATATGGCGGGCCAGTTCAGGCAAGGGCTCCGGGCCCAGGAAGGCATGGTTGCCCGGGTCGGCGATATACACGGTGGCCGTGACCTGTCGCTCGTCCGCCAGGGTCATGGCTGTATCGACCCGCTGGTAGCCATTCTTCTCCCGGTGATCGAGGTGGTCAAAAACGGCCTCGGTGATGCAGTAGGCAACACCATCGCAGCGTTTTCCGGTGGCTGCCACCAGGGTTACCACACGTCCCGGCGCCTCGGGTGTACCGCGATGGTCGTGGGATCCCTGCCAGAAACGCCGTTCCCAGCCAACGATATGCGCCTCGACCCGCTCCAGGAAAGGAAAATCCACTTTGTAGATCAGGGATCCGTAGCCAAATACCCAGTGACTCATCTCGCTTGAACGGCCGTATATTCTCTTGATGTTAAGAAATGTGAGCTGTTTCCAGCCTGTTGAACTTTAGCGATAGAGGTCTCTCTAAAGTCCCGTGCATTACTGCTACACTAACAGACCGCTTCAAGTGTGAGAAAACCATTGACCAGACTACGCATCCTGACGGGTCTCGTGGCGCGTCTCACAGCGCCGACCCTCGTTCTCTCGCTGGCATCCGCGTCCGCCGGTGCCGTCACCCAGACTCCAGATGAGATCATCGCACCCGGCCAGAACATGGCCAAGACCGCCATGGAACTGGTGGAGAAGCTGGAGACCCGACACTACTCCAAGCGTGAGTTCGACGATGCCATGTCTTCCGAGGTGCTGGACAACTACCTCGACAGCCTGGACCCTACCCGCTCTTTCCTCTACGCCGATGACGTGGCGCGCTTCGAGTCCAAGCGCTACCTGCTGGACGATGAGTTCAGCGAGGGCGACCTGAGTACCGGTTTCGACCTGTTCAATCTCTATCAGGACCGCCTGGAGGCGCGCCTGGAAGGTCTGGTCGAGGAGCTGCCGGAGCTGGTGGCCAGTATGGATTTCTCGGTAGAGGAAAGCCTGTCCCTGGAGCCGGAAAAGCAGGGCTGGCCCCGGAATGAAGCGGAGGCTGACGAGCGCTGGCGCAAGTCCATCAAAAATTCCGTGCTCAGCCTCAAGATCGCCGGCAAGGCTGACGAGGAAATCGCCCCGGTACTGATCAAGCGCTACAACAACCAGCTCAAGCGAATTGCGCAGTACAACGCCCAGGACGTGTTCCAGGTCTACGCCAACGCGCTTTCAGAGCTCTACGACCCCCACACCAATTACCTGTCACCGCGCACCTCCGAGAACTTCAACATCAACATGAGCCTGTCCCTGGAGGGCATCGGCGCGGTGTTGCAGTTACAGGACGAGTACACCAAGGTGGCGCGCATCGTGGCCGCCGGTCCCGCTGACAAGCAGGGTGAGCTGCAACCTTCGGATCGTATCCTGGCGGTGGCCCAGGGTGAGGACGGGGCTTTCGAAGACGTGCTGGGCTGGCGCCTGGACGAGGTAGTCCAGCTGATTCGAGGCCCCAAGGGCACCACCGTGCGCCTGCAGGTGATTCCCGCCAAGGCGGCGACACCGGATGAACAGAAAGTCATCACCATTGTGCGCAACAAGGTCAAGCTCGAGGAACAGAGCGCGCAGAAGGAAATCATCGAGGTGCCGCGCGGTGATGAAACCCTGCGCCTGGGCGTTATCGATATCCCCACTTTCTATATCGACTTCGAGGGCATGCGCCGCGGCGAGCCCGACTTCAAGAGCACCACGCGCGACGTCAAGCGCCTGTTGGATGAGCTTATGGCCGAAGACGTCGACGGCGTCATCATCGACCTGCGCAACAATGGCGGCGGCTCATTGCAGGAGGCCAATGACCTGACTGGCCTGTTTATTGAATATGGCCCCACCGTGCAGATTCGCCACTCATCGCGCAAGGTGTTCCGCGACGGCAAGCGCCTGCGCACACCCTACTACGACGGACCGCTGGCGGTGATGATTAATCGCCTGAGCGCTTCGGCGTCGGAGATTTTTGCCGGCGCCATCCAGGACTACCAGCGCGGCATCGTGGTGGGCAGCCAGTCTTTCGGAAAGGGTACGGTGCAAACCCTGATCCCGCTGCCGGAAGGCCAGCTCAAGCTCACGGAGTCCAAGTTCTACCGTATCAGTGGGGACAGCACCCAGCATCGCGGCGTCATCCCCGACGTTGAGTTTCCGGACACCTACGACTCTGAAGAGATTGGAGAAAGCACCCTCAAACATGCGCTCGACTGGGACCAGATCACCCCGGTTCGCCATCGAAAGTACCACGATATCCCGTCGCTGGTGCCCTACCTGATGGATCTCTACCAGGACCGGGTGCGCAGCAACCCGGACTTTATCTACCTGCAGGACAGCCTGGCGCTGGCCGAAGAGGCGCGCAACGCCGAGACCCTGCCCCTCAACGAAGCCGCACGCAAAGCCCTGCGCGAAGAGCGCAAGGCCAAGTCGCTGGCAATCGAAAACAAACGCCGCCTGGCCAAGGGACTGGCGCCGCTGGAAGATTTCCTGGAGGAAGGCGACCAGCTCGCCGCGGCGGACCTGCCCAATGACAACGACGAGCCCCCTGCCGGTGCCGGCCAGGAGGGTGTTGACGGCGCCTCGATAGGTTCCGGGGCGAAAGAGGAAGAGGAAGACGTCGACGTACTGCTGATGGAAGCCGGTAATATCCTGGTCGACGCCGTCGCAGCCCGCAGTGAGATGCTGGCCAGCACCCAGCGTTGATACCTCAGGCGTTGATCCCTAAGGAATAGTCCGGTCAGGAATCCGCCTGCCACCCCACCGGGTGCTCCTCGGCACCCGCGGTAGGCGGCCAGCCTCCGGGATCGCTCGCCTCACCAAACCATTCCAGCCGATTTCTCAGGCCAACCACGGCACCGATGATCAGCAGAGTCGGTGCATGCACCTCTGTGGACGCGACCCGTTCCGGCAGGTTACCCAGTGTCCCGATCAGGGTGCGCTGGTGCCGGGTGGTCCCCTGCTCCACCAGCGCCGCCGGTGTGGACGCCTCGCGACCGTGGGCGATAAGCTGCTCGCAGATCTGCTGCAGGCTTTTCAACCCCATGTAGAACACCAGTGTTTCCTGGGCGTTGCCGAACTCCTGCCAGGGCAGGTCCAGGATGTTGTTCTTGAGATTGCCGGTGACAAAGCGAACGGACTGGGCATGTTCCCTGTGTGTAAGGGGAATACCGGCGTAGGCAGCGCAGCCGCTGGCAGCGGTAACCCCCGGCACCACCTGGAAGGCAATCCCCTCACTGGCGAGCTTTTCGATCTCTTCGCCGCCGCGGCCGAAAATAAAGGGGTCGCCCCCCTTCAGTCGGGCAACGCACAGCCCCTGTCCGGCCAGTTCCAGCAGCAGCTCGTTGATCTCTCCCTGCGGCACGGCATGCTGGTCCCGGCGCTTGCCGACATAGATTCGCTCGGCGTCGCGACGGGCCATGTCGAGAATTTCCGGGGTGACCAGCCGATCGTAGAGCACCACGTCGGCTTCCTGCAGCAATCGCGCCGCCTTGAAGGTCAACAGCTCGGGATCGCCGGGTCCGGCACCGATCAAATACACCTGCCCCGGGGGCGTATCCTTGTCCTGTTTCAGGTATTCCCTGACGAGGTTCTCGGCCTGTGACTCATTGCCGGCCAGCACCAACTGGCCTACCGGGCCGTGCACCACTTTTTCCCAGAATCGCCGTCGCTGGCCCTCCTCGGCAATCCCGGCTTTCACCGCGTCGCGAAAGCGGCCGGTGAACTCTGCCAGCCGGCCGTAGGCGGCGGGAATCAGGGCTTCGATCTTGCTGCGTACCAGCCGCGCCACCACCGGGCTGCGAGCCGAGGTGGTGATACCAATCACCAGCGGCGAGCGGTCGACGATGGACGGGAAC
>JANQLM010000058.1 GCA_028280635.1 Halieaceae bacterium | reverse complement strand
TCACCGACCAGGAGGAGGTGGGCCGCATGAGCACCCAGGCCTCCGGTCAGTCCTACATGCCGGCGGTTGTCGTTCCCATACCCATCATCGCGCCGGTACAGGGCACCGCCTGTGACGGGCTCGGCGACCAGCTCCTGGAGTTTTTCAGTGCTGAATACTAGAGCAGCGTTTTTCCTCGCCCTGCCGGCCGCTATCGGCCTGCTCACCGGCGGCTGCGCCTCCAACCCGGCCACGGGCGGCGCAAACATCGTGCTGATGTCGGAAAGCCAGGAGATCAAGATAGGCCGCGAGGCCCACGAAGAGATGATGAAGGACGGCGCTGCTTACCCGAACCAGGCACTGCAGGACTATGTGAACCGCGTTGGCCAGCGCGTCGCGGCCACCAGCGACCGCCCGGATATCGAGTACACCTTCACGGTGATCAACAGCGAGCAGATCAACGCCTTCGCCCTGCCCGGCGGGTACATCTACATTAACCGCGGCCTGATGGTCTACCTGGATAACGAAGAGGAACTGGCCGCCGTGCTGGCCCACGAGGTCGGCCACGTCACCGCCCGCCACGCCGTGCGCCAGAAAACCGCCACCACCACCAATAGCATCCTGTCCCAGCTGGCCTGGATCACCACCGGCAGCGCCGACCTGGCCCAGGCCTCCAACCTGTACGGCACCAGCCTGGTACGCGGCTACGGCCGGGAGATGGAACTGGAGGCCGACGGCGAAGGTGCCGAATACCTGCACAATGCCGGCTACGACCCCAATGCCCTGCTGGATGTGATCGGGGTGCTCAAGGACCAGGAGGACTACCAGCGGGCCAGCGCCAAGGCCTCGGGTCGCCAGTTCCAGTCCTACCACGGGCTGTATGCCACCCACCCCCGCAACGACAAGCGCCTGCAGCAGGTGATTGCCACCGCGGCGGAACTGGAACTGCGCTACGACCTGGCGCCGCCGGACACCGAGGAGTGGCGCAAGACCACCGAAGGAATGACTTATGGCGCCAGCAGCGCCCCCGCCGAGCGCGAGGATAATCGCTACTACCACAACAAGCTGGGTTTCACCTTCGTAGTGCCGGAGGGCTGGAGCGTGGAGCGCGGCAGCCGTTCGATTACCACCAGCGCCGACGACGGCAGCGGCAAGATCACGCTGACACTGCAGCGCTATGACAAGGGCAGCACACCGAGTGTATTTCTGTCCGACAAGATGAACGCGCCCGACCTGATGCAGAGTGAACCGTTGGTGCTGGAGGGGCTGACCGGACACACCGGGGTGGCGCCATACGACAGCGGCAACCGGCGCCTCGCCATGGCCTACCGCGGCAGCCTGGCTTACCTGTTTGAGGGCGAGCCCACTGGCGGTGAGTTTACCGCCCTCGATGGCGACTTTATGACTGTGATCCAGAGTTTCCGGCCCATAAAACCCGCCGAGCGCGAGCCCGAGAACCGCCAGACCATGGTGTGGATACAGGCTGAACCCGGCGACACCATGGCCAGCATAGCCCGTGGCGTGCGCATCCCGGATGCAGAGAACCAGCTGCGGCTGATGAACGGCTATTACCCCAAGGGTGAGCCCCGGGCCGGGGACTGGGTCAAGACTGTGAAGACGGAGCGCTAGGCGCGGTTACCGCCTGCACCAGCACCCAGGGCGCTACCACCACCGCCCACACCTCTGGATTGCTTTGGTACCAGGCGCTGGCGACCTCGTCGGTGACACCGGCAACCTCACCGCCGGCAATCCAGGCCTCGAACCTGGCCTTATTGTCACGCCGCAGTTGAATCGCCACCTCAACCAGGTCCATGTCTTCCCGCACCAGCACCACCGCGCCGCGAGCATAGTGTGACTGCAGGTCGTGCCAGGGGATACGGGCGGTCTGGCTGTGGAACTCGGCGCGCAGCGCCTCGTCGGTGTCAGCCATGGCTGGACTCAACCATAGTTCTCATCGGCAACGAAGGGATTGGTTGCGCGTTCGTGTCCAAAATTTGAGGTGGGGCCGTGGCCGGGAATAAACGTGATGTCATCGCCCAGCGGAAACAGCTTGTCGCGGATCGAACTCACCAGATCGGCATGGTTGCCGCGCGGAAAGTCGGTGCGGCCGATCGAGCCCTGGAACAGCACATCCCCGACCCAGGCCAGGCGCTGGCCGTCGTGCAGGAACACCACGTGACCCGGCGTGTGCCCCGGGCAGTGGAATACCTGAAGGGTCTGTTCACCGACAGTGACTGTGTCGCCGTCTTCCAGCCAGCGATCCGGTACGAAGGGCGGCGCCTCCGGCATACCCGCCATGCGGCACCACTCGGGCAGCTTGTCGATCCAGAAAGCGTCGCCTTCGGCGGGCCCTTCGATGGGTACCGACAGCGAATCTCGCAGCTCCGAAGAAGCCGCGCAGTGGTCCATGTGGCCGTGGGTCAGCAGGATTTTCTCGACCGTCGCGTCCAGTTGCTCCACCGCGGCGAGAATCTGCTCGACGTCACCGCCGGGATCGACAATGGCTGCGCGTCCGCTGGCTTCACATTTGAGAACGCTGCAGTTCTGCTGGTAAGGCGTAACCGGGACAATGGCGACTTTGATGGACATGCTGGAAACCGAGGATTCGACGGCGGCAAAGCATAGCACAGGCACCCCCCGGTTGATGCTGCTAAGCTTGCCGCCTGACACTCGCCCAAGTACAGCCAGAGAGCCCTCATGAGCAAGATCCCGACGCTGACCGACGCCACCCTGGAACTCGAGAACCGCGTGGCCACGCTGACCTTCCAGCGCGACGACGTGCGCAACGCCCTCACCGGCACAAGCCTGGTGGATGACATCGTCCAGACTGTGGCCTGGGCCAACCTCAACCGCGAGGTCTCAGCGCTGATCATTACCGGCGCCGGCAAGGCCTTTTCCTCCGGCGGCAACGTCAAGGAAATGCGCGACCAGGCGGGCATGTTCGGCGGCGCGGCGGCAGAAATCCAGGAACAGTACCGCATGGGGATTCAACGTATCCCGCTGGCCATGCACGATATCGAGGTACCCACCATCGCCGCGATCAACGGCGCCGCCATCGGCGCCGGCTTCGACCTGTGCAATATGTGCGATATCCGTATCGGCTGCCCCAACACCCTGCTGGGTGAAACCTTCATCAACCTGGGGATTATCCCCGGCGACGGCGGCGCTTGGTTCCTGCAGCGCGTGGCGGGCTACCAGCGCGCCGCCGAGCTGACGCTCACCGGGCGCCTGATCCAGGCGCAGGAAGCGCTGGAGTACAACATCCTCATGGAGGTGGTGGAGGCAGACGAATTGCTGCCCCGGGCGCGGGCCATTGCAGCGGAGATTGCCGCCAAACCGCCGCGGGGCGTGCGCATGACCAAGCGGCTGTTGAAAGCCGCCCAGCGCATGGAGCTGAAGGACCTGCTCGACATGAGCGCCAGCCTGCAGGCCATCAGCCACCAGATGGACGACCACCGGGAAGCGGTGTCAGCGTTCCTGGACAAGCGTGACCCGAGCTTCAGGGGCGACTGAGACGCCCTAGGCGAGCACCTCGACGGTATCACCTACCCTGAGGGTACCCGCGCTCGCATAGAGCAGGTTCTGGCCAAAGTAGACCTGCCGGTCCTCACCGCGCCGGTAACTGGCCAGGGCGCGCAGGATTTCGGGGTGCTTCTCACCACTGCGCTGGTCCAGGGACGGCACCGCACAGCGTGCGCAGGGTTTGGCGACGTCAAATTCCAGTTCGCCTATCCGCAGCCGGTGCCAGCGGTCCTCGGCGTGGGGTTCGCAGCCCTCCACCACCAGGTTGGGCCGGAAGCGGTCCAGCGATACTGGTTGGGTCAGGCGGCTATTCAGGTCATCCAGGGCACTGGCAGAAATCAGCAACAGCGGAAAGCCATCGGCAAAGCTCACTGTTTCGCCACGCCGGGCATACCGGCTATCCACCCGCCGTTCGCAGTCGTCACCCATGTACACCAGGCGGAGAGGGCGGCCGAACATGCGCTCCAGCCAGTCGGCGGCGTCCTGCCCGGCGTCGCGGGCAGGCACCCGGTCGTCCCAGATATCCACCTCCCTCAGCGGTCCGGCAGCCGGCGTGGGGACCTGGATTTGCTCGTCTTCCATTACCAGTCGCAGGCCATTGTCCTGCGGCAGTGCCGCCAGCCGGGCCATTGCGGCATACTCACGCTGGGAGACAAAGCGGCCGCCTGGGTCTACCAACATCCAGCGCCGGTCGCCCCGGGGGCCGAAGCGATCCAGTTCCACGGAGTCGAGATTGATGCCCCGGCCGGACTTCAGAGGATAAAAGTGGATTGATTTGAGGCGATACACGACCGATCTCACGAAATGACAATTAAGCCCCTCAGACAGGCAAGAATAAACTATAGTGACAGCGAGTGAACGGGGTTTATTAATGCAACCATACCGCCGCAGGGACTTCCTGAAAATGGCGGTTGCGACCAGTGGGCTTGGCTTGCTGGGTCCGCGAACCGCTTTGCCCGCACTGGGCGCAGACTATGATGTGGTGATCGTTGGCGCAGGCGTTGCGGGCATGACCGCTGCCCAGCTGCTGAGCAAAGCCGGGCCCGGCCTGAAAGTGGTCGTGCTTGAAGCCAGGGAGCGTGTGGGCGGCCGCCTGCTCACCCTGCGTGACCGCCAGACACTCCCCTCCCATGGCGTGGAGCTGGGCGCGCAGCTGATTCACGGCAGCCAGGCCCCCACCTGGGAACTGATCAAGCGCTACGACATCGCCACCCGGTCCCGCCATGCCACCGGTGAGCCGAGTTTTCGCTTTCTGGACAACAGCCCACAGGACTGGGAGCGATTGGAAGCACTGAAGGCTGAGGCCCGTGAAGCCCTGGCGTCGGAGATCGGCCCCGATGTTTCCTACCAGACGTTTATCGAAACACTGACCGAAGACCCACGCGAGCGCGAAATGCTCTACGCCGAAGCGCTCAGTTGGTCGGCGGAGCCTGACCGCATCAGCGCCCGCGCAGTGATCAAGGACGGTGAGCGCTGGGATAACTGGCACGACGAGGACTTTCAGGTCATTGGCGGCTACAGCACGCTGGCCGAGCGCATGGCGGCGGAAATCGAAGGCCGCATCCAGCTTGAGAGCGTGGTGACCGACATCTTCTACCGGCCCGGCCTCGCCGGCATCCGCTACAAGTACAGCGGCGTTACCACGGCAATGACCTGCCGGCAGTTGATCCTCACCCTGCCGATTGGCGTGCTCAAGAGCGGCGGCGTGGAGATCCAACCCCCCATACCCGATACCATCCAGCGTTCGATCGACAGTCTGGAGATGGGTCAGGCGGTGGTGGTGCCGATGATGTTTGCCGAGCCCTTCTGGGGCGCCGAGGCGGCACCCGGTTCCTGGAGCGACCTGGCGGACAGGGTCAGCTTCAGTTTCCCCCATCCTGTCGATAAGGGCGGCAATGCCATACAGGGCTGGTTTACGGGCGCCGCGGCCCAGGAGCTTAGCAGCCTGGGGCCTGAGGCAGGCATCGCCCGCGTGCTGCAGTGGCTGGAGCAGGCCAGCGGCCAACAAAACCTGGCAGGCAAGTTGCGCTGGCACCACTTCATGGACTGGGTCCGCGATCCCTATACCCTGGGGTCCTACTCCATCACCCGCCCCGGCGGGCACGGGCGACGCCGGCTCCTGACGGAGCCCATCGCCGACACACTGTACTTTGCTGGCGAGGCAACGGCACCGCCACCGCACTACCAGACCGTGCACGGTGCCTATCTCAGCGGCAAGCGGGTGGCCGAGCAGGTGGCCGCGGCATTGCGCGTCGGTAGTATCAACCCGGCCTAGGGCCCGGGCGCCAGGGCGTCAGCCGTCCCCTGCTGCTCGGCGGGGCGGTCGCAGTTCTTCGGTATCGGCCTCAGCTTCCTGGATCTGCTCCAGGAAGGACGGGCGCTCGGGGTCGCCATCGGTGCTGTAGTTTTCAGCGGTCATTACATCGGCGTGCCAGTCACCAAAGACGCTCTTGTCTACCTGACCCTCGAGTTCCGCGACGATCAGTGACACGGTCGCGTCACCGGTGACATTGACGGCAGTGCGCACCATATCCAGCAGGCGATCAATACCGATGATCATGGCAATGCCTTCGACAGGTAGCCCTACCTGCTCCAGCACCAGTGCCAGGGTAATCAGACCCACCCCGGGGACGCCAGCAGCCCCGATAGAGGCCATGGTGGCCGTCAACACCACGGCCGCCAGGTCGCCCATTGACAGGTCGACACCGTAAACCTGGGCAATAAACACGGTGGCCACACCCTGCATGATGGCGGTGCCATCCATGTTAACCGTAGCGCCCAGAGGGATCGTGAAACCGGCAACCGAAGGTTTCACCCCCAGCCGTTTTTCCACCGCGCGCAGGGTAATCGGCATGGTGGCCGCCGAAGAGGATGTGCTGAAAGCGAAGGCCCAGACCGAGCGCATCTTGTACAGCAGTACAGACGGGGGCAGGCCCACCAGGGTTTTCAACAACAGGCTGTAGACCACCAGACCGTGGAAGATGAGAATGCTCAGCACCGTCAGGAAGTACTTTCCGAGGTCGACAATCGCGCCGAATCCGAGCTGGGCAAACAGCTTGGTCAGCAGGGCAAACACGCCGTAGGGAGCGAGCAGCATCAGCATGGCGACGATCTTCATGATCAGGACTTCGAAATCATGGAAGAAACGACAGATACGGGTGCCGGCCTCGCCGGAACGGGTAATGGCAAAACCTATCAGCAGGGCGAAGACGATCACCTGCAGCATATTGCCGTTGGCCATCGCAGCGATCGGGTTGGAGGGCACCACACCGACAATCACATCGGCAATGGAGGGCGCCTCCTTGGCGACATAGTTGGCTTCGCCTGGCAACTCCACGCCCTCACCCGGATTGATGGTGAGGGCGAGGGTCAGGGCCACTGTGACCGCGACGCCCGTGGTAAACAGGTAGAGGGTGACCGTGCGCAGCGCAATGCGGCCCATCCGGGCGTTATTGCCAAGGGACGAGGAACCGCAGACCAGCGACACAAACACCAGCGGCACCACGAGCATTTTCAACGAAGCGACAAAAATACGCCCGACAACGTCGAACAGGCCCCCTATCAACCAGGTCTCAATCAGCCCCTCCAGGGCCGCAGGCAGGACGTTGGCGCCGGTGGCCAGATTGAGCAGCGAGCCCAGCACGATACCGGCGATCATGGCGACCAGAATGCGTGTGGTCAGAGTCATTTTATCTCCGCAATTCTGTAACGGCGTTGTCAGCAATCAGGCGGCGCACTCTACCCCACCGCGCCACATTGGACAACCGCGGCGCAGATAGGCGCAAGTTAGCGCTCACTACTGCGCGCAAGGCCCCACCACAAAGCCCGATACGGCCTCATCGCCGCAAGCCGAGCACCCATTGGAGTACTCGCGACGCTCTCCGTTCCCCAATAGAGCGCAAACCGGGCGGTAATCCCGCGTGCAAGCCCGGGGGCGCGGCGAGGGACAGGACTCCAGCCCGGCCAGGACCTCCTCGCCAACAGGGCCTGAAGCACAGCCCGGCAGCAGGAACAGGGCCGCGATCAGGCTGGACCATCGCAGCATTACTGATCCAGTTCCCTGGGGAAGATGCGATCCACCAGCCGGCCGCAACCGGCCTGCAGGTCGGCCCAGGCATCGATCATCAATGAAAGCTGGACGAAGCCCGCGGTTGGCAGGTTATCCAGTACGGACTCTCCACAGAGCCAGTTCACCAGCTCGGTGAACGCCGGGTTGTGGCCAATCAGGAACAGAGAGTCCTCCCCCGCGTCCCTGACGCAAAGCCAGTCGACCAGGTCCGCGGAGGAAAAGACATACAGCGCCTCATCGGTCACATGTGGCAGGCCCTGCAGCTCAGGCCAGCCGTCCTGCAGGCCGCCCAGGGTCAGCTGGGCACGGCGGGCCGGGCTGACGTGTATGGGCTGGGGAGCAATACGCTGCGCCAGGGCACGGCCCATCTGCGGCGCGTTGCGGCGCCCGCGGCGGTTCAGCTCGCGCTCGCGGTCGGAAGCCGTGGGGTCGTCCCATGCGGATTTGGCGTGGCGCAGGAGGTAGAGGGTTTTTGCCATGGATGCGGTGCAGAGGTTTTGCACCATAGTAGCGTAACTGGCAAGCCGCATCGACTCGCGAATGCTATCTATACTGTAGGCTGGCGCGGTGCATGGCATCGCCGCCATGGACAATAACAAACACAGCAGGCAGGCGTTTCATGAGTTATTTCATTACCGGCGGAACCGGATTCCTGGGCCGCTTTTTCCTTCAGGAACTGGACAAGCGCGAGGGCGACATCTACGTACTCACCCGGGCTGGATCCGAACACAAATTTGAGGCGCTGAAGGCGCAACTGGATACCCTGGGCGAGCGCCTGATACCGGTGACGGGAGACCTGACCCAGCCACAGCTTGGCCTCGCGGACAAACAGATTGCGGAGCTGCGAGGCAAGATCAGCCACTTCTGCCACTTTGCCGCCATTTACGACATCGCCGCCAGCCTCGAACAACAGCAGGCGGCGAACATTGACGGCACCCGCAACGCCGTTGAACTGGCCACCGCGCTGGAGGCCGGCTGTTTCCACCATGTCAGCTCTATCGCCGCGGGCGGCCTCTACCACGGCGTGTTCCGGGAGGATATGTTCGAGGAAGCCGAAAACTACGGTCACCCCTACTTCCTCACCAAGCACGACTCCGAAGCCATTGTTCGCAACGAATGCCAGGTGCCCTGGCGGGTCTATCGCCCGGCGATGGTCGTGGGTCATTCGAGAACCGGCGAAATCGACAAGATTGACGGCGTCTACTACTTCTTCAAGTCGCTGCAAAAGCTGCGCAGCGCGCTTCCGCCCTGGGTACCGCTGGTGGGCCTGGAAGGTGGCAAGTTCAACATCGTGCCAGTGGACTACGTGGTTCAGGCCATGGACCACATTGCGCACCTGCCGGACCAGGACGGCGAGTGCTTCCACCTGACCGACCCCGAGCACTACAGCATGGGGGAAGTCATGAATATTTTTGCCCACGCTGGGCACACCCCCCAGTTCAGCATGCGCATCGATTCGCGCATGTTTGGCTTCATTCCCAGCGTCGTGCGCGACACGCTGGCTAACCTGCCGCCGATCAAGCGCATCGTGCGCACCATGCTGAATGACATGGGGCTGCCGGAATCGGTATTGATGTTCATGAACTACCCAACTCGCTTCGACAATCGGCAGACCGAGCGCGCCCTGAAAGGCACAGGTATCGCCTGCCCGGTGCTGACCGACTACGCCCCCTGCCTGTGGGATTACTGGGAACGCAACCTGGACCCGGACCTGCACCTGGATCGCTCCCTGGAAGGCAATGTCCGGGACAAGGTCGTGTTGATCACTGGCGCCTCCTCAGGCATCGGCAGAAACACCGCCCTGCGGCTGGCGGAGGCCGGAGCCCACGTACTGCTGGTGGCTCGCAGCGCCGACAAGCTGGCGGAGACGGCCGACGAGATTGAAAGCCTCGGCGGCCGCTCCTCTTCCTACACCGCGGACGTGTCGATACTGGAAGACTGCGACCGCCTGGTGGCGGCGGTACTGCAGAACCACGGCCATGTGGACATACTCATCAACAACGCGGGGCGCTCCATCCGACGCTCGCTGGAGTACTCATTCGACCGCTTCCACGATTTTGAGCGCACCATGCAGGTGAACTACTACGGCGCGATCCGGCTGGTGATGGGCCTGGCCCCCAGTATGCTCGAGCGTCGCACCGGGCATGTCATCAACATCTCCTCGATCAGCACCCTGACCCCCAGCCCGCGGTTTTCCGCCTATGTGGCGTCGAAAAGCGCCCTGGACGCCTGGACCCGGGCGGCGGCGGTGGAATTCTCGGACCGCAACGTTCGCTTCACCACCATCCACATGCCGCTGGTGCGCACACCGATGATCTCCGCCACCACCGTCTACGACCACATGCCGGTGCTGACCCCGGACGAAGCGGTCGATCTGGTGGTCGAGGCGGTGATTCACAAGCCAAAGCGTATCGCCTCCCGGTTGGGTGTCTTCCTGCAGGTGGTCAATGCGGTGGCGCCGCGCTTCTCCGAGTTGCTGATGAACACCGTGTTCCGCATGTTCGCAGACTCCGCTGCCGCCAGGGGTGAATCCAAACCCGAGAAGGTGGAAGCCTCCAATGAGCAGGTGGCGCTGGCAGCGTTGATGAAAGGCGTACACTTTTAAGCCGGGAGCCAAATCAGTGACCAAACGACAGGGGCGGCGTCGGCGCTTCGAGGAATTGTACGCGCATGCCGCCGAACGCAAGGGCGGCGAAGCAGCGCTGGAGGGCTTGCTCGACGGCCCGCGCAGCGCGCGCTACCTGGCGAAGCTGCCAGAGCATCGTTACCTCGCCGAGTTCAGCCGCAAGGTGTTCCAGTCAGGCTTTGTCTGGCGTGTGGTCGACCAGAAATGGGATGGCTTTGAAGAGCTGTTCTGGGGCTTCGACATCGACAAGCTGCTGTTGATGCCCGACGACATGCTGGAGCGCAAGGCCGGCGACCCGAAAATCATTCGCAATTTCACCAAGGTCAAATCGATCCGCGACAACGCCATGATGATCGCCGAAACCCGACGCCGGGAGGCAAAACCCTTCGGCAAATTTGTGGCTAGCTGGCCCGCCGATGACACGGTGGGCCTGTGGCTGTATCTCAAGAAGCATGGCTCCCGGCTCGGCGGCAATACCGGGCCCTTTGCCCTGCGCACGCTCGGCGTGGATACCTTTCTGCTGACCCGCGATGTCGAGGGCTACCTGAGGCAGCACGGCGTGGTCGAGGGCGGGATTACCAGTCAGCGCGCCCTGCGCGCGACTCAGGATTTCTTCAATGGCCTCAGGGAAGAGTCTGGACGAAGCCTCTGTGAGTTAAGTAAACTGGTTTCCTTTAATTTTGGTGAAAACCGCGTTGGCATTGACTTAGACTCGAGCTGACTAGGGACTTCAGCCCCCAAAGAGGGGTAAGTATTTATGGCAAACAAGCGCCGTCGCGAGCCGCCGATTCCTCCCAATCATGAATCCCTCATGACCCAGGAGCAGTTGGATTCGCTCAAGAAACTGGAAACCTTTGGTTGGCACCTGCACTTTATTCGCCGCCCCAAGTTCGAGCCGGTGGAGGTCGTGTTGGAACACAGCGACGGCCACTTCGGTGTGTTGCTTGAGACCGGTGAACTCGACAGCGATTCTCCGCCGGCCATGCGCAGCGAGCAGGAACAGGCCATAGAAACGGAGGCAGAGCAGCGCGAGAGCGACCCCTGGGCCAATGCCACCGATGACCAGGAGTTCGAGCTGAAGGAAACACCGGCCGACGTTGAACCCGCCACGGTGAACAACGAACCCGTCCCCACCCAAAGCGGCAACAACAAGCGCCCTCCCAAGATTCTGGTCTAGCCAGGGGGGACCCGCGGCCCTTTAAACAGCTTTACCTGAACCTCCGCCGGTCTCAGTGCTTCGCGCCGGAATCGGCAGTGAAGGCGTGGGATATCTGCTCCGCGTAAGCTAATACCTCATCGACACCCGCAGCCGCCACCGGGTCAAAACTGAAACCCTGGAAGGCGGTTGTCGAGAGTGCGAAGAACACTTCCAGCAGATCTGCCTCCTCCTGCACGGCGACCAGCGCAGCAGAGAGACCCGAGAAAAATGCCGCTGCGCGCGGGTCCTGAAGCGACTGGAAGTGCTCTACCAGGGCATCAAGGCGCGGTGCCAGTTCAGCTTTGATGGTCTCCAACGCGTCCAACTCTCTCTCCAGTTTCCACCCGCTCCAGCATTATGACGGGCGCCGTCCCGGGTGCCCACTGACCGGCTACACACAAGTCTCCGGCAACGGCGCGGATGCCGGCAAGATAGTTGCAGTCGTCTACAAATCACGTCAGGATATGAGAGCAAGTCACATATTGGACCAGGAAGAGTCTGCGTGGCTTGACACCTACTTCAAAAACAGCGTCACAGTTTTCGCAATCGGTGCGTGAACTGGTTCCCAAAAAGTATTCTCGCGCTGCACGTGGATACTGCCGAAGCCCCATAATCTTTAGGCTTCACAAGGGGTTAGGGCCATTTGTGACGGACGCTCTCAAAGGGGAGTAAAACTTGAAGTGGTGGAACCGTTGGCTAACGGATGACAAGCATGCGAAGCGATCAGCACCGCTGATCGAGGAGCTGGAACCCCGTGTACTGCTGTCAGCAGACGCGGCTGGTGTCTTTGCGCCTGATCCCGGCAGCTTGCAGCAGCAAACCCCCACTGAACTCATTCTCGACGACAACCTCGAACCGGCGCCCAGCCAGCAGGTCGCGCAGGAAGAGGCGCGCAGCCTGGAGCTGGTGTTTGTCGATACCGACAGTCCCGACTATCAGAGCATCGTCGACTCACTGACCGACGCAAACAGCGATAGCCGGCAGTTTGAAGTTATCGTTCTCGACAACAACCGCGACGGGGTCTGGCAGATTTCCCAGGCCCTGCAGAATTTCAGTGACGTCGACGCCATCCACCTGGTCTCCCACGGTGACAGCAACGGCGTTGACCTCGGCAACACCCGGCTCGATGCCAACAGCCTGGCCGTCCAGCGGGACCAGTTCCTGGCCTGGTCTGGCTACCTGGCTGACGATGCCGATATCCTGATCTACGGCTGTAACCTGGCGGGCGCTGACAGCGGGCTGTCGCTGATGCGCGAATTGGCGCTGCTGACCGGGGCTGACGTGGCGGCTTCAGAAGACCTGACCGGTCACACCAGCCTCGGTGGCAACTGGGTGCTGGAAGCACGAGTCGGCGAAGTCAGCACGCAGGTGTTTGCGTCCCAGGGTTTGCTGCAGAACTTTCGCGCCACCCTGGCCGCCCCGGTGGCCAACGATGACACCGGGGAAAGCTACGAGGCCAAAGTGGGGGCCGTCAGTGACGGCTACTTCCAGCTTGATGATGCCACCGACCTGGCGGACGAAAACTCCGCCGGTAACGATGGCACCGCCACCGGTGGTGTCAGCACCAGCGGCAGCGGTGCCACCGCGGGTGGCGGCTCACTCGCTTTTGACAATAGCGACACCGGCTACGTCAGCATTCCCCACAGCAGTGACTATGAGCTGACCGACGGTGCCATTTCCCTGTGGTTCAACACCACCACGATCGTCACCCAGGACACCCTGTTCAGCAAGGATGCTTCAGGCACCACCGAGGGTGGACACCTGAGCATTTATTTTGTGGGTGACGGCGCCAACGCCGAAGTCCAGGTGCGCCTGCAAAACAACACCGCCGGTGGCACCAACAGCCACTTCGTTACCAGCACCCTGCCCTCCGGCTATTTCAATGACGGCAACTGGCACAACGTGGTATTTACCTTCGGCGCAGACGGCATGGCCCTCTATATTGACGGCCAGCTCGAGGACACCGATACCTACGATGGCGGCATGACCGGCGATACCGGCACCGTGGGTGACGGTGGTGACGTGGCCAACCAGGAGCCCATCTACATTGGTGCCAGCCGGCGCTCAAGTACTACCGGGCTGACACCGCCCTCCGGCAATTATTTTGAAGGCGCCATCGATGAGCTGGCCATCGTCAACCAGCAGCTCACGCAGGCTCAGGTGGCTGACCTGTACCGCACAGCCGCAATGCCCTACGTAATTGACGAAGACAGTTCACTGACGACCACGGCCGCCACCGGTGTTCTGGCCAACGACACGGATGCCGACGGCGACCCGCTGACGGCCAGCCTGGTCACCGGACCCGGCAATGCCGAATCCTTCAGCTTCAACAGCGATGGTTCGTTTACCTACACACCCGCTGCGCACTTCAGCGGCACCGACAGCTTTGTCTACCAGGCTGACGACGGCAACGGCGGCACCGATACAGCCACGGCAACGATTACCGTCAACGCGGTGGCCGACGATCCTGCTTTCTTCGACTACCGGCACAGTGTGTCACTGAGCGCCGCCACGCCGACCGCCAACTACCCGGTGCAAATCACCCTGACCGAGGGAGTCAACGGCTTTGCTCACGCCAACGCCCAGGCCAACGGTGAGGACCTGCGCTTCTTCGATAGCAACGGCATCCAACTCGACTACTACATCGAGGAATGGAACAACAGCGGCACCACCAGGGTTTGGGTGGAGGTGGCGGATGCCGGTGAGACGGCGGTCGAGCTCTACTACGGCAACAGCTCCGCGGTGGCGCAGAGCAATGGCGAGGCCACCTTCGATTTCTTCGACGACTTCAACGACCAAACGATTGGCAGTGCCCCCGCGGGTTGGACCATTACCGGCAACGCAGCCACCGGCACACCGCCGGCGGTGGAAGTACTTGACGATGAGATCGTTTTCTCAGACGGCTCAGCGGCCGGTGATGGCGACGCGGTCATCCACACCGGCAGTTGGAGCGACGCTATCATCCGCCAGGACTTCCGTGTGGAAACGCCAGGTGATGGCATCACCGATGCCACCGTCATCTTTCGTTACCAGGACGCCAACCATTCCTGGGCCGCGGGCATTCACAGCGATAGCAGTGTTCGCTTCTGGTACAACGACGGCGGTTGGGCGCAGGTACCCGGCAGCGAAATCACCGGTGTCGATACGACCCTCGGCTATGCCCTGGACGATGGCAACTGGCACACCCAGGAAATTCGCGTCTCCGGCGACACGGTAGAGGCCTACATCGATGGCATCTTCATTGGCAGCGCAGACTATTCCGGCATTACCGGGCTGAGCGCTTCAGGGACCGCCGGTTTCTGGTCCCAGAACGGCGGAGACCAGGGCTACCGGGACAACCATATAGTGCTGGCCTACGACGCCGGCACCGGGGTGATTACCGGCACCGCTGGCGCCGTGGCGAGTACGCCGACCTTCACCATCGACGAAAACACTGCCAACACCACACCCGTGGGCAGCGTGCACCCCGCAGCGGACGCCGACGGCGACAGCCTGAGTTACAGCATCACCGCCGGCAATACCGGCGCCTGGACCGGGGACGCATTTGCCATTGACGGCAACGGCCTGATCACTGTCAACAACAGCGATGCCCTGAACTTTGAGGATACGCCCACGTTCAACCTGACGGTTGAAATCAATGACGGCACCGGGCGCACGGACACCCAGGTCGTCACCGTCAACCTCAACGACATTAACGATCCCGCCACAGGTGCAGTTTTTCACGCACTGTTGGACGATGACGGCGACAGCATCACCGAGGACGGTGAAAGACTGTGGTCCATCCAGTCGACCCCTATCGAAGATGAGGATGACATCGTTTTCCCTATCAATATCACCTGGTATCGGGATGGTGTGCAGATACCAGGGGCCTTGGGGATTTTCTACACACTGACCCAGGACGATGTCGGCGCCGATATCACCTCGGTGTGGAGCTTCAATGACATGGGCGGTAACAGCGAAGCCGTCACTTCCTCCGTCACGAGCATCTCTAACAACAACGATGCTCCCACTGGCTCGGTCACGATCTCCGGTACGCCACAGAGTGGCGAGACCCTCAACGCTGCCAACACGCTTGCTGACGTGGACGGCATGACGACCAGCACCATTACCTACCACTGGCAGCGGGACACCGGCTCCGGTTTCGTTGATACCGGCGACACCGGCAGTACCTACACCCTCACCGGCCTGGATGTTGGGGCCAACGTGCGGGCCGAAGCGCGCTACACCGACGACGAAGGCACTGACGAAGCGCTGGCCAGCAACAGTACTGGCGCGGTGGCGCCCGGTTTTGGCGCCGACATCATCTCCATAGAGACAGCCGACCTGAATGACGACGGCTTCATTGATACGCTGCACGTTACCTTCGACGACTTCATCCAGGACAGCACGGTACGCGCCGACGACTTCGATGTGGCCGGCGTGGGAGGCGAGGCATTTTCCTCCACCACCAACGGCGATGTGGCTGATGACGACGACATCTACATCACCTTCACCGACGGTGTGTTGCGCACGGACGCCACACCGCAGATTACCTACCTGGGCGACCGTCCGACCGACCCGGATATTCTCGACAGCGCCGACAACGTCGCGGGCGATTTCGCGGCCTGGTGGAACACCGACTGGCAGAGCAGGATGCGCATCGATATCAACAATGCCGCCAGTGCCACCAACGTCACCGATTTTCCGCTGCTGGTAGAGCTCAGCGGCACCGATGTTGCCTTCGCCGACATCCTGGCGGGCGGCGCCGATATCCGCTTCGTCGACAGCGACGGCACACCGCTCTCCTACGCTATCGAAAGCTGGGACGACGGTGGGGAAACCGCAAGAATCTGGGTAAGAGTGCCGCAACTCGATGCGGGCGCCAATGACGAATCCATTTACATGTACTTCAACAACGGCGCGGCCGCGGATGGCCAGAACCTCGCTGCCGTCTGGTCGGATGGACTCGGCGTCTATCACTTCAACGAAGATCCGGGCCCGGGCACGGCGGGCGATATCCTTGATTCCAGCCCCAGCGGCAACAACGGCACCGCTGAGGCCTCGATGACTTCCAGCGACCTGGTGGCAGGCAGAATTGGCACCGGCACCGATTTCGATGAGATTGATGACAACATTACCTTCGGCGGCGTGGACGTCGGCGACAGCTTCACGATCTCCGCCTGGGTGCGGCCGGACTCCACCGGCGACAGCATCCAGACCATTGTCGCGAACAGCGGCCAGGGCGCTTCCACTGATGGCTTCCGGTTCTTTATCAACACCTCGGGAACTGAAGACGGCAGCATTCTTTTCGAAACCGGCAATGGCACCAACGGTGACTCCGCCACCTCCACGATGGGCGTCATAAATTTTGATGAGTGGAACCACGTCGCAGTTGAGGTGGACCGCGCGACCGGAAGGGCGACCATCTACCACAACGGTGTCGACGTAACCGACGACAGTACGGTACGCACTGACTTCAACACCAGCAGTGACTTCCGTGTCGGCCAGATGGAGAGCGATTCACTCGAGTACAAAGGTGTCATCGACGAGCTGCGTATCGAGTCTGTCGGCAGGTCGGCAGACTTTATCCACGCCCGCTACCTGTCACAGCTTGCGGGAGGCACCTTCACTCGCCTGGGCGCGACGGAAGCCCAGACCCAGGATACCGCAGCACCCGTGGCGACCATTACCCGGGATGATGCCGACAACACCAACGCGGCTTCCGTCACCTTCTCGGTAGACTTCAGCGAGGACGTCACCAACGTTAATGCTGACGACTTCGACGTCGCCCTGACTGGCACGGCTGCTGCCGATACCACGGTAAGCGTGACCGATGCGGGCGACACCGACGATTCCACTTACGCCGTCACCGTCTCCGGTATTAGTGGCGAGGGGACCGTCGGCCTGGATATCGACGCCGGCAACGTCGACATCGTCGACGCAGTCGGCAACGCCATGAACAATACACCTGTGACCGACCAGGTCTATTCGGTCGACCAGATAGAGCCGATGATCAACAGCGTGGCGCTGGCAGATGCCAGCCTCACGGTGGGTGAAAGCAGCACGGTCACCATCACCTTCTCCGAGGCGGTCACAAATTTTGAAAACGGCGACATCACGCTGGCCAACGGTACCCTGACCCCGGTCAGCAGCAGCGACGGCGGTATCACCTGGACCGGCATCTTCACGCCCACCGACGACATCGAGGACGCCACCAACGTCATCACGGTAGGCACCACCCTGACCGACCTGGCGGGCAGTGCCCCGCTGGCCAGCCGCGACAGCCCCAACTATGTGGTCGACACGCGCGAACCGCTGGCCCCGGTGATTAGCGGGATCAGCGACGATACCGGGGCCGCTGGTGACGGCATTACCAATGACAATACGCTGGAGATCTCCGGCACGGCAGAAGCCAACAGCTCTGTAGAAGTGTTTATCGACGCCGTCAGCCTGGGCACGGTGAGTGCCGACGGCAGCGGCAACTGGACTTTTGATCACAGCGGGACCGCGTTACCCGATGGCGCCTACACCTTGACCGCGCGGGCTACAGACACCGCCGGTAACCCTGGGCCGCTATCCGCCGGGTTTGTGATCGATGTTGATACTGGTGACCCGGCGGCTCCCACGGTGCTGAGCATTACCGATGACACCGGCTTGGCGGACAACATCACCAGCGACAACCAGCTGGTGTTCGCCGGCACGGCTGAGGCCAGCAGCACCGTAGAAGTGCTCCTTAACGCAGTCAGCATCGGGACCGTTCCCGCAGACGCTAGTGGTGACTGGACCCTGGATCACAGCGGCACCACCCTCACCGACGGCGCCTATACCCTGACAAGCCGGACCACCGACGCGGCCGGCAATAGCGGTCCGCTCTCCGCCGGCTTTACGTTTACCGTGGACACCGCGGGGCCGGCGGCGGCAGTGACGGCAATCAGCGACGATTCCGGCCTGGTGGACAACGTTACCAATGATAACCAGCTGGTCTTTACCGGTACTGCCGACGCCGACAACGTGGTCGAGGTATTCCTTAAAGCAACGAGCCTCGGCACGGTGGTGGCCGACGGTAGCGGCAACTGGACCTTCGATCACAGCGCGACGACGCTGACAGACGGTGATTACACGCTCACCGCCCAGGCCCGGGATACCGCAACAGATCAGTCCGGCGCCGTTTCAGCCGGCCTCGCCTTCACCATAGACACCTCGCTGCCGGTGGCAGTGGTCTCCGGGGTGAATCCGGACACTGGCTTTTTAGACACCATCACCTCCGCAAGCAATCTGAATTTCGAGGGTACTGCTGACGCGGGCGCCACGGTCGAGGTGTTCCTGGATTCGGTCAGCCTTGGCACGGTAGTCGCAGATGGCAGTGGCAACTGGAGCTTTGATTACACGGGCACGACACTTGCCGATGGCGGCTACAGCCTCGAAGCCCAGGCCACTGATACCCGGACTGGCGATACCGGTCCCGTATCTGCAACGCTGGGGTTCACCGTCGACACCACACCACCGCCAAATACGCCTCCGTTCGGCGCAGTTAACATCGACAACACCGACCCCTCTCAGGGTGATGTCCTCACCGCCAGCAACACGCTGGCCGACAGTGATGGCCTCGGCAGCATTACCTACCACTGGCAGCGCGACACCGGCAGCGGTTTTGTAGACATCGGCACTACCGGCACCCGCTACACGGCCACACAGGAAGACGTCGGCGCCACCCTGCGCGTGGAAGTCCGCTATGTAGACCTGCGCGGCTTCGCGGAAGCGGTTGCCAGCGGAGCCACGGCAGCGGTCGCCAATTTCGATGACGCCGGCACTGGCACGGTCACTATCGACAATCTCAGCCCCGTGCAGGGCGACACGCTGACAGCATCGAACACCCTGGATGATCCCGATGGCCTGAGCGGCACGGTAGCCTACCAGTGGCAGCGCGACGGCGTGGACGTGGCAGGGCAGAACGGCACGATCTACATTACCAGCCAGGCCGACGTGGGCGCAGTAATCAGCGTTGTGGCCAGTTACATTGACGATCTCGGCGGCACGGGCGCCGTGGCCAGCGCCGCCACCGCGCCGGTTGCAGACATCAACGACACGCCGTCCGGCTCTGTCACTATCAGCGGCAGCGCCGTGGAGGATGCACAGCTAACCGCCAGTAACACGCTCGGCGACAATGACGGGCTGGGCGCCATCAGCTATCAGTGGCAGCGGGATGGCGTTGATGTCGACGGTGCGACTGGCGAGACCTATACGCTCGGCCAGGAGGATGTCGGCGCGGTGATCACCGTGGTTGCGAGCTATACCGATGGCTCTGCCAACGCGGAAAGCGTAATCAGCAGTGCTAGCGCACCGGTGGCCAACGTCAACGATGCGCCCACAGGCACGATTCTGTCGACTTCCGGAGCCACGGCACCAGGGGATGTGCTGACCGCCAGCAACGGCCTGTTTGACGAAGACGGCATTTCCGACGTGATCAGCTTCCAGTGGATGCGCAACAGCACGGCCATTGCCGGCGCCACCGACGCCAGCTACACCCTGGTCGCAGAAGACGTGGGCGAAGTTATCACTGTGAGCGCCAGCTATACCGATGATTTTGGGACCAACGAGACGGTGGAAAGCCAGGGCATCGTGGCGCGGGCCAATGGCGGTCCGGGCGACGATGACGTCGGCCCGGAGGTACGCGACGAGCCGGGCCAAGTCATCATCCCGAACGAGCAGCTTGCAGACGACGTGGTCACCGGACCGATCAATACACCTGCCGTGGACGATCCGGCGGTGCCGCCGCCCTCCTCGACACTGGATGGCCCGGTGCTGAGCTCCGACATCGGCTCCGACCCTGTGCTGGAGGTGGGCGACACGCTGGATATCGGCAACCAGACCGGCACGGGCAACAGTTTGCTGAACTTCGGTAACCAGCCCGGCACCGGCGCTGACGCTATCGACGAAGGCACGGAAACCGAAGCGGTGCTTGCCCAAGCGGAGCGTGACCGCGAGTTGGTGGAAGACCTGCTGCAGATGATCCAGAACAGGGATGCGGAAGAGGAAATCAATATCACTGCCGGTGCCGCGGGCAGTGTCACTCTCGATGAGGTGCTTGCCGAGGACGAGGAACTCGCAGTCGTCGACGACATTCTCACCAACCATGCGCTGTGGAATGCCATCGACCAGATGAACGAGGAAATGGGCACCCAGTCTATTCACAAACTCTCCCGCGAGGAGCTGGTAGTCCAGTTCGTCAGCACCTCCGGCCTTGGTCTGTTCGCGGCGATTACGGTATACGCACTGCGCGGCGGCGCACTCATGGCAAGCTGGCTGTCTACCGTTCCGCTGTGGGGCACTCTCGACCCGCTACCCGTGTTGGCAGACAAGAGGGACGAGGAGAAAGAAGAGAAGGGCCGCGGCAAACACACCAGGCGCGAACGCGACGCGGAGTCCCTGTTCTCCGGGCAGGAAGGCGCCTAGATGAAGAAGTTCTTCCTCAACCCGATCTTCCGCGTCAGCGTCGGCCTGTTGATGTTGACCATTAGCATCCTGCTGATGGGGGACTGGCTGGGACTGGTGCCGAACGCCACGCAGGCGGAGTTGGAGAACCGCCGCAAATTCAGTGAATCACTGGCTGTACAGCTTTCATCGCTGGCCTCCAGCGGTGATTCACATCACATTAGCACCACACTGGAAGCCGTTGTCGCCAGGAACCCTGACGTACTCGCGGCCCGCTTCCGTTCCGATAGCGGCAGCGCCGATCTCGGTGTGACAGAGACTGAACTTGAAGGCGCGGCACGCGACAAAGTGATCGTGCCGATATTTCGCGGCGACCGGCAGTGGGGTTCTGTCGAGGTGCAGTTCGCTCCCACCAGTGCGTCCTGGCTGCCCGGTTTCGCCAATAATACTTTCCTGGCCCTGGTGGCCTTCGTTTTTGCACTGGGTATGCTGTTGTTCCCGGTATTCCTCAAGCGTGTACTGCGAGAACTCGACCCCAGCCGGGTTATCCCGGGCCGCGTCAAGGCCGCCTTCGACACGCTGGCGGAAGGCATCCTGATACTCGATGAGCAGGGCGACATTATGCTCGCGAACAATGCCTTTACCCGCAGCGTTTCCATTGCCAGCGCCAACCTGGTGGGCAAGAAGGCGTCCAGCCTGCGCTGGGTTGCCAGCGAAGGCGACACAGAGCAGCTACTGGCCAAGGAAGACCTGCCCTGGAGCCAGGTGCTTGCTACAGGCGAGAAGCAAACTGATGCCGTGATCGCGATTTCCCACGGCACCAGCACCCTGCGCGCCTTTGCCGTCAACTGCACCCCGATCCATGACGACAAGCGTAAGGTGCGCGGCGTGATCGCGACCTTTGACGACCTCACGGAGCTGCAGGAAAAAAACGCCCAGCTCAACGAAACGCTAATCGACCTGCAGAAATCCAAGGAGGCCGTCGACCAGAAATCCAAGGAACTCGAATTTCTGGCCACTCGTGACCCGATGACCGGTTGCCTGAACCGCCGCGCCTTCAACGATTTCCTGGACGAACGCATCGAGCTGGCGACAACCCGTAACCAGAACCTGATCTGCATGATGGTGGACATCGACCACTTCAAGCGCATCAACGACAACTATGGCCACGCCATGGGGGACACGGTGATCAAGTTCGTCGCCGAGACCATCCAGGCAAAGATACGGCCTACCGACCTGCTGGCACGTTACGGCGGCGAGGAGTTCTGCCTGGTACTCGATGATCTCGATCTCGAGCGCGCGCGGGTGATTGCCGAGCGAATTCGCTTGGCGGTTATGGAGGGGGACCCTTCAAGCTTCGCCAGCAGCATCAAGGTCACCTCCAGTTTTGGCCTGAGCGTCTGGAACCGGTCCCTGGCGGACAAGGAAGAGCTGATCAACAACGCTGACAAGGCCCTGTACCGCGCCAAGGAGTCCGGGCGGAACCGGGTGTTGGCATGGGAAGACAGCGATGTCAGTGCAGAACGCCAGGAAACGACGGGGAAAACCGCTGACAAAACGACCGGCAGCTACGGTACGCTCAATGTCAACCAGGAGGTTGAGAACCGGCTCGAAGAGCTCGAGCGTATCGCCCGCGAGAAAGCCGACGAGCTCGATCACCTGCTCTCCCACGATGCAGTCACAGACCTGCCGAGTCGCGGCGTTTTCATCGACCGGGTGGAGCAGGCAGTATTGCGCGCCAAGCGCAGCGAAGACATTCCCGCGGTGCTCTCTCTAGGCCTCGATGATCTCGGCCGCGTTAACGACACCCTTGGCTACGGCCAGGGTGAGCAGTTGCTCCAGGAAGTGTCGATGCGGCTGCACAAGGTGCTGCGAGAATCAGACACGGTAGCGTCACTGCAGGAAACCGACGAGTCTCAGGGTTCTCTTTCCAAGCTGGGCCAGGGCGAGTTCGGCATACTGGCAGCCTCAGTCCGAGACAGGGAGTCGATTACCTGGATTGTACGGCGGATTTTCGACGCGCTGCGCGAACCCATCTACCTCGACGGACACAGCATGGTGGCGTCCTGCAGCATTGGTATTTCCGTGTACCCGGACGACGGCGATACCGGCGTCGAGTTGATAAAGCGCGCCAATATCAGCCGCTACCATGCCGAGCAACTCCCTGGAAGCAACAATGTTGAGTACTTTTCCAGGGAGATGGGCCAGCGCTCACGTCAGCAGCTGACGGTGGAATCAGAGCTTTCCGATGCGGTGGACGGCGGACAGTTCGATACGTTCTACCAGCCCAAAATGTCCCTGGACAGTGGTGAGATCTGTGGTTTTGAAGCGCTGTTGCGCTGGCGCCACCCACATCGCGGCCTGCTCGCCCCCGGAGACTTTATCGATGTGGCCGAAAGAACCCGTCACATCAACGCCATTGGCGACTGGATACTGGAGCAGGCCTGCATGCACGTCCAGCGCTGCAGGCAACACAGCGACCTGCCGGTGACGGTGGCCGTGAACATGTCGCCGGTACAGTGGTCCCAGGCGGACCTGGTGCAACGCATTGTCGGTATCGTGGAAAAAAGCGGTGCCCGCCCCGAGGAGCTGGAAATCGAGCTAACGGAAAGCTGCCTGATGGAAAACCTCGACCGAACACTGGCCGCCCTGCAGGCACTGCGCTCCCACGGATTCAGCATCTCGGTGGATGATTTCGGCACCGGCTATTCCGCCCTGGGTTACCTGCGCGAATTGCCCATCGATACCCTAAAGATAGACCGCTGCTTTGTGGCCGAGCTGGATACCAGCCGAGACGATTTGCCGATCGTGGAAGCCATCATTTCCATGGCCAGGGCTCTCAAGCTGCGCACTGTCGCCGAGGGGGTTGAAAACAAGGATCAGCTCGAGATTCTCAGGGAGCTGGGCTGTAACCACGCCCAGGGCTACTACTTCAGCCGCCCGGTGCCGGCCAACGAAGCGCTGAACATGCTGCAACCCAAGGCGCGCTCCGCCCCCGCCTAGTCGCCGCGACCCGAGTAAGCCAGGGCCTTACCCAGTTTTTCATCAACCAGCAGAAGATCATCGCGCTGCTGACGGAATCGCTGGCTATTGCTGCGCTGCGGCAACCACACCAGCAAACGCGCGCGCCAGCCAGTGAGTGGCGAGCTACGCCGGCGCAGCCTGCGCAGCAGCCATGCCGGGTAGTAGTCCGCTATAAGTCGGTCCTCACCGGAAACGACAACCTCGCAGCTACCGGGGTCGCCCTGGCGAGCCGAGCGCCCAAACAACTGGCGATCGACCCGAAACTCGGCGTTACACTCAGCGGCAATCACGTGCAGGCCACCCAGTTCCTCGACACCCTGTCCCAGCTTGATGTCCGTACCTCTGCCTGCCATGTTGGTGGCTACCGTAATTCGACCTCGCTCGCCAGCGCTGGCGACAATCTCCGCTTCGCTGCGATCCTGGCGCGCGTTAAGGATTCGATGCGGCAGCTTGCGCCGCGCAAACAGCCGGCCTACGAGGTCGGAGTCATACAGGGAGCAGGTACCCACCAGAACCGGCTGGCCGCTGGCGTGCACTTCCTGGACACGGGAGAGTATTGCCAACCACTTATCCTGTGCCCGCGGATAGATGGCATAACCCCTGTGCCGGCGTCGTGGCGGACGGTGGCTGGGTACGTGGAAGGTGCCAAGGCCGTAAGTATTGCGCAGCTCGCCACGCACCTGTCTCAGGGTGCCACTCATGCCTCCGAGATGCAGGTAGCGACGGAAAAAGCGCTGATAGCTGATGCTTGCCAGGGTCTCGCGCTGCCCGGTGACAGGACAGCCCTCCTTGCATTCCACCATCTGGTGCAGGCCCTGCTGCCAGCTACGATCGGCCATCACCCGCCCGGTATTCTGGTCGATGATTTCCACTTTGTTGTTGCGCACCAGGTAGTGGTGATCCCGGCGCAGTAGATGCCTGGCAAACAGGGCCTGCCGCACCAGGAACTCACTGTGGCGCTGACCGCTGAACAGTCCTGTCATCGAGGCGGTGGCTTCGGCCAGCGCTGCGCTACCCTGCTCTGTAAAACGAATCTCAGGCCCCTTGACCACGAAATGCTGGTCTTGCTCCAGGGCATCCGCGATCTGCAGGGCCGTTCGATAAATACGCTCACGGGTAGCATCCTGGTGGTCGCGAGAAAGAATGAGTGGAGTGCGGGCCTCATCGACCAGCACACTGTCCGCCTCATCGAGGATGGCAAAGCACAGGCCCCTCAGGGCCAGCTCAGCCTGGGCTCCTCCCTCCCCATACTTCATCGCGAGGCGGCCAGCCGTCGCCGGTGAGGCCAGCCGGTCTCGCAGGTAATCAAAAACCAGCTGCTGGTTAGTGAGGTAGACAATATCTGCCTGGTAGGCGGACCTGCGTTCTTCGCTGGACATGGCGTCCTTTACAGCAGCCACCGATAAACCCATCGCCTGGTACAGCGGAGCAAAAGTCTCTGCATCCCTGCCGGCGAGGTATTCGTTGGTAGTGATAACGTGGACAGGAATCCCCGCCAACGCGGCCGTAACGGCGGGCAAGGTCGCGGTAAGGCTTTTACCCTCACCCGTTGCCATTTCCGCCATATTGCCGTTGAGTATTACCCAACCGCCCAGCAACTGGTTGGGATAGTGCTTCATCCCAAGGGTATGGCCACTCATGATGCGGATTGCCGCGAAAGCCTGGAACACGAGACCGTCCACCAGGCCTTCCCGATGCAGGCGGTAACGCAATTCTTCCAGGCCGGACCTGACGGCTTCCGCTTCTCCGCCAGGCCATTTCAACTCGGCCTGCTCAATCGCCCTGGTGAGGGGATTGATTGAGTAACGACGTTGTCGCACCAGGTCCCGGAAACGTCCGGACATTGCTTCCAGGGTGCGGTCGAAACGGTCAGCGCCTCGCTCAAGACGCTGTGGATAAACGCCGATCTGGCTGCCCGGTCGCAGGGCCCTGCTATTGCTCATCCCAGCAAGCTAGCCTGGCAGCCGTCGCAACAGCAGTTGCTGGAGGTCCCGGTACCACTGGCTCGCCAGGGGTTCAGCACCGTGGTCAAAGCGCACATACACCCTGGTACCGATGCGGGTGTCGGCCGGCACCGCGGGGAGGGAAATCTCGAATTCAAACACACGTTCACCGCTGGCAAGCGCCAGCGGATCATCCGCCCGGGTCACAAAACGGCCGCCGCCCGCCGTACTCAGCGCCGGACTGGGGAGTCGAAACCCCGCCTGCGGCACACTGCGATTCAGCTTACCGTCGTAAACCTGCCAGGGATCGCTGGCAATGCGCACCTGGATGGCGTCAAGTCGGGACTGTATGAGGTCGAGTTCGTCCTGGACCACAACAACCCGGGCCGTCGCCGCGGTTGAGGGCACCACATAACCCAGCAGGTCACCCCGTTTGACGTACAGGCCCTCCAGGTCACTATTGGGGACCTGCAGAAACACACCGTCAAATGGTGCTGTGAGCACCAGTGCTTCCAGCTTTTCCTGGTTGCGGGCGATATCCGCCTCGAGGGCGGCAATTTCCTCTCGCGTCAGTCTCGCCCGTACGCGGTCCTGTGTCCGCACGGCAGTATAGCGGGCACGCAACTCCCTGAGCCGCGCCTCCATTCCCTCGCGATCTCCAAGATGAAAGAGATTGTCCAGCCGCAACAGTGGCTGGCCCGCCACCACGGGCGCGCCGTCCACCACCAGTATGTCCTGCACAAAGCCATCGGTCGCGGCAGTAAGTCGGGACTGTTCCGGTGGATAGATAACACCCTGAAAGCTGGACAGCGATGCCACCGGCCACAGGAACAGGGCCGCGGAGACACTCCCGAGCGCCAACAGCGTAACCCCGAGGGCGCGAGCGCGGTGGCGGCGAAGCCGCGGATTTAGCAGGACAAAATCAGCCTGTTTCAGGAGCGGCCAGGCCACTTGAGACGCTACTGCCCACAGAGCCAGGGCAGCACCCACAGCGAACAGCTCCTCCAGCAGGAACAGACAGACCGCCGCTAGAATGCCGAGTCGGTACAGCAGTGACAGAGGGGCGTATAGCAGGAACCAGAGTGTTTCCCTGCGCGAATGAGCGGTGGAAC
Source organism: Halieaceae bacterium (assembly GCA_028280635.1). Classification (GTDB taxonomy): domain Bacteria; phylum Pseudomonadota; class Gammaproteobacteria; order Pseudomonadales; family Halieaceae; genus JANQIO01. Next base: position 4,312 of record JANQLM010000058.1, on the reverse strand, counting down.
GTGCGCTCTCCAGGCCAAACCCGAAACGTTGTATCAGGTATTCATAAAAACCATTAGCCCGTTGCGCAAGATTGGGAATGCCAAGCAGGTCCGCAAGCACATAGTAGCCGTCGAATCGCAGCAGCGGGTTGCCGTTAAAGAACAGGGTAGACACACCGCCGATCAACATGACGTTGAAGCAGATACTGCTGAGCACGCCGGGACTGATGTTCAGCCAGGCAAGCAGTGCCATGGATGCCAGCAGGAGTTCCACCATGACACCAATGGCACCGACCAGCACGCGCCGCCGTCGACTGGCGAAAGCCGTTGCCGCCGAAGCGTCAACATAGGGTACCGGCACAAACACCATAAAGATGATACCCAGCTCATGAACTTCTCCGCCCTCGAGCTTCGCCGCGTAAGCATGCCCCAGTTCGTGCACCAGTTTGACAACCGGGTATACAAACAACAGCAGCAATAGGTTGTCAGGGCTGAGTGCCTCCAGCCGAGCCGTTTGGGCCAGCGCCGGCCAGTTGATCGCGGCCAGGGTCGCCGCAATGCCAACGAGCAGCAGCCACGCGTACAACATGGCGGAGCTGAAGCACCAACGCACCCAGGGGAGAGAAGCGTCAAGGAAGCGATCGGGATCCAGCAGCGGAACTCGGATAGAGAGCGGGCTTTTGAGGCGCCCCAGACGCCGTGCTTTGCGTTCCTGCCTGCGGCGCTCCAGCAGCTCCTGGACATCGGGTGGGATGTTCGTGCGCAGCACGTCGACCCGATGCAATTGCCCCAGTAGCTGGATGATCTCATCCTGTACCGGACCATCATCACCGAGTGTGGTGTTGGCCTCTTCCCATATCCGTTCCACGCTACGCTCGCCGTTCATCAGGGCTATCACGTGGTAGGCTGCGGTGTTGAAGCGGTGGAAGCGTCCGCTGGCCACATCTTCCAGCAGGTACCAGACGTCGTCGCCCTGTACCTGGCGATGCAGTTTGACGTGACTGCGCAGGGCCGGCGTCAGCTCGCGGACCCGGTACCAGCTTTCGCTGAATAAGGGCTTGTCCACTGGCTAGCGCCACCAGGTCCAGGTCTTGAGTCGCAGCCACGCCAACAACTCGCGGCTCCAGATCCAGCCCAAACTCGCCTCTCCGAGGTAAATCTTGCCAACGCCTTCCATTCCTGGCCTCAAGGCTGCATCTGTCTCATTGAGGCTGGCTTCAACGCGAAACAGATTGCTGCCATCTTCTGCGGTAGAAACCGACGTGATGCGCTCGATGCGGATAGCCAGGCGGCGGTCCGGCATGCTGGCCAGCACCAGCCCACCCATCTGCCCGACCTCGACGGGCGCGATATCTCGCTCGTTGACCAACAACACCACGCGGTAATCCGCAAGCGGCGCCAGCTTGAACAGTGCATCACCCCGCGACACGGGTGTGCCCAGGCGCTGGCTGAGGTCACCCTCGATTACCACTCCGGCGAATGGGGCGGTGATGCGCGTACGCGCGAGCTGCTCATCGAGCAGTTTGAGCTCTGCATCGGCTTGCTCAATACGCGCGGCAATAATCGTTACTTCCGCCCGATTCCGCTGTGCTACCGCTTCGCGGGACTCGCTAACCATCTGCTGCCTGAGCGTGGACCATTTGAGACGCTCGAGCTTCAGGTCGCTGTCGTCGAGGGTGCCGAGCAGAGCGCCGGGCTCTACCAGGTCGCCAGCGCGGGCCTCGGCCGACTGAATAAAGCCGTCGATGGGTGCAGCAATCGTCCGCTGTACCCTCCCCTCTATGACCGCGTTAGCCGTCACGCGCCAGTCGCCGCGGGCGACACCCAGGAAGAGACCCAACAGCAGTACCGAAACTGCCGCGAGCTTCAGTTTATAGCGAGACGGCCCGAAGAGCTTGAGAGTGCCACGGCGGAAGGAGTGAAACAGCCGGGATGGCAGGCCCATTTCATCCTGGCGCATAAGCAACATCACCGGTGCCAACACCGCCAAAACGCGTTCCAGTACCTCGATAGTGCGCGGCTCGAAGGGAGTGGCGACCGGCCGCTCGAGCATAATCGCACCCAGGGCATCGCCATGATAGGAGAACGGCAAGGTCAGGATGCAGCCATCACCGGTCTCGCGGGCCAGCGCGCCGTGTGCATAGTCAAGCCCGCCCTCGACTGCGCCCTCACCGGCAAAATTGAGCACACGGTCCTGGTCTACGGCTTCGTCCATGGCGAGGCTGATCGAGCGCAGCAAGTTGGCATCCTGCTTGATTCGCGCGCTGTGAGAGAGCGCGACGACTTCGATCTGCCGACGCTGTCGTATACCGATACTGGCACGCTGGCAGTCAAAGCGCTGAGCGAGCTCTGCGACCAGGGTAGTCGTGAGGGCCTGGAAATCAGATTGGTCCAGACAAACAGCGACCAGAGGGAACACGTCTGAGAGCACATTGCTAGCTGTGCCCCTGGGCTGCTGAAGCGCGTAGGCGAGCCACTCCGTGCCCCAGTCGAGCAAGTTGGCAATTATCTTGAGGTGTTTGGCGTCGTTGCTATCGACGTCGAAGACCACGCAGAGCGTGGTAGCAGCGGGCATACCAGGTACAACCTTGAGAAGCCGGGTGCCGCCGTCGCCAAGGTCAAGTTGAGCGGGCTCGCCCTCTGCGAGCACTGCCGCCAGCTCCGGCGTCACGACCACCGATTCGGCTCCGTCGGGCCACTGACACACGGTCTGAAGGTTGTCAGGGGAATCATCGCACAGGAACAGCGTGCCGCTGCGAGCCTGAGAAATCATGCCGCATTGGGTCAACAGCCAGCGTCGGGCGATGCCGGCCTGCTCAGCGGACAGGCCGGTTGCTACACCCTGGGGTATCGCTTCTGCGCCCCCCATGCCTCGCACCTCTTCTTTTTTCTTTTTTGTACAGTCGCGTACCGTCGGTTACAGGCACTTTCCAGATGGGCGGCTCGCCGCATCTGAGTTGCACTAATGTCTCAAAGCTGCAAGGGAATTACAAAGGTCTTGGAGGCGCGCTATGGGTGAGTGCGAAGGTCTCAGTAGTTGCCGATCTCAGGCACTGCCGTCATCGTCCCAGAAATGGAAAGAGAGTGTATACCCGGGTAAAACCGGGCCTGTCTCTGCGAGAGCGCCAAAGCAGTGCTGCACTTTATACGTGTCCGGAAAGGTGCCTAAAAAGCTGACTGAAAAAAGGCGAACACATTAAGGATGCACCGCAAACGGCCAGCCCACAGAAGAGAAGCCACGCCGCAGTCTAGTGTTTCCTGGCTACGGCTCCTAGCTGCGACATAGCCGCATCCTGAGCATCATGCAGTACCTGTTTACGGCACTCGCTTATGCCCTGCCACTGCACCATTAGTCGCTGCCGGTACTCAAATCCCAGATTTCCGGCTTCTTCGGCCAGCGCTTCATACTTCGCAATGATAGGCGCAAGCTCTTCAGATCGCCCGGAGCGTGCCTCCAACAACTTCAGCGACTCTACGAACCGGTGTGCCTCAACGCTGCGAAAATCGGCGAGTTCTTCGCTCGAGAACTGACCGCAACGGGCCACCATGGCGTCCTTAAGTACGGCCGGGCTTTCCCCTACTTCCTGGTCAAACCGTTGCAAGGGAACGAGAACAGTTCTGTCGCCCGTTACAATTTCCGACACCAATCCGCCTGCGACGCCCATTGTCTCCAGATAGGTGCTCAGCTCGTCGAGCTGCCCAGTGGGTGGGTTGAGGATCAACTCGCTGCTGATTGCCCGGCTAACGCCACCCACCAACACCACGAAACAAGCCAGGCCACAGCCATCATCAGCCATTACCGACAAATGGGCCTGCCTGAGTAAAGCACCCAAATGCATGGCCTCTTCGAGATTGCCGCCGGTAACATCAATTCTTGTTGTGAGTGGAAAGCGTTGTTTGCCGTCGAAAATGAGCACCAGGCGTTCAACGTCTCCGGGGCGGATTTCACCGGCTATCTTGAGTGAATAGTTTTCCTGCCTCACGGTATTGAGCACAAAGTCTGCAGCCGTGAGGCTGGTGGACCATGAAAAAAACAGGACAAGAAACAGGCATCGCATAGTCATAGATACACACTCAGCTCACGTGGCCGAGTATAACTGAACGAAAATATGTGAAGCGAGAGCGACGTCCGATCCTCTCCCTACTCTACATGGGTTTGCGGTGCATGCGGCAAGCAGGCCTTCCGCAGACAGGCAAAAAAAATCCCCCACCGCAGCGCGGTGGGGGATTTATTTTTGGAAGCCTGGCGATGACCTACTCTCACATGGGGAAGCCCCACACTACCATCGGCGATGCATCGTTTCACTGCTGAGTTCGGGATGGGGTCAGGTGG
>JANQLM010000131.1 GCA_028280635.1 Halieaceae bacterium | reverse complement strand
AGTGCCACTTCCCCAGACTCCTGCGATTTTTGGGCCAAATAGGCTATTGCTGGTGGCGCTGTTGGGGATGATTCACGACCCACCGCCGCTGTTGTATGTAGCGGGTCAGTCGGAGGCCCTGCAGCAAAACCAGTTCGCCGTGGTCGGCAGCCGCCGTTGCAGCGCCAGCAGTGAGCGCGCCGCGGGGTTGTTCGCAGCCGGGCTTAGCGAGGCGGGCTTTTCGGTCTGCAGCGGGCTGGCGCTGGGCATTGATGCCGCTGCACACCGGGGGGCACTGGACGCCGGTGGCCGCACGGTCGCAGTACTCGGGACCGGCATCGACGGCTGTTACCCCCGGCGGCACGCGTTACTGCGTGATGCCATCCTTGAGAACGGCGCCCTGGTCAGTGAATTCAATCCCGGGGAACCGCCCCGGCGCGAGCACTTTCCCCAGCGCAATCGTATTGTCAGCGGCATGAGTGTGGGTGTGCTGGTGGCGGAGGCACACCTGCGCAGTGGTTCCCTGATCACAGCCCGGCTCGCCGTGGAGCAAAATCGCGAGGTGTTTGCGCTGCCCCACTCGATCTTTGACCCGGGTGGGCGCGGCTGCCATCAGCTGTTGAAGCAGGGTGCCGGGCTGGCGGAGACCGTGGCCGATGTGCTGGCGCCGACCCGTTCCCTGCGCCAGGCCCACGGGGAACTGGCCGGACATATCCCGGCGGATGAAGATCATCAGCTCGGCTTCGACCCCGTCAGTATCGATGAACTGGTAGCCGCCGGCCTGGGCACGGCGGAGGAAGTACTGGTGATGTTGCAGCAGCTCGAGCAGGCGGGGGAGGTGGAGCAGCGCGGCGGCTTGTACTTCCGCAAGGTGTGCTAAACTGCCGCGCTTTTCAGCCGCAGTGCTTCGCACGGGCTGTTGGTAGTCGCCATATTATCCGGACAATCCGGATACAGCGTCGCTAGAGAGACCATCAAAGAGCCGCATCGCCCCATGCAGACACTCAGAATGTCCCAGGCCGTTCGCATCCTGGCCGCAGGAGGCGTCGTCGCCTGCCCCACCGAGGCGGTCTGGGGCTTGAGCTGTGATCCCGCCAAAGAATCTGCGGTCCTGCGCCTGCTGGCCATGAAGCGCCGCCCGGTGGAGAAGGGCCTGATTCTGGTGGGCGCCAGCATGTCCCAGTTCGACTGGCTGTTTGAGGGCTTGGAGAGTGCCGCCCTGTCGAAAATGGAGCTGTCCTGGCCGGGTGCCACCACCTGGCTGGTACCCCACCGTGGGCGGGTACCGGCCTGGGTATGCGGCGAGTTTGGTACCGTGGCGGTACGAGTATCGGCACACCCGACGGTCCGCGCCCTGTGCACGGCTTTCGGCGGACCGCTGATATCCACGTCGGCCAATGCGGCGGGCGCGCAACCTGCGCGCGAACAGTTCCAGCTATGGCGTTACTTCGGCGATGAGCTCGATGATGTGGTGCCGGGCCGTCTGGGTGGCAACCTGCGACCGTCCACCATCCGCGACCTGGCGACGGATGCCATAATTCGACAGGGCTGAGGCCGACGGCCTACTTTTACAGGTCACTTTCATAGCAGGAGAACAGCATGTCTGAAGTGTCCACTGAAGCGGTCAAGCAGTATCTGCTGGGCCTGCAGGACAGTATCTGCCAGGGCCTGGAGCGGGAAGACGGCAGCGCGCGGTTCCTGGAGGACGGCTGGGAGCGCGAAGAGGGCGGCGGCGGACGCAGCCGGGTGCTCACCGATGGCGCGGTGTTCGAAAAAGCCGGTGTCAATTTCTCCCATGTCACCGGGGCCTCGCTGCCGCCGTCGGCGACAGCCCAGCGGCCCGAGCTTGCTGGTCGCGGCTTCCAGGCCATGGGTGTCTCCCTGGTCATCCACCCCCACAACCCCTACGTGCCCACCTCCCACGCCAATGTTCGCCTGTTCGTTGCGGAGAAGGACGGTGAGCAGCCGGTGTGGTGGTTCGGCGGCGGGTTTGACCTCACGCCCTACTATGGTTTCGAAGAAGACTGCCGGCACTGGCACCAGGTAGCTGCTGATGCCTGTGCGCCCTTCGGCGATGACGTCTATGCGCGCTACAAGACCTGGTGCGACGAGTACTTTTTCCTGAAGCACCGCGGCGAGCCCCGCGGCGTGGGCGGCCTGTTCTTTGATGACCTGAATCAGTGGGATTTCGATACCAGTTTCAGCTTCATGCAGGCGGTCGGCGATGCCTACCTGCCGGCCTACCAGCCGATCGTGACGGGTCGCAAGGATACACCCTACGGCGAGCGCGAACGCCAGTTCCAACTTTACCGCCGCGGACGCTATGTGGAGTTCAACCTGGTCTATGACCGCGGCACCCTGTTCGGCCTGCAATCGGACGGCCGCACTGAAGCCATCCTCATGTCCCTGCCGCCGCTGGTGCGCTGGGAGTATGACTACCACCCGGACCCGGGTTCCGCCGAAGCCCAGCTCACCGAGCAATTTCTCAAGCCGAGGGACTGGCTGGCCCAATGAGTCCCGCCGATCGCTACGCGGTGTTCGGCAACCCGGTGCGCCACAGCAAGTCTCCCTGGATACATGCGGCCTTCGCCGAGCAGACGCAACAGTCCCTGCAGTACCGCGCTGTACTGGTAGAAGAAGGCGGCTTTACCGCGGCGGCGGATGCCTTTTTTGCCGCCGGCGGTTGCGGCCTCAATGTCACCGTGCCTTTTAAAACTGATGCCTGCGGCTACGCTGACGAGTTGACGCCGCGGGCGCGGCTGGCGGGTGCCGTCAACACCCTGGCACGCCGGGGGGATGGCAGCATTATCGGCGACAACACCGACGGCATCGGCCTGGTGCGCGACATGGTCGCCAACCTGGGTTGGCAGATTCGCGGCCGCCAGGCGCTGGTGCTCGGTGCCGGCGGTGCCGTGCGGGGCGTACTCGAACCCCTGCTGCGCGAACAGCCTGCCAGACTCCTGATCGTCAACCGTACGGCCGAGAAAGCGGCGGCCCTGGCGGAGGCCTTCAGCGATTTGGGCTGTATCGAGGCGGGCGGTTTCGATGCCCTGCAGGGGCGCCAGGTCGACCTGGTGATCAATGGCACCAGCGCCAGTCTGGCGGGGGAGTTACCCCCCCTGCCGGCGCGCCTGCTCAATGAGAAGAGCTGCTGTTACGATATGATGTACGCCGCCGAACCCACACCGTTCATGCGCTGGGCAGCGCTACACACCGCCTGGGCGGTGAGCGATGGTCTGGGTATGTTGGTGGAACAGGCGGCGGAGTCGTTTTTCCTGTGGCGCCAGCAACGACCGCAGACTGGTCCCGTGCTGGCGGAGCTGCGTACTGTCATCGCAGGAGGCAGTTGATGACGAGGCGATTTATTGCCGGCGCGGTCTGCCCGCGCTGTGGAGAAATGGACAAGCTGGTGGTGGACTCGGAAACCGACGAGCGCGAATGCGTGCGCTGCGGATACAGCGACCAGCGCCCCAGCGCGACGCCATCGGAATTGCGCACCCGCGTTAACCGCCCCGCCCGGCGGGTTGAGGCCGAGACCCAGGCGGTGACCCTGATCGATCCGGGCGCCGGCACTGACAAACCCGGCTCCTCCTAAGCTTCGCGATTACCCGTGGGAGCGCCTTCAAGAGAGCTCTCGAGACGGAGGTCCACCGCCACTTCCCGGCTCATGCAGGGCAGCTCCAGCAGCGCCTGCTGAGGTCGCGCCGGGGTATCCCGCAGGGTTTCGAACAGTCCGCTGCGGCTGGCCACCAGTTCCACCCCCTGCCCCACCAGGGTTTCCAGCCGGCTGGCCAGCGGTTCGCCCACCAGGTGGTGGGCAATGATATTGGCGCGGGTCATATCGACGTGCACCAGCGGCGACCCGTGGCTGCGAATAAAGCGGTCGTTGACCTCTTCAATTAACCGCTGGGCCAGGAAAGCTTCATCCATCAGCGCCAGCAGTCCGGCCGTTTCACCGATGGCTTCCGGGGGTGCCAGGAAGAAATCTTCTGCCATATTGAGCAGGGCGTCGATCTGGCCGCAGGCCTCCCCTGCCTGTTCGCGCAGCAGGTCGAGGAAATCCGGTACATGGTCAATGTAGCGTCGGCTGAAGTTCTCCAGTGCACCGAGGGGGTCTTCCGCGGGCAACAGCAGGCGCTGCTGCAGGTCTGTGAGTCGTTCAGCCAGGTGGTCGTGCAGGGTCGGGTCACGCGCTTCACTGGCGCGGGCATCGCGGATGACTTGCCGTATCGTCGCCGTACCCATGGCGGTTCCTCGCGGGGCGGGGATTCACCAAGGCTAGACCATGACGGCGGATGCGCTAGTCCAGCCAGCCGGCGCGGGCATCTAGCCTGCGGTAGCACACATACAGGCTCAGGCCCCGGGCGCCGTTGAATGCCACGAAAGCCAGCCAAAGCCCATGGTTCCCCAGTTCCTGGCACAGCCACCACAGCGGCAGGTAAACCCCCAGCATGGATACGGCCATGCTGTACATCATGTAGCGGGTCCGCGCCGCGCCGATGAACACGCCGTCCAGCAGGTAGGACGCCGCCGACACCAGCGGCATGGCCGCCACCCAGAGCTGGTACTTGCGCAGCAGCTCCTGTACCTGTGCATGATCGGTAAACATCGGGTAGAACAGTGGCGCGGCCACCAGGAATAACAGGCTCAGCATGCCCGCGGTACCCAGGGTCCAGTGCCAGCAGGCCCGCACTGCGCGGCGGAATCTCTCCAGGTCGCCGCCGCCGGCGGCGTTGCCCGCCAGGCCCTCGGCCGCATAGGCAAAGCCATCCAGACCATAAGCGGATAGCAACAACAGGTTCAGCATGATGCTGTTGGCTGCCAGGGTCGTTTCGCCCAGGCGGGTGCTCATGGCCGTGAAGAAGGCAAAGCTGAACAGCAGGCACACGGTGCGTATAAACAGGTAGCGGTTGCTGTCCAGCAGCGCTTTGTAGGCGGCCAACCGTGTGAGGTCAGGTCCCAGTGGGCCTCCTGGCCAGTTCAGGCGCCGGTACACCAGCCACAGCGCCAATGCGCAACCGGCGTATTCCGCGCACAGAGTAGCCCAGGCCGCACCCGCGCTCTTCCAGTCGAGCACCACGATAAACAGCACGTCGAGGCCGATATTGAGGCAGTTGGTAAACACCAGGATCAGCATTGGCCAGCGGGTGTCCTGGTGACCGATAAACCAGCCGAGCACGGCATAGGTCAGGAGCACTGCCGGGGCGCTGAACACCCGAATGCCCACATACTCAGCCGCCAGTGGCTCCAACGCGGCGCTCGGCGCCATCAGCTCCAGCCCAACGGTGACCCACCCCGCCTGGCTCACCACCACCAACAGGGCCAGTACCAGGGCCAGCACCCCCGACTGCAGCAGCACCACGGCTTCGCGGCGCAACTCCCCCGCCCCGACCGCCCGCGCCACTAGCCCGGTGGTGCCCATGCGCAGGAAGCCGAAGCCCCAGTAGACGAAGGACAGGATGCTGGCGCCGATGGCGACCGCTCCCAGGTAGGTGGTGCTCTCCAGGTGGCCGAGGATGGCGGTGTCCACGATGCCCAGTAACGGCGTGGAAATGTTGGACAGAATTGCCGGCCAGGCGATCTGCCATATCTTGTGGTGCAAACGGTCCTGGGGGGCCATATATTGGATTGACCTTGAATCTGTTCAGGATTGGCGCGGGCCGGTTCAAGGCCGCGTACAACGCGGAATTGCGGGCCTCCTGCTAGTGCTCTCGTATGTCAAATCGAGTATACTGCGCCGCGTTTTACCGCACCCGGAACAGTCCCGTGGTCCCCTTTCCAATCGCCTGTCGCCACTGCAATGTTGGCCTGGGCGTGGGGGCTGCGACCGGGTCAGGGGGCATGGCGAGTTGAGCACACAACTTGCACCCATAACAAATGAAAGTGAGGAGACGCGCAATGCTGCGTAAGGCGAGAAGTGTTTTTTGGCTCGCAATGTTTCCTGTGATGCTGCTGTTGAGCGGCTCGTTGACCCCGGTATGGGCCGACGAGAAAGCCGACCGCAGGTACCAGGTGAACATGGAACCGGGGGTTACCGATATTGGTGCGGAGATTTTCAGCCTGCACATGCTGATTTTCTGGATCTGCGTGGTTATCGGTGTCGTGGTGTTTGGCGTGATGTTCTACTCCATCTATGCCCACCGCAAGTCGCGCGGCGTCACGCCGGCGACCTTCCACGAGAGCACCAAGGTAGAGATTGCCTGGACCGTGGTTCCCTTCCTGATCCTGTTTGGCATGGCCGTCCCCGCTACCTCTACCCTGATTGAGGTCTACGACACCGAGGATGCCGAGATTGACATCCTGGTCACCGGCTACCAGTGGAAGTGGAAGTACGAATACCTGCAGGAAGACGGCGAGAACGTCAGTTTTTTCAGCAATCTGAAAACTTCCCAGGAAGAAATCTATAACCAGGATGACAAGGGCCAGTTCTACCTGCTCGACGTCGATGAGCCGCTGGTAATCCCGGTGGACACCAAGGTGCGCTTCCTGGTGACCGCCTACGACGTGATCCACGCCATGTGGATTCCGGAGCTGGCGGTAAAGAAAGACGCTATTCCCGGCTTCATCAATGAAACCTGGACCCGCGCGAAGGAGACCGGCATTTACCGGGGCCAGTGCGCCGAGCTCTGCGGCAAGGACCACGGCTTTATGCCGGTGGTGGTAAACGTTGTCGAGCGTGACGAATACGATGCCTGGCTCGCTGACAAGCAGGCCCAGGCCGCTGAAATTGCTGCCCTCATGGAGCAGACCTTTACCATGGATGAGCTGATGGCCCGAGGCCAGGACGTATACGACCGCGCCTGCCTCGCCTGCCACGGCGCCAATGGCGAAGGCGGTGTGGGCAAAGCCATTGCCGGCAGCGCCATTGCCATGGGTCCGCTGGACGGTCACTTCGACATCGTCATCAACGGCTCGCGTAACAACGCCGCCATGCAGGCCTTTGGTGGCCAGCTCAACGACGTCGACCTGGCCGCGGTACTGACCTTCCAGCGCAACGGTTTCGGTAACAACATGGGCGAGATGATTCAGCCCATCGACGTCTTTAACTACAAGCAAGGCCAGTAGGGGGTATCTGACAATGGGTGATCATCATCACGGTCCGGCCAAGGGCCTCAGCCGCTGGCTGTTTGCTACCAACCACAAGGACATCGGCACGATGTACCTGTGGTTCAGTTTTGCGATGTTCCTGGTGGGCGGCGCCTTCGCCATGATAATTCGGGCGGAGCTGTTCCAGCCCGGCATGCAGCTGATCCGTCCCGAGTTCTTCAACCAGATGACGACCATGCACGGCCTGATCATGGTCTTCGGCGCCATCATGCCGGCCTTTGTGGGCCTGGCTAACTGGATGATCCCGATGATGATCGGGGCGCCGGACATGGCCCTGCCGCGCATGAACAATTGGAGTTTCTGGATTCTGCCGCCGGCCTTCCTGCTGCTGCTGGCAACGATGTTCATGCCTGGCGGCGGCCCCGCCTTCGGCTGGACTTTCTACGCGCCGCTGTCCACGACCTATGCGCCGCCGTCAGTCACCTTCTTTATCTTCGGTGTGCACATCCTCGGCCTGTCGTCGATCATGGGCTCGATCAACATCGTCGCGACGGTGATGAACCTGCGTGCGCCGGGCATGACTTACATGAAGATGCCGCTGTTCGTTTGGACCTGGTTTATCACCGCCTACCTGCTGATCGCCGTAATGCCGGTGCTGGCGGGTGCTGTAACCATGATGTTGATGGACATCCACTTCGGCACCAGCTTCTTCTCCGCCGCTGGCGGTGGTGACCCGGTGCTGTTCCAGCACGTGTTCTGGTTCTTCGGTCACCCGGAGGTGTACATCATCATCCTGCCGGCCTTTGGCGTGGTCTCGCAGATCATTCCCGCCTTCGCCCGCAAGCCGCTGTTTGGCTACGACTCCATGGTTTACGCCACCGCTTCAATTGCCTTCCTGTCATTCATCGTGTGGGCTCACCACATGTACACGGTAGGCATGCCGATCGCCGGTGAGTTGTTCTTCATGTATGCGACCATGCTGATCGCGGTACCGACTGGCGTAAAGGTGTTCAACTGGATTACCACCATGTGGCGCGGCGCCATGACCTTCGAAACACCGATGCTGTTTTGTATCGGCTTCGTAGTGCTGTTCACCATCGGCGGCTTCACCGGCCTGATGCTGTCCATTGCGCCCAGCGATTTCCAGTACCACGACAGCTACTTCGTAGTGGCTCACTTCCACTACGTGATGGTGGCCGGCGCGGTATTCTCCATGACCGCTGCCGTGTACTACTGGCTGCCCAAGTGGTGCGGCAAGATGTACAACGAGACCATGGGCAAAACCCATTTCTGGATTTCCTTCATTGGTTTCAACGTCACCTTCTTCCCGCAGCACTTCGTTGGCCTGGCCGGCATGCCGCGGCGAATCCCCGACTACGCCCTGCAGTTTGCTGATTTCAATATGATCAGCTCGATCGGTGCCTTTATCTATGGCGCTTCCCAGCTGCTGTTCCTCTACAACGTGATTGCCACCATCGTCGGCGGCAAGCCCGTGAGTGATGAGAAAGTCTGGGAAGGCGCGGAAGGCCTGGAGTGGACCGTGCCGACGCCGGCGCCCTTCCACACCTTCTCCACGCCGCCGCAGGTACGCTAGGGCCCTATGCGTCCCTTTGGAGACAACCCGGTTGCCCTGACCGTGGCCAAAATGGCCGCGGTGGTGGTGCTGATGTTCTCCTTTGTCTTCGTGGTCATGGTGCCGCTGTACAACGTGCTCTGCGATGCCCTGGGCATCAACGGCAAGACCAGCGGCGTGGCCTATGAGGCCGCCACCATCCAGGTCGACGAGAGCCGCGAGATTACTATCCAGTTCATTGCCACCAACAGTGATGGCATGCCCTGGGAGTTTCGGCCCTCGCAGACGATGATGAAGGTGAATCCGGGTGCCGTGAACGACACGGTATTCCTGGCGCGCAACCCGCTGGAGCGGGATATGGTGGCCCAGGCAATTCCCAGCGTATCACCGGCCCGGGCCGCCGAGTATTTCCACAAGACCGAGTGCTTCTGCTTTAACAACCAGCCCCTCGACGGGCTCCAGAGCACCGAGATGCCGCTGCAGTTTATTGTTGACCAGGACCTGCCGCGGGATATCAGGACAATAACCCTGTCCTATACCATGTTTGATATTACTGAAATGGCGTCAGACGCGATCGCGTCGCGCTAACGGGGAGATTTCAATGGCAACGCAAGAGACTGCCGCACACGAAGAATATTATGTGCCTGAAAAAAGCGGTATGGCTGTCAGCGCCACCATCGGCCTGGTGATGAGTATTTTCGGGGCGGCCAACGTCCTCAATGACATGACCTTCGGCGAGCCCGGCGCAGAGTCCAATTCCTGGACCATCCTGATTGCCGGCCTGTTCTGGTTTGTTGGCACGCTGTTCGTGTGGTTCCGTTCCACCATTCGCGAGAACCTGGCGGGCATGAATTCCGGGCAGCTCAAAAAGTCCTACGTGCTGGGCATGTTCTGGTTCATTTTCTCGGAAGTCATGTTCTTCTTCGCATTCTTCGGCGCGCTGTTCTACGTGCGCGTCCTGGTCGGCCCCTGGCTGGCGGGGGAAGGCGAAGCGGGCGCCATGAACCATCTGTTGTGGGGTGGATTCGAGTTCAACTGGCCGATGATGCAAACGCCGCAGGAAGCGGTGGGTGGCGTGGCCGGCCAGGCCATCGCCAACAATGGCGAGTTTGTGTCTCCGGGCACCAGCATGGCCTTCTCCGAGGTACAACACTGGTACCACTGGCTGCCGCTGTGGAACACCATCATCCTGTTGTCTTCCAGTGTGACGGTGCACATCGCGCACCTGGGCCTGCTGAAGGGTGATCGCAAGCAATTCAATCTGTGGCTGGGTATTACCGTCGCCCTGGCGATGATCTTCCTGTACATACAGTACGTGGAATACTACGAAGCTTATGCCCACTTCGGCCTGACGCTGAATTCGGGGATTTACGGTTCGACCTTTTTCATGCTGACGGGTTTCCACGGCTTCCACGTCGCCATGGGTATGACCATGCTGTTGATTCAGCTCATCCGCTCACTGCGGCACGGCCACTTCACATCGGACGATCATTTTGGCTTCGAGGCGTCTAGCTGGTACTGGCACTTTGTTGATGTGGTGTGGGTCGGGTTGTTCCTGTTCGTCTACATTCTCTGATGAATCAGCGGTCCCCGGCGAAGGCACCCGCCGGGGACTGCGTTGACTCCCCCGCCATACCATGCCGTTCCCAGGGCGCCTGGGATTTCAACTTGCCTGAGCTGACCCCGTAGATGAGTACCACCATCAGGGCCACAGCCAGGGATAGCCGCACACCCAGGGAATTGAACAGCCGTCGCTTGCGGGTGTTGCCCTGGTCAACCATCAGGAAATAGAAGCCGGTGCCCAGGCTGGCAAGTAATCCCAGCAGGAGCGCAACAATCAGGAACTTGAGGAACATGGCGACCTCTCTTCGGGGCGTCACAGTATAGCGAAAGCCTATGCCCGGCACAGCTACACAAAACTGGCGCCCGCGCTGGGACATCGAGTGGCGCACGGCGGCTTTCGCCCTGCTGCTGGTGCCGCTGTTTTGCGCATTGGGTAGCTGGCAACTGGGGCGCGCCGACGAGAAGCGCGCCATAGCGGAGCGCTGGGAGCGCCAGCGGCAACAGCCGCCGGTCCCCATTGAGCAGCTGGCCACCGACGATGACACGCTGGCCTACCGGCGGGTACGACTGCAGGGAGAGTTTCTTCCCGGCCGTGACTTCCTGCTGGACAACCGCATACGTGAGGGGCGCTACGGTGTTGAATTGCTGAGTCCGCTGCGCCTGGCCAGCGGCGGGCTGGTGTTGGTGAACCGGGGCTGGCTGGCGGGCGATCCCTACCGTCGCGAGCTGCCGGAGATTCCGGCGCTCGTCGGCGAACAGGACTTGCTCGGCCATGTCTACGTCCCGCCCGGGGAAGATTTCACCCTGGGCGAGCTGGCCGGCGATGACCGTTGGCCGAGGTTGTTGCAGGCCGTGGAGCCGGGTGCCATGGGCACCATGCTCGGCGAGACCGTTTGGCCCTATACCGTCCGCGTGGACGCGGATGGCCCGGCGGCACTGCTGGCGGACTGGCCGCTGGTGAACGTACAGCCTGAGAAGCACGAAGCCTATGCGGCCCAGTGGTTTGTGATGGCCTTTGTGCTGGCGGGCTTTGCCCTCTGGAGAAATACCAACCTGTCGGAATGGCGGCAGGCAAGGAAACAGGAACAAGCGTGACAGACCAGACCCAGAAAAACCGCATGGCCCTGCTGCTCATCGCAGGCATACCGGTCACCATCATCCTCGCCTCTACCTGGCTGTGGTACTATGTCGCCAGCGGCCGCCTCGACCTGGTGGGAATGCTGGGCACCGCCAATATTGGCAGCCTGCTGTCACCGCCGGTGGCGATGGCCGAGCTGGGCGCCGTGGACGCCAGCGGGCAGGCTTTCCAGGCCCGCGGTGAACGCCCCCAGTGGCGCATCATGATTCTCGGCGAGGGAGATTGTGACCAGACCTGCGCACATCTGGTCTATTACACCCGGCAGATACACACGGCCATGGGCAAGTACACCAATCGCATCGAACGGCT
>JANQLM010000130.1 GCA_028280635.1 Halieaceae bacterium | reverse complement strand
CATTGCCCGTGATCTGTATGGCCCCCAGGGAGCCGCCCGGGCCCTGGCGCTGATTGCCATGATCATGGCGCTGGCACCGGCAGTAGCACCGACGCTGGGCAGCCTGATGCTGGCGGTGCTGCCCTGGCCCTGGATCTTCCTGTCGCTGGCTGCCTACAGCCTGCTGGTGGCCGTCGTCGTGGGCTGGAAGCTGCCGGAATCCCTGCCCGTGCAACAGGCGCTGCACCCTGCCAACATCGCGCGCAATTACGGCACTCTGCTGCGCCACGCCCAGTTCCGTGAAACTACGGTGGCCAGCGCACTGCTTTATGCCGGCATGATCTGCTTCCTGTCCGGAGCGAGCTTCGTCTTTATCGATATGATGGGCGTGCCACTCGAGTATTTTGGCGCCCTGTTCCTGACCACCGTGGCCGGCTATATCGGCGGCAGTGCGCTGAGTGCCCGGCTGGCTGTCCACCGCCGCTCCGAGACGGTGATGTGGCAGGGTACCGTGGCGGCGACCGGTGGGGCCCTGCTGATGCTTGTCGGCCCATTGCTATGGTTCCACCCGGCCAGCATCGTAGTGCCGATGGCCCTCTACGTCGGCGGCGTCGGGATCGCACTACCTCATGCCATGGCCATGGCGCTGAGACCCTTCACGGAAATGGCCGGCACCGCCTCGGCCCTGTTCGGTTTTATCCAGATGGGCCTGTCGGCGGCCGCCGGGGCCGTGGTCGGTGTTTTGCTCAAGGATTCCCCGCTGCCCATGACGGCCGCCATCCTGGCCTGCAGCCTGCTGTCGCTGCTGCTTATCTGGCGCCTGCGGCATGGGGATATGGCATACTAGCGCGCACCGTATGAAGGACCCTGCCATGCCCGCCCAGGACGTTACCTCGCTGATAGGCAACACCCCGCTGCTGTACCTGCGCGAAGCCTCGGAGCGCACGGGCTGCCAGATCTATGGCAAGGCCGAGTTCCTCAATCCCGGCAGCTCGGTCAAGGACCGGACGGCCCTGGGCATTCTCCGCGACGCCGAGCAGCGCGGCGCCATCGCCCCCGGTGGTATCGTGGTGGAGGGCACGGCGGGCAACACCGGTATCGGCCTGACCCTGTTGGCCAATGCCCTGGGCTACCGCAGCGTGGTGGTGATGCCCGTCACCCAGAGCAAAGAGAAGATCGAGACCCTGGAGCTGCTGGGTGCTGAATTGCACCTGGTGCCGGCGACATCCTACGCGGACGAGAACCACTACATTCACACCGCGGGCCGGCTAGCGGGAAAGCTCAATACCAGCTCCGAGAATGGTGCCTTCTGGGCCCGGCAGTTCGACAACCTGGCCAATATGCGCTTTCACGCTGAGACCACCGGCACGGAAATCTGGGAGCAGACAGAAGGGAAGGTGGACGGCTTTGTTTGCGCCGTAGGCACCGGCGGCACCCTGGCCGGGGTATCCAATGCGCTGAAGGAGAAAAACCCCGCGGTAAAAATCGGCATTGCCGACCCGGTTGACGCCTCCCTCTACAGTTACTACACCAGCGGTGAGCTGGAGCCCGGTGAGGGCAGCTCGATGATGGAAGGCATCGGCATCAACCACATCACCGAAAATATCGCCCAGGCCCAGGTAGATCACGCTTACCGTATCAGCGATGCCGAGGCGCTGCCCTGGGTCTTCAATCTGCTCAAATACGAGGGCCTCTGCCTGGGCGGCTCCTCGGGCATCAATATCGCGGGCGCCGTTGCCCTGGCTGACGAGCTGGGCCCCGGGCACACCATCGTTACTATCCTCTGCGACTATGGCAACCGCTACCAGAGCAAATTGTTCAACCCGGCTTTCCTGCGCAACCGCGGCTTGCCGGTGCCAGACTGGATGGACATCTGACACACGCCAGGACGCTTCATGAAGATCGGTATTATCTGCGGTAGCCACCGCCAGGACTCACAGAGTGAAAAAGTGGCGCGCTACGTCGAGCGTGCGCTCATCGACCAGGGCCACTGCGACGCAACCTGGCTTTACCTGCTGGCCAACAACCCACTGCCCCTCTGGGACGAGGGGATTTGGGAGGGCGATGCCCGCTGGCAGGCACAGATGGCGCCGATTTCAGAGGAGCTCAAGACCTGCGACGGCTTCGTGGTGATTGCCCCGGAATGGCACGGCATGGTGCCGGCGGGGCTCAAGAACTTTTTCCTGGTGTTCACCGGTGGCGGTGAACTGGCTCACAAGCCGGCGCTGATTGTCACGGTCTCAGTAGCAGACGGCGGCTCATTCCCGGTGGCCGAGCTGCGAATGAGCAGCTATAAAAACAACCGCCTGTGCTATCTGCCCGAGCACCTGATCATTCGCTATGTGGATACGGTCTTTAATGCAGATCCTGCGGATAACAAGGACAGCGCGCAGGAGTACTTCGAGGCGCGGCTGACCTATTGTTTGCGGTTATTGAAGGAGTATTCCCTGGCCTTTCGCGGCATCCGCACCAGCGGCGCCGCCAGTCTTGAGACCTACACCAGCGGGATGTAACCCGAGGGGTTTTTACTCGGCCGAGGTGCTGGCACCAGCCGAGGCACTGCCGCGCTCGAGGTCGACCAGGAAATCCACTACCTTGAGCATATTGGCCTGGCTGCCCGCCTTGCGGGACGAAATACGGTACTTGCCGGCGACCATCATCTCCGGAGTGCCGCTGATACGTGCGCCCTTGGCGCGGGCGCTGGCCTGGCGGACCTGGCTGCCGACGCCGAAGGAGCGGAAGGCCCTGTTGAAGTCCTCTGCATTGACACCGTTGGCTACAAAAATCTTGCGAATCTCGTCCTCATTGGAAAGGCGCTTGCGATCCACGTGCAGGGCGGCGAACAGCGCTTCGTGTACCGTGTCGAGTACCCCCAGGGCCTGGGCGGTGTAAAACGCCTTGGCATGGGGCTCCATTTGCGCGGCCCAGACCGCCGGTGAGGGCAGCAGGATCACGTCATCAGACTGCTTTTTCTTCCAGGACTGCAGCACCGGTTCAAAGTTGTAACAGTGGCCACAGCTGTAGGCGAAGAACTCGACGACCTCGATCTTGTCGCCGCTGCGCGTGGACAGCGCCGGCGAAATCACGTCGTAATGAACACCCTCACGAAACTCCTGGGCCAGGGTAGGCAGGCTGAACAGGGCGAGGGTAAGGGCGGCGAAGATCTTCTTCATGTCTTATCTCCCGATCGTTTGTCTATCGATCAGTACAGTCCGGCGATAAAGTTGGCTACCGCGTCGATCTCGTTATCGGTCATTCGGTAGGCCACGTCACGCATTAGACGCGCGTCGCCGTCATTGGTTCTACCGTTGGGGTTTTCTTCCAGGGTGTTTTCCGCGCCGGTGCGCCATTTGCGCAGCTGGTCAGCGATGTAGTCCTTGTGTTGACCGGCCAGCTTCGGCCAGCCCGCCGGGGCATTGCCGGAGCCGCGGGGGCCGTGGCAGGCCGCACAGGCAGTAACGCCGGTTTCCGAGACCCCGGCGCGGTAGACGGCGGCTCCCAGGGCCAGCATCTTGTCCTCGGCCTGGCCCGGGCTGGTGGCCTGATTGGCGTAGTAGGCGGCGACGTCGGCAATCTGTTCATCGGTGAAGTTATCGACCTGCCCAATCATGGTGGGTACCGGGCGGCGACCGTCACGGATATCCGTGATCTGCTTGATCAGGTAGGCCTCATTCTGGCCCGCCAGCTTCGGGAAGGTCGGAACAATACTGTTGCCGTCAGCATTGTGGCAGGCAGAACAGGTGACCGTAAGGGCCTCTCCCGCAGCGGGATCGCCCGCCAGTGCATTGGCACTGAGACCTGCGGAGATGAGGAGAGCGAATACAAACTTGTTCATGGAATATCCGGGTAGTTGCATTGAATTCGAGTATTGGGTGGGCGCTAGCGCGGCTTGTTCACGACGAATATGACGGTTACTCGGGCTTGGCCATGTATTCAATCAGCGCCTTGTAGTCCTCCGCGCTGCAATCGAAGCACATGCCCTTGGGGGGCATGGCATTGAGGCCATTCTGTACCGAGGTAACCAGGGTATCCATGCCCTTGGCGAGCCGGGACTCCCACTCCGCGGGAACACCCGTCTTCGGCGCGCCGGCCGCGCCCGCTGCGTGGCAAACCGCACAGCTCTTGCCGTAGAGTTCCTGCAGCTTCTTGTCTTCCTGGGCCATGCCGTGGCCTGACAACAGCGTCAAGCAAGCTACCAGAAGGACCTTTGTAAGAGTCTCCGTCATGGATTCCACCTTCAAACGGGGTTTTGGACCGACTAGCGCGCCGCCATATTTTCGGATCAGCACGCTCATTTGCCCTGAAAAAAGCTGTGGCATTATATACGACATGACAGGCCCAACAAAGTCACCGGAAGACACCCTTCCACCGGCCCCCCAGCGACCCAACTACCGGGCGGCAAGCTTCCTCATCAGCGCCAGCCAGCCCAGCCAGTGCCCGGCGGACGAGGGCTGGGAAGTGGCCTTCGCCGGGCGCTCCAACGCCGGAAAATCCAGCGCCATCAACAGCCTCACCGGCAACAGCAAGCTGGCGCGCACATCGAAAACCCCCGGGCGCACCCAGCTGTTGAACTTCTTCCGCCTTTCCGAGGAGCAGCGGCTGGTGGACCTGCCGGGGTACGGGTTTGCCCGGGTACCGGAAAAGGTCAAGGCCGAGTGGACCCGCCTGATCGAGCGCTATCTGCAGCAGCGCCAGTCGCTGCGCGGGCTGGTGCTGCTGATGGACGTGCGCCACCCACTGCAGCCCTTCGACCGCATGATGATCGACTGGGCCACCGCCGCCCACATGCCAGTGCACATCCTGCTTACCAAGGCCGACAAGCTCAAGAAGGGCCCCGCCAAGGCCAGCCTGATGAAAGTCCGCGGCGAACTCGCCGGCCACGCCGGCCTGGTCACCAGCCAGCTATTCTCCGCCCTCAAACACACCGGCCACGAAGAACTACGCGCCACTCTGGACAACTGGCTAACCGACACCTCCGTCTACGACGAAGAAGAGTAGACCCTCAGATACCAGTTCAGCGGACCCTGAGCCCTCAGACAAGGGCGCCCACCAAATGAGGCACCTACGGCGACGTAGCGCACTCGATGCAGAAAAAGGGCACCCGCCAAATGAGGCAACTACAGCGACCTAGCGCACTCGAAGCAGAAAGAGGGCACCCGCCGATTGAGGCAACAAAGGTGACTTAGCGCCTCCACAGGTGTTCCATAGCTGGCAAACGAGCGGTTCAAAAAATAAAAGACCCGGCCGTTAGGGTCACAAACAGCCGGGGGAAGTAACGTCTCTGGGGAAAGTGAGACGTGGCGACCGGGCCGGTCGCCGTGACGGTGCGTCACAGTTACTCTGACCCGTGCCAGGCCTGGAAGTTCCACAAAATGTGGGCGCTCTAGTGGGCCTCGTCCCAGTTGCCGCCGACACCCGCTTCCACCAGCAGCGGCACGTCCAGCGAGGCGGCCTCGCCCATCTCCTGGCAGAGCCGCTCGCAGACCGCGTCCACATCCGCCTCGGCGACTTCCAGCACCAGTTCATCGTGCACCTGCATAATCATGCGGGCATCAACCTCGCCGCCGTGCAACCAGCCATCCACACGCAGCATGGCGCGCTTGATGATATCAGCGGCCGTACCCTGCATGGGCGCATTGATCGCGGTGCGTTCAGCGGCCTGCACGCGCATCTTGTTGCGGGCGTTGATTTCCGGCAGGTACAGGCGCCGGCCGAACAGGGTTTCCACGTAGCCGCGCTCGTGGGCAAGGCCGCGGGTGTTGTTCATATAGTCCTGCACCCCGGGGTAGCGCTGGAAGTACAGGTCGATGTACTCCTGGGCTTCGTTGCGGCCCAGGTGCAACTGGCGGGCCAGGCCAAAGGCCGACATGCCGTAAATCAGGCCGAAGTTGATGGCCTTGGCCTTGCGACGCTGCTCATCGGACACCTCGTCCAGCGGTGTTGCAAACACCTCCGAGGCCGTTGCCCGGTGGACATCAAGACCCTCGCGGAAGGCGGTCAGCAGGCCCTCGTCACCGGACAGGTGGGCCATGATGCGCAATTCGATCTGGGAATAATCCGCCGCCACCACGCGGTAGCCCTCCGGCGCCACAAAAGCCTGGCGGATACGTCGGCCCTCAGCGGTGCGAATGGGGATGTTCTGCAGGTTCGGGTCCGAAGACGACAGTCGCCCGGTGGCGGTGACCGCCTGGTGGTAGGAGGTGTGAATACGGCCCGTGTCCGGGTTGATCATGGTGGGCAGTTTGTCGGTGTAGGTGGACTTGAGCTTGGACAGGCTGCGATGCTCCAGAATCACTTTCGGCAACGGGTAATCCAGGGCCAGCTCCTGCAGCACTTCCTCGGCGGTGGAAGGCGCTCCCTTGGGAGTCTTGCGCAGCACCGGCAGCTCAAGCTTCTCAAACAGTATCTCGCCCAACTGTTTCGGTGAGCCGAGATTGAACTCACCACCGGCCAGCTCATAGGCATCCTGTTCCAGTTCCAGCATGCGCTTGCCGAGCTCGGCGCTCTGCTGATCGAGCTGGGCTCGGTCCAGCAGCGCGCCATTGCGCTCAATGCTCGACAATACCGGCACCAGCGGGATTTCGATGTCCTCAAACACGGAGCGCAGGCTCTGCTCCTGTTCCAGCTTTGGCCACAGGACCTGGTGCAGGCGCAGGGTGATGTCGGCATCTTCCGCCGCGTAGGGGCCGGCATCTTCAATCTTGATCTGGTTGAAGGTCAGCTGTTTGGCGCCCTTGCCGGCAATGTCTTCAAAATGCACCGTGCTGTGGCCCAGATACTTGAGTGCCAGGCTGTCCATATCGTGGCGGGTGCCGGTGGAATCCAGCACATAGGATTCCAGCATGGTATCGAAGCCAATGCCGCGCATCTTAATACCATGGTTGGCCAGCACGCTGGCATCGTACTTCAGGTTCTGACCCAACTTGGCACGGTCGGGGTCTTCCAGCAGGGGTTTGAGCCGCGCGAGGCAGTCCTCCCGGTCGAGTTGCTCTGGCGCCCCGAGATAGTCGTGAGCGAGGGGCAGGTAGGCCGCCTTGCCGGCTTCTACCGCAAAGGAGACGCCAACAATCTGGGCCTGCATGTAGTTGAGGCTGGTGGTCTCGGTATCGAAGGCAAACAGCTCGGCCTGCCGCAGGGCCGTGAGCCAGCTGTCAAACTGCTGCTCGCTGGTGATGATTTCGTAATCACCCGCCTCTGTGGCGGCCATGGCCGAGTCTGCCTCGCCCGCGTCGCCGCCCGTCTGCAGTTCGTCTATCCAGCCCTTGAACTCCAGGGTCTTGAACAGTTCGAGCAGGCGATCATTGTCGGCACTGGTGTTGGCCAGTTCTCCCACATGCACCGGCAGCTCCACGTCGGTCTTGATGGTCGCCAGTTCGTAGGACAGGTAGGCCCTGTCTTTTTCCGCCTCCAGCTTGGCGGCCATGGTCTTGGCGCCCCGGAACTCAAGCTCCGCGACCTTGTCGAGATTGGCGTAAATGTCGTCGAGGCTGCCCAGGCCGTTCAGCAATGCCAGCGCGGTTTTTTCACCCACGCCGGCTACCCCGGGAATGTTGTCGACCTTATCGCCCATCAGCGCCAGGAAATCGATGACCAAATGGGGAGGGATGCCGAACTTGTCGCTAACACCGGGGATATCCATCACGGTATCGGTCATGGTGTTCACCAGCGTGACTCGCTCATTGACAAGCTGCGCCATGTCCTTGTCGCCGGTGGAGACCACCACCTCGCGATCCCTGGCCTCGGCCTCTGCAGCGAGGGTGCCGATCACGTCATCTGCCTCGACCCCTTCGATGATCAGCAGCGGCAGCCCCATGGCCTCGACGATCTGGTGAATAGGCTCGACCTGCTCGCGCAGTTCGTCGGGCATCGGCGGGCGGTTGGCCTTGTACTCCGCGTAGATGTCGTCCCGGAAGGTCTTGCCCTTGGCATCAAAAACCACGGCGATGGGTGAGTCCGGGTAGTCCTTCTGCAGGCGGCGCAGCATGCTGGTCACGCCTTTGACGGCGCCGGTGGCCTGGCCCTGTGAATTGGTCAGGGGTGGCAGGGCATGAAAGGCCCGGTACAGGTAGGACGATCCATCAACCAGGACGACAGGCGCTGCCATGCTAGAAGTCCCAGACCACGCGAACGGAGCGATAGGTGACTTTCATCTTGGCAAGATCCAGAGGCGCCTTGAAGAAGCCATGATAGTCGCCGCGTGGGTTGATCAGGGCGACATTGGCGCCGTGTTCGACCAGGTAGTTGCCGGCCTCGTCGGGTTCGTCTTTGCGAAACGGCGCATTGAGCGCCGTGGCGAAGCGGTGTACGTCGAGGAACTCACCGGTAACGCCGGTAAAGGAGGGATCGAAGTAAGGCACATATTCTGCCAGGCGCTCCGGCGTATCGCGGGCCGGGTCAACGCTGACCATGATCACGCGGGTGTCCTCGGCCTCGGGCAGGCCTTCCAGTTCTCCCATGAAGCGCGCGAGGAAGGCCATGGTGGTGGGGCAGATGTCCGGGCAGTAGGTGAAGCCGAAGAACACCAGCGTCCACTGGCCTTCGAAGCTGGCCGCCGTGAAAGCCTGGCCGCGGTGGTCGACCAGTTCGAACTCGGGCAGCGCCCGGGGCGTTTCGAACATGAAAGCGCCGTTGATCTTGAGTTCGCTGTTGGTCATCACCCGGGGCTTCTGCACCTGGTAGACAAAGCCACCGACGATGACACCGATCAACAGCAGCAGGCCCACCACGGTGAGCTTGATATTGCGGTCCCGGCGGGCGGCCGTGGTCAGCGTCGCATCCATCACAGGCTGGCCATCGGGAACAGGTAGTGATCGAGCAGCATGACCAGGAACAGCACCATCAGGTAGGTGATAGAGAACTTGAAGGTATCAATGGCAGCGCGCCGGTCATCCCCCCACATCAGTCGACCCGCGTGCCACAGGAAGCGGCCACCCAACAGCACCGCACCGGCCAGGTACAGGGGACCGCTCATCCGCGTCACGTAGGGTAGCAGGGTAATGGCAAACATAATCAGCGTATACAGCATGATGTGCAGCTTGGTGAAAGCCACCCCGTGAGTCACCGGCAGCATGGGGATATCTACCGCGGCATATTCTTCACGCCGGTGGATAGCCAGCGCCCAGAAGTGCGGCGGCGTCCAGGCAAAGATAATCAGCACCAGCAGCAGGGCGTGGCCGTGGACCTCCCCGGTCACCGCGGTCCAGCCCAGCAGCGGTGGTGCCGCGCCGGCCAGGCCGCCGATCACGATATTCTGCGGCGTCGCGCGCTTGAGAAATACGGTATAGATCAGCGCATAGCCGAGCAGCGACGCCAGGGTCAGCCAGGCGGTCAGGGCGTTCACAAACACCAGCAGCAGGTACATGCCGGCGACACCGAGGCCGAGCGCAAACATCACCGCCTGGGGCACGCCAACCCGCCCCCTGGCCAGCGGCCGGTTGCGGGTGCGGGCCATAACCTGGTCGATGCGCTGGTCGACCAGGTGATTGATCGCCGCCGCCGACCCGGCGCAAAGCCCGATGCCCAGATTGCCGAACAACAGAGCCTGCCAGGGCACCATGCCAGGCACCGCCATGAACATGCCGATTACGGCTGTCAGCAGCATGAGCGCCACCACCTTGGGCTTGGTCAGCTCCAGGTAGTCACGCCAGTTGACCTGCTGCAGTACCTGTTCCATCTAACTGCTTCCCAGGGCGGCACCGGTCGCCACGGCACTGGATTCGGGCACGGAGATACGCGCGGTGGCAGCACTGCGGGCGGTGGCCAGATAGTAGTTGACCGTCACCACGCTCATCAGCAACAGGGCGCCGACTGCGTTGTGGGCAGTGGCCACCCAGACCGGAAACTGGAAGACGATGTTGCCGAGACCCAGCAATAGCTGCAGGCAGAGTATCGCGCCGACTGCGCGGCCCAGGCGCCGCAGCGCCTGCAGGGGGTCGCGTAACAGCCGTAGGCTCAGTGCGCCTGCCACCAGCAGGGTGATAATGGCGCCAAGCCGATGGCTCATATGAATCGCAACCCGGGCTTCATTGGTCATGGTGCCGCCCAGGTAGTTGGGGCCCAGCTGCTGGAATATATTGAAGCCCGCGGCAAAATCCATCTCCGGCAGCCACTGGGCCTGGCAAGTTGGCAGGTCTGGGCAGGCGACCGCGGCGTAATTGGACGTGGTCCAGCCGCCGAGGGTGATTTGCGCCACCACCACTAACAGCGCGCTGACAGCCAGTGGCTTGATGCGGCCCAGTCGGGCGTGGCCCTCGCGGCCCAGTTCCCAGTGATGATTGTTCAGCCTGAGCGTCAGCAGCCACAGTAGGCTGATGGTGGTGAAGCCGCCCAGCAGGTGCGCGGTGACCACCTGGGGCCACAGCTTCAGCGTTACCGTCCACATGCCGAACATGCCCTGCAGAATCACAAAGGCCAGCAGGAACAGCGGCAGTTTCAGCGGCTGCCCCGGACCGCGATGGCGCCAGCTCAAGGCTGCAATCAACAGCACGATAGCGCCCAGGGTGGTGGCCAGATAGCGGTGCACCATCTCCGGCCAGGTCTTGTCCAGCTCCACCGGCGCGTCGGGGTAGGCCTGGTTGGCACTGGCAATTTCCTCGGCGTCATTGGGCCACAGCACGTGGCCATAGCAACCCGGCCAGTCCGGGCAGCCAAGGCCGGCGTCCACCAGGCGGGTAAAGGCGCCGAGGATAATGACCGACATCGCGAAACACACGCCAAACAGTGCCAGCCGGAAAATGGGTTTACGTTGTTCGGGGGTATTGAACATATTGCTGTCTTGCGTCGAGCGTACCGTGGAATCCCGCGCCGCAGCGCTAGCCATTGCTGTTTTTCAGCAGGAACTTGAGATCGGCCATGATGTCCTTGCCATCCGCCTCGGCGGTGTAGGCCAGGATCACCCAACCCTCCGGATCCACCACGAAATACGCGGGCTCGCCCGCGGTGGCCGCGCGCAGGGTTTCGCCGGCGGGAGCGGAAGTATACAGGAGATTGAGTTTCGGGTAGTCCTCCGCCAGGCCACCCAGGGGGTTGTCGCCGGGGGCAGACTCCGTGGCCAGGTACAGCCGTTCGATGCGATTGGTGTACT
>JANQLM010000099.1 GCA_028280635.1 Halieaceae bacterium | reverse complement strand
CTTCCTCGATTTCTTCCTCGATTTCTTCCTCGATTTCTTCCTCGATTTCTTCCTCGATTTCTTCCTCGATTTCTTCCTCGATTTCTTCCTCGATGTCCTCCTCGATTTCTTCCTCGATCTCTTCCTCGATGTCCTCCTCGATTTCTTCCTCGATGTCCTCCTCTACCTCGCGTTCGATATCTTCTTCGATCTCGCGCTCCAGATCCTCTTCGATCTCCCGCTCGATGTCCTCTTCGAGGTCCTCCTCCAGGTCTTCTTCCAGGGCTTCCTCGATATCGCGCTCGAGCTCCTCCTCGAAGCCCTCTTCCCACTCATCAGGCTGGGCCTGCGCGGGAAACGCCGCCGGACCGAGTAGCAGAACGACCAGGCACAGCGCCGCCTGCAGCACGCAAATGCGCACTCCACGGCCGGCCTTTCGCAAGCGGTCATTCATCGAGTTCATTGTCCCCTGTCCGCGGGCCAGTCTAGCAAACACTGGCCTGTTTCCCTGTTGACGTCTGGTGGGCGGAATTAGTCCACAGGATGGAATAAACTCCCTGTCCTAACCGTCTACCCAACAAGCGAGCGATGGCATGAGCCAGCTCAGTGACAGCCAGCGCGAACTGCTCCTGGAAGGATTGCCCAGCCTGCGGCGCTTCTGCCTGTCGATTGCGGGATCACCCGCCGACGCGGACGACCTGCTGCAGGCGACCGTCGAACGCATCCTGGCGCGGGGCATGGGATCCGATGTAGACCCACTGCGCTGGGCCTTCCGGGTATGCAAGAACCTCTGGATCGACGAATTGCGGAGCAAGGAGGTGCGTGTACGCATGTCTCACAAGGTCTCAGACGAAACCGACACCCCTCCCGACGCCGACCAGGTGGTTGACGGCGAGCTGCGCGCCCGGCGCACCAGGCAGGCCATGGCCTCACTGCCGGAGGAGCAGCGGATGGTGCTGGCCCTGGTGGCCGTGGAGGGGCACAGCTACGCCGAGACAGCGGAGATCCTGGACATTCCCACCGGCACCGTGATGAGCCGGCTGGCCCGGGCCAGGGCCGCCCTCGCCAAACGGCTGAACCCAGACGAGGGCGACAACCATGACTGATGTATTCAGCGAGCAGGACGATATCCTGTTGTGCCAGTACCTGGACAACGAACTGGCCGACGATACACGCGCGGCCGTGGAGCAGCGCCTGGCGCGGGAGCCGGAGCTGCGGGCCAGGCTGCAGACCTTCCAGTCACTGGATTCAAACCTGAAGGACAGCCTGCTGGACGCCGATGCCGGCGAGGTGCCGGGCCAGGTGGAAGCGCTGCTGCGCAGCGACAATATCGTGCCCCTGCAGCGTCCGCCGTCGCGGCTTGTGCCCCTTGGCCTGGCGGCAGCGGCGCTGGCGGCCGTCAGTTTCACTGCCGGCCTGCAGTTTTATTCACCGCCCCCCGCCGGATTCGCCGGTGCCGATGCCCTCAGCTCGGGGGCGCTGTCACGGATAATGGAACAATCACCTTCCACCGTGGAAACCTGGTACGCGCTCGGGGACGAGGCCCGCGTTCGACCGGTGCTCACCTTCCCGGCCAGCGAGGAGTCCTACTGCCGCGAGTACCAGCTGCAGTCCCGCCAAAGTAGCTGGCGCGGCGTGGCCTGCCGCCGGCTGGGCACCTGGGTAACAGAACTCCTGGTACCGGCCAGTCTCGGCGATGACGGCGACTATTTTATTCCCGCCAGCGCCGGCAGCCAGCGCGCCCTGGACCGTTTCGTGGAAGCGGAAGCCGCGGGTGAAGCCATGGGAGCGGAACAAGAAGCCGGGCTTATCGACCGGGGGTGGCGATAAGCCCGGAAGGGTCAGGACATGAAGCCGAGCGGCGCCTGCCCTGACAGGGGTGAGTAGAATCGCGGTACGTTCGGCAACACGATGTCCAGCTCGCTGGGCGCGATACCAAACCACAGTGCCAGCTCCGCGAAATACTCATCGGTAGAGATATTGGGTAGCAGCACACCCCGGCCGGTATCGCGCGGGTTGCCCAGGGCCAGGTCAGGGTAGTCGCCGAACACGCGCCCCCCATTCACTGCACCCCCCATGACCAGGTGATTGCCACCCCAACCGTGATCAGAACCACGCCCATTGGAGCTAAGGGTGCGGGCGAAGTCTGAGGTAGTGAAGGTGGTCACCTGGTTGCCAACGCCGAGTTCCTCCATCGCATCGTGGAAGGCGGCAAGGCCTGCGCTCAGCGGCGTCAGCATGGCCGCCTGGGTGTTGATCAATTCGTCGTGGTGATCCCAGCCACCCAGCATCACCAGGAAGGTCTGGCGACTCATGCCGAGTTGGTGACGCGCAGAAATAGTTCGCGCCACCATCTGCATGGCCTGGCCGAACTCGTCGGCACCGAAAGCGGTGGTGAAGGTGCTCACCCCGCCCACCGCTTCGGCAAACTGGGCATTGGCCGCCTGGGCGCGGTTGAACACACCCTGGTAGGCGCGCCGCAGCATGCTCTGGTAGTTATTGCGATACATCGAATTGATCGCATCGGCGCGGACCTCGTTGATCTCGTCCCCGTGCAGGCCATTGACCTGGGCGATAGCGCCATTGGGGCTGACCGTGTACTGCTGGGTGAACGAACCCGACTGGTACAGGTTGGTACCCGCCAGCGAGATGCTCATGGAAATGTTGGGGTTGCTGTTGGTGTAGTCGAGAATATCGGCCATCCGCCCACCCCAACCGGAGGGCAGGCGGGCATCGGGGGTGCCGGTCTGCCAGTGGGCGATCTGGTCAGCGTGGGAGTAAAGCCCCAGCGGCAGCTTCGCCGCGCCCTTTACCAGGGTATCGGGGCTGGTGGGCTCAACCAGCGGGCCGGTGTTGGCCACAAAGGCCACACGCCCGGCCTCATACAGCGGCTGAATCGGCGCCATGGACGGGTGCAGCCCCAGGGTCTTGCCATTGCTGGTGGTTCCGGACAACGGCAACAGCGTGTTCCGGGCCAGAGCCAGATCGCGGCGCGCCGTCGCGTACTCCTGGTACTCGCTGTCGCCCAAGGGCACCAGCATATTGAAGGAGTCGGCGCCGCCGGCCAGCAGCACACAGACCAGGGCCTTGTAGTCGTCCTGGGCGTAAGCGGATGCCGCTCCCAGATGGCCGAAGCCGCCGATGACAGCGGCGGTGCCGAGGCCCGTGGTGCAACTGCGCTTGAGAAAACCGCGCCGGGTCAGGTTGATAGGTTTCATGCTGGGTCTCCTCACAGTGAAATGGCGTAATCAGGGCTGATGGTGATCAGGAAAACTGCGCGGTAGACGCGGTCCCGCGGGTCTTCGAGCTGCTCCACCGCGGCAATGATCACGTCGCGGGTTTCCTGGCGCAGGGTGCCGTGGGTCAGCACAATATTCAGCCGGTCTACCAGCGCCGACGCGCTGCCGGCCAGCGCGATTTCCTCGTCAAGCTGCAGATAGGATCGGCTGAGGAAGGACAGGCCGCCGTCGAAGAAGGTGACTTCTTCGCCGAAGGTCATGAAGTCCGACATATTGGTAATCCCGACGATGGAGTCCGTAGTAGTGATCTGGAACTCCGGCGCCACCAACCCCGCATCGCGCACCTCACCGTTGGGCGAGAAGCTGGGCTGGAAGAAGTTGAAGACACTGGGGGCCGACAACAGGAACTGCCCGATCGCTTCGCCGATGGCGGCGTTCCCCACCACCTCGCCAGTCTCACTGGTCGCACCGAAAGCCCGCAGGATGTGGATATGGCGCAGCATGGGCTCCCGCAGCCTGCCCGCATAAGAGGGGTTCAGCTCAGGCGCCTGGCGCGCCTCCTCATCCAGCAGGATGGCACGCAACACCGCTTTCATATCGCCGCGCGGGGATCCGCTCTCGCCGTTGAAGGCGGCGCTGACCCGCGCCACATATTCAGGCGACGGATTGGAGGTCACCAGGCGCTGGATCAGCTGGCGGCCGATAAAGGGGCCAACATTGGGGTGATTGAACAGGTTGTCGACCGCGGCCTCGATATCCTGCATTCCCGCTTGCCCGGCGGGCACCACCATACCGTTGAGCAGGAACTTCTCACCCGGCTCGTGGTATTCCTCCACCATGATCATCGGCAGACTGAAATCCGCCTCCCGGCTCTCGGGCTCCGGCAGGTTGGAGAACAGCGGGTTGGGGCCGTTGAAGGTGAGCCCGGTGAAGACTTTCGCAAATTCGCGAATATCGTCGTTGTCGTAGGTGGGGACAGGCGCGTTGTTGTCGCCCAGCCGGTAACTGCCGTCCGGGTTCAGCTCGTAGAGACCGATGGTAAAGAGCTGCATGACTTCCCTGGCGTAGTTTTCATCCGGGAAGGTGCCGAGCTCCGGGTTGGAGCGGGCATTGTTGGCATGGCTCAGGTAGATGCCCATGCCGGGGTGCAGGGTGACATCGAGCAGCAGGTTCCGGAAATTGCCGAAACTGTGCCTGAGCAGCATATCGTAGTAGCTGCCACGCAGCCCTGAGTGCTCGGCCACCTCCTCGGCGGTACGCGAGATAACAAAAATCTCCGACAGCGCCGTGGCCACCCGCTGGCGCACCGGGTCGGGGCCGTTGACTACCTGCTGATACCAGGCGTAGTCCGAGGCATTGCCCTCGAAGTCTTCGAACTCCAGGGGATCGTCGCCCTCGCAGCGCTCGGATTCCTCATCGCTTTCATCATCTTCGTCACTGTCTTCATCGTCGGCGTCGTCTGACTCCGATGAGTCTTCCCGGTCGTCCTCGTCTTCACGCTCACAGGACTCCTCGTCGTCTTCTTCACCGCGGTCGTCTTCATCATCCTCGGCGTCATCGTCTTCCTCGAAGTCTTGGTCTTCATCGAGATCCTCATCGAAACCGGGGTCTTCATCGTCACCATCGACGTCATCGTCAAACAGTTCGTCCTCTTCCGGGTCCTCGGGCTCGTCATCATCGAAGCCCTCTTCACCTTCGTAGAGTGCATCGAATCGTTCACGCCACGTGTCCATCAGCGGCATGGTATAGCCGGGTGAGGTCGCGAACTGCTGCTCCAGCCAGGCGGCCTCGCCCAGTTGCGCGACCTCGGAAATCGTCTGGTAGTCGCCGCCCATGGCCGCCTGGCCCAGGAAGCGCGAGGCATTGTTCAGCGCCGCGACCTGTTCCGGCTCAAGGGACTCCGGTGTCGGCTGGGGGGAGGGGTCCTCCCCGCCCGGCTGTCCACCGTCCCTTTCCGAGCGCCACTCGGCGAGCAGCGCATCAACATCCACGCCGATGGAGCGCAGGTAGGCCAGCACTGCCTGCACAAAGCGCACGAAGTCCGCCATGCTGTGCTCCGGCGCCTCCTCGGCGTGGGCATATTGCGTCACCGCCATACCCCCAAAACTGGCCGTGGTGGCCAGCGCAATCCCCAGGGCCAGCTTTCTGGAGCGCTGTGCAAACGGGGCCTTCCCTGTAAACCCTGAACCTCTCTTCATCACGTAAGCCATGGCCGCCTCCTCGCGGTTTCTTATCGCCTCGTGAAGGCAATAACGGCTGAGCGGGGTGCTCTATTCCCTGCCAGCACGTGAAAAATTCATGACAGCAACGACAGGGCGTACCGGCAAAGCAGCGAGGAGCAATTGGCCGCGTAAGACGCTACCATTGCGGAGGGCAGTAGAGAGGGCCGGCAGAACTACCAGCCGCGCCGACAGGGAATGTTGTGAAAATCTGGACCTACCAGCGCCCCTTCGAACTTCAGGGGCAGCCCTGGCGCGTTGAGGTGGTCAGCAGCTTTAATTCGGTCACCTCGCGGCTGGTCCATGATGACCGGCTGATCGAAGAACACAGTTTCATCGCCGCCGAGGGCATACGCACCCTGGTGCATAAGCACACACTCGCCGAGCTCGACGCGGGTACCGGCACGCTGCGGGTGGAAGTCGGCTACTTCAATTTCTGGAACGTGGGCATCCGTGTCTACCTGGACGAGGTGTTGGTGCACGAGAGTCATCCCGGCCGCGACATCGATCACGGCGAGAAAAAACACGGCCCCAAGCCCGAGCGCGTCGAGCAGTACCGGGCCCAGACGGATCGCTGGGAGGAAACCAAGTACTCCGTGTACGCGGATATTGGCCTGGGGCTGCTGTTCTTTGCTGCCGGCAAGCTGACCGGCGACCTCTCCACCGCGGCCCTGATCGGCGCGGCGGCGGGCCTGGCACTGGTGCTGGCGCAGCGCTTCGTGACCGTTGACCTGCTGGGCGGCTTCGCGGTGTTCGGCACCATTATGCTGCTGATCTCCGCCGGCTTCTCGCTGGCCTTCCAGAGCGAGTTCATGGTGCAGATCAAGAGCACCGTACTGGGGCTGCTGGTTGCCGGGCTGATGTTCGCGGATGGACTCATTCGCAAGGGTGAGTTCTTCGGCGCGCGCATCCAGCGCTACCTGCCCTTTACCATCGTGCCACAGCGAGTCGCCGCGGGCATGGGCGCCGTCGGCCTGCTGATGGCGGGGCTCAACTACGGAGTCGCGGTGGCCTTTTCCGAAGATGCCTGGCTGACCTACACCACCTTCCTGGACACCCCGCTATCGGTCTGCCTTACCTATGCCGTGTTCCTCTGGGCCAGGCAAACCCCTCCACTTGGTCCCGACGTGCAGGCCGACTAAACTTCCCAAAGACCTATAAAAAACATGGTTACCAGGAGGGAAAACCATGCCCGCAAATCGACTCGCCTCACTGATCGCAGGCGCCCTGCTCGCTCTGCCCCTGAACCCCCACGCCCAGGAACCGATACCCGCCGAGGAAGCACTGATCAGGGCCTATCCCGGCCAGAAGCACTATTCGCCCTATGCAGGGCGCAACTTCCCGACCCAAGTATTCTGGGGCGACACCCATCTGCATACCGGCCTGTCCATGGATGCCGGCGCTTTCGGGGCACGGCTGCGGCCGGTCGATGCCTACCGCTTCGCAAGAGGTGAGGAGCTGATTTCTTCCACCGGCCAGCAGGTCAAGCTAGGGCGGCCGCTGGATTTCCTGGTGGTGGCCGACCACTCCGACAACATGGGCTTCTTCCCGCGGCTGATGGCTGGTGAGCCCGCCATGCTGGCGGATCCCACGGGCAGGCGCTGGTACGACATGATCCAGGAAGGTGGGCAGACCGCGGTTCAGGCGGCCGTGGAAGTCATCACCCGCTTTTCTGCCAATGAATTCCCACCGGCGCTGGCCTCGCTGCCCGGTAGCGACGCCTACGCCGACGCCTGGGAGGAGACCATCGACGCCGCGGAGGCCTATAACCAGCCGGGCAGCTTCACCGCTTTCATCGGCTACGAGTGGACCTCCACCGAGCAGGGCTTCAACCTGCACCGGGTGGTGGTGTACCGGGACGGTGCCGACAAGGCCAGCCGCGTAGAGCCATACACCACGCTGCCACCGCTGGGCAGCCCCGACCCGGTGGACCTGTGGAACTGGATGGACGCCTACGAGGACAAGACCGGCGGCCGCATGCTGGCCATCGCCCACAACGGCAATATGTCCAACGGATGGATGTTCCCGGAATCTCGCACTTACACCGGACGACGGGTGAACAGGGACTACGTGGAGGCCCGGGCCCGCTGGGAGCCACTCTACGAGGTCACCCAAATAAAGGGGGACGGCGAGACCCACCCGATCCTGTCCCCGGACGACGAGTTTGCCGATTACGAAACCTGGGCGGTGGGCAACCTCGACCTGTCGGAGCTGAAAACCGACGACATGCTGCCGCGGGAGTACGCCCGCAACGCCCTGCAGATGGGCCTGGTGCTGGAAGACAAGTTCGGCACCAACCCCTACAAGTTCGGGCTGGTAGGCGCGACCGACAGCCACACCGCGCTGGCCGCGGTGGAGGAGGAGAACTTCTTCGGCAAGCACTCGGGCGCCGAGCCCAATCCCAAGCGTGCCGAACACCCGATGGCGGCGGTCGATGGCAACGAGTACCCCGGCTGGTCGATGGTGGCCTCCGGCTACCAGGGTGTCTGGGCCACCGAGAACACCCGCGAGGCCCTGTTCGACGCCATGATGCGCAAGGAGACCTACGCCACCACCGGCCCGCGCATGATGGTACGTTTCTTCGGCGGCTGGGAATTCAGCGAGGAGGACGTGCTCAGCCGGCTGCCGGCCAACGCCGGCTACCTGAAGGGCGTGCCCATGGGTGGTGACCTGCCGCCGCGCGCAGCAGGCAAAGCGCCCTCCTTCCTGGTGGCCGCCCTGCGCGACCCCCACTCGGGGAACCTCGACCGTATCCAGATTGTTAAGGGTTGGCTGGACAAGCGCGGCAGGCAGCGGGAAAAGGTCTACGACGTGGCCTGGTCTGACGGGCGCGAGTTGGACGGCAACGGCAAGCTACCCCCGGTGGGCAATACCGTTGACGTTCCCAACGCCACCTGGACCAATACCATCGGCAGCCCGGAATTGATCAACGTCTGGATGGACCCGGATTTCGACCCGGACCGGCCGGCGGTCTACTACGCCCGGGTGCTGGAGATTCCCACCCCGCGCTGGACGGCCTACGAGGCGGCGCGCTTTGGCATCGAGATGCCCTCGGACGAGGTGCCGATGACCACCCAGGAGCGGGCCTACACCTCACCCATCTGGTATACGCCCTGAGGCGCGCTCCGAAAACGCGGCCGGCGCCAGGCGCCGGCCCCAATCCAGCACGATCACCGTCAGCGCCGGTAGCATGGTCAGGGTGACCAGCGCGGCGCCGATAATCCCGAACATGACGATGGCGCCCACGCCGCGGTAGAGCTCCGTGCCCGCGCCGGGGATCAGCACCAGCGGCGCCAGCCCGCAGATGGTGGTGATGGTGGACATGGCGATTGGCCGCAGCCGTGCCTCCACCGCCTCCTGCACCGCCTCGACCACCGACTCGCTACCTTCGCGCAGGTTTTCCACCGCCCGGTGCACCACCAGGATGGGGTTGTTCACCACCGTGCCCATCAGGATCAGGAAGCCCAGCATGGAAATCATGTCGAAGGGCTGCACCAGCCGCGGAATGCCGAACACCGGCAGCAGCGCGCCGACGCCGTTCAGCACTGCCAGCCCGACAATGCCGCCGGCTATGCCCAGCGGGATCGAGGTCATGATCAGCAACGGATACCCCCAGTGGGTGAAGATGGCCACCATCAGCAGGTAAATGATGAAGATAGCCACGGCGTAGTTGCCGAACAGTGCCTCGCGGGTAGCATCGAGCTGGTCGGCGGCGCCGGTGATATCCACTTCCACCCCGGCGGGAATCTCGCCGCGCTCACGCAGATACTGCACCACCTCGGCCTGCACCCGGGTGACACCGGTTTCCAGTGCAATGCTGCGTGGCGGGATGACATTGAGGGTCACCGTGCGGCGGCCGTTGACGCGGCGCAGGCTGCTGGTATCCACCGTCTCGACGATAGAGACCAGCGAACCCAGTGGCAGCACCGCGCCGTTGGGAGTGAACACCGGTAGCTGGGCGAGGTTATCGAGCTCGGCGCCCTGGCCCACGTCGCTGTACAGGTAAATATCGATCTTGTCGTCCTCGAGGAAGAACTCATCGACATAGGCGCCGTCAGTCAGGGCTGCCACGGTAAAGCCCAGGCTGTCCGCGGTAAGCCCCAGCTCGGCGGCGCGCTCCCAGTGCGGGCGCAGTTCCACCAGCGGCTGCGCCAGGGTCAGGGACGAGGGTGAGCTTTGCAGGCGCGGGTTCTCAAACACCTCGCCGGCGCGCCGGTAGGCGGCCAGCGCCACGCGATAGATGTCTTCCAGGTTGGGGCCCCCGATGTCCAGGTTGATGCTGCGGGTGCCGCCATCGTTACTGGAGATAATCGAACCGCGGGCGGCAAAGGCGCGCATACCCGGGTACTCCCGGTATTTGGCGGTGATCACATCCATCAGCGCCTGGATGTCACCGTGATCGGCAGGCTCTGAAATAATCCGCAGGCCACTGGCCTGCACCCGCAGGTTCATGTAATTGAGCGCCGGCACCGGGGACTCGCCGCGCTGGAAAGCGCGGGGGTCCGCGCCCACATGGGGCAGGAAGTAGTCTTCGATCTCGCGGCCGATGGCCTGCATGGCCGGCAGATTGTATCCGGGTGGGGCGCTCATGCTGGCGAACACCTTCGGCTCCTCACCCTCCGGCAGGTACTCCGCCGCCGGTGTCAGCAGCACAATTACACCGAGGCTGACAGCCACGGTCAGGCCCACGCAGGTGTAACGGCGCCGTGGCGTGGCCAGTACCTTTGCGACACTGCGCAGGGTCAGGTTTCGCAGCCGTGATGAGCCCGGCTGCTTGCTGGCCGCGGGCGCAAAGTTGGCAGATGCGGTTGGCAGCACGGTGATCGCCACCAACATCGACGCCAGGATGGCGGCGGAAATCGCAATGGCAATATCCGAGTAGAGCTGCCCGGCTTCCTGCTCGACGAAGACCACCGGGATAAACACCAGGACTGTCGTCATGGTGGAAGCAAACACCGCCGGCCAGACCTTGCCGACCCCGTCGACCGCCGCCCGCAGGCGACTGGCGCCGCGCCGACGTTCCAGCTCGATGCTCTCCAATACCACGATGCTGTTGTCCAGGGTCATGCCGATGGCGAAGGCGATACCCGCCAGGGAAATCACATTGATGGTGCGCCCGGCCAGCAGCAGACCCAGGAAGGCGACAATGATGCAAATGGGTATGCCCACCACCCCCAGCACGGTGGTGCGCACCGAGCGCAGGAACAGGTACATCACCAGGGTGGCGAACAGCGCGCCGAGCGCGAGATTTTTCCAGACGTTGCGCACCGAGTCACTGACGTAGCGCACATCGTCAGACATCAGTTCCATGGACAAGCCGGCCGGCTCCAGTACCTGGGCATTGAGCAGCGGCAGCTCTTCGAGCACCGCGCGCTTGATCTCAATAACGTTGGAGCCGCTCTGGCGGCGCAGGGCGATCATCAGGCCCGGGCGCCCGTTGAAGGCCACCGCCGAGCGCTTCTCAAAGTGGTCGAGTTGCACCTGGGCCACATCGCCCAGGCGAATCACCGAGTCACCGCGGCGTGACAACACCAGGTCCTGGAGCTGGTCCACTGCGCCGAAGCGGCCCACCGTGCGCAGCAGGTACTGGCGCTTGCCGGACTCCACTTCTCCACCGGAGCTGTCGCGGTTGCGGCTGCGGATGGCGTCGCGCACATCCTGCAGGCTTAAGCCCCGCTGGGCCAGCCGAGCCGGGTCTATCAACACCTGCACCTGGCGTTCGGCGCCACCCCAGACATTGACTTCAGAGATACCGGGCACCCGCGACAGGCGCGGCTTGACGTTGTCTTCGATGAAGTCCCGCACCAGGTCCATATCGAGCTGCCGCGGGTTGCCTTCCAGCGGCGTGACGATAAAGAACATGAAGGAGTTGTTGGAGAAGGAGTTGGCGTAGATGCGTGGCTCGTCCACGCTCTCCGGGTAGGACGGCACCTGGCTGAGGGCGTTGTTGACGCGAATCAGCATTTCGGTGATATCGGTGCCGAACGGGAACTCCAGCTCGATCTCAGCGACCCCACTACTGGCAGTGGCGATAATCCGCGACAGATTGGGCAGGGTCCGCAGATACTCTTCCTGCTCGATGAGGATTTCCTTCTCGACATCCTGGGGCGTGGCGCCGGGCCAGTTGGTGCGCACGCTGATCACGCGGATATCCAGATCGGGGATCATCTGCACAGGGATGCGCAGGGCGGCAACAATACCCAGCACGCAGAAAATCAGCACCGCCACCGACAGCAGGGTGCCGTGTTTTACGATGCGCTCGAACACGGCCTAGCCGCCCCGGGTGGATACGGCGACGGGGGCCCGTACTTCCACGGCCTGGCCATCGCGCAGTGCTTCATTCCCTTCGACCACCACCCGGTCGCCGGCATCAACACCACCGCGGATCTCCACCAGGCCGTCGAATTGCAGGCCGGTCTGCACCCGGTGCTCCGAGACTCTGTCATCCCCTACGGTCCACACTACGGTACGGCCGTCCGGGTAGCGCAGCAACGCATCGCGGGGCACCACCAGGCCGTCGCGACCGGTGGGCAGTTTCAGGGTGGCCGTGACCGACATGCCCGGCAGCAGCAGCGGCTGGTCGCCTTTTGGCCGCACTCG
This sequence comes from Halieaceae bacterium, assembly GCA_028280635.1. Lineage (GTDB taxonomy): Bacteria > Pseudomonadota > Gammaproteobacteria > Pseudomonadales > Halieaceae > JANQIO01. The sequence continues at coordinate 67,186 of JANQLM010000099.1, read as the reverse complement.
CAGCAGGAAGGTGCGGGCGTTGCGGTCCGTCACCGGCACCACGGTGGCCACCTCACCATCGAAGGTATCGCCGGGCCGGGCGTTGAGGGTATAACCGACCCGCCCGCCCGGGGCGATGGCCGGCAGGAAGTCTTCCGAGACCGAGAAATCCAGGCGGATCGCATCGATGGCCACCAGCTCGAACACCGCCTGGCCCGGGTTGACCCACTCGCCCAGCTCGGTGAGCTTGGAACTCACCACGCCATCAAAGGGGGCCCGCACCTGATGGCGCTCCAGCAGGGCACGCTGAAAACCCGCCTCGGCCACGGCCTGCTGCAGGGTCGCCTCATCCAGGACCACTTCTGCTTCCCGGTCGCGCACGGTGCTCTCGGCGATGCTGGCCTTGGGTACCAGTTCCCTGGCCTCTTCCAGCCGGCGTTTGGCATCCGCCAGCTCACTGCGGGCCTGCTTGACCTGGGCCTCGGCGGCCTCGAGCTGCAGGCCGGTCAACTCCGGGTCGAGCTCCAGCAACACATCGCCGCGTTGCACCTGGAACCCGGCATCCACCTTGAGTACGTGGACCAGGCCACTGGTGGCGGCGGACAGGCGGGCGCTGCGCTCCGATGTCACCGTGCCGGTCATGGGCACGGTGCGGAATATCTCGCGGCGGGTGACCTCGGTGGCGCTGACCGGCACCGGCGACTGGGCCAGGGTCGGCAAGGACAGCACACACAGGCCTATCGCGGCGGCCGCGATGCCTTTTTTGGGTTTCATATTCAGCACGTTGTTGATACTAGCGCAGGCTCCGTTTGGACCCCTGGAAGCCACAAGTTTAACAGTCATGGCGCCCCGCGGCGTGCCGGCGTGGCCCGGAGCTGCCAGCATTGCTTTATAGTGACGCCATGACCATGCCCAACAGCAGCTTCTGCCCCGAATGCGGCACCCCGCTGGCGCCCCGTCGCATCGCCGGCGAGATCCGACGGCACGGCTACTGCGAACGCTGCCGGCAATCCCATCACGACCATCCCACCATCGTCGCCACCACTTTTATCGCCCATGAAGACCGGCTGCTGTGGGTGCGGCGGGCAATCCAGCCCAAGCAGGGCCTGTGGGCTATTCCCGGCGGTTACGTGGAGCAGGGCGAACCCCTGCGGGTGGGCGCCGCCAGGGAACTCCGCGAAGAGGCAGGGCTGGTGATCGAGCCCGACGCGCTGCACTTCTATATGCTGGGCACGCTCACTTTCATCAACCAGATTTACGTGGGATTTCGCGGCCGGGTTACGGACCCGGGCTGTGATCCCGGGCCGGAGTCACTGGAAGCCCGCTTCTTCGATCGCCGGGAGTGCCCCTGGGGAGACGTCGCCTACCCGGAAGTAAACGAGGCCGTGCTCCAGGCTTATGAAGACCTGGAGCGAGACAGCTTTGAGCAATGGCACGTGGAGATGACCGCGGACAGCTACCAGCGCACAGTGATTAGCAGTGGCCCGCTCGAGGGCTGACGCGCGCTCGCCCCTGGCTACTGGCGCCCACGGCCAGGAAGTCCGGGTCGATGAAAGCGATAACCTCAGCCAGCGCCAGGGCGGTGTTCAGCATTTGCGCAGTCGTGAACAGCCGTGACACCATAAGCAGAACACGGTTGATAGCCCGGCGACGGAACGGTACACGCCGCCGCTCACTCCGCCTCCACCCGTGACCGGCCCAGGGTCGGCCACACAATGAACACCTGAACAACGTGCACTACCGACTTCTCCCACTGCTCCTGTTTTGCCTGCTTGCGCCGCCTGCAGCCCTCGCGCAGCTTGAGGCCCAGAACCTGCGCCGTGAGCTGATCGCCATGGAGCAGGAGGTGCACCGCCAGCCGGCACGCATTCTCGAACAGTTGCAGCGGGCGGAAGCGGCCTACGAGGCCGCCGACGGTGAAACACAGCTCTGGTACCTGCTGCGGCGCGCCCAGGCACACAACGCCCTGTTCATGTACGAGGAATTCCAGAACGACGTGGAACTGGCCCGCGGCGCCAGGCTGTCAGGGGCCAGCCCGGAACTGGTGCTGTGGCTGCACACCTACGCGGGCATCATCGAGATCCGCAGCGGCGAGCTGCGGCGCGGCATCGAGATTCTGACTGACGTGGCGGAACAGGCGCTGAACAGCAACGCCCGCCGCCTGTACGTGTTCGCGGTGCAGGAACTGGCTTTCACCCGCGGCGTGCTGGAGCAGTACGACACCTCGCTGCAGGAACTGCAGATGGCCTACCAGGTCGCCATGGAATCCGGCCAGCAGGACCTGATCGCCATGGTCAATGATGCCTACGGTGCGGTCTATGCCTATATGGACGACTACCCGCGCTCCATCGAGTACTACATGACGTCGCTGGAGGGCCTGCAACGCCTTGGCTACCAGGAACAAATCGCCAGCGTGCTCCAGGGCCTGGCCAGCACCTTCCGGTATTCCGGCCAGTGGGCGCAGGCGGAGAAGTACTTCCTCGAATATCTGCAGCACACACGCTATGCGCCCGGCAACAGCCGCCTGTTCTACGGCAACTATGGACTGGCGATGACCTACGGCGAGCAGGGCGACTGCGAGCGCGCGGTGCCCGCCATTGAGGTGGCGCTGGGTTACGACGGGCCGGAGGACTACGATGCCGAACTGCTCAAGGAACTGGCCAAGTGCCAGGCCCGGGCGGGCGACATCCTCGCCGCCGAGGCCGCCCTAGAGCGGGCCACGGCGATTCTCGGCAGCATACCTGAACTGGCGGGCACCAGTTGGATGCTGGAACTGGACTATATTCGCAGCCTGATCGTCTTCTACAGCGGCCGCCCCGATGCAGCCTACGCCATGCTGGATGCCTACCACCAGTCCGCCATACGGCTCTCGGAACAGAACTCCTCGGACCGCATGAACATGCTACGTGCAGGCCTGGAGAGCGAACGCAAGGACCTGGAGATCGATTTGCTGGAGCGCCAGGCCGAGGTCAATCGCCTGCAGGTGGAAAGCCACCAGGCGGCCAACGAAACCCAGCGCTACCTGATCATCCTGGTGGTGGCGCTATGCCTCATGGTACTGGGCGGCCTGCTGTTCCAGTGGCGCAGCAATCGCCAAATCCTGGCGCTGTCACATCGCGACGGCCTGTCGGGACTCTACAATCGCGCCTATACCTTCGCCTATCTGGAGGAAGTGATCCCCAAAATCACAGTCGATAGCGGCGGCCTGTCCGTTATCCTCCTAGACATCGACAACTTCAAGAGCATCAACGACAACTACGGACACCCGGTGGGCGATGCCGTTATCCGTGAGGTCGCAAACATCGGTGTCAACTCCCTGCGCAACCGCGACATCATGGGCCGCATCGGCGGTGAGGAGTTCCTTTGCGTGCTGCCGCGCACCACCTCGGCGCAGTGCAACCAGGTGGCGGAGCGTTTACTGGAGGCGATCGCCGGACACCGCTTCACCACCGGGGAGGGCGAGACTTTCTCAGTGTCTATCAGCATCGGCATCGCCGATTTCGATGGCGCCCTCAGGAACGCCGAACAGCTTTACGCGCGCGCCGACCGGGCCCTGTACCAGTCGAAGTCGGCGGGCAAGGGACGAATCACCACCTTCAAACCCGGCCTGGCGGCGGACTTGTCGGCCTAGATATCAGGGTGCCTGGGGAAACTCCACCGCACAGGAAATGCCGGCGGGGATGGCATTGTCACTGTTGTCCAACTCAAGGCGAACGCGGAAGGTGCCGCTGGCGGCATCGACCACCGGGTCCACGGTTTTTACCACCGCCCGCAGCTCGCCGCCGATAGGTTGCTCGGGAAAAATCTGCGCCGCCATACCCGGTTCGATGGTGCGATACAGGGCCACCGGTGCGATCACCTCCACGTAAAGCGGGTCGACCTGCGCCAACAGCAGAATGGGTTGCTCTTCGACGTACTCACCCACCGACTTGTAGCGATCGACCACATAACCGCTCAGCGGGCTGGAGATTTCCCGCAACTGCAGCACTTCCAGGGCGCGCTGGTACTCAAGGCCGGCGATGGTTTTTTCTTCCTTCGCGGCGTCGTAATCCAGCTTTGCGAGGCGGGCCTCGGTGCGGGTTTCGTCCTGCTCCTTCTCGGAAATCATCTTGTTGGAGTGCAGGGTGTCTACCCGCGCCAGGCTGCGCTGTGCCAGGGACAGTTTTTCCTGCTGGGAACTGATGGCCAGCTCGCTTTCCGCGCGTTGGCGGGCCAGCTCCGCGCTGGCGCGCTCAACGCCCGAACTGAGCCGGGCAAGCAATTGCCCTTCGGAGACCGCGTCGCCCCGGTCCACCTCAATACTTTCAAGGATGCCGCTGACCGCACTGCTCAGCTGCACCTCTCGGGAAGGCTGAATCACGCAATCCAGCCCCGCCAGGCCCTGGGCGTATACACCCGGCGCCATCAGCGCCAGACCAAGTACGGCAACACATGCTCTCATAGAGACTCTCTACTGCCCAACCAACCTGGGCCTGAGCATACTGCGGTGAGTGTGTCGCCGACAATAAAGGCGCGCGCCTGCCGATAGCGACCAGGACAGGCCGCCGCGAGTACGGACTGACATCCACGGCTATGGCGATGGCGCTGGCGCCCATGACCCGCTACATTTATTGAAGCCATCAAACATCTCGCCAGTGAACGGGGGATAAGGGAATGCGTAGCGCCACCAGGACAGGGCGAATCCGTTCTACTTACGCAATCGCAGCGTTTTACGCAATCGCAGCGTTGCTGGCTTCCGGCTGCCCGAGCTTGCAGGTGATGGCTGATGATCAGGGCGACTGGTTCGTGGGCGCCACCGCCGGCTGGCAGAGCTTTGACGGCAACCTCGATGTCGACGAGGGCAATATCCCACTGTTGTTCGATCCGGAGGACGAGGGAAACAGCCTCGGCCTGCGGCTGGGCTACCACCTCAATGAGCGCTGGTTTGCCACCGCTGAATACAGCCGAGTCGACGCCGACGACACCGAGATAGACAACTGGTTCCTCTCCATCAACCGCCGCTGGCAACTATCGGCTGACTGGTCCTGGTCGCTGGGAGTGCTGGCCGGCGCAAGCACCCTGGACTGGCAGGATGCGCCTGTCGACACCCTCAACCGGGACCGAGAAAGCGAAGATTTCCTATGGGGCGTGCAGACTGGCATTTCAGTGGCCCTGGGAAAGCGCTGGCAGCTCGAGGCGCGTTACCAGTTTCTTGCGCCGGAACATAACACCCGGCTGCGACCCACGGGCGGTCGTGGCGAGTACACCCACGAAGAGTTTCACCACCTCGCCATCGGCGTGGATTTTCGTTTCTGAGTCAGGCGGCCCGCGGGTGCAGCCGAAGAAGAGTAGATCGACATGTTGAAACGGTTCGGGATTCTGTTTCTGGCGACGCTGGTCTCCGCCTGCGGCGGCTCCGATGCCAGCTTTGACAACGGCGGCGCCCGCCTGCTGACGGCGATTGAAGTCAGCCCATCAGAAGCCAGCGTTCCGGCAGGCCTGCAGCAGTCCTACACTGCCACCGGCGTTTACTCTGATGGCAGCCGGGAAGACCTGAGTGCCAGCGCCATCTGGGCCAGCGCCGAGCCCACCATCGCCAGCGTCGACAACAGCGGCGTGGCCACCGGAATCACGCCCGGCACTACCCGCATCAGCGCCAGCGTCGATGGCGTCAGCGGCGACGCCGAGCTTACCGTCACCGACGCGGTGGCCCAGGTGCTGCAGATCCTGCCGCCGGCAGCCACCATTCCCATAAATACCACCCAGGATTACCGCGCCTACGCCGTGTACAGCGACGGCCGGGTGGAAAACGTCACCTTTTCCGCCGAATGGGTGTTGGAAAACGACAGCGGCATACTTGCCGCCTACGAACCCGGCGCCGCTCCAGTGGCCCGTGAGATCGACGATTTTGGTACAGCCATAGGGGTCGCGGTTGGTGAGGATGAGTTGGTGGCCAGCTTTGAAGGCCTCAGCTCTTCTTCATCAATCACGGTTACCGAGCCCACGCTGGAGTCAATCAGCGTCACACCTCAGGATGAGACCACCCCGCAAGGCACCCTCGTCGCGTACACGGCAACCGGGAACTACAGCGACGGAAGTACCGCCAATCTCACCAAGGTGGTCACCTGGTCCAGCAGCGAATCCGCGGTCGCGACCATCAGCAATACAGACCCGACCCGGGGCATCGCCAGCGCGCTGGCGGCCGGTGCAACCGAGATTGTCGCGAGCTTCGAAGGCCTGTCTGACCAGACTTCGCTGACCGTGCTCGATGACAACATCGTGCGAATCGACGTGCTACCGCCGAGGGCCGTCATCGACGTGGGCCAATCGCTGCAGTACCAGGCCATCGCTGTTACCGAGAGTGGTCGCAGCCTCGACGTGACCAGCGGTGCCGAGTGGGTTAGCCAGCAAGAGTCCGTCGCCAGCATTGAGGAGGGTGGCTCCGCCACAGGCAGAGCGCCGGGCAACACCACTATCAGCGCAAGCTACGACACGGTCACAGGGTCAGCCCAGCTGGAGGTACGCGGCGCGGAAATTAACCTGGTAGCCATCTCCGTGGAACCTGTGAATGCGGCGCTGTACAGCTTCACCACCCTGCAGTACACGGCCATCGCCATCTATTCCGATGGCAGCAATGCGGACGTCACCGAGCTTGTGACCTGGGGCAGCGCTGACAGCAATATCCTGGTACTCAGCAACGACGACGACTTCGGCCGCGGCCTGGCCTTTGGGCTGCAGCCGGGAGAGACCCTGGTCACCGCGGCCCTGAACGGTGTGGAGGACAGCACACCGGTCACGGTGGTGCAAACCCAGGCGGAAATCGAACTGGTGGTGCGGCCACCGTTGATTGAATTGCCCGAGGGCGGCAGCACACGCTATGGCGCCGACCTGGTGATCAACGGCGAGCGCGCAATCGAGGTGAGCGATTTTGTCGCCTGGTCATCCAGCGATACCACGGTCGCCACCATTGATGCCACTGGCCTGGCGCGCGCGCTCGCCGAGGGCAGCACGGAGATTATCGCCCGGCTCACCGTAGGTGACATCAGCCTGGAGGGCTCAGGCAGGATGGACGTACGCCCTGCAGCGCCGGGCATTGTTGAGCTGGCCGTGACCCCGGCTACCGCCAGTGTTATCGAGGGGGGCCAGCAGCAATACCAGGCGCGCGTCATCTACAGCGATGGCACCACGCAAGACGTTACCGACAGCGTGGCCTGGAGTAGCGGGGATGCCGCAATAGCCACCGTGGACCTCAGCGGGCTCGCCACCGGAGTCAACGCCGGCAGCGCCCGGATAAACGCCCTGCTGCCGCTGGATAGTGGCGACCTGCAGGGGTCAGCTAACATCCGGGTGCTCGCGCCGCAGGTCACCGGCCTGACCGTGACGCCGCCCAGCGCGACCACTCTGCCCGCCGGGGAAGTGCAGTTCACGGCCACGGCAGAGTTTGAGAACGGCACCACCGAAGATGTCAGCGACAGCGTCTCCTGGTTGTCCTCCAACGAAACGGTGGCCCAGGTCGACAGCCGGGGCCTGGCCACGGGGCTCAACCCCGGCGCCAGCGATATACAGGCGATACTGGCCACCCCCGAGGGTAGTTTCTCTGACAGCGGTCGGCTACGGGTCAACCCACCGGAGGTGGTCATCGAAGAACTGGTCGTCGATCCCGCCAGCGCCGAGGTGCTGGTCGGCGGCAAGCAGCAATTCACTGCCCGGGTGCTGCTGAGCGACGGCAGCTCCCAGGATGTCACCACCCGGGTGAGCTGGGGCAGCGACGACAACGCTATCGCCCAGGTGAATGCCCAGGGGCGTGCCACGGGGGTTTCCGAGGGCAGCACTGGCATCAACGCAATCCTGGACTACGAGGGCACGCGTTACACCGACAGCGCCGCGCTCACCGTGACGGCGGCCGCGGTCACCATTGAGGAACTCATCGTTGATCCGCCCAGCGCCACCGTGCTGATCAACGGCACCCAGGCCTTCACCGCCCGGGTATTGCTTAGCGATGGCAGCAGCCAGGACGTCTCCGCCGATGTCAGCTGGAGCAGCAGCGACAGTAGCGTGGCGCAGGTAGATGCCCTGGGACTTGCCACCGGGCTTGCCGAAGGCCGCGCGGCTATCATTGCCACACTGCTGTATGAGGGCATGACCTACAGTGATGATGGCCGCCTGACGGTCGAAGCGCCGCCTGTCACCATCGAGGAAGTCCGCGTCCAGCCGCCCCGCGCCACGGTGATCGTGGAGGGTACCCAGCAATTTACCGCCGAGGCGGTGCTCAGCGATGGCCGCGTGGTTGACGTAAGCCGTGACGCCAGCTGGCAAGCCGTAGACAGCGCTATCGCCACAGTGAATGGCGCCGGCCTGGCCACCGGCGTAGCTGAAGGCGTCACCGGCATAGTCGCTACCATCGAGTACGAGGGCGACACCTTCAGTGGCAGCGGCGAGCTCACAGTAACGCCGCCTGCGGTGGTGGTGCAGGACCTGGTGGTATCTCCCGTACGGGCCACGGTGCTGGTGAATGGGACCCAGGCTTTTACCGCCCGCGCCTTGCTCAGTGACGGCAGCGAACAGGATGTCACTGATGAGGTGACCTGGACCTCCAGCGACAGCCAGGTGGCCAGCGTGGACGCCGCCGGGGTGGCTGTTGGCCGTTCTGCCGGCGCCAGTGACGTCGTCGCACGTCTCAACGTCGACGGTACGCTGTTCGAAGACAGCGGCCGCCTGCGAGTGGAGGACCCGGAGCCCAGCGTTACCGCCCTGCGGGTCGAACCCGCCAGTAGTGAGATTCTGGTGGAATCTCGCGAGCAGTTTCTGGCCTTTGCCGAGCTCAGCGATGGTCGCGACATCGATGTGACCCGCAGCGTGAGCTGGAATTCATCAGACGAAACCGTGGCGCACGTCAACGCCGCCGGCCGCGCCACCGGCCTGGCAGCGGGCCAGGCCGACATTTCCGCCACACTGGCGCTGGAGGGGGAGTCCTTCAGCGACAGTGGCAGGCTCACTGTTATCGCCCAGGCCATCACCATCGAAGAGCTCCTGGTTGAACCTGCCAGCGCCGAAGTACTGGTGGGTGGCAAGCAGGCTTACAGCGCCCGGGTCGTGCTGAGCGACGGCAGCCAGGTCGACGTCACCCGGGATGTCAGCTGGATTTCCAGCGATAGCAGCATCGCCAGCGTCAACAGCCAGGGCCGAGCCACCGGCCTGTCCGCCGGCACCGCGGACATCACCGCCAACCTGCTGTACGAAGGCGTGACGTATACCGACAGTGGCGAGCTCACCGTGACACCAGCTGCGATCACCATCGAGGAGCTGGTCGTCGACCCCGCCACCGCCACTGTGCTGGTGGACGGTAGCGCGCAATTTGAAGCCCGGGTGCTGCTGAGCGACGGCTCCAGCCAGGATGTCAGTGATGACGTGAGCTGGTCAGTGGGCAACGCCGCCGTCGCCCATGTGGATGATAGCGGCCTGGCAACCGGCCTGTCCGAGGGGCGTAGCGAGATAACTGCAAGCTTACTGTTCGAAGGCGAGACCTTTAGTGACAGCGGCAGACTGACGGTTGAACCGCCCGTCGTCACCATTGATGAAATTCGGGTGCAACCGCCCACCGCTGAAGTGTTCATCGACGGCAGACAGCAGTACACCGCAGAGGCGGTGCTGAGCGATGGCAGTACGGTAGATGTGACCCGCGATGCGAGCTGGCGAACCGGCGCTACGGCCATCGCCAGCGTCAGCAATTCCGGCCTTGCCACCGGCGTTGCGGAAGGCACGACGTCAGTCACAGCAACCGTGGTCTACCAGGGGGATACCTTCACCGGCGCCGCCAGCATCACGGTCAACCCACCTGCGGTCACTGTGGAGGCGTTGCTGGTCGAACCTGCACTAGCCACCGTGCTGGTAAGCAGCAGCCAGCAGTACGAGGCGCGCCTGGTATTCACCGACGGCAGCCAGCAGGACGTCTCCGATGAAGTGACCTGGACCAGCAGCGACACCCAGGTAGCCTCAGTGGACAGCTCAGGCCTGGCAGTGGGCCAGGCACCTGGAGCCTCCGACATTGGTGCCTCTCTCAACGTCGACGGGACACTGTACAGCGATAGCGGACGCCTGCGTGTGGAGGCGCCGGCCACCGTCGTTACCGGGCTGCGGGTCGAGCCCGCCAGCGCTGAGATCCTGGTCGACACCAGCCAGCAGTTCCGCGCAATCGCCGAGCTCAGCGACGGCAGCGAGATCGATGTGAGCCGCGACGTGAGCTGGGATTCAGCCGATGAAGCCGTAGCGCATATCGACGGGCGCGGCCGCGCCACTGGCATTAGCGAAGGTAACTCCAGTATCACGGCGACACTGGTAAGCGACACTGACAGCTTCAGTGACAGCGCCCTGCTGACCGTGCTGCCATTACCTGTGGTGGTCGAGGAATTGATCGTCACCCCCGAAAGCGCGGAAATCCTCATCCAGGGCACACAGCAGTACACCGCGGTGGCTCGGCTCAGCGACGGTAGCGAGCGCGATGTGACCAGCGATGTAGCCTGGAGTAGCAGCAACAGCAGCACCGCCCAGGTGGACAGCAGCGGCCTCGCCACGGGCCTGGCGGAAGGCGTTACCAGCATCCGGGCACTGCTGAGCTACGGCGACGGGCAGACCGCCAGGGACAGCGTATCGCTGACTGTGAAGGCTCCGGAGGTGGTCATCGAATCCCTTGAGGTTGCCCCGCCGTCTGCCACCGTTGTGGTGGAGGAGCAGCAGCGATACACCGCCACCGCCACACTCAGCGATGGCAGCACCCAGGACGTCAGCAGGGACGTCACCTGGACCAGCAGCGACACGTCGATCGCCGCCGTCAACAAGAGCGGGCTGGCCACCGGGATCGCCGAAGGTAACGCCCTGATCCTGGCAAGTATTCCTACTGACGGCGGCACCGTGTCTGACAGCGCAGACATCCTTGTGGAGGCACCACCCCCGGAACTTACCTCCTTGGAAATTTTCCCGGCACTGGCCTCTATTCCGCTGGGCACCACCCAGGACTACCGGGCCATCGCCTTTTTTGATGACGGCTCCAGCGACAACGTCACCTTCGACGGCACCTGGTCGCTGGATACCACACCACCTATTCTCGAGCGCTACGAGCCCGACAACAACCTGGCACTGGGCGCACTCGATGACTTCGGCACAGCCCTCGCCATTCGCGTTGGCGAGGACACCCTGCGTTTCGCCTATGAAGGTTTGTCAGCGGCCTCTGCGGTGCAGGTAACGGAGCCGGTTCTGCAGGCAATCACAGTCTCTCCCCGCAACGAGAACATTGCCGTCGCCACCACGCTCGACTTCACCGCGACCGGCGTCTACAGCGACGGCACGTCTCGTGATATCACCAGGACGGCACAGTGGTCATCATCGGTCGAGTCAGTTGCCAGCATCAGCAACACGCCACCCAACCGCGGCCGTGCCACGGCGCTGAGCATCGGTATTACGCAGATTACCGCCAGCCAGGACGGGGTGAGCGATTCCACCGGGCTGGAAGTCGACTCCGACCCGGTGATTCGCGTCGATGTCGTACCCGCGACTGCCACCATCAATGTGGACGCGACCCAGCAGTTCACCGCTTTTGCCGTTCGTGCCAGCGGGGAAACCGATGATGTCACCACCGATGCACAGTGGCAGAGCAGCGATACAGAAATCGCCTCCATCGATCTGGTCGGGCTGGCCACCGGCGTCGCTGCCGGCAGCGTCGACATCGCGGCCACCTTTAGCGAGCAAACGGGCAGCGCGGTGCTGACAGTCGTTCAGCCGGTGACCCTGAAAACCATCACCATCGAGCCGGCCTTCAACGTTCTGTTCCCCCTGCAGACGGTGCAGTTGAAGGCGATTGCCACGTACACCGACAATACTACCCGGGATGTCACCAACGAAGTCACCTGGAGCAGCGACAGCGGGCAAACGGTACAGGTCAGCAATAGCGACTTCTTCGGCCGAGGGCTCGCCCTGGCGCTGCTGCCGGGGGATACGGATGTGCGCGCCTCCCTGGCCGGTGAACCCGAGTCCACCCGGGGTAGCTCGGCATTCACCGTACTGCCGGTCGGCAGCATCGTCGACAAGCTGGAGGTAAGCCCGCCGCTGGCTACCATCGTGACCAACAGCGTGCAGCAGTATGAGGCCACCCTGGTGTTGAACAATGGCATCAAGATACCCGTCAGCAGCTACGTCAGTTGGCGCAGCTCTGACACGGCTATTGCCACCATTGACGGACGCGGGCTGGCCCATGGGGAAGCCGAAGGCCAGGTCACCATTATCGCGACCCTGCGTGGCGCTGCGGACATTACCGGCACCGCCATCCTGAACGTGGAAGACCCGATTACGATTACAAGCGTTGTGGTGTCTCCACCCTCAGCCAGCGTCATAGTGGGCGACAGCACGCAATACACGGCGGATGCCGTGCTCAGCAACGGCAACACGCTGGATGTGACCGACGAAGTCGACTGGACCACCGGGGACAACAGCATTGCCAGGATAAAACCCGGCGGTGAGGCCACCGGGGTCAGCAGCGGTTCCACGTCTATTCTTGCCACACTCGACACCGGGAACGAGCTGGTACAGGGCGATGCGACAATCACAGTGGCCCCCGCGGTGACTGTGATTGAAGTTGTCGTGTCACCGCCGCTGGCGTCCATCCTTGAGGGCGGGACACAGCAGTTCCGGGCAGACGTGCGCCTCAGCGACGGAACCGACGTTGATGTGACAGACAGCGCCGCCTGGCAATCCTCCGACACCAGCGTGGCGCAGGTGGCGCCGGGTGGCCTTGCCACCGGCAAACTGGCCGGTCAGGTCACTATCACCGCCACGGTCAGCCACGATGGCCTGGACTTCAGCGATACGGCCGAGCTGACGGTCAATGCCATCAGCGTGGACAACATCCAGATCAGCCCCAAGCGCGGCGAGGTATTGGAAGAGGAAAGCCTGCAGTTCACGGCCACAGCCGTGCTCACCGACGGTAGCACCGAGGACATCACGGCGGAGGCCACCTGGTTTGTGCTTGACACGGACACAGCGACCATTGAATCCGGCAGCAACCCCGGGCTAGCCACCGGGCTGGCAGCCGGTGTTACCACGGTCTATGTCGAGTACTCCGAAGATGGCATGCCCGTGCCTTGCCTGGGCGTGCCGAGTTGTGAAGCCACGCTGGAAGTCTACGCCCCCACCGTCCAGGAACTGCAGGTAACCCCTGCCAGGGCGGAAATCACTGTGGCAGACCAGCAAGCCTATGTGGCCACAGCCGTGTTCGACAATGGTGACCGGGTAGATGTCAGCGAACAGGTAAGCTGGCAATCCAGCGATACCGCCATCGCCTCCATCGACCAGACAGGCACAGCCGAAGGCGTTGCGCCAGGCCAGGTAGGCATTACCGCCACCTACCTTGCAGGCGACAGCTCGCTGCAGGACAGCGCCTCACTGACGGTGGTGGCACCGCCGGTGAGCATTGTGGATATCAAGGTGACACCCGAGAACCGGACCATCCTGGTGGGAGACGAGTTGCAATACGCCGCAACAGCCCTGTTGTCTGATGACTCCACCCAGGACGTCAGTGACATCGCGAGCTGGAATACCGATGACGAGACTATTGCCGAGATAGATGGCGACGGACTCGCGACCGGGCTCACAGCGGGCATCGTGACAGTGGCCGCCGACGTCAACATCGATGGCACGGTCTACAGCGGCGCCACCAGGCTCACCGTTGAAGAGCCACTGCTGGTCGAGAGCGTGGAGGTGACACCCAAGGATCGCAGCATCCTGGTTGACGGCGAACAGCAGTACCAGGCGGTGGCGGTGTTCAGCGATGGTTCGTCGCTGGATGTGACAGAGGAGTCCACCTGGTTTACCAGCGATGCCACAATTGCCGCGATCGGCCAGGGCAGTGATGCCGGTCTCGCCACCGGTAAAGCCGAGGGGGTCGTCACCGTCTGGGCATCATACAGCTTTGACGGCATGGCCTTCCCCTGTGAAGAGGTCCCGTCCTGTCGGGCCGACCTCACCGTCGAATCACCCGTGGTGGTGGAGAGCTACGAGGTGTTGCCCGACACTCAGACCGTGGTGATCGATACCACCGCCCAATACGAAGCACGCATTGTCCTCAGCGATGGCACCGTTATCCCCCTGACCGAGGAGTCGGCCTGGCAGTCCAGCGATGATGACGTCGCCACCCCGCAGAACCCGGACGGCCTGTTTATCGGCGTTGCCGAGGGGACGGTAGTGATTACCGCCAGCGCCGACTATGACGGCAATAGCTACAGCGCCGATGCCGAGCTGGTCGTGGAGCCACCAGCGGTGACAGTGTTGAGCATTGAGGTAGAGCCCGACCCGGTACAGAAATATGTCGGCTCTACCCAGACCTTCACGGCGCTGGCAATTCTCAGCAATGGCGAGCAAGTGGAAATCAGCGATGAATCCACCTGGACGTCTGACGATGAAAGTGTCGCCGTGGTCGATATCAATACCGGCGAGGCACAGGCGCTGGCGGTCGGCACCGCCAACATCTCTGCCAACTGGGCGTATGAAGGCCAGGGCTTTGAAGACAGTGCCGCAATGGAGGTACTGGCGCTAGCGGTCACCGGCATTGAGGTGATACCCCATGAGATTGCCGCCAGGCCCAGCGAACAACTGAGGCTATTCAAAGACGCCGGCAAGGATCCCGGTAGTGAACCGCCGGGCCACCAGTACACGGCCATCGCCACCTACCCGGATGGCAGTCTGGAGGACATTACCCAGGATGCGGATTGGCGCTCTACCAATACCCAGTTCGCCAATGTCACCAGCACCGGTTATGTGACCGGCACCGGAGAGGAGAACGACCAGGAGGGTCCGGACTTCCAGATCCAGGCCTCCGCCGACGGTCGGACAGATGGCTCCCTGCTGCAGATGGATGGCGACTGCAAGCCTTTTGAAGACAAGGACTTCGTGCTGCAGGATATGGAAATCCAGCCGCGCTTCAACGCTATTATCATCCGGCCAAGCCAGAGCCTGCGCCTGCAGGCGGTGGGCTTCTACCGCAAGGACAGCGCTATCTTCTGCGCCTCCCCTGTCAGCTCGGACAGCCTGGACGACCAGCCCAACAAGAACCGGCTGAAGTGGTCGGTGGAGAGCGGTGGCGAGTTTGTTGAGGTGGATACGGCCACCGGCGTAATAACCGCTCGGAACCGATGTGGCCAAGCGGTAGTGCGAGCTACCAAGGAAAGGCTAATCGACAGCGACCAGACTGAAATCTATACCGCGGAGGCCACCGTGTTCGTTTGCGTGCCCTAGGGGCTGCCGGCTTCCTCACGAAGCTTGCGGCGCACGTCCATAAGGACTTCGCCGTAAGTGTTGCGGCCGCGACGGTCGCGGCCGCAACCCCAGTAGTAGTCGTAGGCATTGCTTTCCACCAGCCTGGCATCACCGGTTTCCAGCAGCCGCGCGGCTACCTCCGGATGAGTGCGGCAGCGAATGTAGACGGCGCGGGTCATGATGACCTGCCGAATCTTCGGCCAATCCCGACGCAGCCTCCTGAACCGCGAGCGCCCCAGCCTGCGGGCCTTTTTCGGGTGGGGCGCGGCGCGAATCACTTCCCGGTAGACCGGGTCCTCGAACTTCATGGCCTGGAAATAGTGCTCCACCGACGGCCACTCAGCGTCGTCCAGGAAAAAGCCAAAGCGGGAAAAACTCGATAGCGGCTCGTTCACGTCGGTGCGCGAAAGATAGATCGCCTCACTGTCATCACCGGGACCAAACATGGTGCGGGTTTTCCGTGCTTATGGATTTCACGGGGCTATGGTATACACCGCGCATGAATGAAAGCACTGTGCAATCTCCCCTGAACAGCCCTGCCCTGCCAGCGGAACTGCCACGCATCAGCTACGTTCAGCCCGGCGATCCCTGGCTCCAATCACGATTGGTTTCCATGCTGGAAGTGCTCACCGGGCGCCGCAAGGTGGAGAAAGTCTATCACCAGCTCAAGCGCGAGCCCTTTGAACCAGAGCGTTTCTTCAGCCGCGGCCTGGAGCTGGCGGATATTTCCTACACCACCAACCCGGCGGCGGAGGCGCGTATACCCCGCGAGGGGCCGGTAGTGTTTATCGCCAACCACCCCTTTGGTGTGGTGGACGGCACCATGCTGTGCGACATCGCCGCCCGCACACGGGGTCACTTCAAGATCCTGATCCACGCCCTGCTGTGCCGGGACAACGATCTGGAGCCTTTCTTCCTGCCGGTGGACTTTTCTGAATCTCGCGAAGCCCAGCGCCGCAATATCGAGACCAAGCGCGAGGCGGTAAAAGTGCTGAAGTCGGGAGGCACTCTGCTGGTGTTCCCCGGCGGCGGCGTGTCCACCACTCGAAGGGGCGGATTCGGTGAGTTTGCCGACCTGCCCTGGACCACCTTTACCGCCAAGCTGATTCACCAGGCAGAGGCCACGGTGGTGCCGATTTTCTTCCACGGCCGCAACAGCCGGCTGTTTCACATGGCCAGCAGCATCAGCATGACGCTGCGCGCCGCCCTGCTGCTGCACGAGGCCAGCAACAAGATCGGCTCAAGCTTCGATGTGGAGATCGGTGCGCCTATCCCCTACCGGGAAATCGCACACCTGGGACGGAAGGAACTGACCCGGCATCTTCATGCGGTAACCTGGGAGCTGGGCGCGCCCGGCTGAAGTCTTCCGGCAGGTCCACCGCCGGCTCGCCCTGGTAGCGGGCCATGAACAGTTCAGCGAGCCGTTCCGGGCTGCCGACTTCGCTGGCCAGGCGCAATTGGCTGACCGCCCTCGGCATGGCCGGCTCGGTGGCCGTATCCGGGTCCTGGGCCCAGACATCGCAACCGATGCCGTGCAGGGCCTGGGCACCCTGCAAGCCATCAGTGCTGGCGCCGCTGAACATAATGGCGCCAGTCAGCCGTGGCTGCAGGCCAGCGACGCTCATCATCAGTTGGTCGATATGCGGATCGACCTTGCCTCCCCAGGCATCCCGCAGGCTGAACACCTCACCCTGGTGGCCAAACTGCAGCCGGCAACTGGCCGGCACCACCAGCATCTGGCAGGGGTTGAACCAGTGCCGACCCACCGCGAGCACGACGTGCAGGTGGCGATTGACCTTGTTGAGCTTGTTGACCAGGCCGCGCTGTTCCTGGGCGGGGATGTGCTGGGCGTAGAGGAAAGCCACCGGCGGTATGTCCGGCAATGCTTCCAGGAAGTCCCTCACGGCACTGTCCATACCCACCGAGCCGGCCAGCAACCAGACGCCTTCCACCGCGGCATAGTGGTCGGGGGTGGAGGTATTGTCGCGGCGCGGGTGCCAGGCATCGGCAGTCCACTTCTCCAGGGTGTTGAGGATACGCTCGCACCAGGTCCGGTAGGCCAGCCGCTCCTCCACCCCGGGGCGATTGCTTAAGGCCAGCACCGGTGCGTCGATATCCGCCAGGTCATCGGCTACCGCGTCCATGTCGTCGCAGTCCACTACCCAGATATCCACGGTGGGCCGCATACCGGGCTTGAGCATGGCCGGGGATACGCGCGCAATGCGGTACCCGGCGCCCTTGATACGACCAGCCAGGACCGAGAAACTGGCGTCGCAGACAACGCCGATAAAAGGTTGTGATTCCATAGTGGAAATGATCATTCCACGGCAGTTTGTGACATGGAAGGACAAAAGCTGACGCAAACTAGCTTTTGTGACTGCCGTCCAAGTTCATACATTCCAGCTACGCTTGGATGGCAATTTGATGAAAAACGAAACGAAATGCTGGCCGAGCGGGATTGAACTTCGCGGTCCGCCGGAGGACAAAGGGAGCACCGAGGAGGCAACATGCGACAGCGGCTCTTGAGCCTGATAGCAACAAGCGGACTACTGGCACTGCTGCTAATGGCAGTGCCCACGGCATCGGCCCAGCATGACTGCGCGCCGGATGGCGTTGCCGTGGGTGGCTACGACCTGGTGTCCTACCACCAGCCTGACGGGCCCCGGCCCGGGCAGAAGGCCTTCGAGGTCGAGCGGGAGGGACTGCGCTACCGCTTTGCCAGTGCCGAGAACCTGGCACGTTTTGAAGCGGCGCCGGACGATTACCTGCCGCGCTACCGCGGCTGGTGCGCGGCCACCCTGGCCATGGGCCGGCTCACCTGCCCCGATTACACCAATTTCAAGATAGAGAACGGCGAATTACTGCTGTTCGAGCTGGTGGGCTTTACCAACGGCCGCACCGTCTGGGACAGCGATCCCAACGGCTTCCGCACACGCGCGGACGAAAACGCCCGCCAGCTGCTGGCGCCATGAATCCGCAACTACTCACCCCGGGACTGGCAATACTGCTGGCCCTGCTGGCACTGCCCGTTCGCGCGGAGCTGGTGCTGGGAGTACACCCGGAAGAGCCAGCCCCCAGCATTGCCCGCCTGCTTGCCGGCCTGACAGCGGATGAGCAGGCCATACGGGTACGCCCCTTCGAGAGCGGCGAACACTTGTCAGTGGCACTGCAAGCCGGTGAGATCGACCTGGGCATCCTCGAGGACCCGGGCCAGCCGCTGCCCGGCGTGTCCCTGGTGGCGGACCTGTACCCCAGCGTGCTGCACGTGCTTTACCGCGGCGGCGAAACACCGAATGACCTGGGCGAACTGCTGGCCCGCGGGCCTATCTGGGCAGGGCCGCCCGGGTCCACGGGGCATCGCCTGGTGCGTGAACTGGCCCGGGATTACGGGCTGGGAGATGCAGACGTACGCTTGCTGGACAATGCGCTGTCCAGCGAACCCGACAGCTATTTTATCTTTGGCGGCATTCTCGCGCCGGACGCTATCTCGCGACTACCCGGCTTCCGCCTCTACAGCCTGGATGCCCCCCGGCGGTTGATGTTGGGCAGCGTGGCCGAGGGGATTGCCCTGCGCTATCCCTCGCTGCGCCCCTTTGTGCTACCGGCCCAGCTCTATCCACCACTCGGTGACCAGGCGGCATTAACGCTGTCGGTGACCACCCTGCTGGCGGCGAGGGAAAGCCTGCCGCGGGACACAGTCTACGAGCTGGCCATGGCGCTCGACGGTCTGCGACCGCAGCTGGCGGCGGTGTACCCGCTGGCTGGTGTACGCAGACCGGTCGTGAGCATGGAAGCTGCCCAGGCCCTGCCGCTGCACGAAGGCGCACGACGCTACCAGGACCGGGACCTGCCCGGATTTCTGGAGCGCTACGCCGAGGTGCTGGCGCTGGGCACGACCGTAATGCTGGCCACCGGCACGATACTGGCCACCGTGCGCCGCCAGCGCAAGCAGTCGCGCAAGGACCGGCTCGACACCTTCTACCAACGCCTGCTGACCCTGCGCAATGAGTTGGCCCAGCCTGACAGCAATGCCGTGGACATAGCCCACCGGGTCCGCGATGCCCAGTCGGAAGTGATGACACTGGTGATCGGTGAGCGCATCGACGCGGACGGCTCACTGATGGCCTTCCTGACCCTGTCCAATCGACTGCTGGAAGAGGCGGAAGGCCCGGCATAAAAAGGGGCCCGTCCCTGGGCCCCAGGGGGGGAACTCGCTCGCCTCAGGCGACAAACTTCCTGATCTCACCCACCTTGGCGTCGACGTCTTCCTCGCTTGCTACCGGCAAATCTTCCGGTACCCGCAGGCCGCGCTGTACCTCCGGCCGGGCTTCGAGCTGGTCGATCCAGCGCTGAAGATGATTCAGGCCGTCGATGCTCACCCCGCTCCAGGCATGGCTGCGCGCCCAGGGGAAGCTCGCGATATCAGCGATCGAGTACTCGCCGGCCAGAAACTCCTGCTGAGCCAGGCGACTATCCAGCACTTCCAATAGCCGACGGGTTTCCCGCTGGTAGCGCGAGATGGCGAAGGGAATCTGCTCCTCGGCATAGCGAAAGAACACATTGGCCTGGCCCATCATTGGTCCCAGGCCGCCCATCTGAAACATCAGCCACTGCAAGGCTACGGAGCGCTGGCGCGGGTCTTCCGGCAACAGTCGGCCGGTCTTCTCCGCCAGGTAGTGGAGAATGGCGCCCGATTCGAACACCGCGAAACCTTCGTTGTCGTGATCGACGATAACCGGAATACGCCCATTGGGGTTCAGCGCCAGGAATTCCGGCTGTTTTTGCTCCAGGGCCCCGAGGTCGATGGCGCGTGCCGTGTACGGCAGCGCCAACTCCTCAAGTGCAATGGAGACCTTGCGGCCGTTCGGAGTCGCGGCGGTCAGTAGTTCAATCATTTGCTGCTCCTCCATTTACACGTGGCGGGCCAGGGCCGCATCCAGCGCAGCCCGGGATTGCACGCCGGTAAGGGTTTCCACCGGCTCACCATCCTTGAACACCATCAGGGTGGGGATGGAGCGAATCCCGTAGCGTCCGGCGAGGTCCTGGTGGGCGTCCACATCGACCTTGCGCACGCTGGCGCGGCCGGCAAACTCCTCAGCCACCTGGTCCAGCGCCGGCGCAATCACGCGGCAGGGGCCACACCACTCGGCCCAGAAATCCACCAGCACCGGCTGGCCGGCATGGATGACCTGTTGGTCGAAGTTGCTGCTTGTCACAGCCTGGGGTCTGATATCACTCATAGGGTTTTCCTCCTTCGTTTGAGTAAAAAAGTGACCAGTCGTCTTACTTTTAAGTAAATTTTTTTAGCCCGTCGTCGGCACTTCCTCACCGAGCAGTCGCGGCAACAGGGCCAGGAAAGCGTCCAGCGGCGCCCGGGACTTGTCGGTCTTCATGCGCATCAAGGTGCCCTCCCAGGCGTTGAACAGAAACTCGGCGGTTGGGGCCGGCTCGACACCCGGGTCCAGTTGCCCCGCCGCCTGGGCCTGCTCCAACACCGTGCGGAACATCTCGGCATTGGCCGACAGGGTCTGCTGCACCTTGCAGCGGATGGCCTCGCAGCTATCCGACATTTCCTGCCCGAGGTTCCCGAGAAAGCAGCCGGCCCGGAAATCCTCGGCACAGGCCTGCTCGGTATGGGCCAGGAAAAAGGCCCGCAGCCGATCCAGCGGCAACTGGCTGGTGTTGCCCAGCAGGCGCTCACCGTCCGCCACCGTCGCGCGCCCGACGTTGTCCAGGGCTTCCACCGCAAAGTCCTCCTTGCTGGCGAAGTAGTTGTAAAACGAGCCCTTGGGCATGCCGGCGGCGTCCACGATGTCCTTGACACTGGTGCCGTTGTAACCCTGCACCTTCATGACCTCGAGACCGCGCTCAAGCAACAGGGCCTTCCTGGCTTCGCGCTTGCTCATCGGTAGCTTGCCTGTGACTGCAGTGATTTCATGAGCTCAAAAATATGACCGGTCGTCTTATTTTGCAAGCAAATGCTCAGAACATTTGCTTCTATGGATATGGCGGGACCTGGGAATTCCGGCGCATCCGCACCGGGAATGATGCTTATCAACATTTCACCAGTGAATAGCAGGTATCCTAACTATAAATTTCATTTATGCGGGCAGCCCACCTACACTGCACAGCATTCGGGCAATGCCCACACAGTTTTTGTTGGAACTCCTACACCTCACAGGTACATCACGATGTCTACTTACCAGGAACTCGTCACCAAATTCGCTGACCAGCGCGAGGCCCACGGCCACACCTGGGACGCCATCAACCCCGAATTTGCCGCCCGCATGGAGCTGCAGAACCAGTTCAAGACCGGTCTCGACATTGCCCGCTATACCGCCGGCATCATGCGCAGGGATATGGCGGAGTACGACGCCGACAGCGGCTCCTACACCCAGTCCCTGGGTTGCTGGCACGGCTTCATCGGCCAGCAAAAGCTGATCGCGGTCAAGAAGCACCACGGCACCACCAACAAGCGCTACCTCTACCTGTCCGGCTGGATGATTGCCGCACTACGCAGCGAGTTTGGCCCCTTGCCCGACCAGTCCATGCACGAGAAGACTTCGGTTTCCAGCCTCATCGAAGAGCTGTACACCTTCCTGCGCCAGGCTGACGCCCGTGAACTCAACCACCTGTTCCGCGATCTCGATGCCGCCCGGGCGGCAGGCGACCAGGTGGCAGAGCAGTCTGCAATCAACGCCATCAACAACTTTGAAACTCACGTCGTGCCGATTATTGCCGACATCGACGCCGGTTTCGGCAATGAGGAAGCCACCTACCTGCTGGCCAAGAAGATGATTGAAGCCGGCGCCTGCGCCATCCAGATCGAGAACCAGGTGTCCGACGCCAAGCAGTGCGGCCACCAGGACGGCAAGGTCACCGTGCCCCACGAGGACTTTCTGGCCAAGATCAATGCCATCCGCTACGCCTTCCTTGAGCTGGGCGTGCCCGACGGCGTTATCGTCGCCCGCACCGACTCCCTTGGCGCCGGCCTGACTCAGAAGATCCCGGTATCCACCGACGCAGGCGACCTGGCCCACAAGTACAACGCCTTCCTCGAGACCGAGGAAATCGGCGGCGCTGACGATGCCAACGAAGGCGACGTCATTATCAAGCAGGACGGCAAGCTGGTGCGCCCGGTGCGCCTGCCCAACGGCCTGTACCGCTTCAAGGCCGGTACCGGCGAAGACCGCTGCGTACTGGACTGTATCACCAGCCTGCAGAACGGCGCCGACCTGCTGTGGATCGAAACCGAGAAGCCCCACGTCGGCCAGATCGGCGGCATGGTCAACCGTATCCGCGAGGTGATCCCCAACGCCAAGCTGGTGTACAACAACAGCCCGTCCTTCAACTGGACGCTGAGCTTCCGCCAGCAGGTGTTTGACGCCTGGAGCGAAGAAGGCAAGGACGTGTCTGCCTACAACCGCGACGAGTTGATGAGCGCCGAGTACGACGACACTGAACTGTCCGCTGAAGCCGACAAGCGTATCCAGTCCTTCCAGGCGGATGGTTCCCGCGAAGCAGGCATCTTCCACCACCTGATCACCCTGCCGACCTACCACACGGCCGCGCTGTCTACCGACAACCTGGCCAAGGGTTACTTCGGCGACCAGGGCATGCTGGCCTACGTCAAAGGTGTACAGCGCCAGGAAATCCGCCAGGGCATTGCCTGCGTCAAGCACCAGGACATGGCGGGCTCGAACATGGGCGACGATCACAAGGAGTACTTCTCCGGCGATCAGGCACTCAAGGCAGCGGGCAAAGACAACACCATGAACCAGTTTGGCTGATCATCGGTGTTGTGCCCCGCGCGCATCGCAAGGAAAGCAAAAAGGGACCGCCACGCGGTCCCTTTTTTTGTCCTCAACATGACCCGCTTCAGCAGGCGCGGGCGCAAGGGTGGTGCTAAACTGATCGGGCGGTAAAGGGAGTGCGAGAGCGCATGCGGTACCCAACACAGTTACACTGCTCCTTCAAAATACTCATCCCCGCCTGCCTGGCGCTGGCGCTGTCCGGCTGCTTTCAAGTCCAACTCAACGGGCCGGTGGGCGGCGCCGCGCTGACCCTGGCCACATCTCAAAATCCGGGGGTGATTCTGCAGACCGCCACCTCGAAGGACGAAGCCGCACTTATTGAAGAGCTGGGTGAAGAACAGTGGTCAGCGCTCGGGCCGGTGTTACAGCTTCTCTACCTCGGCACGGCGGAATTCGACACCAGCGCACTCTCCGACTTCACCCTTTACTTGGTGACCGCCAGCGGTGGGCTCGACTACGACTACGACCACGACGGTGTGCGCGATGCGGCGCCGACCCCGGTCGCGGGAAGCTGGCGTATGCTGGTCACCGGCGCCCAGTTGAAGAGCGGCTTCGCCCGCATCAACCCCTTAACTGAAGCCAGCGTGCAACTGACGGAAATCGGACCACCCGCACCCGGCATTGCCTTTGTCCGCTGTGAACCACTACTGGGGACAGAGAACTGCTTTTCCTCAAACGACCTCGACGCTCGCAGTGCCAATGCCGCGCGCCTGCTCACGGATGTCGATGGCGACGGGGTGATCAGCGCCGGCGACCTGCTGCGCTGGACCCGTGCAGGCCGCGAACAGGCCTATCGCTGGGGCAATGACGCGCTGGACTATCTGGCCGAGAGCATCAGGACCGGCACGGCGCTTGACGCTGATCTGGTGGCCGAGCGGGTGTTTCGCGCCACACCGCTGGCGGACCTGGAGTTCAGCGACGCCAGTCTCGCCGCCTGTATCGCCAGGTCCAGGCATCGCTACGCGCACCAGCACACCGTGCTGGAATGCCCGCTGTTCTCCAGTGGGGCCGGCACCGACGCCAACCCCATAGTCAACCTCGACGGTGTGCAGGCCCTGACGGGGCTGCACACCGTTAACCTCTTCCAGCATGCGATAAGCTCAGTGGCACCCCTGGTGGAGCTCGAGCACCTGAGACGCATCCGCCTGGGCTCTGTGCCTCTGAGCGCAACCGCCCTGGCGGAACTGCGCGGCAGCGCCAGCATCGACACGTTGTTGTTATACGGCATGGACGTCGGCAACGCGGGCTGGCTGCAGGACTTACCGCGGCTGCGCTACCTGGTGATCAGGGGACCCCAGCCGGGCAATGACAATTTGATGGACGCACTGGCGCGGCTGGATCGCCTGGTTGGCCTGGGGCTGGATCAGGGGGCTGCCACTCAAGACCGGCTTGCCACGCTGGCGGCGCTGCCGGGCTTGCAGCGGCTCAGCCTGCGAGGCAATAGCCTGACTGATGTTTCCGTGCTCTCGACGCTGGTGGACCTGGAGTGG
The DNA here is from genome assembly GCA_028280635.1 of Halieaceae bacterium. GTDB lineage: Bacteria > Pseudomonadota > Gammaproteobacteria > Pseudomonadales > Halieaceae > JANQIO01. The sequence continues at coordinate 42,624 of JANQLM010000099.1, read as the reverse complement.
CTCGACATCGGCAGCAATCAGCTGACGTCGATAGAAGCGCTCCGGGAATTGACCGACCTGCAACACCTTGGCGTGAGCCACAACACGCTGAGCAGCCTTGAGCCAGTGCTCGATTTGAAGACGCTGAACGTGCTCGAAGCCGAAGGCTGCGGCCTGGACACCCTGCCGACCCTAAGCGGACTGACACAGTTGGAGCGATTGATGCTGAGCCAGAACGAGCTGCAAAGCTTGGAAGGCATACAGCAGCTCCCGTCTCTTGTGACCCTTATCATCAGCTTCAACCAGGTCGCGGACTTGAGCCCCCTGCGCGAACTGACCTCCCTCCAGAACCTGAGCGCCCCGTTCAACGCCATTACCGACCTGTCACCACTGGAGCAGCTTACCGGTCTCCGCTCGCTGCAAGTTCAAGACAACAGAATCAGCAGCCTGGCGCCGCTGGCTGCGCTTCAGCAGTTGAGTTCCATCGTTGCCGAAAACAATCGACTGACGTCAACGACGGGACTGTCCGGGCTCCAGGAGTTACGTTCACTCAGCCTCGGGGGTAACCAGATCGTTGATCTCAGTCTTGATGAACTGCCGAAACTGGGTTGGTTGGACCTGGACGGCAACGCGATTGCCACGCTTGAAGGTATCGGAACGCTGCCGGCGCTACAGTATATGTCGCTGAAGTCCAATGAACTGGTGTCAGTGGGCACATTGACTGCTGAAAAAACACCCCGCCTGAGCTACCTGGACCTGGACGGCAACTCGCAGCTGAGCTGCGAGGCCGTGGAAGCCCTGCTTGACCGCTTTGGCAGCGCCCAGGTGAGCGCCGCTGACTGCCTGTCGCCCTGATAGCTGCAAAGGTATTCAGCATCCTGTCATGGGTGCGCTGCTATATTTGACGGTATAATCCCGCCGCTTTTTCACAGGGAGTCCCCATGAGCGACAAGATCCAGGTTGCGTCACCGCTGGTGGTGCTGCACGGCGACGAGATGGCCCAGGTCGCCTTCGAGCGCATTCTCGACATGTTCGTGCACCAGCGGCTGGAAATCCCGCTGGTGGAGATCGACCTGTCTGCCGAGAACCGCCTGGTGAGCAATGGCGCGGTGGTCAATAAAGCCATTGAAGCGCTCAAGCAGCACGGCGTGGGAGTCAAGAACGCCGGCATGACGGTGAACCGCGCCCAGTTGGATGAGCTGCTGGCCAAACATCCTGACGTCGACGAGAGCCAGCTCGACAAGCTCGCCACCAAGTCTCCCAACGGCGCCATCCGCAAGGGCATTGGCGGCAACATCACCCGTGAGGACATCCAGTTCCGCAATATCAAGAACACGCCACCCGACTGGGTCGGTCGCGACATCATTGTCGACACCATGGAAAACGGCGGCATCAAGGACAGCTACTCCGCCCTGTCCAACGACACCGGCATCGCCAGGCTGGTATTCGTGGGCTCCAGCGGCGAGCCCATGGAGCTGCACCGCCGCCGCCTGAACCGCGGCGACCCCTTTATGCTGGCCACCAACTCCCATGACGAGGTCGTGGCCTGGGCACGCCAGTTCTTCCAGCGCGGCCTCGATGAGAAGCGCGATGTCTATGTCGGCCTCAAGGACACGGTAATCCCCGGCTACGACGGGGTCATGCGCAAAGCCGTCGAAGATGTCTTCGAGTCCGAGTTCAAAGCGGACTACGGGGCGGCCGGGCTGGCCTACCACTACGAGTTGATCGACGCCCAGGCGGCGCGCATCATTGCCAACCCGCCGGAGCGCGCCCTGTGGGGCATCCCCGACAACAACACGGGCCGTCGGATGGTGAAACTGGTGGACACCCTGCGCAGATACGGGATTCCCGACCGCAAGTTTCACGTGTCGATCTCCCGAATGAGTGCCGGCGGCGGCGACCAGTACGGCAGCTACAACCAGGCCGCTCCCGAGGACGGCATTATCAAGGTGATCGTCGACGGCCAGGAGCGCTGCGCCCGGGACGTGAAGGCCAGCGACCCCATACTGTTCATGTCCAACGATCGCACCGCTATTCGCGACTGGGTGATGCAGGTCTACCGGGATGCATCGATGAAAGAGAAAGAAGTCTACTTCGGCCTGAAGCGCGAGTACTTCCCCTACGATGACGTGTTTTCAAACGTGATCAATGAGGTGCGCAACACGCTGGTGGCAGACGGGGTGGAGCCGCCCTCCTTCATGATCATGCGCCCGTCCAGCCAGCTCAAGAAGATGATCTCCGATCCGCCGCGCAACGCCCTCTACCCGGCCCAGAACCTGGACGGGGACATTTTCTCGGATATCGCCGCCGCCCTCGGTGGCAGCCTGGCAACTGCCAGCTCCATTATCGAGAGCAAGGACGGCACCATGCTCTACGAGGCACCCCACGGCACCGCACACGACCTTTACCTGATGTACCAGGAGAGCGAAGGCAAGACAGCCATTTTCAATTCTTCGGCGCTGATCTATGCCCTGGCCAATGCCCTCGAAACCCTGGGCAACCGTGAAGGGAATACCGCGCTGACCCAATACTCACACCAGTTGAAGGACGCCCTGATCGACACCGTCGACCAGGGCATCATCACCGGCGACATCAAGGGCAAGACTACCCGCCCCGACCAGGAGCAAGTGGTCGACATGCAGGGCTTCCTGGACGCCATCGAGAACAACCTGCCTGCCTGATGCGAAAACTTGGTCTTGTCTTACTGATCTGCTGGCAGGCGCTGCCTGCCGCTGGCCAGGAATTCGAGGCCTGTCTTGCCGACCTGCAGACGCAGGCACGGGACCAGGGCCTGGCACCCTGGATTATCGACGAGCTGATTCCAGGGCTCGAGCAGCAAACCCGCGTGATAGAGCTGGATCGCAAGCAGCCCGAGTTCACCCAGACCTTTGCCCAGTACCTGAACGCCCGGGTGACCGCCAAGCGCGTTTCCCGCGGCCGCGCCCTGTACGAGGAACACCACGATTTCCTGGACGCCCTGACCCGGCAGTACGGGGTACCGGGCCACTACCTGGTGGCCTTCTGGGGCCTGGAAACCAATTTCGGCAGCTATCTTGGCAATACACCGACGCTGGATTCCCTGGCCACCCTGGCCTGCGACCCAAGGCGCAGCGATTTCTTCACCACCGAGCTGCTCACGGCGCTGGCGCTGGTCGAGCGCGACGGTCTGGACCCGGCAGGCATGAAAGGCTCCTGGGCCGGCGCCATGGGTCATACCCAGTTCATGCCGTCCACCTACCGGCGGGCCGCGGTGGATGGTGACGGCGACGGCCGCATCGACCTGTGGGGCAGCCCCAGGGACGCCCTGGCTTCCGGTGCGCGCTTCCTCCAGCAGCTTGGCTGGGAGCGCGGCCTGCGCTGGGGCAGGGAAGTGCGGCTTGGCAATGACTTCCCCTTCCAGGAGACAGGACTGGACAAGCAAAGACCTCTATCCGACTGGGCGGCTGCGGGAGTGCGCCGGGCCGACGGCGGCACGCTGCCGGCGGCCAGCCTCAACAGCGCCCTACTGGTGCCCGCCGGCCACCGGGGCCCGGCCTTCCTGGTGTACGAGAACTTCCGTGTCATCATGGGCTGGAACCGCTCCGAATTCTACGCGCTGTCGGTTGGACACCTGGCTGACCGTATTGCCGGCGCCGGCGGGCTGTACAGTCCACCCCCGGTGACACAGGCGGCCCTGACCCGGCAGGATGTCAGCAACATGCAGCGCGCGCTGGCCGCCGCCGGCCATGACCCGGGCGCCAGTGATGGCATCCTGGGGCCGGCGACCCGTCGCGCCCTGCGCGCCTTCCAGATGGACAGCGGCCTGGTGGCGGACGGCTACCCCGGGCCGGACACCCTGGCAGCACTGGCGGGGCGCATACCCTAGATGGACCAGTGGCTTAGTGAATACGGCGTCACTGTTGGCGTCGGCGGGCTGATCCTGTTCATGATCTTTATCGTCTGGGATCTCGCCAAGCGCAGCAACGCCGGCAAGTTCGGCACCATGATCCTCTACATCGGCCTGGCGCTGGGGATTTTTGGATTCCTGATGAAGTTCGTCATCAGCTACCTGCTTAAACAAGCTGGCGTTTAAGCCCCACCGGCAATACTGGTACACTTTTTATTTCAGAGAGTCTTGTTAGAACGATCTGTTATGGAAGGGGACATTCCTCACCTCCCGGCTCAACAGGCTGGCGCGGTGTACCGACAGTTCCTTGCGCAGCTTCGGCAACTCACCCATGCCGCAGGCGTCTCCCTCTATATAGATGGCGGCAACGGCAGCATGGAGCGCTCCCTGCTGCTGCACAGCGGTGGCACCGAAGCCGTTCCCGAATTTGAATCCCTGGAACGCGCGCACGCCACAACCTACGCCCTGCTGGGTCCTGGCGGCGGCACCGGTGCAAACTCTCTGCAGGTTTACTCCAGCGAGGCAGATGATAGCTGCCTGGTTCGCGTCGGCATCCAGGATCTCGACCAGCAGGAAGTCGACCAGGAACGACGTCATAGCACGGCGCAGGAAATCGGAGCCGATCGCGCCATCTGGATTGGCCTGCGCTATGACGACGGTCGGGTACCCGCGGCCATCTCCGCGCTGGCACCGCCAGGCCTCGAGCCCCCGGTCACGGCCGCCGACTGGCTGTCCCACAGCCTGCTGGCCAGCGCCAACATGGTTTGGGAGGCCAACCAACTTAGCCAGTTACTGCGCGATCCCACCAGCCACCTGCCCGGGCGCGCGGAGTTCCAGGCCCACCTGCGGGACGCCATGGAGACCGCCCGCGACCAGCATCCGCTGGGGCTGCTGCTGATCAACCCGGACGACTTCGACCTGGTCAACCGCCGCCTCGACCGCGACAGCGGCGACGCCGCCCTGGCGGAAATTGCCACCCGCCTGTGTGACAGCCTGCGCCACTCGGATGAAGTATTCCGCTACGGCGGCGCGGTGTTTGCCGTACAGATGCCGGGGGTAGCCAGGGATGAAGCCCTGGAAGTCGCAGAAAAGGTGCGCGAGGCCGTCACCGGCGCCTACCTGAATGGCGCCATGCGCCTGAGTTTCAGCATTGGCATCGGTCTCTATGACCCGGATGCCGGGGAAGACTTCGACCTGGATGAGCTGGGACTGGTGCGCCGCGCCGATGCGAGCCTCAACGCCGCCAAGGGCAAGGGCGGCGACTGCGTCATGGTCTGGCAGGCCGGCGACGAGAGCATGGAGGTTATTGGCCGGGACCGGCTTAGCGGCATCTTCACGGCCGATGCCGAAAAGGACTACCGCAATATGCTGGTGCTGTGGGACACCATCGCCATGGTGTCCTCGGCCTCCGACGAGGCCAGCATCGCCGCCGGTTTCGTGGAACGTATACAACTGGCCATGCGCGGCGCCTGGGTGGCCCTTTACACGCGCCGGGAAGGCGGCGATGAAGTGCTGCTGGCCGAGAGCGGTCGTTCCAGCGCCGGCCCCAATGGCGAAGCCCCCGATGAAGTCAGCACCCTGATGGAACGGGCGCGCAGCGTCCAGCGCGCGGAGCAGTTGAAGCGCCCGCCGCGTCCCTCCGACGACGCCGGGGCCGGCGACCGTCTCGGCTATGCGGTTCCCCTGCTGGCCGACGGCCGGGTCCTTGCCTGCCTTTATATAGAAGGACCAGAGTCACAGCTGATCGTCGACTCATCGGACCTGGTGTTCCTCAACGGGCTCGCCGGCCAGGTGGCGCTGGCCCTGGACCGCGCCGACCTGGCAGCGAAGTGGCAGGCGGAGAAAGAACGCGAGAGTCGCCGGCTGCGCAGCGAGGTGCACGGCCTGCGGCAGGCGGTGCAGAGTGCGAGGCTGGTCTACACCTCCCGCCAGATGGATGCCCTGCTGGAAACCGCCCGCGCCGCAGCCCCCACCGATGTGACGGTGCTCATCAACGGCGAAAGCGGCACCGGCAAGGAAATGCTGGCGCGGTCGGTACACGAACTCAGCACCCGCAAGGGCAAGCCGTTTGTCACCGTCGACTGCGGCGCGATAGCCGCCAATCTGATGGAAGCCGAGCTGTTCGGGCACAGCAAGGGTGCCTACACCGGAGCCGACAAGGCCTCCCTGGGACGCATCGTGCAGGCCGACGGCGGCACCCTGTTCCTGGACGAGATCGGCGAGGTTCCGCTGGACGTGCAGGCCAAGCTGCTGCGCTTTGTACAGGAAAAGGAGATACACCCGGTTGGTGCCGCCACCTCGCGCAAAGTGGACGTACGCATTATCGCCGCCACCAACCGCGACCTGGCCAGGGAAGCCGCCGCCGGGCGCTTCCGGGAGGACCTGTACTACCGCCTCAACGTGGTCACCCTGACGGCACCGCCATTGCGCGAGCGGCCCGATGATATCCTGCCGCTGGCGGGCCACTTCCTGGAGAAGTTCGCACTGCAGTATGAGAAAGGCGCGCGCCGATTCAGCCAGGCCGCGGAGCGCCTGCTGCAGTCCTACAGCTGGCCCGGCAATGTGCGCGAGTTGCAGAACGGGGTTCTGCGTGCCGTGGTGTTGTCGGCCGACGAGGTCATTGACGCACCGCAGCTCGTCTTTGAAGACCCCGCCGACAGAGCGCCCGAGCCCGAACCCACAGCCCCTGACACTGGCCCTGACACCGAAGTAAGTGCTAACAATCTTGAGGAGCGTGAGCAGCAACCCGGTCCCGGTGACGAACCCTGGCGGCTGCTGGCCGGTGAGCTGGAAAAGCAGGTCGACGAAGCCCTGCTGGCGGACGCCACCGCCACCGCGCCCCTGGGCCGCTGGCTCAGTGAGGATCTGGTACTCAGGGTGGATGAACTCGCCCGCGGCACCGCCCGCCGTGGGGCAAAGCGGCTGGGAGTGGCGGAAACCACCTACCGGCGGCAGCTGGAGAAGGCCCGCCGGTTGGAAGCCCAGGGCCTGCTGGTTCGCTCCGATGCCTGGTCCAGGCTCAATCCCACACTCAAGCTGCTGGCAGATTCCCTGTCCGAGGACAACCCCACCAACGTCATCGAGGAAGCGCGCGCCCAGCTACTGGAAGCGGTTGTCTCGAGGGTGGGAGAAGACGCGGCCCGGGGCTCAGCCCTGATGGGCATCACGGTACCCACCTATCGGCGCTGGACTGAGGAGGTATGCTAAATTTCGGCGCATTTCCTTCAGAATACGCCACATTTTCGGTAAATACGCCGTTATTTTGATCTTATGGTGATATTGCTCGGTAATTTTACGGACATCTGAGCACCACCTCCGCCACTTTTTGTTTCCCCAGCGCAAGAATTTTGCCAACCAGTTAACGGTTTTTCACACCGAAAATGCCCGATTGCGAGGTTGGCACGCTGCTTGCGGTGTCATTCCCCACGAGCCCACATGGGGCACCAAACCTGGACTACGAGAAAGATGACGAAGACAAGCACCTCGATCACGGAAGCCGCGCGCCAGTTCCAGGGCCTGTTCACGGGCCTGCTACTGGCCTGGGCGCTGGTCGCCTCGAGCGTCCAGGCAGATGGCGCGGCGGCGTTGAAGCCACGGACGGCACTCTTCGATCACCTGTCAGTGGAAAACGGCCTCAGCCAGTCCGTCGTGCACGACCTGGCCCAGGACGTCCAGGGCTATATCTGGATCGGCACCCAGGAGGGCCTCAACCGCTGGGACGGCACCGACCTGCGACTCTATGAACATGTCTACGACGATCCCAGCACCCTGTCGGACAACTACATCTGGTCCATCCTGGTGGCCGCTGATGGCACCCTGTGGCTGGGCACCGACGCCGGCGGCCTAAACCGCTACAACCGCCAGGACGACAGCTTTACCCACTTCCGCCACGACAAAGACAACAGCGGCAGCCTGGGCAGCGACAGCGTCCGCGTGGTCTACCAGGACCGCCTGGGAACTATCTGGGTGGGCACCGATGGCGGCGGCCTCAACCGCCTCAAGAACAACGGCAGCTTTGAGCGCTTTGAGCACGACCCGGACGACACCAGCAGCCTGCCGTCTGACTCCGTACTGGCCATTCTCGAAGATCGCGATGGGCAGTTGTGGGTCGGTACCGCGAAGGGCGGGCTGGCACGCCTGGACCGGGACAGCGGCCAGTTTGAGCGCTTCGTAAACAACCCCGATGATCCGGCCAGCCTCAGCGACAACTCGGTTCGCAGCATCTACGAAGACCGCGACGGCCGCCTGTGGATCGGCACCTATGAAGGCGGCCTGAACCTGTTCGACGCCGGCTCTGGCAGCTTCCAGCGCTTCATGCACAACCCGGCCGACGATCGCAGCCTCAGCCACAACCGGGTACGCACGATCTACCAGGACTACAACGGCGCGCTGTGGGTAGGTACGGACAACGGCCTCAACGAGTGGCGACCCGCCGCCGGCGGCTTTGCCCACTACCGCGGCAACGAGTCCGACGACGCCAGCCTGAGCGACAACCGTATCACCACCGTGCTGCAGGACCGCGGCGGGGTGTTGTGGGTAGGCACCTACGGCGGCGCCAATAGCTGGAACTACCTCAGCGACGCCTTCACCTACTTCCAGACCGAAGGTACCGCCCTGCACCTGAGCAGCAATATCGTCACCAGCGTGGACGAATCTCGCGACGGTGAGATCTGGGTGGCGACCTACGGCGGTGGCCTCAATCGTATCAACGAGTCTGCCGGCGAATCCCGCCACTACACGACAGGCAACAGCGACTTGCCCGACAACCGGGTCCTGGTGGTACACACAGATCCGCTGGGCCAGGTGTGGATGGGCACCCGCGGTGGTGGCCTCAGCGTGCTGGACCCCAACACCGATACCTTCACCCACTTCCTGCGCAACGCCGAGGATTCCCGATCCATCAGCAGTAACGCGGTGACCTCCATCCTGGCAGAGCGCAGCGGCATTGTCTGGGTTGGCACCTACGACGGCGGACTCAACCGCTTTGACACAGCGACCGGCAACTTCACACACTTTCGCCACAGCGAAGCTGACCCGACCAGCATCTCCAGTGACCGGGTGCTGGAAGTATTCCGCGACCGCCAGGGCACCCTGTGGGTCGGCACCGAGAACAGCGGCCTCAACGCCATGAACGCCGACGGCGAGGGCTTCCAGCACTTCCGCGAGAACAAAACCAACGCCGACAGCCTGAGCAGCGATTCAGCCTGGCTGGTCACCGAGACCGGGGACGGCTCGCTATGGGTTGGCACCAACGGTGGCGGTCTCAACCGCTGGTCCGCCGAAGACCGCCGCGAAAACCGTGTGCGTTTCGAGAAGATTCGCCGCAGCGACGGACTGCTGAGCGACTCCGTACAGGGCATGATCGAAGACAGCGACGGTCGCCTCTGGATAAGCAGCAACCGGGGCCTGGTGCAGTTCAATCCGGACAGCGGCCGCATGCGCTACTTCAGCCGCAGCAACGGCCTGCGCGGCAACGAGTTCAATTACCGGGCGGCGCGTCGCACCCGCTCCAGCCGCCTGCTGTTCGGCGGTTCAGACGGCCTGCTGGCGTTCTACCCCAATCACATCACCATGAACCGCCACGCGCCGGACATCGCGCTGACCGCCTTCGACCGGGACGGCCCCCTGACCACCCGTTTCAGCACGGCCGAAGGCGGCGAGGCCATCAAGCTGGACTACAACAACGACCTGGTGACCTTCTCCTTCAGCGGCCTGGACTACTCGGCTCCGGAGCGAAACCGCTATCGCTATATGCTGGAGGGCTTTGACCAGGCCTGGAGTGAGCCGGTCGAGTACGACCGCGCCACCTATACCAATCTGCCCGCCGGCAGCTACACCTTCAAGGTGCAGGCCTCCAACAACGACGGCGTCTGGAACGAGCGCGGCGCCGCCATCGACCTGGTGGTGGTTCCTCCGCCCTGGGCCACCGCCTGGGCCTATGGCAGCTACGCGCTGGCGGTCCTGGCCACCATCTTCATCTTCACTCGCGTCAACGCCATGAAGCTGGCCCGCGCCGCACGCAAGCGCGAGGAGCTGGAGAAGATTGTTGCCGAGCGCACCCGCGAACTGGCGGAGCGCAACGAGGAACTGCTGTCCCTGAACGACCAGCTCAAGGAATCCAGCCTCACCGACACTCTCACCGGCCTGCGCAATCGACGCTTCCTGGAAGAATTCATTGCCACCGAAGTGGCCCACGCCCGCCGCCAGGCCGGCGAGATGGCCGATGCCAACAACGGCGAAGCCCTGGATATCGCGCCGGCACTGTCCTTCATGATGGTGGACCTCGATGGCTTCAAGGCCATTAACGACGCCCACGGCCACGCCGCAGGCGACGCCGCCCTGCTGCAGGTGCGCGACGTACTGCAGGAATGCTGCCGTAAGTCCGACACGATTATTCGCTGGGGCGGTGACGAGTTCCTGATCGTCAGCCGCAACACCAGCAACCGCGCCGCGGAGAAGCTCGCCGAGCGCATTCGCACCGGCCTGGCCGAGCGCAACTATCACCTGGGCAACAACGAAGTGGGCCGCCTCACCGGCTCCATCGGCTTTGCCGTGTACCCCTTCTCGCCGCTCAAGCCCGACATGGTGAGCTGGGAACAGGTCGCCAACATCGCCGATCAGTGCACCTACATCGCCAAGGAAAACGGACGCAATGCCTGGGTCGGCATCTACGGCACCCGGGACACCAATCTGAACGACGTGGAGCGTATTCCCACCGACCTCGAAGGCCTCCTTGGTGAGCGCAAGGTCGGCATCCGCACCTCCGTCTACGGCAAGCTCCGCCTCACTGAGATGCGTGTGCAGGAGCAGCAGTGAAGCGCGCCATGAAGAATTCCGACACTCACAACGACAGCGAAACATCAATTACGTCGCAGAGTCTGCGACTGAGGAGACCATCCGTGAAACAGGCAATAGTGAAGACCCTGGCACTGTCAGTGGCAGGCGGTGCCGTACTGGCCGGCGCATTGCTCACAGCCAAACCCTTCGAACCGGCCGCCGTTGAACAGACAGCACCCGCGGCCAGCGCCGAGGCAACCCGCTCCGTGATCGTGCAGGGCAGCAACTCCGCGATACTGCATGCAGCGGTGCAGGCCGTGGGTGGCAGCGTTGTCCGCGACCTGTCCATTATCAACGCTGTCAGCGCCAGGCTGACCAACAGCCAGCTGGCAGCACTCAAAGCCCATCCGGGCGGCTTCCGCATTCACGAAAACACTGAGCTAAAGACTACGTCGACAGCGGACCCGGCCACCGATGGCGGTACCGATTCGGGCACCCAGACTGATCCCAATGCACAAACGCCGCCCGAGACCGTCGCCGAGGACTTCACCCTGGAAGACACCAGCGTGCCCTACCTGGACTTCCCACACCTGGTGGGCGCCGACCAGCTCCACACCCAGGGCATCGACGGCCGCGGCGTAACCGTGGTGGTGATCGACTCCGGCCTGAACGTGAAGCGCGAGTTCAGCGAGACGCCGGATGGCCAGGTCCGCCTGACCGCTTCCTTCGACGTGATCTCGGGCTCCGAGGACCCGAATAGCATCTCCGATGAGTACGGCCACGGCATGCACGTCAGCAGCATCATCGCCAATTCCCGGGCAACCACCGACGGCAAGTTCAACAGCATCGCACCCTATGCCAACCTGATATCAGTAAAAGCCTTTGGCGCCAACGGCTCCGGCACCTATGCGGACGTTATCTGGGCCATGCAGCGCATCTACGACCAGAAAGACCAGTTCAACATCCGCGTGCTCAACCTGTCCTTCAGCGCGACCCCGCGTTCACGCTACTGGGATGATCCCCTCAACCAGGCGGTTATGCAGCTCTGGCGTGCGGGCGTCGTGGTGGTGGCCTCTTCCGGCAACACCGGCCCCGATCCGATGACAGTCGGCGTCCCCGGCAACGTGCCCTACATCATCACCGTGGGCGCTATGACAGATAACTGGACGCCGGCTGATCCCAGCGACGACTATCTGGCGCCGTTCTCCTCGGCCGGTCCTACCACGGAAGGTTTCATCAAACCCGAGATTGTCGCCCCCGGCGGTCACGTGACCGGCCTGATGAGCAGCTCAACCACGCTGGCGACCCTCCACCCACACTTCCACAGCTTTGGTGAGTACTTCACCATGTCCGGCACGTCCCAGGCTACCGCGGTCGTCAGCGGCATCGCCGCACTGATGATCCAGCAGAACCCGGGGCTCACCCCCGACGACGTCAAGTGCAAGCTGATGGCCACCGCGCGCCAGGCCGCCTACCCGGACGGTTCGCTGGCCTACAGCGTGTTCCAGCAGGGTGCGGGCCTGGTCAACGCCGTCAACGCCGTTAGCAGCACCGCCGTCGACTGCGCCAACGGTGGCCTGGACATCAACGCCGACCTCGCCGGCACCGCGCACTTCGCCGGCCCGGGCCGTGTCGACGAAAACGGCAACTACTACATCCAGGATTTCGAAGGCCATAGCTGGAACCCGGACGAAGTGAATGGCCAGGGTTACTTCTTCAACGATGGCTACTTCTTCAACGACAGCTATTTCTTCAATGACAGCTATTTCTTTAACGACAGCTACTTCTTCAACGATAGCTATTTCTTCAACGACAGCTATTTCTTCAACGATTCCTATTTCTTCAATGACAGCGCCTCCGCCTTCAGCAGCTCGCTGACCGAAGAGCAGGCGGGCGTAAACACCTGGGCACCGCAGGAGTAACCTCCATGAGCAGCGAGCGCAAAATCAGCCAGGGCGGCAAGGTCGTACACCTCGACCCACGCGGCGCCACAAGCCCGCGCCCGACTGGCTCTGTCAACGGCGGGGAACTTGGCACTACCCTGTGCCGAGAACTGCTGGCCGCCCGCTCCGTGGGCCAGAGTGCACAGCTACTGGTATTCAGGATCAGCAACTTCGAGCTGCTGGTTGACACTTTCGGCCCCGAGTTCGGTCGCGCGGCAGAGGCCGCCCTGCTAACCCAGCTGCGGGGTCTGCTGCGACGCCGCGAACCGGTGCAGCGCATCCAGCCGGGTGAGTTTGGCATCGTCGGCCGCGGCATTCGTTCCGAGCCCGCATTGAAGGCAATGACTGACCGGATGATTGAGGGCGGCACCGGCCACTACGAAATCGAGGGCGTACCCTGCCGACTGAAGCTCGAGATTGGCGCTGCGGCCTGCCCAGCGGATTCAGACGAACCGGAAGAACTGCTGCACTTCGCGCGCTTCGCCCTGCGCGAGCTCGGGGATGGCCCCGAAAGCTGTCGCTCCTTCTCCCGCGACGACCTCGCTCGTCGCAAGGCCATGTTCCGCATGGAAGCCGAGATGGAGAAGGCACTGGAGGAGCGCCGTTTCGTGCTCCAATACCAGCCTCAGTTCTCGGTATCCAGCGGGGCTGTGACCGGCATGGAAGCACTGGTGCGCCTGCAGCGTGTCGATGGCTCGCGCATAGCCCCCAATGAGTTCATTCCGCTGGCGGAAGACAACGGCTTTATCATCCGCCTGGGCTACTGGATTATCAGCGAAGCCTGCCAACAGCTCGCGCGCTGGCGCCGGGCCGGGCTTGCCGTGCCACGCATCTCGCTCAACGTATCACCGCGGCAGTTGCAGGACCCCGGGCTGGTCGCGGTGACAGAGGCCGCCGCGGCAGAAGCCGGCCTGTTAATGAGCGACCTGGAGTTTGAAATCACCGAGCGCTGCATGCTCGAAGAAAGCCAGCGCGTTGTCGACGCCCTGGGCCGCCTCCGTCAGGCCGGCGTACGCCTGGCCATTGACGACTTCGGCACCGGCTACTCGTCCTTTGCCTACCTCGCCTGGCAGCCGCTGGATATGGTCAAGCTGGACCGCTCATTCCTGGCCCGCGTCGGCACCGACAACCGCACCGATGCCGTGGTGCAAAGCATGGTGGCGATGGCCAGGGAACTGGGCCTTGGCCTGGTGGCTGAAGGCGTGGAAAACAAGCAACAGGCGGAGTTCCTGCGCCGTATCGGCTGCGACGTGGCCCAGGGCTTCGCACTGGCACATCCCCAGGACCCCGAGGCCATTACCCAGTTGCTGATTGACGCGGTCTGCGCCTAGCGGCTGCGCGTCTACGCCTCAGCGACCTGGTCGCCCGCCGGACCGGGGTTCACCTCTACCGCCACCGCCCGCGAGGCTGCGGTCGCCTTCTCGCGTGCCATCTGCGTAGTGGTGGCCCGCGCCAGGGCTACACCCATGCGCCTGCGGCCGGCGACGTCCGGTTTTCCAAACAGGCGCAGCTGGGTGTCCGTTTCCCCCAGCGCTGCGTCCAGGTTGGCATAACTCACCTCTGTGGACTCCCCCTCGGCCATGATCACCGCCGAGGCGGACGGGCCGTGCTGGCGAATATTCGGCACCGGCAGGCCCAGTATGGCCCGGGCGTGCAGGGCAAACTCAGACAGGTCCTGGGAGATCAGGGTGACCATGCCAGTGTCGTGGGGCCGCGGCGATACCTCGCTGAAGAACACTTCATGGCCGCTGATAAACAGCTCGACGCCAAACAGACCGCGTCCACCCAGAGCCTCGGTGATCTTGTGCGCCACCTCCCGGGAACTGGCCAGTGCCTCGCTGGACATGGCCTGGGGCTGCCAGGACTCCTGGTAGTCGCCGTCTTTCTGCCGGTGCCCAATGGGTTCACAGTAGCTGGTGCCGTCGCGATGGCGGATCGTCAGCAGGGTGATCTCGTAATCGAAGTCGATAAAGCCCTCGACGATGACCTTGCCGCCGCCGGCGCGGCCGCCCTCCTGGGCATAGTGCCAGGCTTGGTCGATCTCTTCCCGGGCGGTGACCGTGCTCTGCCCCTTGCCCGATGAGCTCATGATCGGCTTCACCACGCAGGGAATGCCGATCTCATCGATGGCGTGGTCGAACTCCTCGCGGGTTTCAGCAAAACGATAGGGTGAGGTGGGCAGGCCCAGCTCCTCGGCGGCGAGGCGGCGAATACCCTCGCGGTTCATGGTCAACGACGCGGCCCGCGCGGTGGGCACAACGGTGAAGCCATCGGCTTCCAGCTCCACCAGGGTATCGGTGGCAATCGCCTCGATCTCGGGAACAATAAAGTGTGGCTGTTCCAGCTCTATCACCCGGCGCAGCTCGGCGCCATCCAGCATGGAGAAGGTGTGGGAACGATCGGCTACCTGCATCGCCGGGGCATTGTCATAGCGGTCGCAGGCGATCACCTCCACGCCCAGTCGCTGCAGTTCTATGACCACTTCCTTGCCCAGCTCACCGGACCCGAGCAACAGCACACGCGTTGCCGAGGCACTGAACGGGGTACCAATTATGGTCATTGCATTCTCCAAAAGCTTTTGGGGTCGGTTCAAAAACCGGGCTTCATGATAAACGGAGATCTCCGCCTTGTCCTCACCCGATAGTCGCAGCTTTGTCAGAGTTGCCGTAGTCACGACGAGCAGATAGCATCCCGCTTCGCGCCGCGCTGTTATCAGAAATGACGGCGCGAGCCCTTGAAATACGCGGCCCTGCCCCGAACTAAATAGTCCTGCTGAAGTCTCACACGAGTTCATGACGGCGGGCTGGAAGTATGATGAATAAAGCGGAGGTAACACCCTTGGCGCACAGGGAACACATCGTCGAGCTGGAGCACTGGCTCGGTCAGCAGATCATTGGCCAGGCAGATCTGGTGCGGCGCCTGCTGATCGCCCTGCTGGCCGATGGGCACCTGCTGGTGGAAGGCGCCCCCGGCCTGGCCAAAACCCGCGCCATCAAGAGCCTGGCCGACGGCATCGAGGGCAGCTTTCACCGCATCCAGTTTACGCCCGACCTGCTGCCCGGCGACGTCACCGGCACCGACATTTACCGTCCCCAGGAAGGCGGCTTCCACTTCCAGCGCGGCCCGGTTTTCAACAACCTGATCCTCGCCGACGAAATCAACCGCGCACCCGCCAAAGTACAATCCGCCCTGCTCGAAGCCATGGCCGAACGCCAGGTGAGCGTGGGCAGCGAGACCTATCGGCTGCCGGACCTGTTCCTGGTGATGGCTACCCAGAACCCCATCGAGCAGGAAGGCACCTACCCCCTGCCCGAGGCCCAACTCGACCGCTTCCTGCTGCACGCTTTTGTGGACTACCCGGATCGCGAGGCTGAGCGCGGTATCCTGCGCCTGACCCGTAACGAGGCTGCGGCCACCCAGCTACCCCAGCCGCCGGAGCTGCCACAGGACGCCATTTTCTCGGCCCGCCGCAGCGTGTTGGAACTGCACATGGCTGAGCCGGTGGAGAGCTATATCGTCGAGCTGGTGATTGCCAGCCGCGACCCCACCCCCTATTCGGCGGAGCTGGCCAACTGGCTCGACTACGGCGGCAGCCCGCGCGCCACCATCGCCCTGGATCGCTGCGCCCGGGCCCACGCCTGGCTGCGCGGCGGCGACTTCGTCACCCCGGACGACGTGCAGGCGGTGGTCCACGACGTGCTGCGCCATCGCCTGATTCTGAGCTTCGAGGCCGAAGCCAACGGCATCAACGCCGACACGGCCGTTGATGAACTGGTCGCGCGGGTACCCGTCGGCTGAGATGGCGTCTGCGCCGAATCAAGCACCGGCCCTCGGCGCCTACTGCTCGCTGGCCGAACTGATCGAGCAGCGGCACCCGGCCAGCAAGCTCGACCTGGGCCAGCGCAAGCGCGCCCTGAGCCTGCTCTCGGGACCCAACAAAACCAACTTCCGCGGTCGCGGCATTGATTTTGAAGAGGTACGCGCCTACCAGCCCGGCGACGACATCCGCACCATTGACTGGCGGGTGACTGCCCGCACCGGCTCCGCCTATACCAAGCTGTTCCGCGAGGAACGCGAGCGCCAGGTGCTGGTCTGCGTGGACCAGCGTACCAGCATGTTCTTCGGCAGCCGGACCTGCTGCAAATCCGTGCTGGCCGCCCGGCTGGGTGCGCTGTTGTCCTGGGCTGCCTTGCAGCGCGGCGACCGGCTCGGCGGCCTGGTGTTCTCCGAACAGGAACACCACGAGATTCGCCCCCGCCGCAGCCGCCGCTCGGTGTTGGGCCTGCTCAATGCCCTGACCGCGATGAACAATGCCCTACCGCTGGCGGCACCGGCCCAGCCCCAGGGCTTTGTGGACATGCTGGTGGAACTGCGGCGTATTGCCCGGCCCGGCAGCGCCCTGTTCCTGGTGAGCGATTTTCGCGGCGCCCTGGAAAACGGCGCGCTGGAACAGCTCTACCAGCTGGCACGGCACCTGGAAATCACGGCCCTGCACTGCTCGGACCCGCTCGAACAGGCCCTGCCCGATGCCGGCCGTTACGCCGTGACTGACGGCGAATCCAGGGTACAGCTATTCACCGGGGACCCGCGCCTGCGCAGTTCTTTCGCGGAGCAGTTCAGTGAACGCCTCAATACCCTGCGACATTCACTGGGCAAGCTTGGCATCCCCCTGATCGAAGCCAGCACCGCAGACCCGCCGCTGGGCATACTGCAGGCTTACTATGCCGGTGGAGGTCGCCGATGACACCCGCCGACCCCCTCGCCCAGTTGCGCGATATTCACCTGCCAGACCCGGTCAGCGCCTGGCCGCCGGGGCCGGGCTGGTGGCTGCTTGCCGGCCTGCTGTTGGTGCTGCTTGCGGTGTCGGCCGCCTGGCTGTGGCGGCGCCACCGCCGCAATGCCTGGCGGCGCCAGGCCCAGCGCGCCCTGGCAACAGCACACCAACGCTGGCAGGACGACGGCGACAGCGCCACCTACCTGCAGGCCGCCAATGCCGTCCTCAAGCGGGCCGCCCTGAGCCGTTTCCCACGCGAGCAGGTCGCCCCCCTCAACAGCCAGCGCTGGGACGACTTCCTCGACCGCCAGTGGCACAAGCCGGCGGCGGCCAGCTTCCGCGAGCTGGGTTTTGCCACGCGGGCCTATGAGGCGACCCCGGCAATCGATATCGAGCAACTGCACAGCCTGTGTCACGAGTGGCTGGCGCAGCTACGAGGCATACCATGCTGACCCTGCAATGGCCCTATGCGCTGCTGCTGCTGCCCCTGCCGTGGCTGGTGTGGCGGCTGTGGCCCGCAGCGGCCGGGGAAGACGCCGCCCTGCGCGCACCTTTTTTTGAGAGCTGGCAGGCCCTGGACGACCGGGGCGTCGGCCGCCGCCGCGGGGGCGGCCTGCTCTCACTCCTGGTCCTGTGCCTGCTTTGGCTGACCCTGTTGGGCGCCCTGGCGCGGCCCACCTGGATCGGCGAGCCGGTAAGCCTGCCAGCCAGCGGTCGCGACCTGCTGGTGGCCGTGGACCTGTCAGGCTCCATGCAGGTGGAGGACATGGTGGTGGGCCAGCACACGGTGTCGCGCATCGATGCCGTGAAGCAGGTGGTGGGCGAGTTCATCGAGCGCCGTCGCGGCGACCGCCTCGGCCTCATCCTGTTCGGCAGCAATGCCTATGTGCAGGCGCCGCTGACTTTTGATCGCAACACTGTGCAGCGCTTCCTGCGCGAGGCCCAGCTCGGTTTCGCCGGTCGGGAAACTGCCATCGGCGACGCCATCGGGCTGGCCGTCAAGCGCCTGCGCGAGCGCCCCGCTGACAGCCGGGTACTGATCCTGCTCACCGACGGCGCCAACAATGCCGGCGAAGTCGAGCCGCTGGACGCCGCCCGCCTGGCGGCGGACAACGGCGTCAAAATCCACACCATTGGCATCGGCAGCGACAAGATGGTCATGCCCGGGCTGTTCGGCTCCAGTTTTGGCTCCAAGGTGGTCAACCCGTCCCGCGACCTGGACGAAGACACCCTGCGGGAGATCGCCAGCAGCACCGGCGGCAACTACTTCCGTGCCCGCGATCCCGCAGAGCTGATCAACATCTACCAGCTGCTCGACGCACTGGAACCTGTGGAGCAGGAGGCGCAGAGTTACCGGCCCCAGAAAAGCCTGTTCCACCTGCCGCTGGCGATCGCGTTTTGCCTGAGCCTGCTGCTGGCGCTGGTGAGGGGGGTGCGCGGGTGAACGAGGTGCTGGCCAACTTCCATTTCCTGCGCCCCGAGTGGCTGCTGGCCAGCCTGCCGGTGCTGCCCCTGACCTGGTTGCTGTACCGCCGGCTGCGCGCCGGCAAGGCCTGGACTGCGGTGATTTCCGAGCAATTGCTGCCGCACCTGCTGAGCGGCGGGCAGGTGACCAGCCGCTGGCCCCTGTCGCTGTTGCTGGTGGCCTGGCTGCTGGCGGTACTGGCCCTGGCGGGGCCGAGCTGGGAGCGACTGCCGCAGCCGGTGGAACGGCGCGAGAATGCGCTGGTGGTGCTCTACGACCTGAGCCTGTCCATGTACGCCACCGACGTCACACCGTCGCGGCTGGTGCGCAGCCGGCAAAAGCTGCTGGACCTGCTGGAGAAGAAGACCGAAGGCACCACTGCGCTGGTCGCCTACGCCGGGGACGCCCACGTGGTCAGCCCCCTGACTGACGACCTGCGCACCATCGCCAACCTGATGCCGGCACTGACACCGGGCATCATGCCCACCCGGGGCAGCCGCCCGGCCCGGGCGGTGGAGCAGGCCGTGCGCCTGCTGCGCGACAGCGGCCTGGAACATGGACAGATCCTGCTTGTGACGGATGGTGTACACCGCGGCGACAGCGATGAGATTGCCGACGCCCTCAACGACACCGGTTACCGCTTGTCGGTGCTGGGCGTGGGCACTGAGGAGGGCAGCCCGATACCCACCGGCGACGGCTTCCTGCGCGATGACAGCGGCACTATCGTGGTAGCGGGACTGGAGCGGGCGCCTTTGCGCGCGCTGGCCGGACGCTTCGGTGGCAGCTACAGCGACCTGGAACTGGGTGATGCCGATCTGGAGCGAATTCTCGCCGTCGACCCCTGGGCCGGTGAAGACAGCGAGCAGCTCCTGGGCCGCAGCGTCGACACTTGGCAAGACATGGGTTACTGGCTGGCCCTGTTGCTGGTCCCCGTGGCGCTGGGGGCGTTCCGGCGCGGTTACATTCTCTGCCTGTTCCTGCTGCCGCTGGCGCAGCCCAGCGAGGCCCAGGAACTGCGGGACTACTTCCTCAACCGCGACCAGCGCGGTGCCGAACTGCTGGCGGGCGACGAGCCGGAAGCTGCCGCGAGCGCCTTCAGCAATCCCGACTGGGCCGCCGCCGCCCACTACCGCGCCGGCAATTACGAGCAGGCGCTGGAACACTACAGCCAGCAGGACAGCGCCGACGGCTGGTACAACCGCGGCAATAGCCTGGCGAGGAGCGGGGACCTCGAAGAGGCCATCGCCGCTTACGATAAAGCCCTGGAACAAGCGCCGGAGATGGAAGACGCCGCCTTCAACAAAGCACTGCTGGAGCAGTTGCTACAGCAGCAGGAGCAGCAGCAGAATCAGCAGGGCGAGCAGGACCAGGAAAACCAGCAGGACCCGTCCCAGCAGGATCAGCAACAGTCGCAGCAAGCGGATGGCGGTGACCAGTCCGAGCAGCAACAGCAACCCCAGCAGGCCGACCAGGGGGAGCCACAGGATCAACAGCAAACTCCTGAGGAGCGTCAACAACAGGGAGAATCGCAGCAGGCGGAGGCCAGTGACAGCGAGCCGCCGGAAGGCGAGCCGCAGCAGCAGGCTGCCAGCCCGCGGGACGCCGACGAACTGGAACGGGAAATGGCCAACGAGCAATGGCTGCGGCGCATCCCCGACGACCCCTCCGGCCTGTTGCGGCGCAAATTCCGCCATGAGTCGCGGCTTCGGGCCCAGCAAAACGCAATAGGAGCAGAAAGAGATTATGAAACACGCTGGTAATGCGCTGCTGGCACTGACGCTAATGCTGGCGACAGCGACACAGGCTGCGGTGACCGCCACCGTTGACCGCAACCAGATCTCTATCAACGACAGCCTGGTGCTAACCCTGCGCGCCACCGAAGGTGAGGACGTCGAAAACGCCGACCTCAGCCTGCTGGGGCTGGATTTCGACGTGGCCTCCACCGGCAGGTCAACCAACCTGTCCTTTATCGACGGCCGCACCGAGCGCATCACAGACCTGCGCATTGTGCTGCTGCCCCGGCGTTTGGGCGATCTGACAATCCCGCCGCTGAGCGTGGACGGCAAGCGCACCCGGGAGATTCGCATCCAGGTCAGCGATACGCCGGTCACGGCAGATATCAGCCAGGACGTGTTCGTGGAGTCGGAGGTGGACGCCACCGAGGTCTACGTGCAATCCCAGCTGCTGCACACCTTCCGCATCTACGAGGCGATTGAGCTGAATGATCGCGGCCGCTCGGAACTCAAGCTGGAAGACGCGGTAGTCGAGGAACTGGAGTCCAACAGCTTCCAGCGCACCATCAACGGACGCCCCTACCGCGTCATCGAGGTGCGCCATGCGATCTTCCCCCAGAAAAGTGGCGAACTGGTGATTCCTTCCATGAGCTTTAACGGTCGCAAGAGTTCGGGTCGGCGCAGCCTGCTCTCCTTCAGCACCGGTGAGGTATTGCGACGCCGCAGCAAGCCCATCACGGTCACCGTGAAGCGGGTGCCGGATGTCTGGCCGGCCGCTGCACCCTGGGTGCCGGCCCGCAACCTGCGCATCGAGGAAAGCTGGTCCGCGCTGCCAGACGAACTCGAGGTGGGCGACTCGGTAACGCGCACCCTGACCCTGGTGGCCGAAGGCGTTGACAGCAGTCAGCTACCGCAGCTACCCCCGGCGGATATCAACGGCATCAAGGCCTACCTCGACCAGCCGCGATCGGAGAACCGCGCCGGCAACAAGGGCATTACCGGCATCGGCATCAACAGCACCGCGCTGCTGATCACCAACCCGGGTAACTTCACGCTACCGGCGGTGAAAGTGCCCTGGTGGGACACCTCCACCGACAGCCTTCGCTACGCTGAGCTGCCGGCCCGCACCCTCGCCGTGACCGCACCCGCCGGTGCGCCGGTTCCCGCCGCAGCGAACCCGGTCGCGCTACCGACGACACCACCCGCTCCCGCGGCCAATCTGGAACAGACCTCTCTGTGGATGTGGACCACGCTGGCCGCCCTGCTCGGCTGGCTTGGCACCACCGTATGGCTGGGCTGGCGCCTGCGGGCGCCGCGCATCGCCAGGAGCGAAAACGCCGCGGCGGAAGAACGCGAAGCCGCCCTGTTCAAGCGCTGCATCGCAGCCTGCAATGCCAATGAGGCACTGGCTGCTCGCGCCGCCATCCAAAGTTGGGCACAGCGAGCCTTGGACCAGCGCCGCCTGCCTTCGCTCGCACAGATCGCACAGCGCTGCGACTCCGCCGAGCTATCCGCGGCACTGGAGGCGCTGGAGCGGAGTCTATATGCTGTGGACGGTACAGCCTGGCAGGGTGATGCACTGGCACAGGCCCTCAGGTCATGCCGGAAACAGGTACAGCGCCGCGACAGTGGCAGCATCGACCCGCTGCCACCGCTGTACGGTGGCCAGGCGTAACTGGCCGGTCACACCTGGCCGGCCACACCTGACACAATCCAGCAATAGCATGGGAGCCGTACCAACCAGATGGAATTGATTGTCTTCGACCTCGACGGCACCCTGCTGAACAGCAAGAGCGTTATCTCCGACTACACCCGCGACACCCTGGCCGCGCTGGCGGAGCGCGATATCGCCTATACCGTGGCCACGGGCCGCACCCTGCACGCCTCCCGCGACCTGCTGGCGGGACATGGTTTTCGCCTGCCACAGGTATTCAAGAACGGGGTGATGATCTGGAACCCGGCGGATGATGCCTACTCCCACCAGAACTTCCTGACCCAGGAAGAGATCCAGCACGTACTGGAGGCCGTGCTCGCCCAGGACGTGACGCCCTTCATCTTCACTCTCGAGCCCGGCAACAGACACGCCGTCTACCATCCACCGCTGAAGCACCGGGTGGAAGAAAAGCTCGCCGCCGAATTTTCCAGCCGCTCCGGCGTCGCGGTGCTGCCCGCGGCCCAGATGCCCGCCGACGCCGAAATCACCAACATCTCGGCACTGGGTATCCCGGAGTCCATCAGCGCCGTGGAAGCGCTGGTGGATTCCGAGCCCGGACTGGTGGCCTACGCCGGGGTGGCCATGGAAGGCGCGACCCTGCGCTGGATCGACATTCACCACAGCGAGGCCAGCAAGGGCGGTGCTGTGGACCTGCTGCGCGAACAGCTCGGCGTCTCGCGGGTCTTGTGTTTCGGCGATAGCGACAATGACCTCAGCATGTTCAGCCGTGCCGATGAGGCCTACGCACCCGACAACGCCAAGGATGCCGTCAAGGCCGCCGCCACCGCGGTCATCGGTCACCATGACGAAGACGGCATCGCCCGCTTCCTGCGCGAGCGCTTCGCCCTGGAGAGCCGGGTCGCCTGACCCGGGCCCATGGAACCAGGTCCCTAGACATGGAGCCAACCCGGGAACCCAGCCCCCAGCGCGAGCAGAAGCGCATGGGCACCGGTATGCTGGTGCTGGCCTGGCTGCTGTTCGGCGGGCTGGCGGTATTCTGGTTTGACGGCGTGCTGGACCGGCAGCGCAATCCCAACCAGACCCTCAACAGCACAATCCGCGACGGCATGCGGGAAGTGGTGCTGAAGCGCAACCGCGCCGGGCACTATGTCACCAGCGGCAAGATCAACGGCCAGGACGTGGTGTTCATGCTGGACACCGGGGCCACCACCGTGGCCATTCCCGGCCATATCGCCGCCGGGCTGCGCCTGCCTCGCGGCCAGGAGTTCATGACCCAGACCGCCAACGGCATGGCTCGCGCCTACTCCACCCAGCTTGACGTGGTGAGCATCGGCGACATCGCCCTGGCCAATGTCAGCGCCGGGGTATCGCCGGGACTGCAGACCGAAGAGATTCTGCTGGGCATGTCCTTCCTCAAACACATTGAGTTCACCCAACGCGGCGACACCCTGATCCTGCGGCAACAGCCTTGAGCCGGGAAGAACAGCCTTGAGCGGGGAAAAGCAGCCGTGAGTGTCCTCGACTGGTGGGTGATCGGCGGCTACCTGGCGGCGATGCTGGGGCTGGCGGTTTACCTGGGTCGCAGCCAGTCATCCCGCGAGGACTACTACCTCGGCGCCAACCGCCTGCCCGGCTGGGCGCTGGCCACCTCCATCATTGCCACCCAGTGCTCCACCAACAGCCTGCTGGGCGCGCCCGCCTTTGTAGGCTTCGTGCTGGGCGGCGGCCTGCTGTGGCTGCAGTACGAACTGGCAGTACCGCTGGCCATGCTGTTGCTGTGTGTGCTGTTCCTGCCGGTGCGTGCAGCCGGCGTGATTTCCATCTATGCCTACCTGGAGCAGCGCCTGGGACTGGCGAGCCGGCTGCTGGCCAGCGGCTGCTTCCTGTTCTTCCGCGGGGTCGCCACCGGGGTGACCGTGTACGGTGTGGCCTCGGTCATAGGCCTGGTGACCGGCACCAGCTACACCACCGCGGTGCTGATCCTCATGGGCATCACCATCGCCTACGATGTGCTGGGCGGCATGCGAGCGGTGGTCATCTCCGATGTGGTGCAAATGCTGCTGCTGACAGCCGCGGTGCTCTACACCCTGGCCAGCCTGGGTGAACCGCTGCTGGCGGAGTGGGGCACGCTGGCCGAACGCAGCACCACTCTGGTGAACGACTGGGGATTGTCAGGAAACAATTACGGTTTCTGGCCCATGCTGCTGGGTGGGCTGTTTCTCTACACCGCTTACTATGGCTGCGACCAGAGCCAGGCCCAGCGGCTGCTGGCGGCCGAGGATGCCGCCACCACCCGCCAGGTACTGGTGTTAAACGGCGTGCTGCGTTTTCCCCTGGTGCTGGCCTATTGCCTGCTGGGCCTGGGCCTGGCGGCCTATGCCATCGAGCACGCTGACTTCGTCGCGGGTCTGCCGCTGACCGGTGGCGGCCAACCCAACTACAACCTGGTGTTCCCGTCATTCGTGGCGCGCGAGTTCGCGCCCGGCCTCGCCGGTCTCGCCATCGTCGGCCTGTTTGCCGCCGCCATGTCATCTATCGACTCGGCCCTTAACAGCCTGTCCGCCAGCACGGTAGAAGACTATGTCGCACGGTTCAGGCAACTGTCAGAGCGTGAACTGTTCCTGGTCTCCAAGCTCGCCACATTCTTCTGGGGCGCGTTCGCGATCCTGTTTTCCTACCAGGTCGAACACATCGCCCCCACGGTGCTGGAGGCCATCAATAAGGTGGGCTCCATGGCCAACGGCCCGCTGCTGGCCCTGTTCTGTATTGCGGTGTTCCTGCCGCGCTTCGGACAGGGCGCGGCCATCATTGGGTTTGGCCTGGGACTGGCAGCCAACCTGCTCACCTGGCTGACGCTGCCGCAGGTATCCTGGCTGTGGTGGAACGTGACTGGCTTTGCCGTTGCGGTGGGCGGCGCTGCCCTGGCCGGTCGCCTTCTCGCCGGGCCGGCCGCAGTGGATGCTGAAACGCCAGAGTGGCCGCGACGCGAAGCCGCACTGCTGGGCGCGATGGCCGTACTGATCCTGGGGGTTTGCACAGCGTTCCAGCTAAGCTGAAACCATAGCGCCAGAGAGTTTACTCCGGGGCTCTGCGCACTGTAGACAGGCTGATGGCACCGCGAACCTGTCCGGACTTATAGCCGGTGGCCTGATCATCCGGGTACAGGCGCTTTAGGGCGGCAGCGGTATCGGCATCGATGGACTCCCCGTGGCACAGCAGGCAGACTCCCTCCACCCGCTGTGGAGCCAGGAAGCGCGCCTGGCCGTCGACTTCAGCGGCGGCCCACCCGGGGTTGCCACCGGCGGCGACCACAGCGTCAAAAGCTTCAAGCTGCTGGCGCTCCCAGGCATCGGGCAGGGCCAGCGGATTGCGTGGTTTCAAACTCACCCGCTTCACCGACCAGCCGGTCTCCTCGCTGAGCTCAGCGGCAATCTTCGGCGCCACGTCGGCACACACCGCCAGTGCCTGTGCCGGCGGCCCGGCCCGCAAAGCCTGTTTGAGCTGTGGCTTCATCCGACTCATGAACACCAGCGCCGCCGCCGACGCCTCGGCCACCTGTGGGTCGGAGACCTTGAGCTCAGCCGCGTGGGCGGTAGTGGTGAGAGTGAGAAGCGCTGCACAGAGCCAGCGGGTCAAACATTATCCTCCGGATGGCGATACTTGTTGTCGATACCGAACAACCAGGCCAGGGCAGGCAGGAAGAACAGTGCGCCAATCATATTCCAGAAGAACATGAAGGTCAGCATCAGGCCCATATCGCCCTGGAACTTGATGGGCGAATAAATCCAGGTGCCCACACCCACCGCCAGAGTCAGGCCGGTGAATGCCACCGCGGTGCCGCTGGAACGCAGCGCCTGGTAGTAGGCCTCGACCAGGTTGCCGTGCTCGCGCAGGGCGCGCTCGAGCGCGCTGTAGATATAGATGCCGTAATCCACACCGATACCCACCCCCAGAGCGATGACCGGCAGGGTCGCGACCTTGACGCCGATCCCCAACAGCGCCATCAGGGCCTGGCCCAGCACCGAGGTCAGCATCAGCGGGATGATGATGCAGGCGGTGGCACTGAGCGACCGGAAGGTCAGCAGGCACAGCAGGATGACCACCCCGTAGACCCACATCAGCATTTCCCACTGGGCCTGGCGAATCACGATATTGGTAGCCGCCTCGATACCGGCGTTGCCCGCCGCCAGCATGAAGCGAATCTTCTCGGTGTTGTGCTCGGCGGCAAAGGCTTCCACCGCGTCCACCACCCGGGTCAGGGTATCGGCCTTATGGTCTTCCAGGAACAGGATCACCGGCACCATGGAGCAGTCGGTATTCAGCAGGTTGCTGGGCACACGACTCAGTGAGTTATTGAGGATGTACTGGTTGCGGCTGATGGCATGCCACTTGGGGTTGCCCTCGTTCATGCCCATGATCACCAGCTTGGACACGTCCACCAGCGAGATGATGGACTGCACGCCGGGCACCGCCGCCATCACGCCCTGGAAATAGTCCACCGCAGATATCGTCGAATAGGTGCCGCACTGCTGGGACTCGGTGCGCACCATCACCACAAAGACATCGGTGCTGGTGGAGTAGTTCTCGGTGAGGAAGGCGTTGTCCTGGTTGTAACGGGAGTCGGGGCGCAGCTCCGGCGCGCCCGGATCTAGGTCGCCGATCTTCTGGTGCTGGCCGGCGTAAATGCCGCCGACAAACAGCAGCACACAGGTCGAGAGTATCGCCAGCGCCGGGCGCCGGCTGGCCGTTTTCGACAGCAGTCGCCAGTGGGCGTAGGCACTGGCCGACTTTGCGTCACGATAGCTGCGACAGCCGCCGCTGATGCCGGTATAAGATAACACCACCGGCAACAACAGCAGGTTGGTCAGCACCAGCACCGCGATGCCGGTACTGGCCACCAGCGCCAGTTCCTGTATCACCGGGATATCGATCACGCGCAGGGTCAGAAAGCCCACCCCGTCGCTGAGGAGCGCCACGAAGCCTGGCTTGCAGAGCCGCACAAAGGACAGCCGCGCCGCCTCCACCTTGTCTATGCCGCCGTGGCAGAGATGGGCGAAACGATTGAGAATCTGCACCGAATGGCTGATGCCAACCGCGAAGACCAGGAAGGGCACCAGCATGCTGTAGGGGTCGATGCCCAGTCCCATGGTGTGCAGCAGACCCAGTTGCCAGACCACGGCCACCGTGGAACACAACAGGGCCGCCGCTGTTCCCCACTGGTCGCGGCAGTAGGCGTACAGCATCACCGCGGTAATCAGGAATGCGATGCCGAAGAAGGCGCCCACCAGGGCGGCACCGTCGATCAGGTCACCGACCAGCTTGGCAAAGCCGGTGATATGGATCTTGATGGTGTCGTCCTGATACTTGTCGCGCACCAGCCGCTCGAGGTCGGCGGAGAGCTGCTGGTAGTTCAGCCGTTCACCGGTCTCCGGGTCGGTTTCCACCAACGGTGCCTGGATAGTGGCGGACCGGAAGTTGTTGGCCACCAGCCGGCCAATCTGTCCGGACTTCAGGGCGTTGTCCCGCAGCTTGCGAAGGGTGCGCGGGCTACCGTCATAGTCATCCGGTATCACGCTGCCGCCCACAAAGCCCTCTTCCGTGACCTCAGTCCAGCGCACGTTTGGCGTCCACAGGCTTTGCAGGCCGGCCCGGTCCACACCCTTGATGTAAAAGACTTCGTCGGTAATTTCCCGCAACGTCTGCTGGAAGCCGGCGGTGAAGATGTCACCTTCCGTGGTTTCCACGGTGATGCGCACCGAGTTGCCCAGGCCTGACAGATCCGAGCGGTTCTCCAGGAAATTGACAACGTAGGAATGCGAGATCGGGATCATCTTCTCGAAGCTCGCGTCCGGACGCAGCTGGCTGAGCTGGTAGCCGAAGAAGCTGGTCAGTCCCACGAACAGCAGCACAATCAGCACCCGGGTGTTCATCAACATCTCACCGAGAGCGGGTCGCAGCCTGCCGTCTGAGTCCTGCGGACCGAGTGTGTCGGCCGCCGGCGTGGCGGTACTCACCGCGCTGTCAGCACTCACGGTGTAACCCCCGCCAGCCGGTCGCGGCCGCGGCCGGCGGCAATCCGGGTGACACCGCTCATGCCGGCCAGCAGCAGTTCGTCATCCACCGCCAGCGCTGCAGAGAAGGTATCGCGGCTGGTGTGAATCTCTACACCAAAGGTTTCACCATCGAGGCTGGTGGCCAGCGCGCCGCCGGCACCCACCAGCAGCAGTCCGCCACCCGGCAGTTGCCCGGCGCCGAAAAAGCTAAGCCCGGGTGCATCAACGGGCGTGATGTTGTCCCAACTGACGCCGCGATCGCGACTCAGGAAAATATTGCCGCGCAGGCCAAAGCTCAACACTTCCCCCTGACCCAGGGCGAGAATGCCGAACAGGCTGCCGTCGTAGTTCAGATCCAGTTTTTGCCAGGTCTCGCCCCTGTCGTCGGAGCGGTAAGCGATGCCCGCCTCACCGGACAGATAGAGGGCATCTTCACCCGCACTGATGGAGTAATAGTGATAGCCCTCCAGGTTCTCGATGCCGTCCTGGGCGATGCGCCACTGCAGGCCGCCGTTGTCGGTGTGATAGAGCATGCCGTAGGCGCCCACTGCGAAGCCGAACTGGCTGTCAGCAAACCAGACGTCAAGAAAGGGGTCGGCGGGTCCCGTCTCAATCGCCAGCTCGGCGTCCTCCACCGCGAATTGGGCTTCCTCCAGCTCGTAGACCAGGTCGTCGTCCGGCTCGGCTTCCGCCTCCTGGATCTGCGCTTCCAGCAGCATCACCTGGTCGGTGACGTAGTCGAGGCGCTGGCGGTTGGCATCATTGCCGTCCAACTGTAGCTGCCAGCTCGCGCCGCTGTCCCCGGAGTGCAGGATCACACCCCCGTGGCCGACGGCCCAGCCATGCTCGTCTGTGGGGAAACTGATCGCGGTCAGGGTTTCGCTGACGGGCACACGGGCCTGCTGCCAGGAACGCCCCTCATCATCGGAGTAAATCACCAGGCCGCGCTCGCCCACCGCCACCAGGCGATCACCTGCCCAGGTCATATCCAGCAGTTGGGCACCGACGGCGTCAGACGTCGGCAGCGCGGGATTGGTGGCGAAGTCCGCTGCCTGCAGCAGGACAGGCAGCAGCAATACCAGGCAGAGCGCTCGCACTAACGGCGACCGGCCCGCCGCAGGGCCTGCGGCGTAAAGTTCTTGAAGCTGGTATCAAAATCGAAGTCGTAGGTGTAGCGCTTCTCTTCGTTGTCCAGGCCAATCACCAGATAGCGACCGGAAATCAGGTCGTGCAGGCTCTCTGCCGCCAGCCAGGGGATTTTCGCCTGGTAGTGAAGAATGGGGTGCCCTTCTTTCACTTTCCACAGCTCACCGCGGCCGTCATAGTGATCGATCACGGCGATCTGCCAGGTGTCCTCATCCACGTAGAAGGTGCGGCGCGCATAGATATGACGGGCGCCATCCTTCAGGGTGGAATCGATCACCCACACCCGGTGCTTTTCATAGCGCAGCAGTTCCGGCTTCATATGACCGGGCTGGATGATGTCCCTGTACCTGAGATTGTCATCCCAGAGCTTGAAGCTGTTGTAGGGAATGATCATCTCGCGCTTGCCAACCAGCTCCCAGTCGTAGCGGTCGGGTGCACCGTTGAACATGTCGAGGTCGTCGGCGGTACGCAGGCCGTCGGAGGCGGTACCCGGACCGTCGTAGGCGATGTTGGGCGCCCGCCGCACCCGGCGCTGGCCGGCGTTGTACAGCCAGGCGGCGCGGGGCTCGACAATCTGGTCGATGTTCTCATGAATCAGCAGCACATCACCCTCGAGACGGGCCGGGGCCAGGATTCTCTGCAGGAAGACAAACAGCCGGTTTGGGTACTCATTGCCCGGCACCCGGTTGGCGAAGATGGCCTCCTCCTCAAACAGCACCGGTGCGAAGTCGCCATTGGCGGTCACCGGAATCTGGGTGTAGCGGCGCTGCAGGGTCATCGGCGTGCGGTAGCGCACGATGTGGTTCCACATCACGTGCAGGGCTTCCTGCGGAATCGGGAAGGGCACATTGGAGACAAAGTCCTTGAGACCGTTACCGCCTTCCACCATGTCGGTGACCGTGGCGCCCTCCTTGATCAGCTGGTATTCGTTGTCGGGCAACAGGGCGCTGCGGCGACTCTGGTAGACCGGCATGCTGAAGGTGTCGGGGTAGCGCTTGAGCAGTGCGACCTGCCCGGGCGACAGCAGCTCCGCGTACTCATCGGCATTGGCTGCGGTAATCGTGTAAAGGGGCTTATCGTCGGCGAAGGGGTCTACCAGGCGGTCGCCCGGGCTGTAGCCGGCGGGCAGCTCCTGCAGGCCGCCAGTCCAGGGCGGGATCGAGCCATCGGCGTTGCCCGCACGCTCGGCACCTACCGGTGTCAGCTCCTCACCCCCGAGGCGCGCAGCCTCTTCGGCACTGATTTTTGCCAGCGCCGGTGCCGCCAACAGGCACGTACCCAGGGCGATTAGCGCTGCCTTCACGCTCGTTTTCTTATACATGTGAAGCTCCTTGTCTGGAAAAGTCAGAACGCGGCTCAGAATGCGACAGAAACACTCATGGACAGGAAGTCGCGGTCATCCAGTTCATTGTAGTCCGCACCGAAGAACGTAGTGTAGGACACTTCGGCACGGTAGATGTTCAGATAGTCGGCGCGCACACCGATGCTGAAAGCCTGGCGCTCATCCACGAAGTTGGGCGCCGGTGAGGTACCGCTGACATCGTGAGACCAGGCCACGTTGGGAATGATATTGGTACCGGCAATCAGGCTGTTGAATTCCATGCTGGCCCGCACCCGGTAGCCCCAGGAAAAGTCCTCGGTAAAACCGTCATTGGTGCAATTCTGCGACTGGCTGTTGGGCACCACGCCGAGAGTCTCCAGCACCGGATGCGAGTCACAGGTGACCGGCACGCCGAAGCGTTCACTGGTAAAGGGCTGGAAGTTACCAATACCAAACACCGGCGAGCGACCGTAGCGCTGGTCGTCGTCCATGCCATCCAGCCACACCGCGCCCACTTCGGCCGCGAAGTTCAGGCGATCGGCGCCCCACACCTGCTCGAAAAAGCGAATAAAGGTGATCTGCGCCTGGGTGTACTCGACATTGTCATAGCCGTCGACACGGCCGCCGGCGCCTGCCGCCTGCACCCGGTCGAGCATGGTGGACCACTCGGCGAAGTCGCCCAGCGCCAGGGCCTGGGCGATTTCCGTGGTGTTGATCTGCAACGGAAAATCCGGACGGTAGCTCAGCTCACCGGACACCGCCCAGAAGCCGACGTTGGTGGCAAAGCTCACCGCGTAGGTCTCGATGTCCTCGGGAAACTCGAAGCGGTACTGGGGGTTGGCACCGAGGATAAACGGCTGGCCAAAATTCTCGGTGGCATTGATGCCGCTGAATATCGGCGTGCGACTGTGCGTGTTGATGTAGTAGAAGCCCAGCTCGGTGCCGTTCCAGGAATCAACGAAGTACTTCGCCGACATACCCCACTGGCCCTCATTGGAGGGATTGTCGTCCGGGCCGCGGGGGATGAAGTTGCCGGTCAGCACCTGCTCGCGATCGCTCTCATCGACGCTGACGGTCAGCTTGTCACAGCCGCCGCCGAACACGTCGCCGGCATTCCAGAAGGTGCCGCACTCGTCGACAACGGTGCGGTCCCAGGCGTACTGGTAGAAAAACTCCAGTGACAGGTCTGGCGTGGCGCCGATATTGGCGTACACCAGGCCGGTGGGCAGCAGCGCCTCGCGAATTTCGGTACCGGGGCGGCGCAACGCGGTGACGTCGAAGGGGTTGATGACATTGATGCCGTTCTGGATGAAGGTGTTCTCACCCCAGTTCAGCACCAGGTTGCCGGCGCGGAACTCCACCGGAACATTTCCGAACTCCGAGGTGTAGAACAGGTAGTAGTCCAGCGCCTCGACGCCGGACTCCTGGGCCAGGTCCTGGAACTTGCCCATATCCAGCTCGCTGTCCGGCAGGTAGTCATTGGCGACGTGACCGTGGGCCACCTCTTCATTGTCGAGCACATAGTCGTACCACCACTTCACGCGGCCGAAAAAGCCCCACTCGCCGTGAATAATCTCCAGGTCGTGAAGGCCCCGCACCTGCATGGAATACAGGTCGCCCTCGTCGTAGTTGAGGTTGCCGTCGTCCGCGGTACTGGAGGATGCCCTGCCCCTGCCGTTGGTATTACCGGGGCTCAGGTAGTCGAGGTCCGCGTCTTCCATTCGCCAGCTGGCACCCAGGGAGATGTTGGAGTTCAGGGAGACGTCCGTTTCACCCACTCGCCACTTGACGGCGTAAGCGGGAACAGCGCTGATTGCGAGAGCGGCGGAGACAGCGGCCGCCAGTGTCTTACAGTGGCGCATTACAGATTCCTGCAGTCGTTATGGTTATTAGGAAGCCCAACACTAGCGGTGGGCCGCGCAGAATTCCTTGTGTCAAATCAAGTCTGGTGACAGCAAGGCAGCTATTTACTGGCTGGTAGCCTCCAGCGCTTTCAGCACCAGTTGCTGCATCAGCTTCTCTTTTACCCCATCGGGCTCCGCCAGGTCCAGACGTTCCAGGTGGGCGGAGAAGTGCCGTTCGGTCTCGGCGTCCACCGGGCCGGTGCGGGCCATGTCCAACAGGCCGCGTGGTTTGACGTGGGCCTTGAGCCAGACCATGGCCTTGAGCAGCATCTCCTCGACGTAGGTGAAATCGCTGCCCAGGGGAAAGTCGGGGAACAACCCTTCGGGCCGGTGCTGGTCGTAAATATCCTGGAGACGCCGCGGCGTGTTGTCACGGAAGGCCCGCGGCAGGACGTAATCGGCTGGCAGCTTGCCGGCCACCTTGGCGGTTTCCATCAACTCTTCCTGGAAGCGGGAATCGGCAATGCTGAGCATGGCACCAATCACCTCGGCATCAGTCTTGCCGCGCAGATCGGCCACGCCATACTCGGTGACGACAACATCGCGCAGGTGCCGCGGGATGGTGGTGTGACCATAGTTCCAGATGATGTTGGAGCTGGTGACCCCTCCCTTGCTGCGGGTCGCGCGCACCAGCAGCACCGAGCGCGCGTCCTCCAGTTCGTGGGCCTGGGCCACAAAGTTGTACTGACCGCCCACGCCGGAGAGTATGCGCCCGTCCTCGAGCTGGTCCGCCACTCCGGCGCCCATCAAGGTGACCGAGAAGGCGGTATTAATGAAGCGGCCGTGCTGGCGCTGGCGCCGCTTGAGCGCCTCGTCGCCGTACAGGCCGTTCACAAAGCTGATATTGGTCATATCGATTTTGGCGAGCTGTTCTTCCGGCAGCCCGCGCAGGCCATCGTAGAAGGCCTGCGGACCCAGAAAAAAACCACCGGTCATATGTACCGGCTGGCCGTTGGGCCCTTCCACCTCGCGCTTGATCACTCCGGCCTCCACCAGTCGGAACAGACCGTAGGTGAACATCTCGCTGCAGCCGTACAGGCCTTCCTCGAACGCATCCAGCGGCCCGCTTTCGTCAAAGGCGTCATAAAACGTGGGACTCAGGTGCGAGGACTCCAGCAGCTTGCGGTAGGTGGTGTTGTCCTGGTGGCGCAGCAGCAGTGCGCCGGCAACCGCATCACCGAGGGCACCGATTCCGATCTGCAGGGTGCCGCCGTCGCGAACCAGGCCGCTGGCGGCCAGGCCGATGAAATGCTCGGCCATGCCCACCGGCATATTCGGTGTACTGATCAAAGTGTGCTGGGCGCTGGGGTCGTCGAGAATGATGTCGAAGCCCTCCGCCGACACCTCGGCGCTGTTGGGCATGAACGGCAGCTCCTTGTGCACGCAGCCGACGGTGATCAGCGTTTCGCCGCGGGCCTTGCGCTCGGCGATCTCCGGCAGCATGTCCAGGGTCATCTCGGGATTGCAGCTCAGGCTGATACTTTCATCGTCACCGCTACCGCGGGTGGCAATGGTCTGAGCCAGCACATTGATGCCACGGCGAAACATGTCGCGGGCGATATGCGTGTAGTTGGAGCTGATGTAATTCTGCTGTGCGTAGTGGTTACCCAGCTCCGCCGCCGGCTGCACATAGAACTCGATGACCTCGACATTGTCCGGCAGCTTGCCGGCGCGACGGGCATGCAGGTAATCGAGCTCCTCGTAGTCACCGTAAACCCGCTCCACAAACGGACCCAGGAAGCGCTGCTGCAGGCCGGGCGCACCCTGGGGCCGGCCCAGTGACAGAGCCGTGGCAATGGACAGGGAAATCCGCGGATCATCCACTGCGCGACGGTACAGGGCATTGGCCAGGGCATTGGGTTTGCCCAGGCCCAAGGGCATGCCCAGCACAATACTACCTTCGGTGCGTTCGATGATGGCGTCGGCGACGCGCTCGACACTGTCAAATCGTTCGGTCATACAGCTCTCCTTACAGCACTACTTGCAGCGCTATTTATAGTTCTATATTTGCAGCCCTATTTGATAGCCGTGGCCAGCGCGTCCAACTGCTGTTTCATCAGGCGCCCGAGATTCTCGATGCCGGGCTGTTCGGTCGGGCAGCTGGTGATGGCGACGCAGAGCCGCCTGAGGTAGCTGACCACGGTGATGTTGATACCCATGCCGTCGAAGATCACCGACAGTGGGTAGATTGCCTCCAGGCGCGCACCTTCCAGGTAGAGCCGCTGGCGTGAGCCAGGTACATTGGACACGATGCAGTTGATAGGCGGGCGAATCTGGCCGGCGCGCCCGGTCAGGGTAAGCAGCAGGGTTGGCATCATCAACAGGTTGGCGTAATCCTGGGCGGCAGTGCGCGACAGGTGGCGCAGGTCCGACTTGGCTTTTTTCGTTACGCGAATAATGCGCTTGAGCCGGGTCAGCGGCTTCGGCTCCTCGGTGAAGAGCTGGGCAATGATGAAGCCCACCTTGTTGCCATCCTCGGCGGAGGAGGCCTTGATCGATACCGGCACCCCCGCTTCCAGGGTATTACCGGGTAATGCCTGCTGTGATTTCAGGTACTCACGCAGGGCGCCGCCGCACACGGCCAGCAGCACGTCGTTGATGGTGGCGTTCTGGCTGTCGGCGATACGCCGCATGGTCGCCAGCGACAGCTCGGCGGTGACCACCCGGCGGCGACCATCGATTTCGCTGTTAAAGAGGGTACGCGGTGCGGTAAAGGGCAGTGGCGGTGTGTCCCGCTTGCCAAGCAGGCTGTCCATGCTCATGCCCGCCAGCATGCCGGACATCTGCGGCAGCGCGGCATAATGCTTCTTCAACTCACCGGTCACCGCGCCGAGTTGCCGAGCCAGGCCGAGCTTGTGGTGGTGCGCGAGCGCCCGGGGGCGGGCGCGCCGGAAATCGATCATATCCCCCGGCGAGGTGCTGAACAGGGTGTCGATCATGCGCAGCGCACCGACGCCGTCGACCAGGGCATGATGCACCTTGCAGTAGAGGGCGAAGCGCCCGCCGGAAAGGCCTTCGATGACATGGATCTCCCACAGCGGCCGATGCCGGTCCAGGCAACGCTCGTGAACCCGGGACACCAGTAGCTGCAGATCTTCCATGCGCCCCGGGGCGGGCAGTGCGTAATGGGACACGTGGTAGGCGGGATCGTAGTCTTTCGCGGTCACCCAGGCCGGGTTGCGCATGCTGTCGGGATTCTGGAGCTTCTTGTTGAACAGTGGCCACAGCTCGTTAAGCCGTCCGCAGTGCCTGGCCAGGCGCCGGTAATAACCCCGCGGCTTGTCATCGGGCTCCCTGAGGATCATCAGCCCGGCCACATGGAAAGGCCGCTGTTCCGACTCCAGCCGCAGGAAGGCGGCATCCTGGAAACTGAGTTTCTCTGCGCTCATGGGCGCCATTGTGGCGCGAAACGCGCGCTACGACCCTTGATCGGGGTCAATCAAAGGGCGCTGCTCACACAGGGCACCCGGCCAGGGGCGCCCGGCCAGGGGCGTTCGGCGAAGAGCACCCTGCCAGGGATGCCCCGCTAGGCGCGGGCGATCTGCGCCGGCACAATCTTGTGCCAGGGAGTGCCGGCGAAGCGATCCCGTGCGTCCAGGCTGGTCAACTCGTTGGGCGCTACGCCAACCCGTCGGCCATCCCTGTTGTCGAGGCCGAAGCCATTCGGCAGCGAGACATGCCCCGGCTGCATGCGGTCCGTGACTTCCACCCGGGTGACCGCGCTGCCGCGGCGGGTGGTAATACGCGCCTCGCCGCCATCATCCAGGCCCAGTTTTTCGGCATCGGCGCTGCAGATGCGCAGCGAGCCCTCGCGATCCTTGCGGCGCCAACCCGCGTCCCGGTAGATGGTGTTGGCCGAGTAGTCGCGGCGCTCACCGGCCATCAGCAGGAAGGGGTAATCCTCGGAGGTCAGCGGTTCGGGGCCGGTCGCCAGCCCGGCGACTTCTTCCAGCA
The DNA here is from genome assembly GCA_028280635.1 of Halieaceae bacterium. Classification (GTDB taxonomy): domain Bacteria; phylum Pseudomonadota; class Gammaproteobacteria; order Pseudomonadales; family Halieaceae; genus JANQIO01. Next base: position 6,014 of record JANQLM010000099.1, on the reverse strand, counting down.
AGTCGGGAATAACCAGTTGTACCTCACCGAGCTGCTGAATCAACGAATCGTAGTCACCTTTGGCGAACACCACGCCGGAGTGATTGCTGATAATGGCGTCGAACAGGGCATCCGCCGCCTCCAGGGGGTTGCCTTCGAAGCCCGCCCGCGCCAGCGAGGCGCCATCGCGCATGGCGAGGTCCAGGCACAGGGGCCACAGCACCGCGCCAATGGCCGCGCCCTCCGGTAGACTCGGGCCCAGCGTGCGGTACAGGACCGCGGGCGCCACGGCGGACAGCTGCGGGTCTTCCCCGAGGGCGGCGATAAAGCGATCCCGGTGGGCACTGCGCCCTTCCGTTTCCAGCAGCGTCGTCAGCTCCTCGCAGAGGGCCTCGGGCATTGCGCCCAGGGCCTCCACCAGGCGGGCGTGAATCTCCGCCTCGGTCAGCACACCGGCGGGCGCATCGAACAGCGGCTTGCGCAGGTGGAAATAGTTGTCCGGGAATTCGAAGTTGAAGAAAGTGGCCTCCCACTTCTCGTACTGGGTCGCCACCGGCAGCACGTAGTCGGCGTGACGGGCGGTTTCAGTCATGGCGATATCGATCACCACCACGCACTCCAGGCTCTCCAGGGCTTCGGCCATGCGCTGGCTGTCGGCCAGGGAATGCACCGGGTTGGAGGCCTCGACAATCATGGCGCGATAGCGGTCCGGATGGTCGGTGAGTATCTCCTCGGCAATCACGTTGCAGGGCACCAGGCCGGAGATAATGGGGGCCCCTGCCACCGGGCTCTTGCGCGTAGCGCGGCCGCTGCCGGCGATGTTGGTGAGATAGGCCGGGCTGACCTGGCCGCCGGGCCTGGCCAGGTGACCACAGAGCAGCCAGACCAGTTTTTCCAGATAGCTGACCAGGGTGGAGTGGCGATTCATCTGGGTACCCAGGTCCTCGAAGAACGCAGCACCCTCGGCCCCGGCAATGGCGTCCACCGCCGCCTGCGCCGTCGCCAGGGGGATGCCGGCGTGGGCCAGGTATTGCTCGACCGGGATATCCCCGAAAGCGGCACGAATCTCTTCAAAGCCCTGGGTATGCTGCGCCAGCCAGTCGGCCCTGTACTTCCCCTGCTGCAACAACATGGCGACCATGGCCGCCAGCAGCCAGGCATCGGTGCCGGGTTTCACCTGCAGGTGAATCTCTGCCAGCTTCGCGGTTTCGCTGACCACCGGGTCGATCACAATCATGGTCTTGCCCGGGTCTTTGCTGAACTCCCTCAGCCAGGCGCGGGCCCGCGGCAGGCCGTGGGAATGCCAGGGGTTCTTGCCGACGAACACCGCCACGTCACAATGCTCGAAGTCGCCGCGCACATGGGTGTTGAACATCTGGCCGTTGACCCAGAACTCGCCGGTCTTCTCCTGGGCCAGGGCACTGGAGCGATAGGCATTGCCCAGCACCTTGCGGGTGGCGCCGGAGTAGGCGCCGGGCAGGTGGTTACCCTGGCCACCGCCGCCGTAGTAGAAGATCTTGTCGCCACCGTGGGTATCGCGCACGGCAGCCAGCTTGGCCGCGACCTCGCGGATGGCGGTATCCCAGTCGATTTCTTCGAAGCTGCCGTCCTCGCGGCGGCGCAGCGGGGCCAGCAGGCGGTCGGTGCCGTTCTGGTAGTGATTGAGGCCGGAGGCTTTCTGGCACAGGTAACCCTGGGAAGCGGGATGGTCCTCGTCGCCGCGTATGCGGACAATCTCGCGATCACCCTCCCCGCCGGTTTGAACTTTGATACCGCAATTGCACTCACAGAGAATGCAGGCGCTGGTTTTCCATTCGGACATGGGAGCCTCCGGCGAAATCACATTGTTGACAACGCTAACAACTAAAGTTGCATTATGCAACCTTTGCGGCTCGCCGCGCCGCGGCCGCTTCCTGTATGATGCGCCGCCTCTGAATCACCGCCACACAGGCCAAGCGACAGGAACCAACACGATGTATCGCCTGCTCCGCCCACTGCCCTGCCTGCTTGCACTGCTGGCTGCCCTGCCGGCGGCTGCCGAACCACCGGTGCTGGAGCACATTACCGTGCGCGCGAGGGAAGCGCGCGGTGCCTGGAGCAACGTGGATTCACTGCTGACTGCGCCGGTGTCGCCACGGCTGCAGCCGGCGCCGGTGCTCAGTCTGGCCGACCTCGCCCAGCTGCAACCGTCGATTGCCCTGGCCGGACAGGGCGGCCTGCTGCAGACGGTCAGCATTCGCGGTATTTCAGGCCAACAGGTGGCCAACTTCTGGAGCAACCTGCCCATCCTCAGCGACCGCCGCGCGGGCACCGCCTCTTCATTTATCGACCCGGTGATGCTGGAGAGCCTGGAAGTGCTGCGCGGGCCAGCCTCGGTCTACTACGGCAATGGCGCCGGCGGCGGCGTGCTGCAGTTGTCGCCCTACCGGCCCCAGGGCGTCGAGTGGCAACTGCAGTGGGGCAGCGAGGGGAACGAAAACCTGCAGTACGTCGGCGCCGGTAATGAGCAATGGACCCTGGCGCTCAGCCGTCGCGGGGCCGACGATTCGAACACCGCTGGTGGCGATTCCCTCAACAGCGAGTTTGAGCAATACAATCTGCAGCTGACCGGGCGCTTTGAGCTGGCCGGCCAGGAAGCGGAATTCGAACAGCTAATCAGCGAAGGCCGCGACATCGGCAAGTCGAACAGCCGCTACCCGGAGCGCATCACCGACTACCCCCGGGAGCGACACTGGCTGGGAGAGCTGTCCGTGGTACTGCCGGCAGACTGGGATGCCAGTGTCTACTACCACTACCAGGAGCTGGACACCCGGGTGGAGCGGCCCGGTGAACGCATCAACGATGTGGAAAGCGAATCCCTGGACTGGGGGTTGCGACTGGTCAAGCAACGCGAGCTCGCCGACGTCGAGTTCAACTGGGGCTTAGAGTACTTCGGGCGCCGCAACGTGGAGTCCCGGGAGCGCGAGACGGCCCTGGACAGTGGCGAAATCCTGGCGCAACACACCCTGGATGCCGAACAGGACGGTGTTGACCTGTTCGCCGACGCCTACCGCCAGTTTGGTGTGATCGGACTTGCCGTGGGGCTGCGCTGGGCCTGGCAGGACCAGCAGGCGGATGGCCAGGACGCTGTGGACGACAGCGCGCTGTCGGGTTTCATACGCGCCGACTGGCAGGCCGGCGAGCGCTGGCTGTGGAGCCTGGAACTGGCCCAGGGCACCCGCTTTGCCGGCGTGTCGGAACGCTACTTCACCGGCACCACCGGCCGCGGCCAGGTGCTGGGCAACTCCCGGCTGGACCCGGAGGACACCCTGGGCCTGGACCTGGGCCTGCAGTGGCGCGGTGAGCGGAGCCAGTTCGAGGTGCACGCCTGGGGCATGCGTATCGACGACTATATCGAGCGGGTGGATGTCAGCGACGAGTTGCAGACCTTCCTCAACCTGACCGAGGGTGAGATTTTCGGCCTCGAAGCCGCCGGCAGTATTGCCCTGCGCGACGGCTGGAACCTGGACCTGGGCGGCCAGGTACTGGAGGCGGAAGACAACAGCGGCACACCGCTGGCGGACGCGGTGGCGCCCAGTGCCTTTATCGCGCTGCGCGGCCAGCAGGGCGTCTGGGCCGGTGCCCTGCGTTTCGAGTACCGCTTTTCGGAGGAGGATGTCGCCCCCGGCGAGATGGCGATCGACAGCGCCAGCCTGCTGCGCGCCAGCCTCAGCCGCGAGCTGGGACACGGCCTGCGACTGGAACTCTGGGGCCGCAACCTGCTGGACGACAGTTTCCGCCTGGGCAGTGACAGCCTCGCCACCGAGGCACCGGAGCGCAGCCTGGGCATCACCCTGGCCTGGCAGCAGGCGCCGCGCTAGGCGCTGCTGCCGGCGAGGCGCGGCCGGCTAGGCGCGGCCATCAACACAGCACAAGTCACCGCTTTGTGGTGAAATAGCGGCACCCGATCAAGGGGCCAGCGATGAGCGCCACTGACTTCAAGATTCTCGACATCCCGCTGCTTGCCGCCAGCAAGCCCGGCGATATTGCCATGGCGCTGCGCGACCTCGACGTGGACGAGGTCTGGGACTGCCTGAAGCGTCTGCCAGCCGAAAACGCGGCTCTGGCACTGCACCGCCTGGAAAGCGACTTCCGCAAGCGCGTGCTGGCCGCCGACCACGACCCGGTGTTCCTGAAGTACCTGCTGGAACTGCTCGATACCGATGAAGCGGCTGACCTGATTGCCGACCTGCCACGCGCCGAGGGCGACAGCCTGCTGGAGGGCCTGAGCCGGGCAGAGGAAGTTGAGCAGCTACTGAGTTACCCGCCGGATTCCGCCGGCGGCATCATGGACACCCACCTGTTGGTCGCCGCCCTGTCGGATTCGGTGGCCGAGGCCGGCGACTACCTGCGCAAACACGCCGCTGAGGTGGACCAGAACCACGACCTCTGGGTGGTCGATGACGAAGGCCGCCTGTCCGGCTACGTCAGCCTGGCACAGTTGCTGATCGCACCCCAGACCAGCCTGCTGGAAGAGCTGGCCGAGCGCGACCCACCCTCGGTGAGCCCGGACACCGACCAGGAGCAGGCCGCCCATATGGTGGAGCGCTACGACCTGCGGCAGCTGCCGGTAGTCGATGAGCGGGGGCAACTGCTGGGACAGATCACCAGCGAGGACGCCATCTCGGTGCTCAAGCAGGAATCCACCGAAGACCTCCAGCGCATGAGCGGCCTGTCCGCCGATATCAGCCGCGGCGACTCCACCCTGCGCATGGTCTACAGCCGCCTGCCATGGCTGGCAGTAGGCATGGTGGGCTCGGTGCTGGGCGCCGCCGTGATCATGGAGTTTGAAGACGCCCTCCAGCAGGCCGCCATTCTCGCTGCTTTTATACCCTTGATTGCTGCCACCGCCGGCAGTGCCGGCATCCAGAGCTCCACGGTGACGGTGCAGGGCCTGGCCACCGGTGTGCTGGGAGACCGGGTGCTATCGCGCCTGTTTCGCGAGTTCCGGGTTGCACTGCTGAACGGGCTGGCCATTTCACTCATGCTCGGCCTGTTCTTCCTGGCCGTGCAGCTCATCGCCCCCAACCGCCTGGATGCCGGCCTGCGGCTGTTCATGACCCTGGGCGCTTCGCTGCTTGGGGTGCTGGCCATCGCCACCCTGATCGGTGCCACCATGCCGTTGCTGCTGCACCGCCTGAAAATTGACCCCGCGGTGTCCACCGGCCCCTTCATTACCGTGAGCGCCGATGTCATCGGCATTCTGTTCTACTTTATGGTGGCGGACCTGCTCTACCTGTAGGACGGCGGGGCACGAAACATGGCTTTTCTACTACACTGATGGCGAACACACTGGAGAGACCCCATGCACCTTCCCACTCGACTATTGCTGAAACTCCTGATCGCCCTGGCTGCGACAGTAGTCGTGGGCTGCGCCAGCTCGCCGCCGGAGCCGAAGACCGATTACCGGGCGGACTACGATTTCCGCAAGATCAAGACTTTCTCCTTCCTGCCCCAGTCCGGAGGCAGCTCCGGTGACAGCCCCAAGGTGTTCATCAGCGACATGGTCTCCAACCGCATCGACCTCGCGCTGGAGCGGGCCATGGAGCTGAAGGGATTCAAATACGTCGAGGACCCGGAGCGGGCGGACGCCCTGCTCAGCTGGCACCTCGTCGCCCAGGAAAAAACCGACGTGCGCACCTACAACACCGGACCGACCTACGGCGGCTACTACGGCGGCTATCGTGGTTACAGCCGTGCGGCCTACTACAACTGCTGGAACTGTGGCACCAATGTCAGTGTGCGCAACTATACCCAGGGCACCTTCATCGTCGACATCATCGACCACGAGCTGAAACAGTCGGTGTTCCGCTCGATCATCCAGTCGCGACTGAAGGGCGACGACAACCGCGATCAGGCCGACTACGACGCCGCCGCGGCGAACATCCTCAAGGGCTTCCCACCCTACTAGCCCGTTTGCGACCGCGGGCTACTGCAGGGTGTCCGTGGTCGTATCCAGCAGCACATAGCTGCCCACCGCAATCAGCACGCAGGGC